>NZ_JBITFD010000006.1:33221-391469 GCF_044455765.1 Micromonospora sp. NPDC051141
CGCGCCCCCGCGCGCCCTCAGCCCCCCCCGCCGCGGGCCCCCCCCCCCCCCCGCCGCGCCCCCCCCCGCGCGCCCCCCCCCCCCGCCCCCCCCCCCCCCCCCCCCCCCCCCCCCCCCGCGCCCTGTCACGGGGTGGTCAGGTCGAACCGGCGGACGGTGACCGCGCCGCCGAGCGCCTGGGTCGCGTAGTTGAAGATTCCGAAGCGGTAGCCCATGAAGAACTGCCAGGCGTTGTTCAACGTCAGCGCGTTGCCCAGCGGGACGAAGTTCGTCCCGTCGGTGCTGTAGGAGAAGGTCGCCTGCCGTCCGCTGCCCGGTCTGATGTCGGCCTTGGCCCGCAGCCAGATCCGACCACCGCTGACCGCCGCGCCGGCGATCTCGGTACCGGTGTTCGTGGTGCGCCAACCGCTGTCCATGGTCAGGTTGTTGGTCATCACCACGCGTGTCGCGCCGTTGTCCCGGCGGACGCCGATCCAGGCCGACGAGTCCCGCAGCATGGCCAGACCGGTGCGGTCGCCGTCGCGCATCGTCGAGTAGTCCAGTTCGATGGTCGCCGTCGACGTCGGTCCCTGGATCCGCCGCGTCGCCGTGTTGCGCGCGCTGTAGAGGTCGTTCGTGACGGTCGCCGTCTGCAACCGCAACCCGTCACCGACCGACCACTTGGTGTTGTCCGGGTTGTGGTTCCACTCCCACAGGTGACTCAGCGAGGTGCCGGTGAACGTGTCCGCGCCGGTCATCGGTTGCACCGCGCGGGTCGGCAGCGGCGACGGGTAGGAGCTGCCCCAGCCGCCGTTGACGGTCTGGATCTGGGGCCAGCCGTCGCCGGTCCAGGTGATCGGGGCGAGGGCCGGGACGCGACCACCGGGGTACGCGTCCACGAACGCCATGTAGTACCACTGGCCGTTCTGTGTCTGCACCAGGCCGCCCTGGTGCGGTACGCCGCCGCCGGCGATCGGGCCGGGCATGTTGAGCAGCACCTGCCGCGTCTCGTACGGCCCCCACGGGCTGGTGGAGCGCAGGATGTACTGACCGTTGGCGGGCCGGGTGACGAAGATGTAGTAGTAGCCGTTGCGCTTGTAGAAGCGGGAGCCCTCCAGCGTGCCGATGGACGAGGGCGTGGTGTAGACCTGCTGGCTGCGCACCTGGCTCAGGCCGTCCGCGGACAGTTGCGCGACGCTCAGGGTGCTGTTGCCGTAGGCGACGTACATGGTGTCGTTGTCGTCGATGAGCAGGCCGGCGTCGTAGTAGCAGTTGTTGATCTCGGAGCGCTTCTGCCAGGTGCCGCTGACCGAGGTCGAGGTGTACACGTACGACTTGTTGAAGTCGATGCACCCGATCCAGTAGAACGTGCCGTTGCTGCTGCGGTAGTTCAACGTCGAGGCCCAGATGCCGTTGACGTACGCGCGGGCACCGTTGAGGTCGTACTTGGTGCCGAAGTCCAGCCGGGGCACCGAGTGCCCGGCGATCTCCCAGTTGACCAGGTCGTAAGAGCGCAGCACCGGCGCGCCCGGCGAGTAGTGCATGGTCGACGAGGACATGTAGTACGTGTCGCCGACGCGGATGATGTCGACGTCGGCGAAGTCCTGCCAGACCACCGGGTTGGTGTACGTCGACCCGCCCGGGGTGCCGCTGTCACCCAGCTTGACCAACTGCCACTGCTGGTTGTTGCCGCCCCAGTCGCTGTACTGCACCACGTTCGCGCCGTCCGCGGTCGAGGCGTTCTGCACCTCGACCGCCTTGCTGGAGTGCCGGGCGATCAGCCGCACGTAGCCGCCGGCGGAGTCGGCGAGCCGGAACTGCTGGTTGGTGGCGTTGTTGTCCGTCCACTGGACGATGCTGGCACCGTCGGCGGTCGAGACGCCGGAGACGTCAAGCACCTTGCCCGAGTGACGCGAGCGCAGCCGGTAGTAGCCGCTGCCGGAGTCGACGAACTGCCACTGCTGCCAGGCGCCGTCGTTGCGGGACCACTGGGTGATCCGGGCCCCGTCGTTCGTCGCCTGGTTGTACACGTCGAGCGCCTTGCCGCTGTTGCGGTTGACCAGCACGTACCACGCGTTGGTGTCGACGGTCGCCGCCGACGCGCCGGTCGGCGTCACCGCGACGATGCCGGCGCCGAGCAGCACCGCCAGCGTCGCGGCCACGACGCGCGACCACCGGCCGCCACGTCCGACCCGGGCCGCGAGTCTATCGATTCGCACCATGCTCCTCCTTCGTTCGGGCCGGCGCGCGGTGCGAGGACGACGGACAGCTCAGCCTGTTAGCGCTAACATACGAGCTGCCACGCGAGAGGGGTGCGCGCCCGGGCCGGGCGGGCACTCCGGACCGCCGACGATGCGCCACGATTCCGGAGATGCACACATCGACTGTGAGCGATAACACGCCGGACGTCAAGTCGTCACAATCATCGATGTCTTCACACGGGCGAACGGGTGGCCGGTCGCGGTGGACCGGCCGGACGCCACGGACCCGGGGGCAGCCCGCCGACGGAGATGTGTCAATGTAATGTTGACAGATGACTTCGGAGCTGGCGGGCCTGTCCGAGATCGGCGCCGCCCGGGCGCGGCTGGACGAGCGGGAGCTGGAGCTGATCGAGCGAGCCCGGCACGACGGCGCGACCTGGACCGAGATCGCCGACGCGTTGGGGTTGGGCAGCCGGCAGGCCGCCGAGCAACGCCGGCAACGGCTGGTGGCGGCCCGCCGGGCCCGGCTCGGACGGCTCGACCGGGCCTGGTCGGCCGAGGTGGTGGCGCTGCGGGCCGCCGTCTTCGACCTGCACCGGTGGATCGTGGCGGACCGGGCGTGGGACAGCCGGTTCCGCCGCGCCGCGCTGGTGCGCGACACCACCACGGCCGCCCTCGACGCCGAGCCGGGGCCGTTGTACGCGCTGGCCGCGTACCTCGTGGCGGACCTGGCCGGCGTCGGACCGCGACTGCCCGCGCCGGCCCGCGGAGCGGCGGACCGCATCACCGCCGCACTGTCAACAATGAATTGACGTCGTCGGGCAGCATTGCCGCCATCTCACTCAAGAAATGAGGATGTGAGTCTTCCCCGCTCAATGTTGGAGGGCTCCATGCGCCGCAACACCGCGCTGTTCGTGGCCATCTCGCTGCTGTCCGGGCTCGGCGGCAGCGCCATGGCCCTGGTCGCCGGCATCTGGGTGCTGGACCTCACCGGCTCCACCGGGCAGGCCGCGCTCGCCGGGCTCTGCGGGTACGTGCCGGTGCTGGCCGGACCGTGGCTCGGCGGGCTGCTGGACCGGGCGCCCCGGCGACCGCTTGTCATCGGCGTCAACCTGGCGCTGGCCGCGGCCCTGCTCTGCCTGCTCGCGGTGCGCGGGCCGGACCAGACCTGGCTGATCTTCGTGGTCGCCGCCGCCTACGGGGTCAGCTACGTGCTGATCGACGCCGGCGAGACGGCGCTGCTGCCGGCGGCGCTGTCCCCGGCGCAGCTCGCCGACGTCAACGGCTGGCGGTCCAGTGCCCAGGAGGGCATGAAGCTGGTGGCGCCGCTGGCCGGCGCGGGACTCTACGCGTGGCGGGGCGGCCACCCGGTGGCCGTGCTCAGCGCCGCCGCGCCGGTGCTCGTCGCACTCCTCTACGCCGCGCTGCGGTTACCCGCCACCGGCGGCGTCCCGGCCACCGCCGACCCGCCGACGTCGCCACCCGACCCGGCGGCGGAACGCCCGCCCGGCCCGCGGGCCGGGCTCGCCGCCGTCCTCGGCCGGCGCGCGGTGCGCGTACCGGTGACGCTCGCCGCCGTGTCGATCGCGATGTCCGGCTTCACCACCGCCGCGCTCTACACCGTGGTGACCACGGAACTGGCCCTGCCGTCGACGTTCCTCGGCGTGCTGGCCAGCGCGCAGGGTGGCGGTTCGGTGCTCGCCGGTCTGGCCGTGGGGCGACTCGTCGACAGGTGGGGCGCGGTCGCGGTCGGCGTCGCCGGCACCGCGCTGTTCGCCGCCGGCTGCCTGGGTCGGTGCCTGCCCTGGTCGCCGGCGACGGTCGCCGCCTCGGTGGTGATCGGCGTCGGTCTGCCGTGGACGCTCGTCGCCGCCGTCACCGCGGTCCAGACGCACACGCCGCCGGCGCTGCTCGGCCGCCTCTCCGGCACCGCGAACACGCTGATGTTCGGGCCGATCACGCTGGCCATCCCGCTCGGCTCGGCGGCCGTACGCCTCGGCGGCCGGCCACCACTCGTCGCCGCCGCGGTGACCTGCCTGGTCGTGGCGCTGCTGGTGGTCACCGGACGCGGGCAGCGACCATCACGCGCCTGACTGTTCCCGCCGGCCTGAGCGGTGGGCGCGGCCCGTCCCCGAGGTGCGGGGCGGGCCGCGCCGTGCCCGGTCAGCGCCAGGTGTCGGTGGCGGTGCGGGTGCCGCCGGCCGGCGTGGTGAAGCTCCGGTTCGCACCGGACTCCCAGGTCACCGAGCCGTCCGGGTTCTTCTTGACGTACTTGTACTCGACCGCGGTGTTCGGCGGCAGGTCGACGGTGGCCCGCCAGACCGGGTAGGTGGCCGGGGAGAGCGCGACCGCGCCGGCCGGGTTCCACCCGCCCAGCGCCGCCACGTTGCCGACCACGAACACGTTCTGGCCGTAGGCCGTGGTCGCGGTGACCGCGAACGAGGTGGCCACCGCCGTCGAGACGGTGTCGCCACGGAACGTCTCGGTCACCGCGTACGTGCCGGCGGCCGGCGTGGTGAGGCTCCGGTTCGCGCCGGTCTCCCAGGTCACCGCGCCGGCCGTGGTCACCTTGACGAACTTGTACTCCACCGCGGTCGACCGGGGCAGGTCGACGGTCGCGCGGTAGGTGCCGCCGCCCTGCGCGGTGAGCCGGACGCCGTTGGCCGGCGTCCACGACCCCAGCTCGGGGACGCTGCCGACGACGTACACGTCCTGGCCGGCGCTCGGGGTCGCGCTCACGGTGAACGTGGTGGCGATCCGGTCGGTGGGGCTGGTGGTCGGGCTGGCCGTTGGTGACACCGTCGGGGAGGCGGTCGGGGAGGCCGTCGGAGAGGCGGTCGGCGACGGGCTCGTCCCGGGCCGCGCGCCGACGTGGACCGCGACCGCGCCGTTGGCCGGGACGGTCACGGTGGCCCGGCCGCCGGAGACGGTCACCGTGCCGCCGGTGCAGCCGGCGGCGGTGGCGCCGCCCGTGATGACGTCGCAGTACCGCCCGTCGGCCAGGCCGGTGGTGAACGTGGCGGTGGTGGCGGCGCCGGAGTCGTTGATGCCGATCCACGCCCGGTCGCCCCGGTGGAAGCCGATCACGTTGCTGTTCACGGTGGTGAAGTCCGAGACCGTCTTCACCGGGCGGGCCGCGTTGGCCCAGCCGACCATGCCCTTGATGCCGACGCTGCGGGTCAGGCAGTTCCAGGCCGCGCCGCAGACCGTGTCGGTGACCCGCCCGGTGCCGTCGCTCGGCGGCGACTGGTTCCGGTTGGACCAGGTGAAGCTGTCGTAGACCGACGGCTTGCCGTGCGGGTACGCCAGCGCGAAGTAGTTGGCGAGCACGTAGTCGCTGCCGTTCTGGTACGACAGCACCACCCCGTCACGCTCCAGGTCGTGGTTGGTGACCATGGCGAAGACGTTGGCGCTGGGCGCGTCGAGGTTCCAGTTCGGCACGTTGGCCAGCGCGGAGATGGAACCCAGGAACGCCGAGCGGATGCCCTTGGCGTACCCGAAGTCGAGCACGTCGCCGTTGCCGGTGAACGCCCGGGCCTGCAACGTCGGGTTGCTGGCGCCGTCGAAGATCTCCTGCGCCACGTACGGACGGCGGCCCTCGGCCACGGTGTTGTTCAGCTTGCCGAGGATCGCGGCGAAGTCGTCCTTCCGGACGTGCTTGACCGCGTCCACCCGGAAGCCGTCGACGCCGAGGCCGATCAGGTCGTTCAGGTAACCGGCGATCTTGCTGCGGACCGCGTCCTTCTCGGTGTAGAGGTCCGACAGGGACAGCAGCTCACAGCTCGTCACCTGGGACTCGTTGTTCCAGTCGCTGATGCCGCCCGAGGTCGGGCAGTTGTCCCCCGGCCGGTGGAAGTCACCGCTGCCGTAGGGCACCGCCGGGTAGCTGTAGCCGCTGAACTCGGTGCCGGCGTACCCGCGTGTGCCGGCCGGGTTGTTGGTCCCGGCCATGTGGTTGACCACCGCGTCCACGTAGACCCGGACGCCGGCGGCGTGGCAGGTGGTGACCATGGCGGCGAACTGCTGCCGGTTGCCGAACCGGCTGTCCAGCTTGTACGACACCGGCTGGTACACCTCGTACCAGGGGTGCACGCCGTCGGGGCTGTTCGGCAGGCTGACCGACTCCTGCGGCGGGGCGACCTGCACCGCGCTGTAGCCGGCGGGGCCGAGGTGGTCGGTGCAGGCGGCGGCGACCGAGGGCCAGTTCCATTCCCAGAGGTTGGCGGTCACCTCGCTGTCGTTGAGGACGGTGGCGGCGCGGGCGGGGGTGGCGGTGGTGGCAGCGGCGACGACCGCCGTCCCGCCGGTCGCGACGAGCGCGGCGGCGAGCAACAGGCGAGCGACGCGGCCACGCGGGTGTGGCCTGGGGGATTCCATGGCAGGGGTACCTCTTCCGGTGCTCGAAAGGGTGCGCGGGAGGGGCGGACGGCCATCCGGGTAGCGAACACCATGCGGGATTCATGAAAGTCTTTGCAATACCTTGCGGCAAAGTTTTCGAAACCGGTCCGCAACATCAACCGCCCTGGAGCGCCAACGAGCAGGCCAAACGGGACCCTGACGCCCCCGCGACCGGATGGCAAGAATTCCAACGCTGTGGGACCGCCGGCACGACGGTTGACCGGAGCCGGCATGATCGGGGGCAGCCACACCGCCTCCCGCACCCCGAAGGGACCCGTCATGGCACACGCCCCGACCACGCCCGCCCGCGGACCGGCCCGGCGGCTGCTGCCCGCGCTGGCGGGGCTCGCGCTGCTGGCCGCGGCCACCGGCTGCGGCGGCGCGGCCGAGCCGGTGAGCGGCCCGACGAGCACCGGCTCTGCCGGCGCCGCCGCGCCGACGAGCCCGTCGACCGACCCGAGCCGGGACGGCGGCACGACAGTGGACGGCCGCACCGTCCCCGCGGTGGCGCCCGGACTCGGCTTCCCCGACGGCAGCAAGGTCGACACCGTGTTCGGCGACCCGTCCTCGGCGACGGTGATCCTGACCGCTCCCCCGCCGGAGCAGGTGCTCACCCACTACCGTCAGGCCGGTCCGGCGGCCGGGTATCCGGTGGGCACCGACACCGCCGGGACGCTGCACCTCGCCGGACGCGGCTGGACCGTCGCGGTCATCACCAGTTCCCGGGACACCACCGTCACCTTCGCCCACGCGCAACCGGCCGGGACGACCGCGCCGCCGCAGGGCGACTCCGAGGTCGCGCTGACCGGCCGGGACCTGGGCGTGACGAACCTGCCGTTCAACTTCCGCTTCCCGCCGGGCAGCCGGCTGCGCGACCTCTCCGACACCACCGCCGGCGCGCGGCTCACCCTGGTCGAGCCCGCCCCGGAGCGGGTGCTCGCGTTCTACCGCGACCACCTGCCCCGGGGGTTCTTCGACGTCACCGGCGACCGCACCGTCGACGGGACCACCACCATCACGTTCGACAAGGACGACGGCGAGTGGACCGGCACCATCGAGGCGACCGACGACCGGGTCACCGTCACCACCGTCCACCACCGGTAGCCCGGATCCGCCGGGCGCCGACCACGTTGAGCGCCACGCCCCACAGCAGCGCCGCGGTCGCCCACCGCGCCCACCCCGGACCCCCGGGTGATTCGACGAGCACCGCCCGCAGGGCCGCGTACGGGGTGAGCCAGTCGCGGACCCCGGGCAGTGGGGTCAGCAGCGCGTACGCGCCGAGCGGCAGCACGATCGTCGCCGGGCAGGCCCACGCCGGCCGTCCGATCAGCAGCCCCAGCCCGGTCCCGACGAGCTGCGCGAGCACCTGCACCAGCACGCCCGCCACGGTGATCGCGCCGACGTGCGCCCACGGTTCCGGCGCGGTGGACCCGGCCGCGGCCAGCGCGGTGACGGCGAGGACGTCGCCGGCGAGCCCGACGACCACGGCGATCGACACCGCCGCGACGATCGTGGGCCGCACGCCCGCGTCGGGGAGCCGGCGGAGATCGTTCGCGAGCAACACACCCAGGAACGGCAGCGGGACGGAGACAGCCCCGTGCACCAGCTCGCCGACCGTGGCGACGGTGCGCTCGCCGGACGGGAGCCCGGCTGCGAGCGCCGCGGCGGCGAGTCCCACGCCGATCGTCGCCACCAGCAGGACCCGCCGGCCCGATGTCCCGACCACCCGCCGCAGCGCCTGCGCGACCGACCCGTCTCCGACCATGTCAACCTCCCGCTCGGTACTCCGACCGGGATGACGATCGCCGACGGATCCGCCGGGCCGCACGGGCCGGAGGATCCGGCCGCGCCCCTACTTTGGTAGCTACCGTCCACAGCCGAAACGCCTAGGCTGCGGGCATGGCCGCCGCGCTGATCGCCCTGCTCGTGCCGGACCCGCCAGGCGGTCGGGCGACCGTGCGGGACCGCGTCGCCGACGCCGTGGCGGTCACCGTGGCGCTCGGGTACGGGCTGACGATGCTGCGGATCGGCGACGCGACCGCGGCCGGCGCGGCGATCCCGTGGCCGGTCGACGTGCTGCTCGGGGTGCTCTGCGCCGTTCCGCTGGCGACGCGGCGGCGACGCTCGTTGGCGGTGCTGCTCGCCCTGCTCCCGTTCGGCGCGGTCTCGGTGACGGCGACCGGGCCGATCCTGGTGGCGCTGTTCACCGCGGCGATCCGACACCGGGCCCGGCTGCTGTTCGCGTTGGGCGCGGCGCACGTCGGCACCGGCGTGGGATACTTCCTGCTCCAGGGCGATCCGCCGTATCCGGTCTGGGTGGACGTCGTCCTCCGCGCGGTGACCGGCGCGGCGGCGATCGGCTGGGGCCAGTTCGTGCAGGCTTACCGGCGGCTCACCGCCTCGCTGCGAGCACACGCGGCGCGGTTGCAGGCCGAGCAGCACCTGCGCGTCGAGCAGGCCCGGCTCACCGAGCGGGCCCGGATCGCCCGCGAGATGCACGACGTGCTGGCGCACCGGATGTCGCTGATCAGCCTGCACGCGGGCGCGCTGGAGGTGCGTGTCGACGCGCGACCCGACGAGATCGCGGTCGCGGCCGGGGCGATCCGGTCCAGCGCGCACGAGGCTCTGGCGGAGCTGCGCGCCGTCGTCGGCGTGGCGGGCCGGCCCGAGCCGCCGCAACCCGGGCTCTCCGACCTGCCCGACCTGGTGGCCAGCGCCCGCGCGGCGGGGATGCGCGTCGAGTTCGCCGACGAGGTGGCCGGCGACGAGCCACCGACCATGGTGGGACGGACGGTCTACCGGGTCGCGCAGGAGGCGCTGACCAACGCGAGCAAGCACGGCAGCGACGCGAGCGCGACGATCCGACTGACCGGTCGGGTCGGCGAGGGGCTGCGCATCGTCGTGGCCAATCCCCATCCGGGCACCGGCGGGCGTGCCGGCCGGCCCGGCGGGATGGGACTGGTCGGCATCGACGAGCGGGTGGCGATGGCCGGTGGGCGGGTGCGGTACGGCGCGGAGGGCGGGGAATACCGGATCGAGGCCTGGCTGCCGTGGCCCGCCTGACCGACGCACCCGACGGACCGCCCGCCACCGCGTCGGAGCCCGGCCGGCGGCCGATCCGGCTGGCTGTCGTGGACGACGACCCGCTGGTCCGCTCCGGGCTGCGCATCCTCGTCGGCGGATCGCCCGACATCGAGGTGGTCGCCGAGGCGGCCGACGGCGCGCAGGCCGTGTCGATGGCGCACGCGCACTGGCCGGACGTGATCCTCATGGACGTCCGGATGCCCCGCGTCGACGGGCTCACCGCCACCCGGCGCATCCGGTCCCGCCCGGGCGCACCGGAGATCATCGTGTTGACCACGTTCAACGCTGACGAGTACGTGCTCGACGCGCTGCGCGGCGGCGCGTGCGGGTTCCTGCTCAAGGACACCCCGCCCCGGGAGATCCTCGCCGCGGTGCGCACCGTCGCCCGGGGTGCGGCGATCCTCTCCCCCGCCGCGGTCCGTCGACTTGTCGACCACATCGCGGACCCGGCCGCGGGGATCCGTCGGGCCCGGGCGCGGGACCGGCTGGCTGCCCTCACCGACCGGGAACGGGACGTGGTGGTGCTCGTCGGCGAGGGCCGGTCGAACGCGGAGATCGCCGCCGGGCTGGGCATGAGCGTGCCGACCGTGAAGGGCCACGTGTCGCGGCTGCTGGCCAAGCTCGACCTGAACAACCGGGTGCAACTCGCCCTGCTCGTGCACGACGCCGACCTCGCCTGAACGTCGGCCGCTTGTCGACGTCGGTGAACCCGGGCATCCACGCGCGGTGCGGGGGTGTCGCCCGGTGCGGAAGTCGTCACCGCGGTGACCGCAACCCGCCCGGGGCGACGAAGACGCGGGAAAAGCTCTGGGCGGCCCGACGTGCTTCCCGCATGATCGGCTCGTGGAGACCTACCTGGAGACCGAACGCCTGCTGCTGCGCCGGTTCACCGCCGACGACGCAGACCTGCTGATCGAGTTGGACAGCGACCCGGCGGTGATGCGCTATCTGACCGGTGGCAGGCCGACCGCGCCGGAGACCATCCGCGAGCGCTACCTGCCGAACATCCTGGCCGGCTACCAGAAGTGGAACGGCGACCTCGGGCTGTTCGCCGCACACGAGAAGGACGGCGGCGCGTTCGTCGGCTGGTTCATCCTGCGTCCGGCGGCGCAGGGCCCGCTCGACGACGTGGAACTCGGCTACCGGCTGCGGCGGGCGGCCTGGGGCAACGGCTACGCCACCGAGGGCTCACGGGCGCTGCTGGGCAAGGCGTTCACGGAGCTCGGGGTGCGCCGGGTGTGGGCGGACACGATGGCGGTCAACCAGGGTTCGCGTCGCATCATGGAGAAGCTCGGCATGACGCTCGTACGGACCTTCCCCACCCCCGCCGACATGGAGCTGATCGACGGCGCCGAGCACGGCGGCGTGGTCTACGAGATCACCAGGAGGCGGTGGGAGCGGCAGTAGCACCCCGCCGGAGGACCGGACGAGCCCCGGTCGATCCGCGAGGGATCGCCGGGGCTCGTCGGTGCGACGGTCGATCAGGCCAGGTCGAACCGGTCCAGCTCCATCACCTTGGTCCAGGCCGCGACGAAGTCGGTCACGAACTTCTCGCGGGCGTCCTCGCTGGCGTAGACCTCGGCCAGCGCCCGGAGCTGCGAGTTCGAGCCGAAGATGAGGTCGACCGCGGTGGCGGTCCACTTCACCTGGTCGGTCGCGACGTCCCGGATCTCGTACACGTGCTCCTCGGACTCCGACGCCTTCCACCGGGTGCCCGGGGAGAGCAGGTTGGCGAAGAAGTCGTTGGTGAGCACACCCGGGCGGTCGGTGAGCACACCGTGCGCCGCGCCACCCACGTTGTTGCCGAGGGCGCGCAGACCGCCGACCAGGACGGTCATCTCCGGCGCGGTCAGGCTGAGCATGTACGCGCGGTCGACGAGCAGGACCTCCGGCTCGGTCTTCTCGCCCGGCCGCAGGTAGTTGCGGAACCCGTCGGCACGCGGCTCCATCACCCGGAACGACTCGACGTCGGTCTGCTCCTGGGTGGCGTCGGTACGACCCGGGTGGAACGGCACCGTCACCTCGACGCCGGCGTCCCGCGCCGCCTTCTCGACCGCGGCCGAGCCGGCCAGCACGATCAGGTCCGCGAGCGAGATCTGGGCGCCGCCGGCGGCGTTGAACTCCCGCTGGATGCCCTCCAGGGTCGCCAGCACGGTCGCGAGCTGCTCCGGCTGGTTGACCTCCCAGTTGCGCTGCGGCTCCAGCCGGATCCGCGCGCCGTTGGCGCCACCGCGCTTGTCGGTCGAGCGGTAGCTCGCGGCCGAGGCCCAGGCGGTGGAGACGAGCTGCGCGGTGGTCAGGCCGGAGTCGAGCACCTTGGCCTTGAGCGCGGCGACGTCGGCGTCACCGACCAGCTCGTGCTCGGCGGCCGGCACCGGGTCCTGCCAGAGCTGGGCCTCCGGCACCCACGGGCCGAGGAAGCGGCTGACCGGGCCCATGTCGCGGTGCAGCAGCTTGTACCACGCCTTGGCGAACGCCAGCGCGAACTCGTCCGGGTGCTCCAGGAAGCGGCGCGAGATCTTCTCGTACGCCGGGTCGACGCGCAGCGACAGGTCGGTCGTCAGCATCGTCGGCTTGTGCTTCTTCGACGGGTCGTGCGCGTCCGGGATGATCTCCTCGGCGTCCTTGGCGACCCACTGCTTCGCCCCGCCCGGGCTGGTGGTGAGCTCCCACTCGTAGCCGAACAGGATCTCGAAGAAGCGGTTGCTCCACTCGGTCGGCCGGTCGGTCCACGTCACCTCGAGGCCGCTGGTGATGGTGTCCCCGCCCTTGCCGCTGCCGTGGGTGCTCAGCCAGCCGAGGCCCTGCGCCTCCAGCGGGGCGCCCTCGGGCTCCGGACCGACGTGGTCGTCGGCGACGCCGGCGCCGTGGGTCTTGCCGAACGTGTGGCCACCGGCGATGAGCGCGACGGTCTCCTCGTCGTTCATCGCCATCCGGCGGAACGTCTCGCGGATGAAGTGCGCCGCCGCGGCCGGGTCCGCGTTGCCGCGGGGACCCTCCGGGTTGACGTAGATGAGGCCCATCTCGGTCGCGCCGACGCCGGCCGCCATCTCCTTCTCGGAGGCGTAGCGCTCGTCACCGAGCCAGGTGTCCTCCGGGCCCCAGAAGATCTCCTCGGGCTCCCAGACGTCCTCGCGGCCGAAGCCGAAGCCGAACGTCTTGAAGCCCATCGACTCCAGGGCCACGTTGCCGGCCAGCACCAGCAGGTCGGCCCAGGAGATCTTCTGGCCGTACTTCTGCTTGACCGGCCAGAGCAGCCGGCGGGCCTTGTCCAGGTTGGCGTTGTCCGGCCAGCTGTTCAGCGGGGCGAACCGCTGACCGCCGTCGCCGGCGCCGCCGCGGCCGTCCTCGATGCGGTAGGTGCCCGCCGCGTGCCAGCTCATCCGGATCATCAGGCCGCCGTAGTGGCCGAAGTCGGCCGGCCACCACTCCTGCGAGGTGGTGAGCACCTGGGTGATGTCCCGCTTGAGGGCCTCGACGTCGAGCTTGGCGAACTCCTTCGCGTAGCTGAAGTCGGCCCCCAGCGGGTTGCCCTTCTCCGAGTGCGCGTGCAGCACCGACAGGTCGAGCTGGTTGGGCCACCAGTCCCGGTTGGTGCGCGGACGACCGCCGGTCTTCGGGGTCGGCGAGTCGATCGCCGGGTTCTCGCTCTCGCTGCCGTGCGCGGTCACGGAGTCGTGCGCGACCGGGCAGCCGGCCGCCTCCTTGGCGTCCACGCCCTGGGCGCTGACGGGCCCGTTGTCCTGGGTCTCGCTCATCTGTTTCCTTCCGAACTGGCGGATCACTGGCCGAACTCGCGGATCACTGGGCGGTGCGGGCGGTCGCGCAGCCGGGACAGGTGCCCCAGTAGACGACCTCCGCCTCGTCGACCACGAAGCCGTGGTCGTCGGAGGCGGTGAGGCAGGGGGCATGACCGACGGCGCACTCCACGTCGGCGATCGTGCCGCACGAGCGGCAGACGACGTGGTGGTGGTTGTCCCCCACCCGCGACTCGTAGCGGGCGACGGCACCGGCCGGCTGGATGCGCCGCACCAGACCGGCGTCGGTGAGCGCGCGGAGCACGTCGTAGACGGCCTGGTGGGAGACGGTCGGCTGGTCCGCCCGGACCAGCGCGATCACGGTGTCGGTGTCGACGTGCGGATGGTCCCGCAGCGCGGCGAGCACCGCCAGGCGGGGCCGGGTCACGCGCAACGAGACCGCCCGCAACTGGGTCTCGAAGTCGGACGTCATGCCCGCAACCCTAGTCCAGTCTTCTGGAATGAATCAAGTTTCCGCCCCGGTGTGTCGGCCGGCACACGCGACGGCGGGGGGGGGGGGGGGGGGGGGGGGGGGCCGCGCCCCGGGGGGGGGGGGGGGGGGGGGGGGGGGGGGGTGGGGGGGGGGGGCGGCGGGGGGGCCCGCCGGCGCGGGGCCCCCCCCCCCCCGCGCCCGCGGCGGCGCCCCCGCCCCCCCCCCGCGCCCGCCGGCCCCCCCCCCCCCCCCCCCCCCCCCCGCCGGGCGGGAGATCGGCTCAGGCGGCCGAGCAGCTCGCCGTCGGCGTGTTGCTGTTGCCGTTCTTGTAGAGCGTGATGCCGAAGTTGTTGCCGTTGCCGTTCGGGCGCGCGGTGAGCGTACCGCTGGTGCCGCTCACCGACGCGTTCCAGCTGTTCTGGAGCGTCTGACCACCCTGGGTCTGGATGCTGACCGTCCAGTTGCTGCTGCCGCTGACCGAGAACGTCACGTTGAACCGGTCGCTCCACTCCTCGGCCCGGCTGACGCTGACCGTGCAACCGCCGTTGTTCGGCGGCGGGGTGGTCGGGTTGGTGCTGGTGCCGCCGATCGTGATGTTGGAGTTGCCGCTGCTCTGGTAGCCCTCGGTGGCCAGAATCTGGTAGTCGTGGCTGCCCAGGTTCATGCCGGAGCGGGCCCAGGCGTCGAAGTGGTTGCCGGCGGTGATCGTGCCACCGACCCGCTTCGACTGCCGCACGCTCCAGTACTGGTAGAACGTCCGGGTGCCCTCGATCGAGGGCGCGTTGACGCGCTGGGTCCGGTAGATGTCGTACGTGCCGCCGTCCGAGGTCACCGTGCCCATGAAGCCGCTGCCCGGCGGGCGCCAACTGCCCCAGCTGTCGACGATGTAGTACTCGACGAGCGGGTTGCGGGTCCACCCGTAGAGGGTGAGGTACGCGTTGCCGGACGGGTTGAAGCTGCCGGAGTAACTGACCGTCCGGCGCCCGCCGGGGTTCCAGCCCTTCCCGGCGACGAAGTTGTTGATGCCGCTCCACTGGGTGCTGTACTGGCCACCGCTCCCCATCGTCATGGAGACGTTGCCGCTGTCCTTCCAGAACGAGTAGAAGTAGCCGTTGTTCGTGCCGGTGGAGTTCGACGTGACGGTCTGGTCGGCGTAGGCGGGACCGGACAGGACCGCGGTGGTCCCGGCGGCGGCGAGCGCCACGGCGCAGGCGCCGCCGAGCAGCATCCTGAGGCGTCCGCGCCTGCGGCTGCCCGAGCGGACGGGGGCGTCGTTCATGGGCGTGTTCCCTCCCTGTGGTGGCGGGCACGCGGCCGGCGGGTGGCAGCACCACCGTCGACCGACGGACATCGACCGTCATCGAGGCGAGTCGATGGCCACAGTATTGAAGCCACCCTTCACAGTGTCAACAACTTCCGGAAACATCATGGAAATCGGAGGTGCCACACGACACCTCGCCGCAACCTCGCAATCGCTGCTCAGCGCCACTTCGAAGCGCTTCGACAGGCTGCCTCACGCGAGACCGCCCACGACCCCGTGGGTTCCACCGAAGCTCGAAACCCGAAACTTTCGGAGCCTTTCCGGACCACCGCAGCGGACCGCCGCCCCTTCCACCCGAAGCCCGCCCCCGCTGTTTCTCGGAAATAGTGGCCATTCGAGCGCCGATGAGCCCGCTTTCCGGGAAACAGCGGGGTGCGGGGACGCCTCGGCCCCGGTGCACGTTGAACCTTGTGGTTCAGTGTCGTAAGGTGAACCCTGTGGTTCAGCAAGAGACGCTCAACCGGGTGTTCGCCAGCCTGGCCGACCCCACGCGGCGCGACATCCTCGTCCGGCTCGGCGCGGGCCCGGCCACCATCAGCGAACTCACCGAACCGACCGGGATGAGCCTCACCGGCATGAAGAAGCACGTCCAGGCGCTGGAGAACGCCGGGCTCGTGGTGACCCGAAAGGTCGGCCGGTCCCGGCAGTGCCGGCTCGCCGACGCCCCGCTGGACGACGCGATGGCCTGGCTCGCCTTCTACCAGCGGCTCTGGGCGCGCCGCCTGGACGGCCTCGACGCCTACCTGACGCTCCGGTCCGAACCAAGCAGCCGACCCGAACCGGGCAGCCGGTCCGCACCGGGCAGCCGGTCCGAACCCGAGCAGCCGGACCCGACACGACCCGAAGGACCGTGACATGACGATCGACCTGACCGTGACCCGACAGCTCCCCGCCTCCCCGGAGGAGGTCTTCGACGCCTACACCGACGCCGAGAAGCAGCGAACCTGGTTCGGCATCCTGGACACCGAGCCCGGCATCGTCGAGATCGAGGTCGACCTCCGGGTCGGCGGCCGGCAGACCGCGGTGTGGGGCCCCTCCCCGGACGCGCTGTTCCGCGAGACGCAGACCTTCCTGGAGATCGACCGGCCGCGCCGGTTGGTCACCGAGTCCACCGGGAGCAGCCCCGACGGCGCCACCATGACCACCCGCATCGAGGTGACGTTCGAGGAGAAGGACGGCGGTACCCTGATGACCGTGGTGCAGTCCGGCTTTCCCACGCCGGAGCTGCGCGACTTCTTCGCCGGAGAGGCGTGGACCGGCGCGTTCGACCGGATCGAGTCGTACCTGGCGCGCGGGCGGGGACGCGCGGCCCCGCGCGGCTGACCGCCGGCCGGGCGGCCGTCAGGAGCCGGACCCGACCGGCGGCCGTCAGGAGGATCCGACAGCCGCCCGCAGGGCGTCCCGCGCGCCGCGGGGTGCACGGCTGAGGAGTTCGCCGAGCAGCGGGTCGACGCTGGCGAAGAAGCCGTCCCGCGCGGCCCGGTAGAAGCCCAGCAGGAAACGCGTCCGTTGCTCCGGCACCCCGGCGGCGACCTGCGCGGCGATCCACTCCGTCTCGCCCGTCGGTCGGCACCGGATGGTCCGCCCCGACAGCTCGGACGCGATCTCGGCGACCTCCACGAAGGTCGGTGCCGCGGACGCGGTCAGGGTCGTCGGGCCGTCGTACCCGCCGTCGGAGGCGAGGATCGTCGCGGCGACCTCGGCGGCGTCCTCGCGGGCGGTCCAGGACACCGGCCCGTCGCCGGGTACGGCGATCACGCCGGTCTCGCGCCAGGGGCCGGCGAACCACGGGAGGCTGTGGGCGTAGAACCCGTTGCGCAGCGACGTCCAGGCGATCCCGGAGGCCGCCAGGAGCTGCTCGGTGGCGAAGTGGCTCCGCCCGGGGGCGAACGGGTTGTCCGGCGCGGCGGCCTGGTGGCTGGTGTAGACGATCCGCTTCACTCCGGCGTCGATCGCGGCGTCGACCGCCGCGCGGTGCAGGGCGGTCACATCCTCGACCGGGTCGTTGGAGGAGACGAGCAACAACTGGTCGGCGCCCGCGAACGCGGTCGGCAGAGAGGCGGGATCGGCGTAGTCGCCGCGCCGGACCTCGACGCCACGCCGCGCGAAGCGCCCCGCCTTCGCGGTGTCGCGCACGGCGACCACGATCTCGCTCGCGGGCAGGCGGTCGAGCAGGTGGTCCACGGTGGCGCCGTTGAGGGCGCCGGTCGCCCCGGTGACAACAATCATTGATTCGCCTTTCGCGTTACCAATGGAAACAGGACGACCGTAGCCGCCTGAGTCACCGATAGCAAGTCGGTGTTATCGTTGGTTCATGAGCGATGGCGTCAAGAGTCGGGCGGACACCCGGGCAGCGATCGTCGACGCCGCCTCGTGGCTGTTGCACAGCGGCGGCCCCGGCGCCGTGACGACCCGGGGCGTCGCGGAGCGGGCCGGCGTGCAGGCCCCCACCATCTACCGCCTGTTCGGCGACAAGGACGGCCTGCTGGAGGCGGTCGCCGAGCGGGTACTGGCCACGTTCGTCGCGGACAAGGCCGTCGCCGTGGCGGCGGCCACGGCGGCGGACGCCGACCCCCTCGACGACCTGCGGGCGAGTTGGCGCCGACAGATCGAGTTCGGGCTCGGCAATCCGGCCGTGTTCCGCCTGCTGAACGACCCGGAACGCGTGGCCGGCTCACCGGCCGCCCGCCTGGGCAGGCAGATCCTTCAGACACGTGTGCACCGACTGGCGGCGGTCGGTCGGCTCCGGGTCCCCGAGCCGCACGCGGTCGACCTCATCCACGCCGCGGGTGTCGGCACGATCCAGACACTGCTCGCGACTCCGCCGGAGCACCGGGATCCCACCCTGGCCGACGCGATGATCGACGCCGTCCTGGGCCGGATCCTGACCGACGCCCCGGCCGAGGCGCCGGACGGCTCCCGCGCCGCGGCCGTCGCCCTGCGGGCCCTCGCGCCGCACCTGCCGATGTTCAGCGACGCCGAACGCCACCTGCTGGTGGAGTGGCTCGACCGCATCACGACGGCGGCCGGGCGGTAGCGCGCGTACCCGCGTCGTTCGTCAGCCCGACGCGCCGCAGCCGTCCGCGCGTACCCCGGCGAGCATGTCGGCGGTGGTGTGCGCCCGGACGTCCGGCGGCGCGCCGCCGGTGTGTCGCGCCACCACGGCCCGGACGTGGCGCTCGGCGGGGTCGGCCAGGCCGTCGTAGACGGCCGCGAACAGGTCCCGGGCCGCCTGTCGCGGCCAGCCGGCCGGCAGGAGCTCCAGCGGCAGGTGCGGGTCGAGCGTCGGGAACCGCCGGTAGGTGTCCATCACCTCGGTACGCGCCCGCACCGCCGCCGCGCCGTCGACCGAGCCGGTCCGCGACGCCAGCGGCGTCCACCGGCGCAGAAACTCCTGGTACTGCCCGCGGATCGCGGCGACGTCCCACGCCTCGATGGGCGCGCGCCCGCCGGCCGCCTCCAGCGCCGCGTGTCGGCCCCGGAAGACCGTGACGGCGCCGAGGGTGAGCTGGGCCAACCGCGCCCGGGCCGGCGGCGTCAGCTCGGTCGGCGAGATCCACAACCCGTCGTACAGGGGTGCGTAGCCGAGCCAGCGGAGCTGGCCGCGCAGCGCCCGACGCTGCGCGCTGTGCTCCTGCGGCAGTGAGAACGCGACGATCGTCCAGCATCCGTCCCACGGCGTCGCGGCCGCGGTGGAGGTGAGGATCCAGTTTCCCCCGGCGGAGAGGTCGGCGGCCACCGTGGGGCTGAGCCGGTAGGAGCTGTGGCGGCCGTGCCGGCTGCGTTCCAGCACCCCCCGGCGGGCCAGCCGGCTGATCGCGGTGCGGGCGCCGGCGCTGGTCACCCCGGCCTCCGCGAGCAGCGCCACGATCGCGGCGGAGGGAAGCGCCGCCCGGGTACGCAGGGTGTAGTCCGCCAGCAGCGTCACCGCGACGCCCTGCGGCGCCGGGCCGGACTGTCGCCGGGGCAGACGCACCGACGGCTCGTCCGGGTAGATCTCCTCGATGTCGAACGCGCTGGCCACGGGCGCTCCGGACTCGGCTCGGGGACGGGACCTCGACTGTAGACGGATCATGCCCGCGCCATACACATCGTGATACGTCGATTGACACTTCCGGGACCGGCGGGAACACTATCTGCTACCCGACACGGAGCCGGGCAGGGCGCACCACCGACGACCCCAACCTGCACAGGTGATCGAAGGAGTCTCCGTGAGAATCAGAGCGAAAGTGCTGCTCGCGCTGGCCGCGACGCTGGCGGCGACGCTGGCCGCGGCCGGCCTGGTCATCCCCGCCACGCAGCCCGCGTACGCGGCGTCGCTGACCGAGGTGACCAGCTTCGGCGACAACCCGGGGCGGATGCGCATGCACGTCTACGTGCCGGACAACCGGCCGACCCGACCGGCGACCGTGGTGGCCATGCACGGCTGCGGCGGCTCCGGTCCCGGCTTCTATTCCGGCAGCGAGTTCGCCGCACTGGCCGACCGCTACGGGTACATCGTGATCTATCCGACCGCGACCCAGCAGGCCGGCTTCGGCAACTGCTTCGACACCTGGTCCGACGCCGCCAAGCGCCGCGGCGGCGGCAGCGACCCGGTGTCGATCATCTCGATGATCCGCTGGGTCCAGCAGCAGTACGGCGCCGACCCGGGCCGGGTCTACGCCACCGGCAGCTCGTCCGGCGGCATGATGACCAACCACATGCTGGCGCTCTACCCCGACGTGTTCGCCGCGGGCGCCGCGTTCATGGGCGTGCCGTTCAACTGCTTCGCCAACGCGGCCGACTATCCGCCGCAGAGCAGCCAGTGCACCGGCGGCAGCATGAACCGGACGCCGCAGCAGTGGGGCGACGCGGTCCGTCAGGCCTACCCCGGCTACGCGGGCCCCCGCCCCCGGGTGCAGTTGTGGCACGGCACCGCCGACACACTCGTGCCCTACTCGCTGCTCCAGGAGACCATCGAGCAGTGGACCAACGTGTTCGGGCTCAGCCAGACACCCACCTCCACCGACACGCCGCAGACCAACTGGAACCGGCGCCGCTACGCCGACTCCAGCGGCACCGTGCAGGTCGAGGCGTACAGCATCCAGGGCGCCGGGCACAGCCTGCCGTCCAGTGGGATGGCCGCGGCCGCGATCGCGTTCTTCGGCCTGACCGGCACGCCGAGCCCGACGACCTCGCCCAGCCCCACCACGTCGCCCACGACGTCGCCCAGCCCCACCACGTCGCCGACCCCCGGCCCGACCACGCCCCCGCCGGGCTCCGGCGCGTGCCGGATCAGCGTCGAGGTCAACGCCTGGAACTCCGGACTGACCGAGAACATCACCATCACCAACACCGGGGCCGGTGCGGTCAACGGCTGGTCGCTGGTGTTCACGCTGCCCGGCGGCCAGACCATCACCTCGGGCTGGAACGCCTCCTACTCCCCCGCCGCCGGCCAGGTGACGGCCCGTAACGTCGCCTACAACGCCGCCATCCCGGCCAACGGGTCGACCACCATCGGCTTCCAGGCCAACCACAGCGGCAACACCGCCAAGCCCAGCTCCTTCACCCTCAACGGCGCCCCCTGCACGCTCACCTGACCGGGAGCCGCCCCCGGGCAGCGCGCTGTTTCCCGGAAAGTGTGGTCATTCGAGCTCGAATGGCCACACTTTCCGGGAAAGCGGGCGAGCCGGGGGCGGGGGTGGGGGTGGGCGGCGTGGGAGCGGGTCAGGGCAGGGGGGCGCCGCGGGCGACGATCCAGAGGTCGTACCACTCCTCGCGGGTCAGGTCCGGGGCACGACGGGCGGCGTCCCGGCAGGCCCGGATGCGGTCGGGACGAGCGGTGCCGATCACCGGCGCCACCCGCGCCGGGTGCCGCTGGATCCACCACAGCACGATCGCCTCCGGCGTGGTGCCCTTCGCCTCGGCCAGGGCGGCGACCCGCTCGGTCGCCTCCCGGTCGGCCGGCGTCCGGGCGGTGCCGGTGAACCGCCCACGGGCCAGCGCGCCCCACGCCTGGAGGCCGATCCGGTGCGCCCGGCAGTGCTCCAGGGTGCCGAGCGGAAAGCCGGTCCCGGTGGACTCCGCGGTGTTCACCAGCACGCCGGCCTCGACCCAGTCGCGCCGACCCAGGCTGATCTCCAACTGGTTGGCCACGAGCGGCACGTCGAGGGACGCCTGGAGGTGGGCGATCTGCGGGGCCGCCATGTTCGACACACCGAACTGCCGCACCAGGCCCTGCCGGTGGAGCGAGGTCAACGCGCCGGCCACCTCGTCCCGGTCGGCCAGCGGGTCCGGCCGGTGCAGCAGCAGGACGTCGATCACGTCGGTCCGCAGCCGCGCCAGGCTCCGCTCGACGCTGCGCTCGATGTGC
This sequence comes from Micromonospora sp. NPDC051141, assembly GCF_044455765.1. Lineage (NCBI taxonomy): Bacteria > Bacillati > Actinomycetota > Actinomycetes > Micromonosporales > Micromonosporaceae > Micromonospora > Micromonospora sp. NPDC051141. The sequence goes on from NZ_JBITFD010000006.1 coordinate 54,787, forward strand.
GCGGCGCGCAGGTCGTACCGGCCCGGTCCCTCGTCGCCGGGCAGGCGGATACCGCACTTCGTCTGGATCAGCACCCGGCGGCGCAACTCCGGCGCGCGGGCCAGCACCTCGCCGAAGACTGCCTCCGACTTGCCGTTGCGGTAGATGTCCGCGTGGTCGAACGCGGTGACGCCGATCTCCAGGGCGGCCTCGACCGCCGCCTCGGCCGCCGCGATCTCCGGCGCGCCGTACGGCTCGGCGCCCCACCCGCCGCCCAGCCCCATGCAGCCGTAGATCAGTCGGTGGTCGCGGATGTCGGCGCTCGCCGGGGAAACGTGCTGCTCGTCGGCCATGACTCGTGGATAGCACAGGAACCGATCTTCGGCGCGGCGAGCACCGGGACCGTACTTTCGACCGGTTCGGCGTGGGCCGGGACTTCCTAGCCTGGTGCCATGAGCGACACGCGTCGACCGGCCGGCCTGCTGTGCGACCTGGGCCTCGCCGTGGTCTTCCTCCTCGGCCTGGCGTTCACCGCCGTCATGCTCGCGGACAGTTGGGGTCCCCGGTACGCCGTGCTCGACGGGACGGTCGGGGCGACCGTCTGTCTGCTGGCCCTGCGCCGCCGCCGGGACCGGGTCCGCACGGCGGCGGCCGGGCTCGGCGTGGCGGCCGTCGCCGTCGTGGTCGCCCACGTCGCGGGCCTGCCGCAGGAGCCCGGCCCGATCACCGGGCTGGCGCTGGCCGTGCTGGTCGGCTCCGTGATCCGGACCCGGCCGGCGCGGACCGCCGTCGCGGTCGGCGGCGCCGGCCTGCTGGTGATCGTCGGCAGCCTGCTCACGTCGCTGGACAACCGGCACGGCTTCTCCGCGGTGACCGTGCTCGCCGTGCTGTGCTGGCTGGCCGCCGTCGCGGTCGGCGTCGCGCTGCGCCTCGCCGACGCCCGCGGCCGGGCCACCACCGAGCGGGTACGCCGGGACGAGCGGCTCGCGCTGGCCCGTGAGCTGCACGACGTGGTCGCCCACCACGTCACCGGCATCGTCGTGCAGGCCCAGGCCGCGCAACTGGTCGGCGCGAAGCGGCCGGCGGAGGTGCCGGCGATGCTGGCCGGGATCGAGCTGTCCGGCGCCGACGCGCTGGCCGCCATGCGCCGGGTGGTCGGGCTGCTCCGGGACACCGACGACGCGGCCCCCGCCCCGCCCGACCCGGAACAGCTCACCGACCTGGTGGCCCGGTTCGACCGGCTCGGCCCGCCGGTGCGGCTCCGGCTGCCCGCCGGTGACCACGGGTGGCCCCCCACCGGTGACCTCGCCTGGCCGCCGGAGGTGACCACCACGGTCCACCGGATCGTGCAGGAGTCCCTGACCAACGTGTCCCGGCACGCCCCACACGCCGGGTCGGTGACCGTCACGGTCGACAACTGCTCCGAGGGGGTGTCCGTCGAGGTGGTGGACGACGCGCCGCCGGTGCCCGCGCGGGTCGGCCACCGCGGCGGCTACGGCCTGGTCGGCATGCGCGAGCGGGTCCGGACGCTGGGCGGCACGCTGACCGCCGGCCCCCGCGACGGCCGGGGCTGGGCCGTCCGGGCCACGCTCCCTCTCCCGGTCCGGAGCCCACGATGAGCATCCGGGTGCTGATCGCCGACGACCAGGCCATGATCCGGAGCGGGCTGCGACTCATCCTGGAGGACCAGCCCGACATCACCGTGGTGGGCGAGGCGTCCGACGGCGTCGGGGCGGTGGCCGAGGCCCGCCGGCTGCGCCCGGACGTCTGCCTGGTCGACATCCGGATGCCCCGGCTCGACGGCATCGAGGTGACCCGCGCGCTGGCCGGCCCGCCGAACCCGCTGCGGGTCATCGTGGTGACCACGTTCGACCTCGACGAGTACGTCTACGGCGCGCTGCGCAACGGCGCGGTCGGTTTCCTGCTCAAGGACGCCGGGCCGGCGCTGCTGGTCGAGGCGGTCCGGGCCGCGCACAACGGCGACGCGCTGGTGTCCCCGTCGGTGACGCTGCGGCTGCTCAGGCACGTCACGGCCGCGGCCCGGCCCGCGGCGGCGGCCCGGTCGACGGCCCGGCTGTCCGCGCGGGAGCTGGAGGTGGTCCGGGCGGTCGCACGCGGGCGGACGAACCAGGAGATCGCCGCCGAGCTGTTCATCTCGTTGAGCACCGTGAAGAGCCACCTCTCCGGCATCCAGACGAAGCTGGGCGTCCGCAACCGGGTGGAGATCGCCGCCTGGGCCTGGGAGAACCGGGTGGTCGAGGGCGCCTGACCGGCTCATGCCGGCGGCTCGACGAGCGGCCGGCGGAACGGGCAGGGCCACGGCTCACCAGTAGTGCGACCGTATGGTGGCGAGCCGACTCGCCCGGCCGGCGATCCTGACCGGGCCGCGACCGCCGCAGCTCATCGCCGTCGTTGACGAGTCGGTGCCGAGCCGCTGCTCGGCGTCCCAGGCGTAGAACCGTTCCAGCTCGGTGAACCCCCGCTTCGCCGCGAGGCGCATCGAGGTGGCGCCAGCGGTGGGCCTTGCCACCTTCCGGGCGTCCACACCCGCTACAGGCTACGAACTTGATGGCGTCAACGAGTCACCCGTGACACGCGCGACGGACACGGACGCCCGACGATCGCCGGACCCAACCGCCTGACCCATCCTCGCCATCAAGTTCGTAGCGTGCCGGGACCACTTGTCCCCACCGGACTTCGACCAGACGCGTCAGCTCGGACGGCGCTGGACCCGCCGGAACGCGACCGCCGCCAGCAGGCCGGCGAGCACCAGGTAGCAGCCCGACTCCAACCACTGGACCGACCAGTACCGGGCGACCGGCTGGTAGGCGACGTCCACGTGCAGGTCGTGGTCGGCCAGGCAGGTCGCGGTGTCGCCGAACGGCCCCTCCGCCGCGCCGGTCCTCGGCGGGTCGGTGAAACACCTGTCGAAGATCGCCCGGTCCAGTGGCGTGCCATCGCGGGTACGCAGCTCGCTCACATCGGTGATCCAGGCGTCCGGCAGGGTCAGCCCCTTCACCACCGGCGCCCCGGTGATGCCGCCCAGGCCGCGTGCCTGGTTGATGGCCGAGGCGGTCATCGGCAGCGTGACGTGCTCCGCCGGCAGCAGGTGTGGCCGGACCAGGTTCGGCACCAGGAACTGGACGACCACGAAGACCAGCGCGGTCACCGCCATGGCCGGCACCGTGCGGCGCACCACCAGCCCGATCAGGACCCCGAGGACGACGGCGAACACCGCGTACGCCACCGGGGCGAGGTTGCGGGCACCGAACAGGACGGTGCTGAAACGGTTGTCCGCGACCCGGTCGACCGGGCTCATCGCCCAGGTCACCAGCGCGGCGGCGACACCGGTCACGGCCATGGCGGCCAGCCCGACCACGGTCAGCTTGACCGCGAGCCAGCGGCGGCGGGTCACGCTCTGGTTCCAGACCAGTCGTTGGGTGCCGGCCTCCAGCTCCCGGGCCACCAGCGGCGCGCCCCAGAACATGCCGAGCAGGCCGGGCACCGGCGCGAGCAGCGCCGCCAGATAGAGCGAGGTGTTCTCGTAGTCGACCGCGAGCTGGGCCAGCCGGGGGCAGTCGGGCCGGCCGGCGCACTGGGCCCGGTAGGCGTCCTCGGCGTCCCGGACGTCCAGGCCGAGATGCACGACGTACGCGGCGAACAGCGCCAGCGCGACCACGCCGACCAGGGCCGGCACGCGAAACTGCCGCCAGGTGAGCCAGCTCATCGGTTTCCCTCCCCCGCCGCCCGGGTCAGATAGCTCAGCACCAGGTCCTCCAGCCCGACCGGCGCCACGCGCCACGGCCCGCACGGCGGCGGGCCGTCGACCCGCACGACGGCGTCGATGTGCGCCCCGGTGTGCCGTGTCACGACCGCCTCCACCCCGGCCGGCAGCCGGTCCCGCTCATCGCGCGGGCCGTCCAGCCGGTGGTGCCGGGCCAGCAGGTCGGCCACGTCGCCGGCGACCTGCACCCGGGACCCGACCAGGACGACGAGGTGGTCGCAGGCCCGGGCCACGTCGCCGAGCAGGTGGGAGGAGAGGATGGCGGTGGCGCCCAGTTCGGCGACCACCTCCATCAGGTCGCGCAGGAAACCGTCGCGGGCCAGCGGGTCCAGCGCGGCGGCCGGCTCGTCGAGGATCAGCAGGTCGGGACGCTTGGCCACGGCGACGGTGAGCGCCAACTGCGCCCGCTGGCCGCCGGAGAGCCGGCCCGCCCGCTGACCCGGGTCGAGTCCCACCCGGGCGATCCGCCGCGCCGCCAGCGCCGGATCCCAGGTCGGGTTCAGCTTCGCCCCCATCCGCAGGTGGTCGGCGACCGAGAGGGCGGCGTACACCGGGGTGTCCTGGGCGACGAAACCGACCCGGGCCAGGTGCGCGGCGTTCGCCGCGGGCGGCGAGCCGAGCACCCGCAACGTGCCCGCGGTCGGCGTGGTCAACCCGCAGGCGAGATTCAGCAACGTGGACTTGCCGGCGCCGTTCGGGCCGACCAGCCCGACCACCCGGCCCCGGGGGACGTCGAGGTCGCAGTCGAGGAGCGCGGGCCGACGACCGTACCGTTTCGTCAGGCCCCGGGCGTGGACGGCGAGTTCGGAAAGTGACATGGCCCGATCCTGCGGATCGGGGCCGTCGCCGGCATCGGTCCGCAGGAGGGCCGACCGCCCCGGCCGTCGTCCTTTCGGCCGGTTTCCGGGCCGGGTGGCGGGCCCGTCAGCCGGTCAGCCGGTCAGCACGACAGGGTCCCCTCGTCGCCCGGGTCGACGCCCAGCGCCTCGGTGAACCGGCGGTACGCGTCGACCCGGTCCCGCACCTGCCCGGGGTTGCCGCCGCCGCACTCCAGCGCCCCGTTGATGCTGCGGACCGTCCCGCCGAACCCGGCGCCGCCGGTGATCGCCGCGTGCGGCGTGGTGGCGCCCGCGCCGGACTGGGTCATCCAGAACCAGAGCGCGGTCCGCCACGCCACCGCCGGGTCGGTCGCGACCAGGTCCGGGTTGCCGAGCAGGTCGGCCCCGAGCGCGTCGCCGGCCGCCCGGTAGTTGTAGTTCCAACTCAGTTGCAGCGGCCCGCGCCCGTGGTAGGCGGTCCGGCCGGCCGGGCACCCGTAGGGCCGGCCGCCGTCGCAGTAGGTGCCCCACGCCGCCCGGTCGATCTCGTCGACGTGGAGCAGGCCCTCGGTCTCGTGGTCGACGTTGGCCAGGAACGCGGCCAGTTCCCGCTTGCGGGTCCGCTCGTCGCCGGTGGTGGCGAACGCGGGGAACGTCGCCATCGCGTCGGAGAGCCCGGCGTACGTGTAGAAGGCGTTGCGCCCGGGGAACATCGCGTCGAACGTCGACCCGGTCAGCAGCGTGCCGTCGCTCTCCGGCACCACCCGCTTGTGCACACCGGCCCTCGGGGACACCGACGGGCTCGGCGAGGCGGTGGAGGTGTCCGTCCCGCCGACCGTGTAGCCGGCGAACAGTCCGCGCACCCGGAACGGGTAGCTGTCCAGCAGGATGACCGGCATGCCGCCCTGGGCCTCGACCGCCGCCGTGCCCTGGTCCCAGGCCATCAGCGTCAGCGTGAGATGGTCACCGACCACCTTCCTGTCGTCGAGCATCCGCTGGGTCTCCTCGGCCAGGTGGCAGAACCACCGGGCGTGGGCGTGGATGGAGTCCTCCGGGTCCAGCGCCGACGCCTCGCCGCTGTCGTCGTCGTCCTCGCCGTACTGCGCGAAGACCTCGGGCGTCAACTGGGACAGGCCCTTGCGGCCCTCCTGGCCCTCCTTGTCCGCGTCGAAGTCCGACGCGTACTCGATCTGGGCGGCGAGGATCACGGGGGTGAGCAGGTCGCACTCCCGGGCCGCCGCCTCGATCGGCGCGACCAGGTCGGCGTCGGGCACCCCCGCGGAGTCGAACCGGCCGCCACCGTCGCCCCCGGCCAACTCGGTGAGGACGCTGCCCCCGGCGCCGGGACCGAGCGTGCTCTCCGGATCCGGCGAGTACGAGGTCAGCTGCGACCCGCTGAGCAGGATGATGACCACCAGCACGATCAGGGCCAGCGCCGCCGTCGCCGCCAGCGGGAACATGCCGACCATCGAGAGGAGCAACCAGGTGAGCTGGGTGGCGCCCAGCCGGCCGGTCGACGTCTGCCGCGCCGCCCGCGCCGCCGCCAACTTCGACACCGGCCGTCACCCGGCCCGCTGGTGCCAGGCCGCCGACGCCCGCTCGGTGACCGCCCGCGCCTCGGCCTTCGCCGCCGCCGCGATCGGGCCCGCGTCCGGCTCCTTGTACCAGGGACGCAACCGGATCACCGCCGGCCGCACGCCGGTCGCCAGGAGCAGCGCGGTGCCCTTCGGCAGCGCCCGGATCCGGTCCGCCGGCAGCACCTGCTCCTGCCGGTACGACACCGACCGGCTACCGCCGTCGCGGGACCGGGAGTAGGTCGGGGTACGCACGTCGTGCTGGCCGACCAGGCGGGCGACCTTGTCCACGAAGTCGGCGTCGTCCAGCCCGGCGCCCAGGAGCTTGACCGTGGCGGCGCTCCACAACGCGTCCATCCCCGCCTCGCCCCAGACCCGCACCCCCTGCCGGTAGCTCTGCAACAGCGTCACCACGCTGACCCCGCGGGAGCCCAGATGGCTGTAGAGGTCGGGCAGGTCGGCGATGCGGCACACGTTCGCCGCCTCGTCCAGCACGGCGGTCATCGGCGGGTCCAACCGGCCGCCCATCCGTTCGGCGGCCACCACGCCGGCGCGGACCACGGCGTCCGCCAGCCCGGCGATGACCCCGGCGGCGGACCCGCCGCCGTCCTTGGACAGCAGGTAGAGCGTGTCCCGGCCGAGCACGTGCTCCGCCGGGACGAACTCCGGGCGGTCCGGGTCCGGGCTGACCCAGGCCAGGATCTCCGGGTCGAGCAGGCAGGCCACGCACTGTCGGGCCGTCTCGTAGATGCCGTCGCGGGTCTCCACCGCCCCGCGTACGGTGCCCTGGAGCTGGTCGGCCATGGCGGTCAGCCCGGCGTCGCGGAGCAGGTCGATGGGACTACGGTCGGCCGGGTCGGCGAGCCAGGCCAGCATCTCTTCGACCGGCACGCCGCCGCGCGCGGCGGCCAGGAAGAGCGCGGTCAGCGTGTTCTGCGCCGCGGCGGTCCAGAAGTCCCGCTTCGACGCGTCGTCGTTGACCGAGCTGACGAAGTGACCGGCGAGCCGCCGCGCGCCCTCCGGGTTGTGGCAGCCGCCGAGCATGTCCCACCACATCGCCCGCTCGGTGTACGCGATGCCCTGCGGGTCGAACGTCCACACCCGGCCGATCCGGGCCCGCTCCTGCCGGGTGACCAGGTAGACGTCCGACTTGTTGGACGTGAGCAGCACCGCGCCGGGCGCGCGCAGCACCCGTGGGATGGCGATTCCGGTGGACTTCCCGGAACGCGGCGCCATCAGGTCGAGTTCCACGTCCTCGTAGGACGACCGCAGCTCGGGGCCCGACGGCAGCAGGTCGCCGAGCAGGTTGCCGGTGTCGTCGGGGCGCAGTCGGGGCACGTCCCGCAGCGACGGGCGCAGTTCGCGGGCCCGCGCCTGCGCCGCCTTGCCCGTCATGGTCCGCAGGTCGGCCGCACCGGCGAGGTTCGCCGGCCGGCCCAGCCGGCGGACCACGGCGCGGGTGGCCGCGACCACCGGGACGGCGGCGAACGGGACCAGCCCGGCCGCGCCGCCGTACACCAGGGCCGACGGCACGCCCGGCCACACCGCCCCGGCGTCGCCGCCGAGCAGGCTCAGGTAGACGTCGAGGCGGAACGGCGGCGGGCGCCAGCCGTAACCGCCCACCCCGGCGGCGAGCGTGCCCCCGAGCCAGAGCAGGGCGAAGGCGGCGAGGTTGATCAACGCGAGGACCGGGACCAGCCAGGCCAGGTGGTCCCCGCCGCCGCGCTTCACCGGTGCTCCAGGTCGGGCCGGGAGCCGGCCGTGACGGCCCGCACCACCGCGTCCCGCTCGGCGCGCATCCGGTCCGCGTCGCCGTTGGCGATCCACCGCGTGTTCGTGTCGTGCAGGTGCCGCTCGGCGTCGGTGATCGCGACCCGGATCGGGATGCCGGGCCGCCCACCGACCTTGATCAGGAAGCGGCCCCGGCCGGGCGGTTCCTCGTTGCCGCCGTCCTGGGCCCAGCCGGCCGGCGAGGACCAGGACGAGACCAGCTCGATCTCGCGCCGGGACAGCCCGACCACGCGGGCCAGCTCCTCCATCTCCGCCCTCGGCAGTCCGGCGCAGGCGACCATGCCGGCCCGCTCGACGAACCCGCGCGCCTTGGCCTTGTCCGCCTCGCTGCCCAGCGCCTCGGCGTCCTTCAACGTGTGGGTGATCTTCGCGTCGGCCAGCCCGAGCGAACGGTTCAGCCGGGTGAGCGCGTCGATCCGGTCGACGATGCCGGAGGCCGCCCGCAGCGGGCGCCACAGCTCGTCCAGGACGGTGAAGAACCAGCGCCGGGGCGCCAGGCCCGCGTCGGCGAGGGCGTGCGACGCGGACACCGTGCCCAGGCCGTCCGACCAGGCGGCGAGCATCGCGGCGGCGGTCAACTGCCCGTCCGCCTCGCCGATGCGCGAGATGTCGATGCAGACCGCTGTGGCGTCCGGGTCGATCCGGGTGGCCGTCTCCGACGCGAACGTGTCGCCGAGCGGGCCGTCCACGATGCCGAGCAGCGACCGGTGCAGCGGGTCCACCGCGTCCCGGTACCGGGACTCCTGCCCCCGGTCCAGGGTGACCTGCCGGACCTGCGGCGGCCCGGCCTCCAGCACCGCGAGCAGGTCCGGCAGCCGGTACGTCCGGCCCGGCGCGGTGCGCTCGCGCAGGTGTCGCAGGCAGGCCGAGAGCACCGACTGCTCGTGGTCGCTGATCGGCGTGCCCCGCACGATGGTCAGCAGGGCGGCCACCATGTTCAGCACCCGGCCGTGGGACTCGGCGGACAGCGCCTCGCCGGCCTGGCCGCCGATCCGCGCCGCCGCCGCGCCCATCGCGCCCGGGTCGAGCACGTTGAGCCCGCCGACGCCCCGGGCGATGGAGATGACCTGCCCGCCGAGCGCGCGGACGGTGTCCGCGTAGTCGGGCTTGAGGTCACCGAGCACCAGCGGGACGACGCCCTGCCCGGCCAGGCCGATCAGCATCCGGTTGATCAACGTCGACTTGCCGAGACCCGGCATGCCGAGCATGAACAGCGACGGGTTGGAGATGTACCGCGCCCGGGTGAACCAGTTGAGCGGGTCCCCGCAGACCGTGGCGCCGGTGCTGATGTGCTGCCCGAGCGGTACGCCGGTCATCGGCGCGCCCGAGCCGGAGGCGAACGGCCAGAGCCCGCACGCCTGCACCGTGGTGGCCCGCCACATGGCCGGCGGGTCCAGCGTGGCCACCCGGCCGCCACCCAGCTCGGGCGAACCGCGGTGCGGCACCGCGTCGACCCGGTCCATCCGGGCCAGCCGCTGCCGGTACCGGTGCTCGGCCGCCTCCTCCGCGGCCCGCCGCCGGCGCGCCCGCCGCAGCGCCCGCGGAGTCTGCTCGCCGCTCTCGTCGGGTTCCCGGTCCTGCGCCTCGACGGGCGGCACCACCAGGCCGGACATCGCGGTGTCCGGACCGGACGTCCCCCGTGGCCAGCCCGCGCCGAGGTCCAGCACCCGCACGCCGTCCGCGCCCACCCCGGCCGTCACAGCGCCTCCTGAAGGTCCTGCGGGACGATCGACTGCTCCCAGGGCAGGATGCCGACCGGAAGCGCGCAGGTGAACGCCGCGGCCTGCAACCGGTCCGCCGGTCGCATCGCGATCCGGGTCGCGCCGAGCAGGTTCCGCATGGTCACGTTCGCGTCGCGCACCTCGGCGACCGAGTCGACTGTCAACGTCACCAGCATCGAGAACTCCACCAGGCCGGCGCCCGACGCCTCCTCCGCCGCGGTCTGCTCGGCCGCCTGGATCTCCGCGACCGCCCGGGCCCGGACCAGGCCCTTGGTCGAGTTCGCCATGAACTGGGCGGACCGGCGGTCGGACTCGACGATCCGGGCGGAGGTCGCCGGGTCGATCGGGCGGTAGACCAGGGCCACCCGCTTGCGGCGGATGCCGGCGGCCGGGTCGAGCAGGCTGCGCAGGATCCCGGAGCGCACCACGCCACGTGGCGCCATGGTCAGCAGCCAACTGCGGGACACCCCGGAGTCGTGCTGGTACGCGGTGACTGTCTCGACGGTGGCGGCCGGCCCGGCGTCGTCCCACTCCAGGCCGGTGCCGCCGTGCTGGGCGCGTACGTCGAGCACCTCGGCCGCGGCGGCCGGGTCGTACGCGACGCGGACGACCTCGGCGATCCGTTCCGCCGACAGCGGCTCCGCCGCGCCTCCACCGGCCGCCACCAGCCCGTTGAGCACCCCCTGCAACCGCAGCGCCAGGTCGGCCAGCATGGTGTCGTCGTCGCGCCGGCCGCCGCCCGGCGCCGAGTAGGTGAGCGTCAGGTAGGTGTTCATCTCCGAGGACGCGTCCGGGTAGGAGCGCACCACCTCCTCCATCACCGCCCGGGCGGCCGGCGGCGCGTTCGGGGAGAGCCGGCCCAGCACCTCGGTGGCGAGCCGGGTGCCCGGGTCGGGGGCGGTCTCCACCACCACCGACGCGCCACGCAGCCCCGGCTCGTGCGCCAGCCGGGACAGCCACTCCCCCCACAGCGCCACCCACGTGTCGACCTGGTCCGGGTCGACGAGCGATCCGCCGTCCGGCTCGCAGCTCAGCACGATCGTGTACTGGTGCCGGTTACGGTGGTGCAGCACGCCGAACGGCCGGTCGTACGGGTCGCGTCCCTCCAGCATGGTCACCCGGCTCAGCAGCCCGGGCGGGCGGAACCGGCCACCGGGCCGGGTGGACAGCGGTCCGGAGACGTAGAGGTGCTGCCGCTTGGACCGGCGGCGCATCCACCCGACCCGGACGCCGGCCATCTGGAAGACGTTGCGGCCGTCCTGGGTGCGGATCGCCAACGGCGCCAGCACCAGCGCGAACGGGAGTCCCACCACCAGGGCCGCGTCCAGCGAGATCATGGACGCGATCAGGACCACCACGAGACCGCCGAAGAGGCCGAAGGTCCCGATCAGGCCCAGCGACCCCAGGCCGGCCTTGCGGGGACGACGCCAGTTGCCGTACGTCGGTGTCTTGATCTGTTCGGTTGCCGTGCTCATTGCTCGTCCTCCTGGGCCGGCCTACTGTCGGTCGGATTGCGGCAGCGCTCCCCCGGCGATGCCGGCGGCGTGCCGGTGGGTGCCGGCGAGGGCGCCGGCGCTCTTCTGTGCGGTCCAGGCGGCGGCGCCGACCGCGCCGCCGACGACCCGCCCGGCCGTCGACACGACGCCGCGTCCGCCGCCGCCGGACGAACCGCCGCCGGACGGCGCCGCGTTCTCGGGCGCCGGGGCGCCGCCGCCGGACGCGGACCGCCTGCCGGACCCCGAACCGCCACCGCCGCCGCCGGACCCGCCGCCGGACGTCGCGGCCCCGCCAGCCCGGGACGTCCCGCCGGCCTTCGACGCCCCGCCGGCCCCTGCCCCGCCGCCGCCCCGGGCCGCGCCGGAGGGTGAGCCGCCACCGCCCGGCGCCCGGGCCGTGCCGCCGCCGTGACCGCCCCCGGCGATCCGCCTGGCCCCGCTCGCCACGGCGCCCGCCGCCGCCGCGCCGGCGCCGACGCCGGCACCCACGCCGTCGCCCGACCCCAGTGCCGCCATGGCCGGTACGACCAGCCGCATCAGCGCGGGCAGCGCCACGGCGGCCATCAGCAGGATGGCGGCCCCGGCCAGCTTGTAGTGCTTGGCGTCGCCGTCGACCGAGCCGATCATGGCGGCCCCGGAGTACATGATCAGACCGACCACCGGTTTGAACGCCAGCCAGGCCACCATCCAGGCGATGTGCTTGCGCCACCACCCGCCGCCCGACTCGGTCATCGACGCGGCGGCGGCCAGCGGCAGCGTGCCGGTGAGCAGCACCATCGCGCCGAGCCGCAGATACATCAGGATCACGTGGATGCAGCCGGCGACCAGCAGCAGCAATCCGATGATGATCAGCAGGAACGCGGTCAGCCCGTCGGTCCCGCAGTTGGCGATCAGCTTGAGCTGCGCCTTGATGCCCTGGTCGTACAGGTGGTCGCTGTAGCGGTCGGCCTCCGTGGCGAGCAGGTTGAGCACGGTCCAGGCGGCGCCCACCGTGAGCACCATCCGGACCAGGCCCAGCAACGCCGTCCAGAGCGCCTGCCCCCGCCGCAGCAACGCCATCCGGAACGCCGCGGCCAGCAACGACGCCACCGCGATGGACACCACGAGCCAGTTGGTCTGGAGGTGGATCTGGTTGTTGATCGTCTCGTCGCCGAGCGTCGGCACGTCGCCGAGGTTGGCGAACAACTCCACCGCCGCGCCCAGGATGGCGCCCGCGATGTCACTGAGGATGCCGTCGATCCCGCGCTCGAAGAAGCCGACGACCTGCCCGATCTCCCCGATGTAGACGGCGTCGCCGGTCGCGCACTCAGCCATCGCCGACCCCCCGCCACAACACGAAGCCGGTCAGCGACACGACCGCGGTGACCGGCCCGTACAGGCCGCCGGAGGCCAACGGGCGCAGCCGCCAGTCGACGTCGTTCCAGTCCGCCGTGTAGTCGACCGAGAAGTACCGTGCGGTCGCCTGCCGGACCAGCACCCGGACCACCGCCGTGCGGGGCGTGTAGCGCACCACCAGGAACCCGGCGAGCCGGTTGGAGGTCTGCGGTGGGCCACCCTCCTCCAGCGACTCGCGCATGGCGTCGAAGTAGTCCCGCCCGAGCCCGGGCACGAGCTGCTGCCGGCTGACCGTACGCCAGTCCGGACCGCTCATCTGGCGGGAGATCGTGTGCACCGCCAGCACCGCGCCCATCGGGGTGTGCGCGAAGCACCAGCGCAGCGGCCCGGTGGTGCGCAGCGGCCCGGCCGAGGCGGAGAACGGGGTCTGCGCCCCGTTGACCGGCCGCCAGGTGACGTCGTCCGGCGCCGCGACCGGAATCTGCTGCGCGGTGTCCACGGTGCGGCAGCCCTGCGGTCGCGACCCGTCCGGCCCGAGGCCGCCGATCACCGGCCCGGTCGCGGGCGCGGCCCGGGTGGCGTCGTCCCCGCCGCCGTAGACCGCCGCGCCGACGCCGGCGCAGAGGGCCAGCACGACGAAGGCCGCCGACACCTGCCACCGGCGTTGCCGCCAGAACGGCCCGCCCGCCACCGGCTCGGACGCGTGTCGTGAGCGCACGGTCAGTTCCCCTCGCCCTGGCCGCCGGTGCCGAAGACCCAGCTCACGATCGGGCCGGCGGTGGCGACCAGGATGCAGCCGCCCAGCACCATGCCCAGCCGGCTCATGTGCTCCGAGCTCTCGCCCCGCTTGTGCGAGATGGCCATCACCGCGCCGGTGATCAGCACGCCGAGGACCCCGGCCGCGGTGCCCGCCCAGGCAACCAGGCCGAGCGCCTGCTCGACCTTCGTGGCGAGCTGCCCAGGCACCGAGTTGCCGCCGGTGGACGGCTGCGGCACCCCGCCGCCGCCGGACGACTCGGGGTCGGGCGCGAGGCGGAACCCGACCGGGATCCGTACCAGCCCGCTGTAGTAGATGTCGGAGAGGGCCATGGGTGCTCCTTCGATGTCAGGGACGGTCGGTCAGCCGGCCGGTGGCCGGTCGGGTCGGGTGGTCACTGGCTGAACCCGAGCGCTTCGACGAGCGGCCCGGCGGTGGTCGCGAGCAGGCACGCCGCCAGCACGAACGCGATCTGCCTGGTGTACTCGGTCCGCTCCTCCAGCGCGCCGCGCCGCAACTGCGAGGCCAACGTCATGCCGGTCAGCAGCAGGCCGACCACGGCGGCGGCGCTCACACACCACGCCATCAGCGTGAGCAACTGCACGACCGGCGCTCCGGCGTCGTCGACGTCCACCTCGTACGGTGCGATCGACGGGGTGCTGAAGCTCTTCTTGTTGATCGCGTTCTCGCACGTGAACTTGCCCGCGTACAGGGCGCCCTTGAGCGTGCACGAGTGGGATCCGGTGATCTCCACGTTGTCCTTGGTCCGCGAGTGGCCGCTCAGATCCACGAGCATCTCGACGTCCATCCAGACCGTGTCCCCGTCGGTGTACTCGGCGGTCAGGTCGAACGAGCCGTCGGTCGAGCCCTTCTTGCCCGAACAGACCCGGTCGCCGTGCCCGGCCGGGTAGGTGTTCACCGTGGTGGTGGTCTTCAGGCAGATCTTGTAGAGGAACGCGGCGTCACCGCCGTCGACGGTCACCGTGTAGCTGCCCGCGGCCACCGCCGCCGTCGGCGGGGCGAGGGCGAGCAGCGCCAGGACCAGGGCGACCAGGACCGGCCCGGACCGGCCCGGCCGGGTCACCGCGTCCCCCGTCCCGGCCGGGCCTCCGCCAGGGCGGCCAGCCGGGCCAGTTGTCGGGGCGGCTGCTTCGGCTCCACCCCCACCCGGTACGACGGGACCCACGGCACCCGGTGCACCGGGGCGATCGCGCGCAGCAGCCGGATCCGGCCGAGCAGCGGCGCCGGCAGCCGGCCTGGGGCGTCGGCGATCAGCACCACCCCCACCAGCCACATCCCGGCCGGATGGCGGCCCTCCCGCATCGCGTTCAACGCACGGGAGACCGCCCGCAGACCGTCCAGGTTGGTCCGGCCGACCACCGCGACCCGGGCCGGTTCACCGATCGCCGGGTCCGGCCACCGGCACCCGACGTCGGTGCCGCCGAGCAGCCGGGTGAGGGTGCTGGCGCCGGCGCCGCCGTGCGCGCCGATCCAGCCGATGCCCTGGTCGGAGAGGACGTCGCGGTGTCGGGCCGGACGCTCGTCACGCTCGGCTGGTCGCCGCAGCATCACCGGCTGGCTCATCGTCCGTCTCGCCTCCCTCTGTGCTCGCGTCGCGTCTGCCGGCCGCACTACGACGCGATCGCCCACCCGGTTCAGCGTGGATCCCAGGTTTTTTCCGGAGCCCGTCCCCGCCCGGCCCCACCGGCCGGGCGGACGCCGCCGTCCACCACCGACTCGGCCTCACCGACTACCCCGGTGACCGCTGCGCACGGCCGGCGGCTCGGTGAAGGAACCGCCCGGGGCGGCGCTGCGCACGGCGGTGGCCGGACGGGCCCGGGCGCGGAAGCACCCGGCCCGTCCCGGGGTCGGTCGGATCAGCGGGCGGCCTCGCGCCAGTTCTGGTTGCTCTGGCTGGCGGCGCACTCCCAGATCTGTAGCGGCGCACCGTCGTCGGAGTTCCAGTCGCGCACGTCGAGGCACTTGCCGGAGTGCGGATTGCGCAGCAGCCCGCCCTCGGCCACCCAGACCTGCGCCGGCCCGCCGTTGCACCACGCGAGCTGCACCTTGGCCGCGTTGTCCCGGGACGCCCACGCCACGTCCATGCACTTGTCCAGCACCGTCAACGTGTCGCCGGGACCACGGGTGAACCGCTGGGCCGGGGTGCCGTTGCAGTGCCAGAGCTGCAACCGCACCCCGTCGGCCGACTCGCCGCCCGGCACGTCGACGCACTTGTCCGCGTACCCGCGCAGCGCGAAGCCGGGGGTGGAGCGGACGACCGTACGCTTCGGCGACGGCGCCGGCGCGGCCCCGCCGCCGCGGAACGTCACCACGACGTCCGCGCAGCCCGGGCAGTTGTAGACCGTCTCGTT
The DNA here is from genome assembly GCF_044455765.1 of Micromonospora sp. NPDC051141. NCBI lineage: Bacteria > Bacillati > Actinomycetota > Actinomycetes > Micromonosporales > Micromonosporaceae > Micromonospora > Micromonospora sp. NPDC051141. The sequence continues at coordinate 70,414 of NZ_JBITFD010000006.1, forward strand.
GCCGGCGACCCGGTCGTGGGTGGACCACAGGTAGGCACGCGGGCCGAACGGGAGCAGCGCGGCGGTGTACGCGCTCTCCGCGTCCCGGTTCGGGTTGACGCAGTTGATCCGGTCGCCCCGGGCCGGGTCCCGGACGGCGTGCGCCTCCGGGCAGGCGGCGAGGAGCTGGCCGGCGGAGCAGTCCCACCGCGCGCAACTGCCCGCCGCCTCCGGCCTCGGGGCGCCGGGCGCGTCGATCGTGATCGTGGTGGAGACCGCGTCGACGTAGCTGACGTTGTACCAGGGCGCGGCGGCGTTGTTCCGGTCGAAGTTGAACTCGGCCAGGCTCACCGGCTCCGCGCCCCGCTCGCACCGGTCGGCGAACGCGCCGCAGTCACCGACCAGGCAGCGGAACGACCCGTTCGGGTCGCCGTCGCAGCGCTGGCGGGCGAAGAACCGGCCCCGCCAGTGGCCCGGCTCGCCGGCGTCCGGGATGACGATGGTGCTCTTCTCGCCCGGACGCAGGGTGGGCAGGCCGCTGATCGGCCGCGAGCCGTCCCCACTCTCCCCCGCACCGATCCACAGCGTCTCCGCGGTGCCGTTGACGAACGTCACCCGCTCCCCGGTGGCGGCGGTCGCCGTGCCGCCCGGCACGCCCACGATCAGCCCCGACCCGAGCAACACGGCGGCGAGCAGGGCGGACCTCCTGCGCGTCGGCCGCCCGCGGGTCGACGATCCGGTGTTCACTGCCATGTAGCCCTCCCTCGGCCTGACGCGGGGACGCGTCACGTCCCCGACGAGTGCGGCAGGCGCACGGCCACACGACGGCGCGGGCGGGCTTCCGGTTCAACCGGAGTCGGTGCGGATCGGAGGGGTTGCGGTCAGCGGGAGATCGGCGCGGTCACCACGGAGGTGCCGTCCGGCCGGCCCACGCCGACGAAGGAGAGGTCGTCGACCGACGGCGACAGCTCCCCGGTCACCTCCTGCGGACCGGCCGAGGCGGTCCAGTCCCGGACGGGGTGGGTGACGCCGTCCCGGGTCACCGCGAAGAGCCGGTAGCGCAGGCCGGGCCGCAGCCCGGTCGCGGTGATCCTGATCGTGGAGCCCTGGCCCTCGTGGGTGGTGATCGACACGGAGAGGCTGACACCCTGGCCGGGCGCCTCGCCGGTGGCGGTCAGCACCAGGTCGTCGCGGCCCCCGCCGCCGACAGCGGCGACGATCCCACCGGTGAGCACCGCGAGCGCCAGCACCACCGCCCCACCCCAGAGCAGCAACCGGCGCCGGGCGGAGAGCGGCCGGGAACGGCCGTCGCCGGGGCGGGAGCGGTGACCGGACGCCGTCGCCGGCCCGGTCGTGCCGCCGGACCCTCGGCCGGGCCGCACGGGCCGCCGGCCCGCCGGCATCGGCCCGTCGTCAGGCGCGGTCGGGCCGTCCAGGTCCGGCCCGGAGCGGGGTACGGCGGGCGGCGCCGGCCGGGCACCGGCGTCCGACGGGGATTCCGGTACGACGGGTCCACCGGCGACCGGCACGGCCGGCTCCCCGACGACCGGCACGGCCGATTCCCGAACGACGGGCGCGACCGGCTCCCCGGCGACGACGGGGTCGGGGACGGCCGGGTCGGGAAACGCCGGGTCGGGGACGGCCGGCTCGACGACGGCGGAGGACGCCGGGTCGGGGCGCACCGCCGGGACGGCCCGCGGGGGCAGCACGGAGGCCGGCGGCAGGACCGCGGCCGGCGGAACGTCGAACTCGGCCCAGTCGGCCGCGTCGAGCGCGCCGAGCCCGCTGGTCACGCCACCCAGGTCGGCGGCGGCGGAGAGGCACTCGTCGCAGCCGGCGAGGTGCGCCTCGAACGCGACGCGGTCGGTCTCGTCGAGCGCGCCGAGCAGGTAGAGCGCGAGCGCCTCGTGCGCGGACGTGGGGTGTTCACCACCGGTGCGCATCACGCCCCCCTTCCCGACCCGACGAAGGGTGCGCCGGAACGACGACCCGGGTCACCGCGTCGGTGCCGGGATCGGACGAGGAGTCGCCGGGACGTGACATCAGGCCGACTCGATCGGGCCGATCGCCGCGTGCAGCGCCCGCACCGCGTAGTACGTCCGGGACTTTACCGTACCCTCGGGTATCCCGAGCCGCTCCGCCGCCTCCGCGACCGAGGCGCCCTTGTAGTACATCTCGATCAGGACCGCCCGGTGCTCCGGCTTGATCTGCCGCAGCGCCAGCCGGACGGTGTGGGCGGTGACCACCCGGTCCATCTCGTCGTCGGCCGAGGTGAGCCGGTTGAGGTCCGGCACGGCGACCTCGGGTGGCCGGGCCTGCCGGGCCCGGCCGGCGTCGACGGCCACGTGCCGGGCGACGGTGTAGAGCCAGGGGGCGATCCGGCGCGGCTCCTCGGCCAGCGTGCCGAGGTTGCGCCAGGCCCGCAGGAACGTCTCCTGCACGAGATCCTCGGCCAGCTCCTGCCGGCCGAGCACCAGGCGGGTGACGAAGCGTAGGAGCGGTTCACGGTACTGCTCGTGGATCCACCGCATCAGGCTCTCGGCGGAACCCTGCCCGACGGCCTCGCCCGGAACTCCGGGCTCCACCGCCTCGTTGGGCACCGCCGACACCGAACGCCTCCCCCTGACGTGTCGGGCGTGCCCGCCCGGCCGGCCCGGCGCCACGGCACCGGACCCCTCTGAGGGAGAAGGATAACCGTACTCATCGGACGCCGTCGCCGGCCGGCGGACCGCGACCAGGGTGGCGGTGCTCACCGGGCGCGCCCCGCCCGACGGACGACGACCCGGCGCGGGCCGGCCCAGCCCACGACGAGGCTGGTCAGCCCCGTGTCGGGCGAATGGTGGCGAGTCCACATCGAGCACTCCGATCGACGGTCCGGCGGTGTCCGGCGGCGGAAATCGGTCCGTCCGGCGCCGTCCACGTTGACGGCCCGGTGCGCCGGTCGGTTCAATGGCGGCCGGACTGGAATCGGAAAGATTCCGGTCGGGTGAACCGAGGACGTCGCGCATGCGTCACGCCTGGCGACGTCATCACCGGAAGGGAAGTCCCGTGACACCCGATCTTCCTGGCCTCCGATCCCGGCTCGCCCGGATGCCGCGTCGTGTCGTCGCCGCCATCGCGGCCGGCCTCGCGGTGCTGCTCATGGTGGTCGCCTCCGTGAGCTGGGGCATCGCCACCGCCCGCGACGACAAACTGACCGGCCGCAAGGTCTCCGCCGAGCATCTGACCGCCATCCGGGCCGCGGCCCGCTCCTGCCCCACGCTGACGCCGGCCCGGCTGGCCGGGCAGCTGATGACCGAGTCCGGCCTGGACGGACGCGTCGGCAAGACCACCTCGGGTGGTCGTGGCTTCGCCGGTCTGGACGACGACCGGTGGAAGTCCTGGGCGCCGTGGCCGGGCGCGGACCGCACCGACACGGCCGCCAACATCCTGGCGCTGGCCCACCAGATGTGCGACCTCAGTGGGCAACTGCGCCTGGCCGCCATCCCCGGCGACCCGTGGCGGCTGTCCCTGGCCGCGTTCCACACCGACCTCGACCGGGTACGCGAGGCGAAGGGCGTCCCGTCCGACGCGGTCACGTACGTCGACGACGTCAGCCGCTACGCGGCGTACTACGGCGAGTTGACCGCGTTCGGCGGCTCCGGCACCACCCGACCGGACACCGAGCGTCAGCAGCCGAAGGCGGTGCCGGCGAGCTACGTCCGACTCGTGGCGCGGGCCGGCTCGGTGTGTCCGGAGGTGCTGCCCGCGGCGGTGGCGGCCCAGCTCATGGCGCTGTCGGGTTTCGACCCGAACCTGCTCGGCGACGACGGCCGGCGGGGCATCGCCCAGTTCCTGCCCGAGGTGTGGCGGGCGCACGGGCCGGCGGGCGCCTCACCGTGGGACCCGCAGGTGGCGGTCCCCGCGGTCGGCGTCGCGCTCTGCGCGCTGCGTCGCGACCTCGCCGGCCTCGAGGGTGACCCGGGCCTGCTGGCGCTGGCCGCGTACCGGAACGGGCCGACCGCGGTACGACAGACCGGCGGTGAGCTGGACGACGACACGCAGGCGTTCCTGCGCCGGGTGAAGGAGTTCACCGACTTCTACGCGCTCGACGGACGGCTCACGGCGGCGCCGGCCAGCCCGAGCCCCTCCCCGTCCGCCACGCCCCGGTCGCCCAGCCCGACGCCGACGGTCAGGCCGCCCGCGCCACGGCCCAGCGCGTCGCCGTCGACCCGCCCGCCGGCCGAGCCGGAGAAGCCGGCCCCGCCGAAGCGCCCGACCGGCGCGAAGCAGCTCGTCGGCAAGGAGACCGGGCTGTGCGCCAGCGGCGGCGCCGGGGACGGCATCCCGGTGGTCCTGCGGCCGTGCCGGGAGGAGCGGGCGCAGTGGTGGACGTTCGCGTCCGACGGGAGCGTCCGCGCCAACGGTCTCTGCCTGGACGTGGCCTGGGGTGAGAAGCGGGACGGCGCGCCGGTGCAGAGCGCCCTGTGCAGCGGCAACCCGGCCCAGAAGTGGAAGTGGATCGAGTACCAGGGCACCCGGTCGCTGTTCAACCAGGAGACGGACCGCTGCCTGGACGTGGACGGGCACGGGACGGGTGCCCCGCTGAACGCGTGGACCTGCGTGTTCAACCCGAAGCAGACCTGGTCGCTGCGCTAGCCGGAGAGTGTGAGGCGGGGCCCCTTTTTGACAGACGTCTGTCAAAAAGGGGCCCTGCCTCACGACCTGGCGTCAGCCGGCCCAGCGGCGGCGGCGCAGCCGGTAGACCAGAAAGCCGCCCGCGCCGAACAGCAGCGCGAACCCCAGCAGCACGGCGACCAGCGTGCCCCCGCCCCGGCCCGCCTGCGCGGCGGCCGGAGCCTGGGCGTCCACGGACGGGGCCACCGAGGCCGCCGGATTGATCATGCCGGAGCCGTAGCGCGGATCTCCCTCGGCGACCTGCCCGCCCACCGGTTCGGCGGTGGCGCGGATGCGCTCCTCCACCTGCGCGGCGCTGAGGTCGGGCTGGGCGGCCCGGATCAGCGCGGCCTCGCCCGCCACGAACGCCACCGCGAACTCGGTGCCGGTGTTGCCGATCACCTTGCCGCCGCCGGCACCGAGCGTCGCCACCTCGATGCCGGGCGCGACCACCTCGACCGAGCCGTCGACGTACTTCTCGGCGAGCTGGCCGCCCGCGCCGACGCCGCCGGTGAGCACCAACGACCCGCCGGACCCGCCCCGTGGCGACGGGAGCGTGGTGGGCTTGACCGGCGCTCCCGCCACCACCAGCACGTCGTGCTCCAGCGCGGTGGCCAGCGACGCCGCCACCGCCGGGTCGGCCAGGTCGACCCGGGAACCGAGCGCCACCACCGAGGCGCCGGTGCTGACCGCCACCTCGATGGCCGTCGCGGCGTCGGCCGGGCGGGCGTCGCCGGAGGACCGGACCATCCGCACCGGCACGATGGTGGCGTCCGGCGCCAGCCCCACCGGGCGGTTCTCGACGCTGTCGTCCGCGGCGATGATGCCCGCCATCGCCGTACCGGAGCCGAGGCAGTCCTCGTCCCCGCGCCCATTACCGACGGTGACGTCAGCGCCCACCGCGACCCGGCCGCTGAGCTGCTGGAGACCGGCGTCGACGCCGGTGTCGACGACCGCCACCTTGACGCCGTTGCCGCGGGTCAGGGTCCACGCGCTGTCCGCCGCCATGCGAAGCTGCGCCCACTCCGACCGCCCGCTCGACGCGGTGGTGGCGGTGCACTTCCCGTCCCGACCGGGCCCGCTGGGCGTACCGGAGGGCGTGGGACTCGCGCCCGGTGACGGGCTGCCGTCCGGCCGCGCGCCCGGCGACCGGGTCGGCGTGGGACGGGCCGACGGCCGGCGGGGGGCCGGCAACTGTCCGTACTCGACCCCCTCGCCGGCGGCGTCCCACGGCAGCACCAGGTGCCACCCGGCCCGCAGCGTGCCCGGATCGGTGAGCCGGGCCCCGTCCGGCTGGACCCGACCGGTGTTGAGCTGGTAGATCTCGGCGGCCCGCGCGCCGCTGCCCAGGAACCGCCGGGCGATCTCGGTGAGATTCTCCGGTTGGCCCTGGTACTGCGCCGCTACCACGTAGTACTTCACGTACGGCTCGGTGTCCGGCCCGGACCGGGCGGCCGAGGGCCGTGGCACGGCCAGGATCGCGCAGCCGACCATCACCACCACGAGCAGTCTTGCAAGGATGGAGTGCTTCGCCAGCACCTCGGGTCCCCTTCCGTCACCGCGGCCCAGACCGATCGGCCGTCACCGTCTATTGCGGATCAGCGCCGACTTCGTTCAAATCAATCTGAACCAGATTTCCATGGCGTCCGTCATGGAGACCGCCGAGGGTACCGGCCCTCGATGTCGAACGGCTCCGGCCGACGGCGGGACGACTGTGTGACGAAGGCGGGGCGGCGGTGACAGGGCTGGCACGGACCGCCGCCGTGGGCGGCCGGGGACTCGACCGGATGCCGACCACCCGCCGTTTCGACCCGCGCCGGCACCGGCGGGTGCCCGGCCTGCTCGATCTGTGGCTGGTGTGCGGCCCGCGCGGGAAGCCGGCGCTGCCCACCGCGCCGGACCGCCCGCTGGACGCGCCCGCGCTGGCGGACCTGGTCCGGCGGACCGGGGACGCCGCCGACGACGTCCGGATCCTCACCGACGACGGGGCCCGCCACGCCGAGCTGTTCACCGAGGTGGCCGGCCTGCTCGGGCACGACGTGCTGGTCAGCCCGGACGGCGCGGACATCCGGCAGGTGCTGCCCGGCCGGGTGCCCGACGCCGACGACGGGCCGCTGCACGCGTTGCCGCTGGACCGCGTGACCCGGCAGCCGATGGACTGGCTGGTGCTGCAACCACCGGACCTCGCCACCCCGCTGCCCGGCTGGTTCGCGGTGGAGGACGGTCTGGTCCGGCCCCGCACCGGCGTGGTCAACCTGCCGCTGCCCACCGGTGTGGCGTTGGCCACCCGGGCCGACTTCGTGGCCCGCCGGGCCACCGCCCACCGGCTCGGCGCCACCGCGACGGAACTGGTCACCGTCTCCGTCACGGCCCGCTCCGGCGGCTTCCTGATCGGCGACTACAGCGGCACCCAGCAGGTCCGCGACGCCGGGCACCTGGCCGCGCTCCTCGGTGAGCTGCCGCTCTACGGCGCCGACCTGCGGCTCTGGCTCACCTGGCCGTCCGAGCCGGACGAGCAGGCGAAGCTCGCGGCCCAGGCCGCCGAGCTGGCCGAGACCACCGGCGCCACGGTCTGGACCCCGCCGCCGGGCGGACGCGCCGAACTCGTCGCCGACCACCGCCACCTGCGCGCGCTCGACGCGGCCGGCGGTGTCGCGCCGTGGCAGGCCCACCGCCCCCGGTACGCCGAGGGCCCGCCGGGCGTCGACGCGACAGCGGACGGTCTCCTGGTGCCGCGCCCGTCGCGGCAGCGCATCGTGGTGACCGACGCAGACGTCGACGCAGACGCAGACGCCGACGGCGAGGAGATGCGGGCGGTCGAGCCGCCGACCGCCGACGTGCCCGACCACCACGACGTCAGCGTCCCGGAGTCCTCGCCCCGTCCCCCGCTGGCCACCGAGCAGCGCCGTGCCGGCCGGTACGGGCCGCCCTGGCTGCGCCCCGGCCAGCAGGTCACGATCGAGGCGTTCGAGGCGTACGTGCCGGTCACCGGCGACCTGGAGCGGGCCGCCGCCGACGGCGTACCCAGCGCCGAGCTGTTCCTGGTCGGCTACCTGGACCCGCGGTCCGCGCCGGACCGGGCCGACCTGCTGCGGGTACGGGTCGAGCCGGGCGGCGCGATCCCGGTGCAGGTGCTGCGCTCACACGTCCCGGCCCGCCTCCAGTACCTGCTCGGCGCCCCGGACACCTACCTGCTGCCGGCCGGCCGGCTGGACCGGGTGCGGGTCCGCGGCGCGTTTCGGGCCACCGACGACGGCCGGTTGCGCCCTGTCGACGGGCTCGACGGCGGGGCGCTGCGCATCCGCCCCGCGCCGACGAACGCGTCGAGCGCCGGGTTACCGCACGACGTCAGCCGCTGGCCGGCACACGGCACCCGGCGGGCGTACGCGCTGCTGCCGGCACACTCGCGCGGCCTGGCGCCGGGTTGGTTGCCGCTGTCCCGGCGGCGGCCGGCGGCCCGGGCCGGCCGGCTGCTCGTGGAGGTACGGGTGCCGCGTGGCCGTACGCTCGACGTCGTCGCCACCGCCGACGCCCTCACCGCGCTGCCGCTGGCCCGTGGCCGCGCCGAGCGGCTACGGCAGGCCGGCGTCGAGCTGATCCTCACCAGCCGCTCCTACGACCGGGTCCAGGTCGACCGCGTCCACCGGGCGCGGGACGGGGCGTGGGAGGCGGTGCCCGGCGTGGCGGCCGGCCCGCTGCCCGTGGTGGCGCGCGGCGTTCAGTCCGCCCCGACCGGCCCGGCGGCCACCTCGAACTGAAGCGACCAGCGGCCGGCCGGGACCGGCCCCAGCACCACCGGCACGCAGCGTCCGTCGGTGGCGGCGGCGAGGCCGCGCGCCCCGGCCGGGGACGGGCCCGCGGTGAACACCACGGACGGCGCCGGCAGGTCCTCCCCCGGCCGCGGCGGCTCGGGCAGGCCGGCCAGCCGGCGGTAGCCGTCCGGCAGCTCGGCGCCCAGCGCCTCCCCCACCACCGCGACGCCGACACCGGCGTCCGACAGGCGGCCGGCGAGGGTCGCGGCGGCGCGGCCACACACCGCCGCCGGCCCGACCAGCGTGAACACGTCGGGCACCCGGGCCAGGTCCACGTGCAGCCGCCACGGTCCGCGACGCCCCAGCACCAGCGGCAGCACGGCCGGCGGGGCCGTCTCCCCCGGGCCCAGCCAGGCGTACGGCGGCACGCCCCGCCCGGCCGCCACCCCGACCAGCCGCACCCGGGCCGGACCGACATCGGTCTCCAGGTCGGCGGTGAGGTACGGCGCCTCGTCCGCGGCGGGCAGCGGCGGGCGCGGCACGTCCGACGTCGTTCCGGTGCCGGCGGAACCGGTCCCGGTGCCGGCCGCAGGGCCGGCGGGGCCGGTCCGGGTCGAGGTGTCGGTTGAGCCGGTCCCGGTCGCGGTGTCGGTGGGGCCGGCCTTGGTGTCGTTGTCGGTGGGGCCGGTTCCGGGGCCGGTCGCGGTCTCCGGCGACGCGGCGGGACGGAGGGCCGGGGAGGCCGTCGAGGGCGCCGGACGCGGCTTCGGCGCGTCGGCCGCGCCCGACGCCGGGGGTGTGGCCGGCGGGGCGGCCCCGGCGGCGGGCGGGCCGGCCGGCGGCGCCGGTGACGGCGCGGATCGGGAGCGGCCGGTGCCGGCCTTCGTCGCCTTGCGCGCCGGCGATGCCAAGGAGTTCGTCGTGATGCTCCCCGAGCGGCCGGCCGGCTGGTCCGGGGCGACCGCCGGGGGCGATCCGGGCGGGTCACCGACGGGCCGGCGGACCGCCGTCGCGGCGTCGTCCGCTGCCGCTGCCCCTCCCGCTGCCGCCGGCTCGGACGCGACGCGGTCACCGGCCGTCGCCGTGACGCGGCCACCGGACACCGGCGTGACAGGGCGGCCGGACGCGGGCGTGACGCCGTCACCGGACACCGGCGTGACAGGGCCGCCGGACGCGGGCGTGCCGCCGTCACCGGGGGCGATCGCGATACGGTCACCGGGCGCGGGCGTGTGGTGCCGCTCGGGCGGCCACGGCCCGTCGTCACCGGCCAGGGACACGCCACGAGCGGCGCGACGCGGGCGCAGCAGCATGATCGCCACCGCCGCGAGCAGCACCGACAGCACGCCCGCGCCGACGCGGATCACCATCGGGTCGACCCCGCCGGTCGAGGTCCGGCCTCCCCCGGGCGGCGGGGCGGCCACCTCCGTGGCGACCGGGGCACGCGTCGCCGCCCGCGTGGTGGCGGGTGCCCGGGTCGACGGCGGTACGCGGCTCGGCGGGGCCGTGGTGCGGGCCGGCGTGGACGGGGCGGGGTCCGGCGACCGGGTCGCCGGCGGGGCGGACCGGGTCCGGGTCCGGGGCAGCGGGCCGATGCGTACCCCCTGGCCTTTGGCGTCCCGGGGCAGCACGAGCACCCAGCCCGGGTTCAGCACCAGCCCGTCGGTGAACGTCTCCCCGTCCGGCTGGGCGCGACCGGTGTTCAGGTCGACGATCTCCCGGTAACGGTTACCGTTGCCGAGCGTGCGCAACGCGATGGCGTACAGGTATTCCCGCTGTCCGTCGACCGGCGGACCGACCACGTAGTACCGGCCGGTCTCCGCCGGCGCGGCGTGCGCCGGGCCGGTCGGCACCAGCCAGATCCCGACCAGCACCAGCACCGCCAGCACGGCCCACCGCATCCGCACGCGTCGCCCTCCCTCTCCTGCGCCACCGCCACCCTGCCGTCGGGCTCACTACGGACCGGACCGCCGGCGGTTCAACGGTGATCGGGGTCGGATCACGGAGCGGGCCGGCGGAACGGTGTCACGGGGAGGTGGAGAAGACGCCCATCAGCGCGAGCCCTCCGCAGCAGAGCGGCACGACGACGACCAGCGCGGCCAGCGCGACGCTGTAGTTCGACCACAGGCCGAACCGCGTCACGTCGGTGCCGTAGGCGTCGTGGACGCGGTTGCGCCAGCCACCGAACCGGAACGAGAGGTGGTGCGCGGCCCCGGGCTGGGCCAGCACCGACGTGGTGATGATCGGGATGCCCATGAAGTCGGTGTAGCGGACGTCGCGCGGGCCGGCCGGGACCGCGATGTGCCACGTTCCCTCACCGGGGATCGGCACCGACCGCCCGTCCACCTTGAAGCGGCTGGTCGTCGGCGCGGGCACCAGGTAGGGCCCCCGGTTCACCGAGACGACGAGCACCGCGAAGCCCGGCGGCGGCGCGATCGGATGGGGGTAGGCGACCAGGGGCGTGACCGCGCCGGGCATCGGCGGGTATGGCTGCGAGGGGAGGTAGGACACGGCTGACGATTCTGGCACGGCGGCGCACCCCCGCGCCCGCGCGCCCACCTGCAGCCACCGGTGGTCCGGTCAGCGCAGCTCGACGACCGGGCGGGTGAGGACCTCGTCGGCGTAGCCGTCGTCGGAGGCGAGCCAGCGACCGAAGTCGTCATCCCGGTAGGCGGTCGCCAGGGTGAGCCAGCCCAGGAAGAATCCGCTGCCACCGCAGGTCGCGCCGCCGCCGTCGCCGCCGCACACCACGGTCCGCTCGGTCGTCGCCTCGTGCCGGTACGGATCCTGCCCGATCGCCAGGCCCCACCGGTTCTCCTCCCGGTGCGGACCGGTGCGGTGGTCGAAGGGGTATCCGTCGGCAGGGTGGTCGTCACCCCAACGGAAGAGCGTCGTCACGCCGGCCCCGCACGCCCACTCCCACTCGTCCGGGGTGGTGGTCCGCAGGCCCAGGCGCCCGAGCCCGGCCATCGCCTCGTCGTACGAGACCTGTCGGATCAGCCGGGCCCGCGTGACCCGCCCGGCCCGGTCGAACTCGACGTGCAGCCCGCCGTCCGGCCCGACCCGCCGCATCCCGCCGATCCCCGGCTCCGCCGACGCGGCCACCTCGCGCACCCGGGGATCGTCCGGCGCCAACGGCACGCCGCAGGGGTCGAGCGCGTCCACCGCCACCAGCATGGCCGGCAGCTCCACCACCCGCTCGGGCGACGTCATCGCGTCGACGAACTCGGGCAGGGACGGCAGGCCGTACTCGTCGGCGCTCTCCGCGTAGTCGGCCGCCTGGGCGGCGTCCGGCCGGAACCGTGAGCCGTCGTACCCGAGTGTCGGTCGCCCGCCCGGGACGAGCACGAACCGCGTGCCGTCCCGGTCGAACCGGGCCTGCCGGTGCGACCACCCGGCGCCGGCCCGGACCGTCAGGCCCCGCAGCGTCAGGCCGTGCCGGTCGGCGATTCCCGCCGCGACCCGGTGCGCGGCGTCGTCGGACATGACGTTCCACTCGGCGGACGTGAGGGCGGCGTAGGACACGGCACGAGGATAGGGCCCGCACGCCGACCGCGCGGCCCGGCTCACCCCGCGGTGGACGCTCCGGCGTCGGCCAGCAGCCGCTGGCGCATCAGGAACTTGCGGACCTTGCCGGTCGGACCCATCACCACGCCGTCGTCGGGCACTGTCACCACCCGGCGCAGCGTCGCGGCCACCGCCGGGCCCAACGCGGCCCGGACCCGGTCGGTGCGGTCCAGCGCCGGGTCGGCGTCGTCGGTGAGCAGGAGCAGCACCTCGGTGACGGTGGCGCCGTCGTCCCCGGCGGCGGCGATGACGGTGCAGTCCCGCACATCCGGGCAGTGCGCGAGGATGCGTTCCTCGGACAACGCGGTGTAGAGCCAGGTCCCGCCGCCCAGGTCGACCGCGTCGCTGGCCCGGTCGACGTGGTGGTAGTCGCCCCGCGCGTCGCGGTACATCAGGTCCCCGGTCAGGTAGTACCCGTTCAGCCGGGTCCGGTACGTGGTGACCGAGTCGTTCCAGTAGCCGATGGCCAGCGTCGGCGACCTCAGCCCGACGTGCCCGACCTGCCCGTCCGGCACCTCCTCGCCGGTGGCCACGTCGAGCAGCGCGATCTCGGCGAACGGGTACGGCTTGCCGACGCACCGGTCGTAGCGGTTGCTGCCGGGCCGGTGGGTGATCCGGAACGCGCCGTGCCCCATCTCGGTGGAGCCGAGCATGTCGACGAACTTCGAGCCGGGCACGTCGACCGGCCCGTCCGGGGTCCAGGTGGGATGGCTGCCGACCGCGACCAGCCGGCGGACGTGCGACTCGTGGGCGCAGTCGCCGGTGTTGAACCAGTTGCGCACCGAGCTGAGATCACGGGTGGTCAGGTCGACGCGGGCCAGCTCGGACCAGGTCACGGCGAAGCCGAACACACCGGTCGGGCGCCACCGCTCGATGGCGTCGAGGACGGTCTCGGCGCTGCGCGCGAACGGACCGCCCTGCGCCGAGAGGCAGAGCAACTGGTAGCCGTTGCAGAGCGCCTGGTTGAGCGTGATGATGCCGGCGGCGTGCGCGGCCGGCAGCGCGGACAGCTCCCGCACCTCGCCGTGCGGCCGGGACTCGGTGAGCCGTACGGCGCGGATCGCGGCGAACAGGCCGTGGTGCGAGTGGACGATCGCGGCCGGCACCCGGGTGGTGCCGGAGGAGTGGGTGATGACGACCGGGTCCTCGGGATGGTGCCGGTGGTGCGCGGGGGCCTGCGCCGGGTCGCCGGTGCCGGTCTCGGCGGCGTCACCGAGGACCGGTACGCCGAGGTCGTGACCGCGCAGCGCGTCGTGGTCGGCGTCGACGAGCACGCCGACGCCGCGCAGCCGCCGGACGAACTCGGCCGCCAACTCGATCGGCATGTTGCCGTTCATCAGCGCCGGGATCGCCCCGAGCCGGGTGAGGGCCAGGAAGTTGAGGAACACGTCCGGCGCGGAGGTGACGTAGACCGCGACCGGGTCGCGCCGGCCGATGCCGCGCCCGGCAAACCAGGCCGCCCGGGCGGCGACCCGCTCGGTCAGGGTGGCCAGCGACAGCGGCGTCCAGGCGGGGATGCCGTCCATGTCGACGTCGAACGTCACCCGGGGCGTCCGCATGTCGGCGCCGTGCTCGGCCAGCCGGAGCAGCACGTTGCCCGCGCCGAGTTCCTGGTCCGCCGCCAGGGTCGCCCGGAAGTTGTCGGCACCCAAACGAGTCGCCTCCCCACGTGACACGCTCACCGAAAGCGCCCCCGCCGCGCCAGGACACGATCAGGCTAGAGCGCCGGGCACGGCGAGACAATGGTCGATGCACGGACGGTCAGGAGACCTCGCGGTTGAACAGGTGCGACGACCAGAACAGGCTGGCGGCGGCGAGCCCGGTCATGATGAGCGCGCCCTGCCAGACCACGGTCTGCAGGATCTGGCCGGCGAACAGCGCCCGCATGCCGTCGGTGGCCCAGGCGAACGGGTTCCAGAGCGCCGCCCGCTGGATCCACATCGGGGCGAGCACGAGCGGGATGAGCACGCCGGCCAGCAGGGAGATCGGCTGGCCCACGGTGTTCACCAGCACGCCGAGGCTGTTCTCGTTGCGGACCAGCAACGCGATGTCGTACGAGATGGACGTGCTCAGCAGCACCATCACGGCCAGCAGCGCGTACGAGACGAGCAGGTTGGCCAGGTGCACGCGCAGCCCGAACGGCAGCGCCACGAGCGTGATCACGACCGCCTGCACCACGTTGAGGCACACGTGCATCAGGGCGCGACCCAGCAGCAGTGCGGTCCGGCTCACCGGGGTCACCCGGCAGCGTTCGATGATGCCGGCGCGTAGCGCGCTGAGCAGCCCGTAGCCGGCGAACAGGCCACCGAAGAGGCCCATCGCCACGAACAGGCCCGGCACGTAGATCCGGTAGGCGTCCGCGTACGTGGAGGCGCCCCGGTCGACCATCACCACCTTGAGGAACGGCGCGAACAGGATGAGGTAGGTGATCGGCTGGGCCAGGCTGAACGCGACCATCACCGGGTTGCGCACCATCAGGCCGGCCTCCTGCTGGAAGATCAGCCAGGTGTCACGGACGACTCGCACGGTCACTCCTCCAGCGAACGGCCGGTCTTGGCCAGGAACACGTCGTCGAGGCTGGGCCGGCGGGTCTCGATCGCGCCCGGCTCGATGCCCCGGTCGTAGAGCGCCCGCATGATCTGCGGGATGGCCGTGGCGGCGCTGTCGACGTAGAGCCGCAGGGCGCCGTCGACCGGCTCGGACCCGCGGACGTAGGGCGCCTCGGCGAGCACCTTCGTCGCGGCCGGCAGGCCGCCGCCGGCCGGGTCGGCGAGGTCGGAGGCGGTGAAGTCGATCGCGACCACGTCCCCGGAGATCTCCCGTTTCAACGCCGACGGCGTGCCCTCGGCCACGATCCGGCCGGCGTCGATGATGGAGACCCGGTCGCACAGGCTGTCCGCCTCGTCCAGGTAGTGCGTGGTGAGGAAGATCGTCATGCCGTCCTCGCGCAGTCGCCGGACCTCCTGCCACATCCGGGCCCGGCTGGGTGGGTCGAGGCCCGCGGTGGGCTCGTCCAGGAACATCACCTGCGGCGAGTGGATGACCCCGAGCGCGACGTCGAGCCGTCGGCGCTGCCCACCGGAGTACGTCCGGATCCTGCGGTCGGCGAAGTCGTCGAGCTGGAACGCGCGGATCGCCGCCGCCGCCAACTCCTGCGCCACGCCCTTCGACCGGCCGTGCATCCGCGCCTGGAGGATCAGGTCCCGGCGGGCGGTGGAGTCGTCGTAGGTGCCGCTGGCCTGCGCCACGAACCCGATCCGGTGGCGTACCTGGGCCGGCGAGCGCAGCAGGTCGACGCCCGCGATCGTCGCCGCGCCCCCGCTGGGGCGCAGCAGCGTGGCCAGCATCCGCAGGGTGGTGGACTTGCCCGCGCCGTTCGGGCCGAGGAAGCCGACGATCTCGCCCCGCCGGACCGCGAAGTCGACGCCGCGGACCGCCTCGACCGTGCTGGCGCCGCGACCACGCCCCACCCGGAAGGACTTGCGTAGGCCGGTGGCCTCGATCATCGAGCCTCCTCGTGCGGCGACGACGCGGGGCCGGCCCGCGTCGCGCACCGTCCGATCACGAGGGTGGCCGGACGGGGGCGTCAGGTCAGGCTAGTGCGGGCCCGGGCGTGGGACAACGGTCGATGCGTTCCGGTTCGCCGCGGGTCGGCGTCACGGCGCCGCGGCCAGCGCGGCGAGGTGCGCCGCCGCCGCACTCGCGCCGCCGGCCGCGGCGAACGAGTCGCGGACGCGGGCCGCCCCGGCCCGGTACGCCGGATCGTCGAGGACCGCGGTCACCGCCTCGGTCAGTTCCGCCGGGGTCGCCTCGTGGAAGGAGACCTCGCGGCCGGCGCCGGCCCGGGTCACCTGGCGGGCGATGGCCGGGTGGTCGTGCCGGATCGGCGCGACCACCACCGGCACGCCGTGCGCCAGCGCCTCGGAGACCGTGCCCAGCCCGCCGTGCGAGACGACCGCGTCCAGCCGGGGCATCAGCTCCAGCACCGGCACCCGGGGCGCGACCAGCACATGTGCCGGCGGGTCGGGCACCAGGTCCGCCGGGGCGGTGAGGATCACCTGGAGCCGGTCGGCGAGCGGCGCGGTGGCGGCCGTCACCCGCCGGTAGAAGTCGCGGGCCAGGTGCTCGGCCATCGTCCCGACGGTGACCAGCACGTGCCGGCGGTCCGGCGCCCAGGCGGACCAGTCGAAGTCGGGCGCGTTCGGCCGCCGCCCCAGCGCCGGCCCGGTCAGCACGCACCGCGCCGGCATCGGCGCCGGGCCGGTGAGCGCCGTCGTGGTCAGCCCGATCACCAGGTACGGCGAGAAGCGCAGGTCGAGCGTTTCGTCGACGGGCAGGTCGGTCATCGCCCACACGCGCCGCACCTGGTCCGCCACCCAGTCGGTGAACTCGGGCATCTCCGCCGTCGGCGGGGTCAGTTCCAGCATGCCGACGCAGAACGTCGCCCAGGGCACGCCGTGCCGGTGTGCGGCCAGCGCGCCGGCCAGCGCGTACTGGTCGACGACGACGACGTCCGGCCGGTACTCCGTGACCGCCCGCTCGGCGGCGTCCCGGATGAAGCGGTTGGCCGGCAACACGTGCCCCGCCCAGAGGCTGCGCACCGCGGCCATCCCGGACTCGCCGTCCGGGCGGTACCAGCGTTTCCCGGTCGGGAACAGCGTGGCGTCCGGGCCGATCAGCGGGCGCAGGTCGCTGCGCGGACCGCACCAGGCCACCTCGTGTCCGGCCGCCGTCAGCGCCTGGCCGATGGCGAGCGGGGCGTTCAGATGGGAGAAAACCGGCAGCACCACGAAGAGGAACCGAGCCACGTCGATATGATGCCACGCGCGTTGACATCCACCGGCGTCGTTGATCTGATCTTCTCCGTGACGGTGTGCGGATGACGGCTGTCGACGCCGTCTCGGTGTTCCTGCCGGCCCGCCGCGTGCCGATCGAGAGCCTCGCCGCGCCGCTGCGCCTGACCGAGATGCAGATCCGGTTGTTCCGGCGGTTCCACGGGCTGACCGAGGTGCGCCACGACCCCGACCTGTCCCTGACCGACCTGCTGCGGCACGCGGTCGACGGCCTCACCGCGCTGCGCGAGGTCGCGCACCGGGTGCGCTTCGTGGTGTACGCGCGGGCCTTCCCGGTGGTGGCGCCGTACCCGGTGAACCCGCTGCACGACGTCTGCCGGGCGGTCGGTCTGGGGCACGCGGTGGCTTTCACGCTGACGCAGCAGTCCTGCGCGAGCGCGCTGGCCGCGGTCGACGTGGCCGGCCGGCTGCTGGCCGCCGAGCCGCACCCGCCGGGCGAGGAGCCGCTCGCGCTGGTCCTCACCGGGGAGAAGGCGTTCACCCGCGACGCCCAGTTCATCCCGGAGACGTCGGTGTTCAGTGAAGGCGCGTCCGCGTGCCTGGTCAGCGCGCACGGCCGCCGGGACCGGCTGCTCGCGTACGCCGTCGCGCAGCGGGGCGAGTTCGACGTGGCCGGCGGCGCGTCCCCGGCCCGGTTCCAGCGCGAGTACCGGCCGGCGCTGGCCGAGGTGATCGGTCGGGCCCTGGCGCGGGCCGGCACGACGCTTGCCGACCTGCGGCTGATCCTGCCGCACAACGTCAACCTGATGACCTGGAAGCGGCTGGTCAAGCTGATCGGGTTCCCGCTGGACCGGGTGCTGCTGGACAACATCACCGGCGCCGGGCACGTGTTCTGCGCGGACGCGTTCGTCAACTACCGCACCGCGCGGGAACGCGACCTGCTGCGGCCGGGCGACCGGTACCTCGTGGCGGCCGTCGGCGCCGGGGACGGGGCCACGTTCGCCGCCATGGTGTTCGAGCACTGACCGGGGAGCGTGATGGGCACCGACCTGCACCTGATCCGGGCCGCGCGCCGGGAGTTCACCGGCCCGGCGGTCCTGCTCGACGATCCCGTGCTGCGCGAGCGTGCCGCCGAGTACCTGACCGACCTGGTACGCCCGTACGGCCTGCGGGTCGACGCGGCGGCGCGGGGCCAGTCCTACGGGGAGATGGCCGCCGAGCTGATCGGGGCGCTCGTGCCCGAGGACGAGCCGGTCGACCTGCTGGTGCTGGCGTTCGCCGTGCACGACGCGCTGCCCGGCCGGGCCACCGCGGCCTACCTCAGTCACGTCTGCCCCGGCACGCCGATGTCCATCGCGCTCTGCGACCAGGGGTCGGCGGCGGCGTTCACCGGGCTGCGGATCGCCGGCGCCCACGCGTACCGCCGGGCCCTGCTCATCGTCGTCGAGCAGTCCGTGCTGCCGTACGACCCGGGGGTCGCCGTGCCGGACCGGCACCGGGCGGTGGCGCTGTTGCTCGGCGACGGCCCGGCCGACGACAGCGCGCGGGTGACAGCGGTCCGGCAGCACGCGGACGTCGGGCCTGACGACGTGGCCGCCCTGGCGGCGGTCGAGCTGCGCGCGCTGGGCGCGGGGCGCGCGGACGTCTCGGTGGTGCTCGGCACCAACCTCGCCGCAGTCGGGGCCCTGCTCGGCGGACCGGTCACGGTCATGCCGCCGGGGCAACCGTCCACCGGCGTCTGGTGGGCGCTGCTCGACCAGTTGGCCAACGGCGCCGCTGCTCGGGTGGTGGTGGTCGACTACGACGCCGAACTGCACTACCTGTGCCTGGTGGCGACCTCCACTGACCGCCCCTGATGGGATCGGCCGCAAGTAACCTACCGTTGTCCGGCATGGACGGTGGCGAGATCACTCGACTGAAGGTGGACGGGTTGCACTCGATCGCTCACCTCCTGCCCAAGGCGGGTGGCCGGTGCGGGGTGTACGAGTTGATCTTTGCCGATGGCCAACGCTACGTGGGACAGGCGGTGGACGTCGTGACGCGGTTCTGTGCCCATCGCCGGACCTGGTCCGACATCGTCGAGATCGCCTTCCGGCGGGTCAGTCGCAGTCAACTCGACGAGGCGGAGCGTGACCAGATCCACCGGCGCGAGGCGGCCGGGGTGCAGCTTCGCAACGTCGTGCACACCACCGGCCGGCTCAGCGTCAGCGAACTGGACCTTCTCCTACCCCCGGCGGAGCAGCAGCGCTGGCTGACCGACGACGAGCCGCAGCCCGTCGCCTTCGCTGACCGGCCGATCGATTCCGCCCTGCGCCACCGCACGAGCCACCGCTTCAGCCGCCTGAAGGCCGACCGCCGATTCACCGACGAGTTGGCCCGCCTGGTGGGCGCCTACCTGCGCGCGACCATGCCGGCGCCCGCACTGACGGAGCTGAGCTACTGGACGGTCAGCGCGCTCCCGGGCACCAACGCCGGCGCCTACCCGCGCCTGCTCACCGTCTCGGTGCACGCTCTGGAGACCCTGTACGTCTGCCACCGAAAACACACCCCGCAAGAACTGGAGATCCACCTGAACATCGACCGGTCCGCCGCACGTTCGCGTCTTCGAGCCCGCCTCGGGCTGGCGTTGATGCACACGGCCGAGGCCCGCTACCGGATCCGCCCTGGAGTGCTGGGGCTGCGCTTCACCTCGACGCGATCCGCCCACGACGCGCTCACCAGGCCCGGCATCATCAAGGCTGCCCGAAAGCTCAACCTGGACCTCATGCGCAAGGGGCCGGCGCTGAACTGGAAAACCCACTGCCCGGACCTCGTCGAGCACGTCCTTTCCATCTGACCCACAACGTTCCACCAGACGTCGGGTGACCAGCCCTCGGCGGGCCCGGCTCTCCGGGACGACGTCGCCCCGCGAGCACGGCAGATCGCTGGCATGCGGATGCGGCCTGCTGCCGAGGACCCCGGTGCGGCGAATGGGCGCCGGCGTGGCCCCGTCCGGGTGCGTATAGCTGGGCCCGACGCGGACCGTCGCGTCAGGGCTGTTCGTCGTCCCCGCCACGGGGCTGGTTCGGCCGGTACCGCCTGATCCAGGCTTCGACGTCGGCGCGGTCCCACACCCGGACCTTGCCACTCGCCACCGTGTCGATGGGGTTCGGGAAGGTGGACCGGTTCGTGATCTCGGTCGCCCGCGTGCGCGACACGCCACCGAGCATGTCCGCGATATCGGAGAGCGCCACAAGCCTCACACCGTGACCGTATGCACGTGACTGGCGTACACGTTGCCACTTGCAACATTGACGGTGCGCACGTTACAGGGGAGGCTGGTGGGGCACGTCCGATGAGCGGTCCGGGTGCCTGAACGAAGTTCGGTGCCCGGATCCGCATGTCTCGGGAGAAGCATGATCGAGAGAGAATCACCCCGGTCAGAGTGGGTGCCGGAGCTGGCGAAGCGGATCATCCGGCGGCACTGGATCCTGGGTCACTGCCATCGGTGCCACGACCGGACGGACGGCTGTCCGTCCCTGCGCTGGGCACGCGACCGCCTGACGGCGCGGCGGTCGGCCGCCGCCGCGCGGTCTCCGCGCTGACTCAGAACCCCTCGTCGAGCGCCGCCCGGACGAACGCGCAGAGCCGCTCGTTCGCCTCGTCCGAGCCGACCGTGATGCGGACACCGGCGCCGGGCAGCGCCATCACCAGGATGCCGGCCGCCCGGGCCCGGTCGGCGAACGGCGCCGCCCGCTCCCCCAGCGGCAACCACACGAAGTTGGCCTCGCTGGGCGCCACGGTGAGCCCCAGGCCCCGCAACGCGTCGACCAGGCCGGCGCGCGCCGCCACCAGGTCCGCGCACCGCCGGGTCAGCTCCGGCGTGACCTCCGGCGCCAGGCTCGCCACGGCCGCCGCCTGGGCCAGCGCGTTCGGGAAGAACACCGCCCCGGTCAGCGCCGCCGCCGGGAGCAGCCGGGGCGGCACCACGGCGTAGCCGACGCGCAGCGCGGCCAGACCGTACGCCTTGGAGAAGGTGCGCAGCACGCAGACGTTGTCGTACGCCCGGAACAGCTCCATCCCGTCCGGCGCGTCCGGGTCGGTGACGAACTCCCGGTACGCCTCGTCCACGATGACCGGGACGTCGGCCGGGATCCGGTCGAGGAACGCGCGCACCTCGGCGCGGCGCAGCGCCGTCCCGGTCGGGTTGTTGGGGTGGCAGAGCAGCACGCAGCGGGTCCGGTCGGTCACCGCGTCCGCCATCGCGGGCAGGTCGTGGTCGTAGCCGTCCAGCGGCACCGGCACCGCGGTCGCGCCGGCGTTGCGGACGATCAGCGGGTAGCCCTCGAACGACAGCGCCGCGTGGACGACCTCCGGCCGGGGGCCCAGCGACTGCACCAGGTGCTGGCACAGCCCGGCCGAGCCGGGGCCGACCAGTATCGACTCCGGTCCCACCGCCAGCTTGGCGGCCAGCGCGGCCACCAGCGCCGACGAGGTGCGGTCCGGGTACCGCTGGAGGGTCGCGGCGCCGTCGGCGACGATCCGCCGGATACCCGGCAGCGGCGGGTACGGCGTCTCGTTCATCGACAGGTCGACCGGCGGCGTGTCGACGGCGGTGGCAGGCGTCATGATCGCTCGCTTCTGGACGGGGCCGGCGGGGACGGGACGCGGGCGTGCCGGTCGGTGAGCAGCCCGAGCTGGTAGAGCCGGTCGACGAGGGAGAGCGGCCGGACATCCGTGCCGGAGAGATTGCCGGCGGTGAGCCCGAGCAGCCTCGGGTTGGCGGCGGTGCGGCGCATCATCCGTACGCCGAGCAGTTTCGGCAGCCCGGAGACGCTGGTGATCATGCGGGAGGCGTTGTGGCTGACGGTCGCGACGTGGTCGAGGCGGGGCCGACGCGCGGCCTCGAAGGCCCGCAGCGCCCGGTCCACCGCGGTCGGCGCCGGCGTGCCGCCCTCGGCCGCCAGGCTGGCCGCGAGCGTCTCGGCGTCGCCCAGGGAACTGTTCACGCCCTGCGCGGCCATCGGGTGCACCGCGTGCGCCGCCTCGCCGACCAACGCCAGGCCGGGCACGGCCAGGCGGTCGGCACGCAGCCGGTAGACCGCGAGGAGTTGGCGGCGGTGCAGGCTGGCCCGGATCGCGGCGCCGATCGGCCGGACCGCCGGCACGTCGGCGAGCAGCCGGTCGCACCACGCGCCCAGGTCGGCCCGGCCCCGGAACTCGTCCCCCGTCACCTGGACGTAGAGCCGGCACCGCCCGCCGGGCAGCGGGTAGACCAGGCACAGGCCGCGCCCGGTCCGGTAGGCCGTCACCTCGTCGGCCACCTCCGCGTCAGCCACGTCGAACGCGACCAGGCCGTGCGGGTACTCGCGGCGTTCGACGGTCACGCCGGCCGCCCGTCGCAGCGGGGAGGACATGCCGTCCGCGGCGACCACCAGCGCCGCCGGAACGTCCTGCTCGCCCCCGTCGCCGGCGACCCGGACGCCGGTGACCCGGCCGTCGTCGGCACGCAGCGGGCCGGTCACCCGCCGACCCCACCGGACCTCCACGGTGGCGGGCAGCCTGTCGGCGAGCACGCCGCGCAGGTCGCCGTAGTCGGCGCAGAGGATCTCCCGGTACCCGCCCGGCAGGCCGGCGTAGTCGAGGCAGAGCAGCGGCCCGCCGTCCGGGTCCCGGATGGCCAGCCGCCCGACCGGGCGGGCGCCGGTGGCGCGCAGGGCGTCGAGGACCCCCCACGAGTCGAGGATGCGGACGGTCTCGGGCTGGAGGATCTCGCCCTTGGCGATCGACGCGGGGGTCCGCTGGCGGTCGAGCACGAGCACCCGCAGCCCGAGCGCGCCCAGCGCGCGGGCGCTCGCCAGGCCGCCGGCGCCGGCGCCCACCACCACGACATCCGGGCTCATCGGGCCACCGCGCCGGGCGCGACGTCCGACCGCCCGGCGGTGGCCCGGCGGTACTCGCCGAGCGCGCGCAACGCGACCGCCTGGGTGATCACCGCGTTGGGGTAGCGCATGTGGTGGCGGATGTAGTTGCACACCCGGGCCGCCGGCCACCCGCCGTCCGGGCCGGCCGCCGCCACCAACCAGGCGACGCCCCGCTCCACGGCGGCCTCGACGTCGGGATCGCCGGTGGCGAGCAGGCCCTGCACGGCCCACGACGTCTCCTCGACCGTGCCGGGGGTGCCGTCGCCCGGGCCCCACGAGCCGTCCGGCAACTGTGTTCCGCGCAGCCACCGGACCGCCCGTCGCACCACCTCGTGCCGGGCGTGGCCGACCCGGGACAGCGCGCCCACCACCACGGCGGTGCCGGAGGTGTGGTCGCGGTACCAGAGGTTCTCGAACGTGCCGTCGGGCGCCGCGCGGGTCAGCAGCCAGGCCGCCGCCCGGACGATCGCCGGGTGGTCGTCGGGATGGCCGGCCTCGTGCAGGGCCAGGATCGCCTGACTGGTGATGGCCGGGCAGGGACCGTCGTTGGCGAGCTGCGTGTCGCGGACCCACAGGCTCCACGAGCCGCGGCTGTCCTGGCGGTCGACCAGCCAGGCCAGGCCGGTACGCAGCACCGGGTCGGCGGCGGCGTCGGGATAGCCGGCGAGCGCCGACAGGATCTCGGCGGACTCCAGCGTCACCGGCCAGCCGCCCACGTTGGAGTAGCTCCACCCGCCCGGCGGCACGTCCAGCACCTCGAACGCGGTGGGCTTCTGGGTGGCGTGGAAGACGTCGCGGGTGGCCCGCAGCCGCGGGTCGGCGGCGTACCCGGCGGCGATCAGGCCGGTCACCGCGTACCCGGAGCGGGTCAGGTCCAGGTTCGTCACGGCGTCCCAGGCGCCGTCGGGGCGGACCGCCCGGCGCAGCCAGCCGACCACCGCCTCGGCGATGTCCGGCGCCTCGCCGCTGCGGGCCAGCCCGAGCAGCACCAGCGCGGCCGGCCACGGGTCCTCGCTCAACGCGCCGGTGCGGCCCTCGTGGTCGAAGATGGAACGCAGCAGGCGTACCGCCACCGGGCGGGCCCGGCGCAGCGTGGCCCGGCGCAGGCGGCCGGCGGGCAGCAGGTCGGCCTGCATCAGGGCGAGACCGATGAAGGGCGCGGTGCGGAACGACAGCCGCCGGCGGCGGACCCGGTCGAACAGCACGATCTCCAGCGGCAGCCGGCGCAGCGGACCGGCCTCGGCGGTCATCCCGGCCATCGTGAGCAGTTGGCGGCAGAGCAGCGAGATGGCCCGGTCGGTGACCGCGTCGACGCCGCCCATCCCGGCCAGCCGGGCCCGGCCGGCGGCGATCGCCTCGGCGCTGGCCACCGGGGCGCTCAGCGCCAGCGCCGCGACCGCGACCGCGGTCGGGACGACCTCGCTCTCGGCGCCCACCACGCCGCCCCAGCCGCCGTCGTCGTGCTGCTGCCGGCGCAGCCAGCCGGTGCCGGCGTCGACCAGGTCGGCGCTGCCCACCGGGTCGGCGGCGTGCAGCGCGGCCACCGCGCCGGCGGTGCCCAGCACCGAGGCCGGCGGATCGTCGCCGAAGACGCCGTCGGGGCGTCGGCGGCGCAGCAGCGCCTCGGCGCCGGCGGTGATCGCCCGCCCCACGGCCTCGGCGGTGACAGCGGTCATGGCGCGTCCTCCAGGGACATTCGACGAGGGCTGGCCAGGGCCAGGTCGGCGGGGGCCGGCCCCAGTTCGTGCCGGGCGCGCATGCCGCGCTGCGCCCACCAGGTCAGCGCCACCATCGGCAGCGCGAGCGCGAGTTGCACCGCGACGCCGAGGCCGAGCCCCACCACGGCCGAGGCCAGCACGACCCGCTCGACGACCAGCACGGAGTGGGCGCGCAGCGCCACCCTGACGGGCATGTCGGTGTGGTGCGCCAGCAACGGCCGCAGCGCGGTGAGGCCCACGACGCCGACGACGAGCAGGGTCGCCAGGTAGCCGGCCCGCCCGCTCCGGTCGGCCAGCAGGCCGGCGGCAAGGGCCGCGCCGAGCGTGCCGGCGTAGAGCGCCAGCACGGTCCGGACCGCGACCGGGACACCGCGCCCGACCGGCAGCGTCCGGTAGCCGCCCGCACGGTCGCCGTCGATGTCCCGCAGCGCCCCGACGAGGTTGGACATGGCGTCGTGCGCCCAGAACGCGACGGTCAGCGCCAGCAGGACGGGCAGGACCGCTGACGGGTCCGCCGGCAGCCCGACGGCGAGCGCGCCGTAGAGCAACGCGACCGCGCCGAGCCCGCCGCGCACCAGGTTGCCGGCGAACCCGCGGGCCTTGAACCAGCGGCTGTAGGCGACGATGCCGCAGCCGGCCAGCAACGCCGCCGTCGTGGTGCCCCAGCCGCCGGCCCCGGCGAGGACCGCGAGGATCGCGAAGCAGGCGAAGCCGCAGACCAACGCGGTACGCGCGCCCAGCCGGCTGGACGGGATCGGCCGGTGCGGCTTGCTGCCGGCGTCCAGTTCCCGGTCGAACCAGTCACCGAGGTAGTGGCCGCCGAGCCAGCCGGCGGTGGGCGCCGCCCAGGCCGACAGGAGCCGCCACGGATGGTGGGCCCCGTCGACCACCGCCGCCCCGCCGAGACCCACCAGCCCGACGTACCAGAGCGTGTAGGGCCGCCAGGTCTCCACGTGCGCCCGCAGCGCCCGGGCGGCCCTCACGCCATCTCGCTCGTCATCCAACGCGCGATGCTGGCCAGCACGTCCGCGCTCGCGGAGGGGGCGAGCACGGCCAGTTCGGCCCGGGCCCGCTCGGCGTGCTCCGCCATCCGCCGACGCGCGCCCTCCACCGCGTCGACGTCGCGGAGCAGGGCGGTGACCCACTCGACGTCGCCGGGGCCGGCGCCGCGCCGGTGCAGCACCGCCATCAGCTCGACGCGGGCGGTGTCGGTGGCCGCGTCGTACGCCAGCAGCAGCGGCAGGGTCGGCCGGCCGTTGTTGAGGTCACTGGTCGCCGGCTTCCCGGTCTGCTCCGGAGTGGCGACGTAGGACAGCAGGTCGTCGCGGATCTGGAACGCCGTGCCGAGGTGCTCGCCGTAGCGGGCCAGCGCGGACGCCACGCCCGGTTCCGCGCCGCCGAGCAGGGCGCCGACGTGGCACGCGGCGCGGAACAGGGAGCCGGTCTTGAGGCGGATCATCTCCGCGTACCACCGGGCGCCCGCGTCCAGGTCGCCGACGAGCTGGGCCTCGACGGCCTGGCCCCGGCACAGATCCTGTCCCGCCTCGGCCAACGCGGTGACCGCGGCGACGACGTGGCCGGGCGGGACCGCGCCGCCACCGTCCACGATGGCCTGGAACGCCTGGAAGATGAGGTGGTCGCCGGTCACGATGGCGTTCGGGATGCCGAACGCGACCGGAACCGCCGGCCGGCCGCGACGCATCGTGTCGGCGTCGATGATGTCGTCGTGCACGAGCGTCGCGACGTGCAGGTATTCCATGCCGAGCGCGGCGGCGAGCACGTCCCGGGGGGACCCGCCCACCGCCTGGGCGGCGTGCAGCGTCATCATCGGGCGGAGCAGCTTGCCGGGGGGCAGCAGCGCGTACCGGGCGATCGCGTCGGGCTGCTCGGTCGTCTCCGGCCACCGCCGGAGGAGTTCGGCGTGCAGCAGCCGTCCCGATTCGCTGCGGGCGAGGTCGTCGATGAAGGGCGGATATTTCGTGAAGCCAGCAACCGTCATGACGCGTCGACCCTTTCACGAAGGCTCGGCTAGTCGCCACGCGAGACGTTACCGGCCGGAACTCCCGCGAACAACCATTGATAAATGTGCCGATTCATGGGTGGAGGCGAATACGATGACGATATTATTCGGCAAATTGGACGATGCGCAGTCAAATCGTCGACGGCCCGGCGCACCGGTGGGTAAGGGACGTGTGACGGCCCGACCGGTCAGGCGGGCGCGAACTCCATCAGCGTGAGCCCGTCGGGGCCGTGCCAGGTGCGCCGCGGCGCCAGCCCCGCGGCGGCGGCCAGCGCGGCGTGCTCGGCGGCGCTCCGCTCGCGACCGCCCACCAGCACCAGCATCCGCAGGTCGTACGGGGACAGGTGCGGCACGTGCGGCACGGTCGGGAGCACCTCGATGACCAGCACCCGACCGGTGTCGCCGGCCGCCTCCGCGCAGCGGCGCAGGATCGCCGTCGCGTGCTCGTCGCTCCAGTCGGTCAGCGCGCGGGACACCACGTAGACGTCCGCGCCGGCCGGCAGCGGGGCGAAGAAGTCCCCGACCACGCCCGTGGCCCGGTCGGTGAGGCCGTGCTCGGCGAACGTCGCGACGGCGGTCGCCACCGGCTCGTCGCGGTCGACGAGCGTGCCGCGCAGGTGCGGGTGGGCGCTGAGCAGTTCCCGCAGCAGCCCGCCGGAGCCCCCGGCGACGTCGACCACGTGCGTCACCTCGGCCCAGGGGTAACGCGCCGCCACCTCGGGCGCGGTGAACAGCTGCTGGCTGAGCATCAGCGCGTCGAAGTAGGCGCGGTGGTCCGGGTGGGCGTCGAGGTCGGCCCAGAAGTCCCGGCCGTGCACCGACCCGTAGCCGGGCCGGCCGGTGCGGATCGCGTGCGGCAACCCGGCGAAGGCCAGGTCCATCCGCGCGCCGAGACCGCCGAGGTCCAGGTCGGCGCCGTGCCCGCCGCCGTTGCGGTCGCAGAGCAGCTCACCCGCGTCGGTGAGGGCGAAGACGTCCGGTGACACCTCGACGAACACGCCCCGGTGGGTCAGGTAGCGCAGCAGCCGGCCGAGCGCGCCCGGGTCCGCGTCGCACGCCGCGGCCAACGCGTCCAGGCGCGTGACGCCGGCCGCGATCCGGTCCGGCACGCGCAGGGTCACCGCCGTGCGTACCGCGAACGGGGTCGCCAGATCGGTGAGCCGGTCGAGCCGCGCGGCGGCGTCCCGGTCCACGTTCGCATCGAGCGCCACGAGTCTCCCCTCCCCCACCGACGGGCCCGGATCATGGCCCGCGGCCCCGAATGATCCCAAGCCGGCCTCCGGCGCGTCAACGACGACGCTGGTGAGGACATTCACGATCGTGGAAGAATGCGGCGACAGGGCCGTCGCGCGCAGACCGGAGGACCATCGATGACCACTTCCACCGCCGTCGACGTGCGGCTCGTCGCCGGAGCCCTGGGCGCGCAGATCCGCGGCATCGACCTCAACACGCTCACCGACGCCGGTTTCGCGCTGGTCCACGACCTCCTGCTGAAGCACCAGGTGGTGTTCCTGGCCGGCCAGACCGGGCTGACCCCCGAGGCGCACGTCGCGTTCGGCCGCCGCTTCGGCGAGGTCGAGCTGCACCCCTACCTGCCCCGGCTGGAGGGGCACCCGGAGATCGTGGTGATCGACTCCACCGACGGCGGCAAGGTCGACGTCTGGCACACCGACATGACGTTCCACCAGAGCCCGCCGATCGCGTCGATCCTGCACCTGATCGAGCTGCCGGAGGTCGGCGGCGACACCATGTGGACCAACCAGTGCCGGGTCTACGAGGCGCTCTCCGCGCCGCTGCGCGACCTGCTCGACGGGCTCACCGCCATCCACGTCATCCGGATCGGCACCGAGTTCACCAGCCGCGCCGAGCACCCGGTGGTGCGCGTGCACCCGGAGACCGGGCGTCGCTCGCTGTACGTCAACCGGCTCTTCACCTCGCACATCCCGCAACTGACCCGCACCGAGAGCGACGCGCTGCTGGAGCACCTGTTCCGGTTCTCCGAGAGCCCCCAGTTCACCTGCCGGTACCGCTGGCAGGTCGGCGACGTCGCGGTGTGGGACAACCGGGTCACCCAGCACTACGCGATCAACGACTACGACGGTCTCCGGCGCGGGCAGCGCATCACCGTGCTCGGCGACCACCCGGCCGGCGACCCGCCCCGGTGGGAGCACTACGCCCCGGCGCCGGGCGAGCGCTACTGGCCGGACCGGGTCAACGCGGTGGAGAGCTACTGACCGCGTCGCTCACCAGGTGACCGGGAACGACGCGATGCCGCCGTTCATCCGGTCGTGCCGCCACGGGATGTCCTCGACCGGCACCGCCGGCGCCAGCTCCGGCATCCGGTCGAGCAGCACCCCGAGGGAGAGTTCCACCTGCATCCGGCCCAGCGCCGTGCCGAGGCAGAAGTGCGGCCCGAAGCCGAAGGTCAGGTGCGGCACGGTGGGGGTCCGGTCGATGTCGAAGACGTTCGGGTTCCGAAAGTGCCGGGGATCGCGGTTGCCGGCCCAGGGCAGCGCCATCACGCACTCCCCGGCCCGCATCACGACCCCGCCGAGGACCAGGTCCTCGCGCACCACCTGGACCCGGAACATGCTGCTCACCGACGTGTAGCGGAGGATCTCGTCGGTCGCGGCGGACAGCTTCTCCGGGGCCGCGCGCAGCTTCGCCAACTGCTCCGGGTGCTGGAACAACGCGCGCAGGCCGGCACTCGTGGAGTTGATCTCCAGGCCGCCGAGCAGCACCCCCATCGCCAGCTCGACCAGCTCGGCGTCGACCAGCTCGTGCGCGTCCTGGCCGCGCACCCACGCCGAGAGCAGGTCGTCGCCGGGCGCCGCCCGCTTCCCGGCGAGCTGCCCGGCCAGGTAGGCCCGCAGCTCGGCCTGCGCGTCGGCGGCGCCGGCGGAGCCGTACGCGGTGATCGAGTTGAGGCCGGAGATCCAGTCGTAGAAGCGGGGGCGGTCGGCGACCGGCACGCCGAGCACCTCGCACACCACGTGCACCGGCAGCGGCGCCACCAGTCCGGCCACCAGGTCGGCCGGGCGGGGACCGGCGAGCATGGCGTCGACCAGACCGTCCACCAGCCGTCGGACCCGGGGCCGGAACGTGTCCATCCGGCGCGCGGTGAACGCGCGGCTGGCCACCCGGCGCACCACCGCGTGCGCCGGACCGTCCATGTTCAGCTCCCGTGGGCCGGTGGCGCCCGACGCCTCGGTCGCGCCCAGCGGCAGCCGGGAGAACCGGGCGTCGGCCAGCACCGTGCAGCAGTGCTCGTAGCTGAGCACCAGCCAGGCGGCCCGGCCGTCGGGCAGCCGCACCCGGCTGATCGGGTCGCTGACCACCATGTCGAGCAGCTCGGCGGGCAGGTCGCCGGTGAACGGCTCGAACGGATAGGCGCGCGGGCCGGAATTGACGGCCACGTCGAGGTCCACGTCGGACATCGGGTAAGACTCCAACACCCGTTAGTCCGGCGTCAATATCTGTTGACGGTGGCGGCGACCTTCCGCGTACGGACGTCCATCGCCTAGCATCTGTGGTCCGGAGCTGCCGTTTCACGTGCGGATTGGTCGGATTTGACTGCGCCTTTGCGAATTCTGATGTCGACGTGGGGCTGGCGGTCGCATTTCTACAGCCTGGTCCCGCTCGGTTGGGCGCTCCAGGCGGCCGGGCACGAGGTGCGGGTGGCCAGCCATCCCTCGCTTGTCGCGGCGATCACCTCGGCCGGGCTCGCGGCGGTGCCGCTGGGCGAGGACGTCGACTTCGCCGAGGCGTTCGCGGGACGGATCGGCGCGGTGGGCGACCTGGACCGGCCCGGGGCCCAGCCGGCGGACCGGCTGGAACCGGCGATCACCGCCGACGGCGGCGTGGTCCGGTTCGCCGACGCCCTGCTCGACGACCTGGTCGCGTTCGGCCGGGTCTGGCAACCGGACGTCCTGGTCTGGGAGCCGTTCAACCTGGCCGCGCCGGTGGCCGCCGCCGCGCTGGGCGTGCCAGGCGTGCTGAACCTGTGGGGGCCGGACTCCTCGGTGACGCTCCGCCTGGACCCGGATTCGGTGCTCGGGCCGCTCGCCGCCCGGTTCGGGCTCGCCGCCGCCGACGTGTCACCGCACGGCGACCTGACGCTCGACCCGGCGCCGCCGCCGCTCCAGGCGCCGACCGCCCGCCCGGGGCGGCCGGTGCGCTTCGTGCCGTACAACGGCACGGCCGTGCTGCCGCCCTGGCTGCACCGGCCGGCGGCCCGGCCGCGGATCTGCGTCACGGCCGGCACCATGATGGCCGGCGTCGGGCTGCACGACCGGCTGGACCTGAGCCGCGTGATCCGGTCCGTGGCCGAACTGGACGCCGAGGTGGTCGTGGTGGTCGAGCCCCGGCAGCAACGCGGCCTGGGCCCGCTGCCGGCGAACGTCCGGCTGGCCGACGCGCCGCTGGCGATCCGGCTGGTGCTGCCGACCTGCGCCGCGCTGGTGCAGCAGGGCGGGGCCGGCACCACCATGACCGCGCTCGCGTACGGCGTGCCGCAGCTCATCCTGCCGCAGGTCAGCGACCAGCACTTCAACGGCGAACGGCTGGCCGCGACCGGTGCCGGCGCCTGGTTGGCGCCCGAGCACGCCGACGGCGCGACGCTGCGCGACGCCGTCGGCGAGCTGATCGGTGACGGCCCGGCGCGCACTGCCGCCACGTCGATGCGGGACCGCATCCGCGCGCTGCCCAGCCCCGCCGAGGTGGTGCCGGTCCTGACCGCCCTCGCCCGGCGCACCCGGACCTGACCAGCCGCCAGAGGAGTCGCAGATGACGCAGCCGCAGCCCGTTCCGTACCCGCTCGCCCCGGCTCCCACGATCTACCACCCGTCACCGGACTACACCCGGTTGCGGGAGACCTGCCCGGTGGCCCGCGTCGAGCTGCCCGACGGGGCGTCGGCGTACCTCGCCACCCGGCACGCCGACGTCCGCCGGGTGTTCACCGACCACCGGTTCAGCCGGGCCGCCGCGGCCGGGCCGAACCGGCCGACCCGCGAACTCGGCTCGCTCGCCGAGGACTCGCTCATCGGCATGGACCCGCCCCGGCACACCACGATGCGCCGGGCGGTGTCGCACGCGTTCACCGTGCGCCGGGTGGAGGAGCTGCGCCCGACGGTGGCGGCGCTGGTGGCCGACATGATCGACCGGATGGAGGCGGCGGGCCGCCCGGCCGACCTGATCACCCACCTCTCCGCGCCGCTGCCGATCTACGTGATCAGCAAGCTGTTCGGCATCCCGGAACGCGACCAGGAGCGGGTCCGGGAGTGGTCCGACGCGCTCGTCGGCGACTGGGACGCCGATCCGGCGGCCCCGCAGGCGGCGCTGGACGCGTTCCAGGAAATGATCACCGAGCGCCGGCGCCGGCCCGGCGACGACCTGATGAGCGCGCTCATCGCCGCCTGGGACACGCACGAGGACCTCACCGAACGGGAGCTGGTGTCGGTCACCGCCGGCATCTTCGTGGGCGGGCACGAGACCACCACCAACCAGCTCAACCTGTTCCTGCTGGTGCTGGCCCGCCACCCGGAGCAACTGGCCGGGCTGCGCGGCGACGACCCGGCCGCGGTCGCCCGCGCGGTCGAGGAGCTGTCCCGCTTCATCCAGCTCGGGGACAACGGCGTGCTGCTGCCCCGGGTGACCACCGAGGAGGTGGAGCTGGGCGGCGTACGCCTGCCGGCCGGCTCGGCGGTGATGCCGGCGATCGCGTCGGCCAACCGGGACGCCACGGTCTTCCCCGACGCGGACACGCTGGACCTGGCCCGCGCGCACAACCCGCACCTGGCGTTCGGCGCGGGCCCGCACCACTGCCTCGGCGCGGCGTTGGCCCGGATGGAACTCCAGGAGGCGCTCGGCGCGCTGCTGCGCCGGCTGCCCGGCCTGCGGCTCGCGGTCGACGAGTCGGAGCTGCGGTTCCGGCCGGGACTGGTGGTCCGCAGCCTGGAGTCGTTGCCGGTGACGTGGGACGACAGGTGAGCGCCACGCGACCGGTCAGTCGCCGGCCGACCCGGGCGTGACCCGGGTCGGCGCCGCCGCGTCGAGCGCCGCCTCCACGGCGACCTCCTCCACGCCCCGCAGCAGGCGCTCCGCCTGCGCCTCGGTGAAACTCGCGAAGTCGAAGATCACCTGGAGGTGCACGGTCCCCGGATGGTCCTCGACCGTGATGAACGCCTGCTCGGGAAGGTGGTCCAGCGGGCCGTCCCAGACCAGGAACGTCTCGGCGGCCCGGCGGCGGAACGTGTCCGCGGTCACCGGCTCGTCGTGGGCGTGGTCGTCGGCCGCCGCCCGGGTGGTCACCCGCCGGTCGTTGATCCGGCAGCTCACGCGCGCCGGGTAGCCGCGCTCCGCCTCCAGGCGGGCCTCGGTCTCGGCGAGCTGCGTCGGGTCGTAGTAGGCGTACATGCCGGCGGTCATCGAGGCCCGCCGGGCCCGGGACACCACCTCGTCCACTGTGGTGTCGGCGGTGTCGACGGTCAGCACGCCGTTCTGGCTGAGCGGGGCGATCGCGTCGGCGAAGCCCGGCCGGAACCGGTTGCCCACGATCAGCTTCGCGGTGAGCGGACTGACGCCGGTGGCCCGGCCGATCGCGACGGCGATGACCGCGAGCAGGACGCGCGAGGTGTCCGTCCGGGTCCGCCGGGCGACGGCACGCACCGCGAGGTACGCCGCGGGCGAGCTGAACCGGCCGTGCCAGTACCGGTGGCCCTGCCGACCGCCGCCGGGCCGGGGCGGGCCGAACGTCAGCGGCGGGACGGACCGCAGGTGCGACGCCCAGTGGCGGACGGCCCGGTCGCTGACCCGCCGTAGCGGCGGCGTCTCCTCCCGCCGCCCGAGGTCGAGGATCTGCACGGTGCGCGGGTCGTGGCCACGGCGGACGGCCGGCCCGACCAGCCCGAGGTCCGCCAGGAGCAGCGACGTGGCGGTCCCGTCCACCACCAGGTGGTCGAAGGTCAGCACCCGGTGCACCGGCGCGCCCCGGTGCCGGACCACCGCCATCCGCACCGACCAGTCGCGGTACAGGTCGTAGGGGGCCAGCAGGCGGGCGTGCCCGAGCTGGTAGGCGAACGTCGCCACGTCGGCCGGGTCGGCGTTGTCCGGCACGTCCACCACGTCGAGCACCGTCTCCCCGGCGGCGGACACGACCTGGCACGGCCCGCCCCGGTCGTCGGTGCCCAGCCGCATCCGCAACGCCGGGTGCCGGGCCAGCAGGTCGGCCAGCTCCGCCGCCATCTGCTCGACCGTGACGCCGGCCGGCACCGGATGGGCGCCGCTGACGTTGTGCGTCCACCCGGTCTCCCGCATGTCCTCAAGGATCGCCTTCTGACCCCAGGTCAGCGGCGCGGTCCCGGCCCCGGGGCCGGCGAACGGGACGGGGATCCGCACCTCGGCCGTCTGCGCGATCACCGGGCTATCAGAGCAACGCGCATCGGCACGTGTCAACGCCCGGACGGACCGTTACGCTGCCGTCCATGCCGGACCGCGTACGCGTCTGCGTCATCGCCGCCGACGGCTCGCCGGACGAGCTGGCCCGGTGCCGGGCGGTGCTCGACCGCGACGAGCGGGCCCGCGCCGCCGCGCTCGGCACCCCCTGGCTTCGGGACCGGTTCACCGTCGCGCACGGCGCGCTGCGCATCCTGGCCGGGCACGCGGTGGGCGTACCGCCGTCAGCGCTCGTCTGGCGCCGGGGCCGGCACGGCAAGCCGACGTCGACCGGTCCGCACACCAGCCTGTCGTACTCCGGCTCGCTGGTCGCGGTGGCGATCAGCCGGGACCGCCCGGTCGGGGTGGACATCGAGCACCTGCCGCCGGGCCGCGATCCGGTCGAACTGGCCGCGCGGTTCTTCCACCCGGCGGAGGCCCGGCACGTCGCCGCCGGGGCCGACGCCGGGGAGCGGGCCCGGCGGTTCACCCGGCTGTGGGTCCGCAAGGAGGCCGTGGTCAAGGCGGCCGGGGGCCGGCTCTGGCCCAACCTGGCGGTGGCGGTCCACCCCGGCGACGTGGTCGCGTGCGTCGAGCCGGCCGGCGCGTACCGGGTCGTCGACCTGGTCACGCCCGCCGGGTACCGGGGGGCGGTCGCGTCGCCCGGCGACGCGCCGTACGCAGTCGAGTTTCACCCGTTGACACTCGCCGATGTGCTTTGCTCTGATGAGTCCATGCTGGAGCGCTTGATCGACCCGCCGGCACCCCGGTGCTAGAACACGACACGTCGACCACGTCGCCGCAGCGCGACCAGGTGGTCGAGAGCCTCACGGCGTTGCTGGGCCGCATGCTCAGGCCGGCTGTCCCGGTCACCGAGCGGACCCAGCTGATGGACGACCTCGGCCTCAGCTCGTCGCTCGCCCTGGAGCTGCTGCTGGAGCTGGAGGACGAGCTGGAGATCCAGATCGACGTGGAGGATCTGGACGAGGACCGGATGACCACCCTCGGCGACCTGGCGGACTACATCACCGCCAACTCCACCCCCCGTTGAGCACGGCGAACGGGCGGCAGCCGGCCCTGAGCGTGGTGGTGCCCGCGCACAACAACGGCTCCGCGCTCGACGCGACGCTGCACTCGCTCACCCGGCAGACCCTGCCGCGCGACGATTTCGAGGTGATCGTCGGCGACGACGGCTCCACCGTTGCGCTGGGTCCGGTCGTGGACCGCTA
The DNA here is from genome assembly GCF_044455765.1 of Micromonospora sp. NPDC051141. NCBI lineage: Bacteria > Bacillati > Actinomycetota > Actinomycetes > Micromonosporales > Micromonosporaceae > Micromonospora > Micromonospora sp. NPDC051141. The sequence goes on from NZ_JBITFD010000006.1 coordinate 105,459, forward strand.
CCGCGACCGGCTGGCCGTCGAGTACGTGCGCAGCGACACCAACCGGGGGCGCAGCGCCAACCGCAACGCGGCGGCGGCGCGCGCCCGGGCCGACACGTTGGTGTTCCTGGACGCCGACACGGTAGCGCACCCCGGGTTGCTGGCCCGGCACCGGGACTTCCACGCCGACCGGGCCGGTCGGGCCGGGGTCCTGCTCGGCCAGCGCTACGAGCTGGACTGGGCCGGCACGGACGCGCTGCTTCGGGGCGAGCCGATCGTCCCGGCGATGCTGGACGCCGAGCGCGGCGACCCGCGCCTGGAGGACATCGCCCACCCGCAGCGGATGCGCGACTTCCCGAGCGCGCCCTGGGTGCTCGGGCTGACCCACAACGCGTCGGTCGACCACCAGTCGTTCCGGCGGGTCGGCGGGTTCGACGAGGCCATGGTGAAGTGGGGCTTCGAGGATCTGGACTTCTTCTACCGGGTCTTCCACCTGCACGGCGCGCCGGCCGAGCTGTTCCACCTCGACGTCGACGCGTGCTCGTACCACCTGCCGCACTTCCGCCGGACCACCAACGGGCTCGCCTCGATGGACAACATGAAGTACATGTTGCGCAAGCACCTGCGCTACGACATCGAGGTGCTGTACGCGATCAACACGTTCGGCCGGCACCTGGGCCGCATCCGCCTCTACCGGGACGCGATCGACGCGTACCGCCGGGCCGGGCTGGGCCGGCCGGCCGCGCTGCCCGCCCCGCTCCGGGAGGAGCTGGCCACCAGCCGGGCGTTGCTGATCGGGCACGGGGTGTCCACCATGGACCTCGGCTCCGGGTCGCACACGTTCGACCACGCGGCGCCGCCCGGCGACACGAACTCGCACCTGCTGGGCACCGTGCTCCAGCAGTTCCGGACCGGCGCGCTGGACGTGATCGTCAACATCGACCTGTGGCGCTGTCTGCTCCCCGAAGACCTGCCGGCGTTCCTGACCCGGGGGCTACTCAAGGCCGACCGGATCGAGCTTTTCGCCAGCCACGCCGACGTGGACCAGCAGGCGCTGCTCCCGGTGCCGCTCGTCGCTGACCTCGACTACCTGGTCGACATGCTGAACCCGCACTTCGCCCTGACGGTGACGCCGCACGACACCGCCACTCAGATCACCCTCCGCTGACCCCGCCCACCCGAGCCCTCCCCCCTCCCTGGCGCGCACTTTCACGGAAAGCGTGGCCATTCCGCTCGGGATGGCCACACTTTCCGTGAATCTGCACGGGGAGAGGGGTGGGGGGCGCGGGGAGGGTCAGGGGGTGGTGGGGTGGGTCAGGACGAGGCTGACGTTGTGGCCGCCGAAGCCGAACGAGTTGGACAGCACGGCGTCCACCGCGACCGGGCGGGGCTGCTTGCGGATGTGGTCGACGTCGCCGGCCGGGTCCGGGTCGTCGAGGTTGTGCGTGGGCGGCAGCAGGCCGTGCCGGAGCGCCTCGACGCCGATTGCCGCCTCGATCACGCCGGAGACGCCGAGCAGGTGCCCGGTCACGCCCTTGGTCGAACTCAGCGGCGGCGGGTGCGCGCCGTAGACGTCGGCCAGGGCGGCCAGTTCGGCGGCGTCGCCGGCCTTCGTGCTGGTGCCGTGCGCGTTGACGTACCCGATGTCGTCGAGGCCCAGGCCGGCGTCGCGGACGGCCATCCGCATGCAGTGCGCCGCGCCGGAGCCGTCGGGCCGGGGCGTGGTCGGATGGTACGCGTCGTTCGTGGCACCCCAGCCGAGCACGTCGGCGTGGCGGCGGGCGCCCCGCGCGGCGGCGTGCTCGGCGCGTTCCAGCACCAGTACGCCGGCGCCCTCGCCGAGCACGAGGCCGTTGCGACGGCGGTCGAACGGCCGGCTCGCGGCGGTCGGGTCGGCCCAGCCCCGGGCCAGTGCCCGGGCGTTGCCGAACGCGTCGGCGAAGGTGGGGAACAGCGGCGCCTCGGCGCACCCGCACAGCACCACGTCGGCCTCGCCGGCGCGCAGGATGCGCAGCGCCTCCCCGACCGACTGGGCGCCGGCCGCGCACGCCGTGCCGACCGACGAGGTGTAGCCACGGATGCCGAACGTGATGGCGACCCGCGCCGCCGCCATGTTCGGCAGCGTGCCGGGCAGCATGTACGGGCTGACACCGAAGCGGCCCCGCTCGGCCCGCCGCAGCACCTGGTCGGCCAGGGTGGACAACCCACCGACGCCGGAGACGACGACCGCCACCCGGTACGGGTCGACGTCCCGACCGACCCGCAGACCGGCGTCGGCCAACGCGTCCCCGGCGGCGCGCAGCGCCATGACGATCGACCGGTCCACGACGCGGGACTCCGGGCCGGGCAGCACGGAGGCCGGGTCGATCGGCGGGGCGATCGCCGCCACGTCGACCACGCCGTGCACCGGATGACCCTGCGGCGGCCGGGACAGCCCCGACCGGCCGTCGCACACCGCGTCGAACACCTCGGCGGCGGTCGAGCCGACCGGGCTCACCAGCCCGATGCCGGTGATCGTCGCGCCCGGCCGCACGCTCAGTGCGCCGAGGCCGGCTGGATGCGCTGCGCCACCGTCCGGGAGAACTCGCCGAGCGTCATCATCGCGAGCATCTCGGCCTCGTCGTCGTCGAACGCCACGCCGAACCGGTCCTCCACCCGGACCGCCAGCTCGGCGAGGCCGAGCGAGTCCACGTCCAGACCGGCCGGCCCGAAGACGGTGTCGTCGTCGACGTCGTCCACGTCGTACTTCATCTCGGTCAGGGCGGCGAGCAGGAACGCGCGGATCTCATCGGTCATGGCCGGTGTGTCCTTTCCCCAGCGTGGAATCGACCTTACTCAATCGGCATGGTTTGGCAAGGTCCCGATCGGCCGGTGGACCGCCGGCCCCGGCGGCGTGAGACGCACCGGCAGGTGGTCGTACCCGCGCAGCATGAGCTGACGCCGCTCGCCGGGCTCGGCGGCGAGCGCCAGCGCGGGGAAGCGGTCCAGCAGGAGAGGCAGGACCAGCCGGCCCTCCGCCCGGGCGAGGGCCGCGCCGAAGCAGTGGTGCGGCCCGGCGCTGAACGCCAGGTGGCGGTTGTCCACCCGGGACGGGTCGAACACGTCCGGGTCGGGAAACCGGCGTGGGTCCCGGTTGGCGGCGCCGGTCAGCACCACCACGGTCCGACCGGCCGGCACCGGCAGCCCGGCGATCTCGGTGTCCGCCGCCGCGTACCGGAGCGCGAAGTGCACCGGCGGCTCGTACCGGAGGATCTCCTCGACGTACGCCGGGGCGAGCGACGCGTCGGCGCGCAGCGCGTCCCGCGCCTCCGGCCGCGCCACGAGCAGGACCAGGCCGTTGCCGAGCAGGTTCGCGGTGGTCCGGAACCCGGCGTTGTACATGATGATCAGGTTGGCCAGCAGTTCGTCGGCGGAGAGCTGGTCGGGGTCGCGGTCCCGGATCCGCACGAGCGCCGACACGAGGTCCCCGCGCGGCCGGTCCCGGCGCGCGGCAAGCAGTTCGGTGAAGTACGCGGTCAGCTCCGTCGCCGCGACGTTGGCCGCCCGCACCTCCCGCATCGAGCGCCGGCCGATCTCCAGCACCGCGTCGAACGTGCGCACCCGGGACGGGAACCAGGCCCGGTCCCGCTCCGGCACGCCCAGCAGCTCGCCGACGACGTCACTGGGCAGGGTGAGCGCGAACCCGCCCATGAAGTCGACCGGTCGGCCGTCCGCGCCGGCCGCGGCGAGCCGGTCGAGCAGGCGGTCGGCGATCCGCGTGATCGCCGGCTCCAGCGCGGTGACCCGGCGCGGGGTCAACGCCTGGCCGAACAGGCGCCGGACCCGGAGGTGGTCGCCGGGCGCGGCGTTGAGCATCGACGTCTGGAGGATCCGGGTCACCGGGTGCTGGCGCCAGCGGGTGCCGGCCCGGTCCAGGAACTCCGCGCCGAGCACCCGGAAGACCGGGTCCCGCAGCACCCGGTGGACCGCCTGGTAGCCGTGGACGACCAGGGCGTGCGGTTCGCCGGGCCGGAAGGCGACCGCCTCCCCCATCCCGTGCAGCCTCGCGTAGAACGGGTACGGGTCGCGTCTCACCTCCTCGCCGAGCAGGTCGTCGAGGGAGATGGAGACACCCATGGGCCGCTCCTCGGGACACCGGTGGGCCCGACCCTAGACGGGCCGCCGCTGGCTGTCCACAGTGACCGGACAGCCGGTGACGCCGGTCGACCGTCAGCGCGGGGGCCGGTCGACGGTGAGGGTGGCCACCAGCGCCGGATGGTCCGTCGTGCCGCGCATGTCCACCGCCCGGCGGCAGCAGATGGTGACGTCGGTCGTCGCCATGATCTGCTGGCGGGCGCCGTCGTCGACGCGGCGGTAGCCCGGCGGTACGCACGACCGCACGTCGGGCGCGCCGCCCGCGCGCAGGTTCAGGTCGCCGCCCAGCACGGTCGGGGCGTATCCGGCGTCGCGGCGGATCGCCGGCACCACGGTGTCGAGCAGCTGCGCGCACTGGGCCAGCGCGACGGCGCCGTCGGTGTTCGCCAGGTGCGTGGTGCAGGCGTGCAGCACGGCGGCGGCGTGCAGGCAGAGCCAGACCCGCTCCTCCGGGTCCGCGAGATCCTGCGCCGGATAGGTGCCGCGGTGCGCGCCGGCGCGGGCCCCCGGGCCGGCGAGGCGGGCCACCAGGCCGATCCCGTACGGCTGGCCGTTGACGCATCGGGTCGCGGCGCGGCTGGGGCGGTCGCCGGCGGCCTGGAACGCGGGGACGACCCGGCCGCCCGGCCGGACCGCCGCGAGCGCGCGGGCCAGCGTGTCCACGTCGTCCCGGCAGATCTCGTTGAGGGTGACCACGTCGGGCCGCTCGGCGGCGATCACCTCGGCGGCCCGCCGCACGGAGCCGCCGGTGTAGCAGCCGGCCCGGCCGCTGTTGCAGAGGTTCATCTGGAGCATCCGGACGGTGCCCGGCCCGCCGCCACCGGCGCTGGACGAGCCGGCGGGCAGCCCGGCCACGACGAGCAAAAACACGACGGCCAGCGCCCGGCGCAGCGGCCGGGCGACGCGGGGTGCGGGCGACTCGGGCAGCGGAACTCCGGCGGGGTGGCGGGCGCGGCGGGGTGTGCGTGATCCTACGTGCGGCGTCCCGGCGCCACCCGGCCGCACCGCCGCCGGCCGGGTCGACGTGCGCGGGGTTTCCGGTGGTGCGGTGGGCGGGCATGAAGGCCGGAACCGGTGGGAGGAGTGACGGCAATGCTCGTGGGTGGTTATCTGGGCGCGGTGCTCATCGGCGCCCTCATCGGGCTGCTCGGGCGGCTGGTGCTGCCGGGCCGGCAGCGGATCGGCATCTTCGCCACGTTCGTCATCGGCGTCGGCGCGGCGGTGCTCGGCACCGTGGTCGCCCGCTGGGTCGACATCGCCGACGACGCGCCGGTGCGGCTCTGGGTCCTGCGGTGGGACTGGATCGTGCTCGCGCTACAGGTCGGCTTCGCGGTGGTCGGCGTCGCGGCGGCGAACGCGCTCACCTTCACCCGGCTCGCCGGCGGCGACGAGGAACACCGCCGGCGGAGCGCCCGCGGCAAGGCCCGGAGCTGATGCCGGCGCCGGCCCGGATCCTGGTCTACGGCGTGTACGGCGCCGGCAAGTCGACGGTGGCGGCGCGGTTGGCCGAGCGGCTCGGGCTGCCCTGGTGCCCGGTCGACGACCTGCTGTGGCAGCCCGGCTGGGTGGAGGTGCCGGTCGCCGAGCAGCGCCGCCGGATCGAGGCGGTCTGCCGGGGCGACCGGTGGATCCTGGACGGCGCCTACCACGGGTGGCGGGACGTGGTGCTGGGCCGCGCCGACCTGGTGGTGGGCCTGGACTATCCGCGGGCGCTCTCCTTCTGGCGGTTGCTGCGGCGCACCGCCGGCCGGCTGGTCAGCGGCGAGGAGATCTGCAACGGCAACCGTGAGTCGCTGCGCAGCGTGCTGTCCCGGGACTCGATCCTGGTGTGGCACGTGGCCGCGTTCGGTCGGGCCCGGCGGCGGATGCGGGCCTGGCAGGCCGATCCGACCGGGCCGCCGGTGCTGCTGTTCCGCAGCCCGGCGGCGCTGGACCGCTGGTTGGCCGAGCTGCCGTCGACACTCTCCCGCTGACCGGCCGGCACGACGGCAGCGCCGCCTCCGGTGTCGGTCAGCACGGGAAACGCCCGACGCGCCAACGCCAGTGACGGCCGGCGGCCAGGTGGTCGACGGCCGCCCGCTGGAGTGCCGTGCGGCGCTCCAACCGGTCGAGCGGCGTGCTCAGGGTACGGAACACGAACCGCAGCACCTCGACGTCGGCGTCGATGCCGTCCGGCTCCTGGTAGGGCTCCAGCGCGAACCGGCGCTGGAACCGGACGATGTTGGAGTCCTCCGGCAGGTACTCCCGTAGCTGGGGGTCGAGCAGCCAGGAGCCGCAGGAGAACTCCGTGTGGCGCTCGTCGGGGAAGTGGCGTGGGAAGAACGCCCGGGCCCGGTCGAGCGACGCGTCCACGGCCGCCGGGCTCAGCGGCCCGGCCTCGGGGATGTGCAGGCCGATGGTGTCGCCGCGCTGGTGCTGGAGCCGACCCAGCTCGTAGAGCCCGCCACGGGTGTGCAGCGTCAGCCAGCTCTGCATGACCGGCCAGCCCTCGCCGGCCATCCGCCTGTCGATCGCCAGGTTGCGGCCCAGGTCGGCGAGGGTCGCCCGGGTCACCGCGTCGTCGATGCCGTGCTCGCGGTGGTACGCGGTGACCACGTCGACCAGGGCCAGGTACGCGTACACGTAGAGGTGCCGCCAGGCCGGGCCCCGCTCGCGGGGCAGGGCCGGGCCGGGCGGCAGCCAGTCGTGGCCCCCGAGATCGGCGCGGACCAGGGCGATCGAGCGGTCGAGCAGCCAGCGCAGCTCCGGGGTCCACAGTGCGGAGCCCGGGTCGGGCCAACCCGCCATGACCTCGGCGGCGTCGTCCGGGCGGACCCCGAGCCGGTCGAGGATCGCCGGCGCGTCGGCCCGGGCCGGCAGCGGCGCCGACGGCCGGTCACCGGCGAGCCGGTGCACGCGCGCGAGATCCTCGACCGGCACTCCGAGCCGGACGGCGGTGTCGTCCAGATCCACGCGGACGACCCTACCGACGGCGCGGTCGCCGCGACAGGCCGTGCCCGGGGCGCTCAGGCCGGCTCCGGCACGCCGCCGGGCTCCCCGTCGTCGGGCATCGGCTCGGTCGGCGCCTCCGGCAGGACGTCCGGGGTGTCCGGCAGCAACTCCCCCGGGTCGTCCGGCACGTCCTCGCGTGGATCGATCGGTGGGTACAGCGCGGGGTCGAGGTCGGGATTCGTCATCGGCCCAGTATCCGACGAGATCGCCCCGGCCGCGCGGGACGACGTCGGGTCCGGTCAGTGCACCGCCACGACCGCCGGCGCGGGCTCCAGGTCGACGAGCCGGGCCGGCCGCACCACGACCAGCAGCACCGCCAGCGCCGCCACCATGCCGCCGGCCACCACCAGGGCCATCGCCAGCGCGCCGGTGCCCAGCACGCCGACCAGCGGCGCGGCCACCGCACCCACACCGAACTGCACGGCGCCCAGCAGCGCGGACGCGGTGCCGGCCGCCTCGCCGTGCCGGGACAGCGCCAGCGCCGGCGCGTTCGGCATCGCCAGGCCCGCCGCCGCCAGCACCAGCCACAACGACACCAGCAACGCGGGCAGCCCGCCGACGTCGGTCGCGGCGAAGACCACCAGGGCCAGGCCGGCCAGCGTCCCCGCGGCCAGCGAGGCGACCAGGATCCGCTGCGGCGGGAAGCGGCGCAGCAGCCGGACGTTGTACTGGGTCGCCCCGATCAGGCCCACCGCGCCCGCGCCGAACGCCAGCCCGAACTGCTGCTCGTCGAGTCCGTACCCCTGTTGCAGCACGAACGACGAGCCGGCCACGTACGCGAACAACGCGGCCATGGCGAGGCCGGCCACCAGGACCAGGCCCACGAAGACCCGGTCGCGCAGCAGCGACCCGTACAGCGCCGCGGTCGCGACGACGCCGCCGCGCCGGCGCCGCACGGGCGGCAGCGTCTCCGGCAGGCCGAGCGCGGCGACCACGACCAGCAGTACGCCGAAGACGGCCAGCGCGACGAAGACGCCGGTCCAGTCCGTCCAGCGCAGCAGCCCGCCGCCGAGGGTCGGGGCGAGGATCGGCGCCGCCCCCATCACCAGCAGCAGCCGGGACAGCAGGGTGGCGAACGCCGCGCCGCTGAACAGGTCCCGGACCACGGCCATCGCGACCACCACGGTCGCGGCGACGCCGAGGCCCTGCACCACCCGCAACGCGCCGAGCACCGCGACGTTGGGCGCGACCACGCAGAGCGACGACGCGAGAACGTGCAGGACGAGCCCGGCGATCAGCGGGCGCCGCCGCCCGACGGCGTCCGACAGCGGGCCGATCAGGAGCTGGCCGAGGGCCAGCCCGGCCAGGGTGCCGGTGAGCGTCAGTTGGACCGCCGCCGAGGTGGTCGCGAAGTCGTCGACGATCGCGGGCAGCGCCGGCAGGTACATGTCGATCGTCAGGGGTCCCACCGCGATCAGCGAACCGAGGACCAGCACGAGCCGGGCCCGCTGTCCGCGGCTCATCAGGTCACCGGGCGTCCGGGCACCGGGCGTCGACAGCTTGTCGGGACGGACATCGGTCATCGGGAGGTCTCCGCCCGGTCAGGGCGCGGCCGGGCAAGGTTCGGTGCGGTAGTCACACCTCGGTTCAAATGCGGTGGCGCCGACCTGATTCCCGGCTGGCCGAGAGGTAACGCGGGTCACTGCCGGCACGGTCCGTAGACACTGTCTACGAAGGCTGGTAGACAGTGTCTATGCCGCCGCCCGACAGCACGCTCCGGGCCCGCCTGGTGCGGGCCGGCGTCGACCTGCTCGCCCAGGAGGGCACCGCGGCCCTCACGCTGCGCGAGATCGCCCGGCGGGCCGGCGTCTCCCACGGTGCGCCGCGACGCTACTTCCCGACCCACCTCGCCCTGCTCGCGGCCATCGCGCGGGAGGGTTACCAGCAGCTCGGCGCCGAGGTCACCGCCGCGATCCGCGGCACCGGACCGGATCCGTACGACCAGGTGCTCGCACTCGGCCGGCTCTACCTGCGGTTCGCGCGCACCAACCACGGCATGTTCGAACTCATGTTCCGGCACGACCTGCTGCGGGGCAACGGCATCGGCCTGCGGGACGCCAGCGAGGAACTCTTCGGCGTCCTGGTCGACCTGGTCGCCCGGGCCCGCCCCGAAGCGGCCGACGCCCCCGCGCCGCCGGTCGTCGCCGGCACGCTCTGGGCCAACCTGCACGGCATCGCCGAGCTGCGGCAGTGGGGCAGTCTCCAGACCATGGTGCGCACCGACGACGTCGAACCGCTGCTGCGCGCCGCCGTGGCGGCCCACCTCGGCCGGCCCACGCCCGGCGTCCCCCGTTGACCGGGACCCACCCTCGGAGGGAACACGTGCTGTTGCAGACCGGCACCCGGCTGGTGCTCGCCCCGCTCGGCAGGATGGCCTTCCGGCCGGTCGTCGAGGGCCGGCACAACGTGCCGCGGCACGGGCCGGTGATCCTGGCCGCCAACCACCTGTCCTTCATCGACAGCGTGGTGATCCCGCTGGTGGCCCCGCGACCGGTCAGCTTCCTGGCCAAGGCCGAGTACTTCCGGCGGCCCGGCCCGCGGGGGTGGCTCACCCGCACCTGCCTCACCGGCATCGACGCCATCCCCGTGGAGCGGGGTGGCCACCGGTCGGCCCAGGACTCGCTGCGGGTGGCACTCGACGTGCTCGCCGCCGGCCGGGCCTTCGGCATCCACCCCGAGGGCAGCCGCTCCCGCGACGGGCGGCTCTACCGTGGTCGCACCGGCGTCGCGTGGCTCGCGCTGGCCTCCGGCGCCCCGGTGGTCCCCGTCGCCGTGCTCGGCACCGACCGCATCCAACCGGTCGGCGCCCGACTGCCCCGGCCCGGTCGGGTAACCGTACGGTTCGGCCCGCCCCGGCACTTCACCCCGCCGGTCACCGGCAGCAGCGGGCGGGCCCGGCGGGCCGTCACCGACGAGATCATGACGGCCATCCAGGCGCTGTCCGGTCAGGAACCCGCCGGCTGCTACCTCGACCTGCCGTCCGAGGGATAGCGAACACCCCGCCGGCGCGTCGACGCGCGCACCCGGTCGGATCGGTCCCCGCCACCGGCTCCGGACCCGAGGCGCGGCCGGCAGGTCGGCTGACCGCCCGCCTCAGCGGGCCGGCGCGGCGGTGCTCTCCCGGACCGTGAGGCTGGTCGCCAACTCCAGACCGGTCCGCTGCGTCGGTTCGCCGCGCCCGAGCGCGAGCGCCAGCTCGGTCGCGGCCACGGCCATCTCGGCGAGCGGCTGACGCACGGTGGTCAACGGGGGGTCCAGCAGTTCGGCGATCGGCAGGTCGTCGAAGCCGACCACGCTCAGGTCGGCCGGGATCCGCAGCCCGCGTTCCCGCGCGGCCCGGTAGACGCCGACCGCCTGGAGGTCGTTGCCGGCGAAGATCGCGGTCGGGCGGTCCGGCCGGCCCAGCAGCCGCAGCGCGGCGGCCCGCCCGCCGTCCACGGTCAGGTCGGCGCGGGCCACCAGGTCCGCGTCGACCGGCAGGTGGGCGGCCTCCATCATCGCGCGGTAGCCGTCGAGCCGCGCCCGGCAGCAGAGGATGCGGTCCCGACCGCCGATCATCGCGATCCGGCGATGCCCCAACCGGAGCAGGTGCCCGGTGGCCGAGCGACCGCCCGCCCAGTTGGTCGCCCCGACGAAGGGCACGTCGTCGGGCAGCTCGCTCGTGGGATCGAAGACCACGAACGGGATGCCGCGCGCCCGCAACTGGTCGCGTTGCTCGCCGGACAGCTGCGCGACGGAGACGATGCAGTCCGGACGACGGGCGAGCGTGTCGTCGATCCAGTAGCGGACGCCACCGCGCTCCGGCCCGAACTCGGTCAGCACCACGCCCACCCGGTGCGCCCGGGCCACCTGCTCGACGCCGCGGACGACCTCGACGCCCCACATGTGTTCGAGCTGGTCGAAGACCAGTTCCACCAGGTTGCTGCGGGTGGACGAGGTGGGCCTGCGGTAGCCGTACCGGCTGATCAGCGCCTCGACCCGGGCCCGGGTGTCCGAGGCCACGCCGGTCCGGCCGTTGATGACCTTCGACACGGTCGGGACCGACACCCCGGCGGTCTCCGCGATGTAGGAGATCGTGACCGGCCGGCCCGGAGCCGCCGCCGCGTCGTCCGGCCCGATGGCCGACGCGTCCGGCTCGGTCTGCGACAAGCTGGCTCCTCCCCCGGCCGACCCGCCCCTCCGGGGTGGCCACCGCTGCCCGGCCCCAGGATAGCCGTCCGTCCATGCCCGCCGGTGCCGCCGGTGTCGCCGGTGCGCGCCGGGCAGGGTCGAAACTTTCCGGTCGACCTCGCGCGTTTTCCGCGCCGATTCGCGCCGTTGACGTCGCACGACACCGAACGTCGTCACCGAGCCCGCATCTTCATTGACCGTCATCACAGAAACGCGTAGCGTTCGACCCGAAACTTTCCAGGGAGCCGGGAAGTTGCTGCCGCAGCGCGGCGATCGGCGGAGGCATCGGGCGGCGTCCGCGAGAAGCACTCCAGCGCGCGATGGCGTCGCCGGGTGGGCCGTGCGGCCACCCGGCGACGCCGGCGCGCGCCCCCACCCGTCCGGAACCGTTGGCCACCGGCCGCGTACGGGCGGACAACGGCAAGGGAGAACACGATGATCCTGCGCACCCGAAGAATCCGCCTCCGGGGCGGTCCGCTCGTCGGCGCCGTGGCGGCCCTGCTGGTGGCGTCGACGATGACGGCCGTGGGCGCCCAGGCGGCCGGCGGCTGCCGCGTGGCGTACGCGGTGCCGTCGCAGTGGTCGGGCGGGTTCACCGCCGCGGTCGACGTGACGAACCTCGGCACACCGGTCAACGGCTGGCGCCTGGCCTGGACGTTCCCGTCCGGGCAGCGGGTCACCCAGGCGTGGAACGCGACGGTCACCGCGACGGGCGGCCAGGTCACCGCGACGAACGCCGCCTGGAACGCCACCGTGCCGACCAACGGCACCGTGTCGTTCGGCTTCAACGGTTCGTGGTCGGGCGTCAACACCGCGCCGACCGGCTTCACGCTCAACGGCGTCACCTGCGCCGGGGACGGCGGCGGCACGCCGTCCCCGACCGGCGGCCCGTCAACCACTCCGTCGACGAGCCCGTCGCCGACCGCCACGGCGTCACCGTCGACGCCACCGGCCACCCCTCCCCCGGCCGGGAACCCGATGACCACGGTGGCCGCGATGCAGCCCGGCTGGAACCTCGGCAACACGCTCGACGCCATCCCCGACGAGACCGCCTGGGGCAACCCGCTCACCACCCAGGCGCTCCTGCGTCACGTGCGTTCGCAGGGCTACCGCAGCGTCCGGCTCCCGGTCACGTGGAGCAACCACCACGGCCCGGCGCCCGACTACACCATCGACGCGGCCTGGCTGGCCCGGGTACGCCAGATCGTCGACTGGGCGCTCGCCGAGGACCTCTACGTGATGATCAATCTCCATCACGACTCCTGGCAGTGGCTCAACACCTACCCCACCGACCGGGCCGGCGTGACGAGCCGGTACCGGGCACTGTGGACGCAACTCGCCACCACGTTCCGCGACCACTCACCGAGGCTGGTCTTCGAGAGCATCAACGAACCCCAGTTCGCCGACACCACCGACGCGCAGGGTGACACCGCGACCCGGGAACTCAACGCCGAGTTCGTCCGCCTGGTACGCGCCACCGGCGGGGCCAACGCCACCCGGCTGCTGGTCCTGCCCACGCTGCACACCAGTGGCGAGCAGGCGCGGCTGGACGCGTTGTCCGCCGGCATCGCCGACCTGCACGACCCCAACCTCGCCGCCACCGTGCACTTCTACGGGTGGTGGCCGTTCAGCGTGAACATCGCCGGCGGCACCCGGTACGACACGAACGTGGAACAGGACCTGGTCGGCACGTTCGACCGGCTGCGGGACACGTTCGTCGCCCGTGGCATCCCGGTCGTCATCGGCGAGTGGGCGCTGCTCTCCTGGGACCACACCCGGCCCGGCATCATCGAACGGGGCGAGTTCCTGAAGTACCTCGAAGCGGTCGGCTACCACGCCCGCACCCGCAACCTCACCACGATGCTGTGGGACGCCGGCCAGTTCCTCGACCGCACCGCGCTGCGCTGGCGGGACCAGCGCGTCGCCGACATGATCAGGACGAGCTGGACCAGCCGCTCCGGCACCGCGTCCAGCGACCAGGTGTACGTGCCGCACACCGGCACGATCACCGGCCGGGCCCTCACCCTCAACCTCAACGGCCTGTCGTTCCGCGGTCTCTGGCAGGGCGACACCCCGCTGGCCGCCGGCGCCGACTACACGGTCTCCGGCACCACCGTCACGCTCACCCCGGCGGCACTGACCCGCCTGGTCGGCGACCGGGCCTACGGCGTCGACGCCACCATCGAGGCCCGCTTCTCCCAGGGTGTGCCCTGGAAGATCGACATCATCAGCTCGGACCCGCCCACCCAGGCAGCCGCCACCGGCACGACCAGCTCGTTCGCCATTCCCACCCGGTTCCACGGTGACCAGCTCGCCACCATGGAGGCCACCTACGCCGACGGCAGCCCCGCCGGCCCGGCCAACTGGACGCCGTACAAGGAGTTCTGGGGACACTTCCAACCCGACTACACCGCCGACACCATCATCCTGAAACCGGAGTTCTTCGCCGAGGTGAACGACGGCACCGTCACGCTCACCTTCCACTTCTGGAGCGGCGCGCGAACCACGTACCGGATCACCAGGGCCGGCGCCGCGGTCACCGGCGCTCCCTGACCGGCCCCGGTGCCGCGGTGGACGCCGCGGCACCGGCGGCGGGTCCGGTCAGCCGAGGCCGGGCCAGGCGGCGAGGTAGCCGCCGCCGGTGCCGAGGGACGGCCCCGGACCCCGCCAGAACCCGGCCCTGTCGACCTGCGCCACCGCCGCCGCCACACCGCCGGCCGCGACCACCCCCCGTACGGTCCCGGCGCCGCCGTCGGTGAGCACCACCCAGCTCAGCCGCCGCCGCAGGTCCGGGGCGAGCACCAGCACCCAGGCGTCCCCACCGGCGTACGGGGCCAGCCGCCGGCCGCCGAGCGTCACCCGGGACCGGTCGGCGATCTGGTAGGCCGACACCCCGCCGGCGTAGATCCGGCCGGACTCGTCGGCGCCGATCGCGAGCGGCGTGATGGTGTTGCCCCGGTTCCCCTTGCTGTCGATGCGGCTGATCACGACCTGCCCGGCGAGCTGGCGTCCCGAGGCGGGGTCGAACCGGGCCAGGTAGGTGTGGTGCGCGTCGCCGGTGTTGGTCGCCCGGCTGAAGTCGTCGGTGACCACGTTCGGCGCGGACCGTCCCACGTCGGCGGCCGAGCGGGCGAACACACTGTTCCCGCCGGCGGTCTCCCCGGCCAGGTAGAGCCGTCCGTCCCGGCCCATCGCGACGCGGTCCGCCCGGGTGTCCGCGCACAGGTCGCCCAGCCGGTCCGCCGGATGGTCGTACGCCCGCCAGCGCAGTCGTCCCCGCCGGTCGTAGGCGTGCACGTAGGCGATCTGCACCGGCACGCACCGCCCGCCGGAGGTCTGCCGGAACCCGCTGACGAAGACCAGGCCGCTGCGGTCGTCCACCGCCACGTCGCTGACCGTGCGACCGCTCGGGGCGATCCGGGCCAGCGTGGCGCCGGTCAGGTCGTACACCGTGACGGTGGCGCCGGTGACCGCCGCGACCGTGCCGGCGGATCCGACCGCGACCCGGCTGGCGGCCCCGCCGCGCTGCCACCGCGCCCGCCCGGCCGCCGCGTCCAGCAGCAGCACGCCCCGGTCGGTGGCCACGGCGATCTCCCCGCCGGTGCGGCGCACCTCCAGGTCCTCGACCGCGCCGGCCAGCCGGACGGTACGCAGCAGCCGCCGACCGGTGCCGTCCAGGAACAGCACCGCGCCCGCGCCGCCCCGACCGATCGTGGTCGCCCGCTCGCCCGGCAGGCCGGTGAACCGGCCGCCGACGACGAGCTGGCAGGTGGGGCTCACGTCCACCGCCGTCGCCACGCCGCCGGCCCGTCCCAGGTAGGAGCCGGCGGTCGGGTCGAGCCGGCTCGCCGACCGCGGCGCCCGGCCGGGTGGCGGGCAGTCGAGCGGCGCGGGGCCCAGCCCGGCCCGGCCACCACCCGGCGCGGCGCTGGCGCCCGCGGCCGGGCGGTCGGGAGCCCCGGCGGTCGGCGTGGTGGTGGGTGCGCCGGCCCGTGGCGCCGGGTCCGGGGCACAGCCGGACAGCAGGAGCAGCAGGCCGGCTCCGGCCGCCGTCCATCGGCGGCCCCGGGGGATCGTGGGCACGGTGGTTCCTCCCTCGGCCGCGACGCCGCCCCGGGCGCTCCCGTGGCGACGCGCAGACTAGCAACCCGCGGCGGCACGAACGGGTGGCCGGGCCGCGGCGTCGCTCGGGGGCGCGGGCGCTGCGTGCCCCGCCGCCCCCGGTCCGGCCCGGCCGAGGGGCGTGACCATCTGCGCTAACGTGACCGGATGACCTCTCCAGCGACGCAGGCGCGGGGCCTGGAGACCCGACGGCGGGTGCTCGACGCGGCGATGGCGGAGTTCGCCCGGCACGGCGTCGACGGCGCGCGGATCAACCGGATCGCGGAGCGGGCGCGGGCCAGCAAGGAACGGATCTACGCCTGGTTCGGCGACAAGGACGCCCTGTTCGACACCGTGATGGAGGTCGGGCTCGAGGAGTTGTCCCGGGTGGTGCCGATCACGCCCGACCTGGTGGACTACACGGTCCGGCTGCACGACACGTTCGCCGCCCGACCCGACCTGCAACGCATCGCGGCGTGGGCGTGGCTGCACGAACGCGGCCGGGCCGAGCAGGTGTCGGAGAAGCGCGTGACCGGCTACCGGCACAAGCTCGCGGTGATCCGGGACGCGCAGCGGGCGGGACTTGTCGATCCGGAGTGGCCGCCGCACCACCTGCTGGCCGCGTTGATCGCGGTGGCCACGTCCTGGCTCACCGCCCCGGTCGAGCTGCACCGGGCGCTCGGGCCGCAGCCCGAGTCGGGCGACGACGCGCGGGCCCAGGTCCGCCGCGCCGCGCAGCGGTTGGTCCGTCCGCCGGGCTGACGTCCGCACGGGCGTCGAACCGCGCGAATCGAACCAGTCGGTTTGATTTTTCCGCGACCGGTGCTATACCTGAACCGAACCGACTGGTTTGATTTTAGGGAGGCGGAGCGATGCGCGCGGTGCTGATGGTCCTGTCCGCAGCCGACCACTGGACGCTGCGGGACGGCACGCGGCACCCCACCGGCGTCTGGGCCGAGGAGGTCGTCGAGCCGCACCGGCTCTTCTCCGCCGCCGGCTGGCGGATCACCGTGGCGACCCCCGACGGCGTGCCCCCGACGGTCGACCCGCGCAGCCTGCGGCTGCCCGCGACCGGACCCCGGCGCGCGCGCCGGCACCGCCGCTATCTCGCCGCCCACGCGCGGGAGTTCGCCCACCCGCGGAAGCTGTCCGAGGTGGACCCGACCGACTACGACGCGGTCTTCTACCCGGGCGGGCACGGCCCGATGGAGGATCTCGCCGTCGACCCGGTCTCCGGCGCGCTGCTGACCCGGGCCCTGCGCGCCGGCACGCCGCTGGCCCTGCTCTGCCACGCCCCCGCCGCCACGCTGGCGGCGACCGGCGAGGACGGGACGTGGCCGTTCGCCGGCTACACGATGACCGGCCTGTCGAACCGGGAGGAGTTGCTCAACCGGTTCGCCCGCAAGGCCCGCTGGCTGCTGGAGGACGAGCTGGTGGCCCGCGGCGCCCGCTACGTCCGTGGTCGGGTGCCGCTGCGGCCGTTCGTCACCGTGGACCGCAACCTCTACACCGGGCAGAACCCCGCGTCGTCCGCGCGGCTCGCCCGCCGGATGATCGCCGACCACGAGGCGCGGCCCGCGCTCTCGGTCCGCGTCAGCCGCACCGTCGCGGCCAGCCCGGACCGGGTCTACGCGCTGGTCAGCGACATCACCCGGATGGGCGAGTGGAGCCCGGAAACGTACGCCGCCCGGTGGCGTGAACCGGGCCGGCGGTTCACCGGCAGCAACCGGATCGGTCCGTTCTACCGGTGGCGCATGACGGCGACCGTGACCGAGGCGGTGCCCGGCCGGGTGTTCGGGTTCACCACCGCCTGGCCGTCGTCGTCCACCTGGCGCTACGAGCTGGAGCCGGTCGACGGCGGCACCCGGGTCACCGAGTCGATGACCCGGGCGACGCCCCAGATGGCGGCGGTCCGCGCCGTCCAGCGCCTGGTCGGCGTCGCGGACCGCGCCACCCACCTGCGCGCCGGCATGGCGACCACACTGGAACGGCTGGACGCGGCGCTGCGCCGGGAGGGCGACCGGGCGGACGGCGCGGTCCGGCCGACGACGGAGGGGAGCACCCGGTGAGCGAGGGCGCCTGGCGGCCGTTCCGGACGCCGCTGCACTACCTCGGGCTGCCGCACAGCGTGACGCCGCCGATCTGGCGGGAACGGCGGGCCGGCGCCGAGCTGGCCGCCCTGCGGGCCGCGCGTCCCGCGCCGCCGACGCCGCCCGAGCCGGGGGCGCCGATGCTGGTCGTGCCCGGCTTCGCCGCCGGCGACGACCGGGTGGCGTTGCTGCGGGACTGGCTGCGCGAGGGCGGGTGGGACGCCCGACCGACCGGGCTCACCGACGGCCGCCGCTGCTCCAGCCGGGACCTGGCCGTCGTCGAGGCGGCCCTGCTCCGCCTGCACACCGAGACCGGACGGCCGGTCACCCTCGTCGGCCACAGCCGGGGCGGCATGTTCGCGAAGGCCCTCGCCGTCCGCCACCCCCGGCGGGTACGCGCCCTGGTCACGCTCGGCTCGCCGCTGACCGACCCGTTCGGGATCCACCTGGCGGTACGGCTGCTGACCATGTGGATGGCCACCATGACCCGGCTCGGCCGCCGGGACTGGGTGCGCGACTGCCCGTTCGGCGACTGCTGCCGCGAGGTCCACGACGACGTGCTGACGCCCGCGCCGCCGGGTCTGCCGTTCACCTCGATCGCCAGCCGCAGCGACGGCATCGTGTCCTGGCACGCCTCCCAGGACCCGGCGGCCCGCTGCGTGACGGTGGACAGCTCGCACGGCGGGATGGTCGCCCACCCGGGCGTGTGGGCGGCGATCGCGGACGCGCTGACCACCAGCGACGCCCCGGGCCGGGCGCGGGCCGGGTAGCCCGGTCAGTCCGCCGGCCCGCCCCGGGCCCGGCGGGCGGCGGCCCGGAGCGCGTGGTCGATCTCGGGGTGCGCGTCCACCCGCCAGGCCAGCGCCAGCGTCGCGGGCGGCGCCCCGCGCACCGGGACGTACGCCACGCCCGGTGTGGCCGCGGTGCGGGCCAGCAGGGACGGCACCGGGCAGCAGCCGACGCCGCCGGCCACCGCGCGCAGCAGCCCGGCGACGTCGGTCACGGGCTCCCCGGCGCCGACCGGCGCGTCCGGGGTGAGCCGCCACCCGGCGACGAAGGCGGCGTCGACGTCGTCCGGCAGCGGCACCTGCGGCTCCCCGGCGAGGTCGGCCACGGTCACCTCCGGCCGTCCGGCCAGGTGGTGCCGCGCCGGCACGGCCAGCAGCCGCCGGAACACGCCGACCGGCTCCAGGTGGAGGTCGCGAACGGTGTCCGGTGCGTACGGCGGCCACAGGTAGCCGGCCTCGGCGGTGCCGTCCCGCAGCCGCCAGACGTGCTCCCGGAACGGCACGCCGGTGAGCGTGACCTGCCAGCCCGGCAGGTCACGCCGCAGCCCGAGGACGGTTTCCGCCTTCAACTCGTCGACGCTGGCGGCCAGCGTGGTGAGGAGCAGCCGGCGGCCCGGGTGCGCGGCCCGGCGCGCGTCACGGCGTGCCTCGGCGGCGAGGTCGAGCAGGGCGCGCGCGTGCGGCAGGAACGCCCGGCCCGCCGCGGTGAGCGCGACCTGCCGTCTGCGCCGGGAGAACAGCTCGACGCCGAGGTCGGTCTCCAGCGCCCGGATCCGCGCCGACAGCGACGGCTGCGCCAGGCCCAGCTCCTCGGCGGCGGCGGTGAAGTTCATCCACTCGGTGGCGGCGACGAAGGCCCGTACCCGATCCAGGTCCACCGGCCCCACCCTAGCCAGGTCGGATAGGAGAAACCTCTCGACACCGCGCCGGCGTCTCTTGGACACCGGCGGTCCCGGCGGGTCATGGTCGTGGCGTGTCTTCCCTCATCATCTACGGGGCCACCGGTTACGTCGGCCGGTCGGTCGCCCGCCTCGCTCTCGACCGCGGGCTCCGTCCGGTGCTGGCCGGCCGGGACGCGAACCGGCTCGCGGCGCTGGGTCTCGACGCCCCGGTCCGGACCGCCGCGTTGGATCAGCCGCGTGCGCTGGACCGGCTGCTCGCCGACGCCACGGTGCTGCTGAACGCGGCCGGTCCGTTCGCCCGGACCCAGCAGCCGTTGCTCGACGCCTGCGTCCGGACCGGAACGCCCTACCTCGACCTGTCCGGGGAGGCGGCGGAGTTCCTGACCGTGTGGCGGCGGGACGCCGAACTGACCGCCGCCGGGGTGATGGCGATGCCCGGTGTCGGCTTCGGTGTGGTGCCGACGGACGCGGTGGCCGTGCACCTCGCCCGCCGGCTGCCGACCGCCCGCCGGCTGGAGCTGTCGTTCGCCACCGTCGGCCGGGTGTCGCGCGGCACGCTCGACACGCTCACCGGGGGCATGGCGGACGCCGGGGTGCAGCGACGCGACGGACGGCTGGTGCCGGCGCGCGCCGCCGCCGAGCACCGGTGGATCGACGACGGCGCGACGCGTACCCGGGTGGTCACCAACCCCTGGCGCGCGGACGTCGTCTCCGCCGCGCGGTCCACCGGAATCGCGGACGTCGCGACGTTCTTCGCCGCGCCCGCGCCGATCCGCCTGGCGCTGCGCGCCGCCCCGGCCGCGCCGTGGCTGGTCACGTCCCCCGCCGCGCGGCGCGTCCGGGCCGCGTTGCTGGCCCGGCTGCCGGACGGGCCCACGCCGGCGCAGCTCGACGCCGGTCGCACGTTGGTGCACGGGCTGGTCCGGGACGACGCGGGCACGGTGGCCGAGGCGGTGCTGACCGGGCCGGCCGCCTACCGGTACAGCGCCCACACCGCGGTCGAGCTGCTGGCCCGCACGGCGGCGGGGGACGCGCCGCCGGGCTACCGCACCCCGGCCGAGGTGCACGGCCCGCAGATCGCGCTGACCACGCCCGGCACGACGCTGCGGGACCTGCGGTGACCGCCTCCGGATGGCCGCCCGGCCGGGAACCGGCGCGCTGCCCCGTGCACACCCGCAACGAGGCGTTCGTGCCGCTGCCCCCGCAGGCGGTGTGGCAGCGGCTCGTCGATGCCACCGCCTGGCCGTCGTGGTACCCGAACGCGCGGCGCGTCGTGGTGACCGGCGCGCCGGTCCTCGGCCCCGGCGTCGAGTTCCGCTGGACGACGCTGCGGGTCCGGGTCCGGTGCGTGGTCGACCGTTGGGAGCCGTACCGGCTGCTGGGCTGGACCGGACGGGCGGTCGGCTCGTCCGGGCACCACCGCTGGGTTCTCACCCCGGCGCCGGGCGGGACCCGGGTGGTCACCGAGGAGACGCAGACCGGGTTGCTGCCGCACCTGGCCGCTCCGGTGCTGACCCGCTCCCTGCTGCGCTGGCACCAGCGCTGGCTGGACGGCATCGCGGGCTGAACCCGGCGCGCACGCTCACCAGCGGTCGACGTGCAGCACCTCGTCGAGTGGCTGGCGCTTCGCCGGCCGGAACGTGTCGCCGGTGTAGTAGGCGGTGGGGATCAGGGCCGCCTGCCGGACCTCGGCCGGCAGGCCCAGCAACTCGGCCACCTCCGCCTCGTACGCCAGGTGGAGCGTGGTCCAGGCGGTGCCGAGTCCACGGGCGCGCGCCGCCAGCATGTAGCTCCACGCGGCCGGCAGCAGCGACCCCCACAGCCCGGCCTGGTTGCCGGCGGGCAACTCGCCGCCGCCGGAGAGCCGCAGGCACGGGATGAGCAGCACCGGCACCTGGCCCATCCGGTCGCCGAGCCACGCCACGCTCTCCCCCACCCGCCGCTGCACCGCGGCGCGCTCGGGCTCGTCGACGAACAACCGTGCCGCCGACCCTTCCGACGCCAGGTAACTCTCGACCGCGCGGCGGTAGAACCCGCCGATCGCGGACCGTACGCCCGGGTCGGTGACGACCAGCCAGTGCCAGCCCTGCCGGTTGGAGCCGGAGGGCGCCTGTAGGGCGATCTCCAGGCACTCCCGGACGAGGTCCATCGGCACCGGACGGGTCAGGTCCAGCCGCTTACGCACGGTTCGGGTGGTGGTGAGCAGGTCGTCGGGGGTCAGTGGCAACGTCGGCATCCCGCCAGCGTGGCACGCCGGCGGGCCGGCCGTCCCGACGGGTGGTCAGCCGCCGGTGGCCACCGGTCGGATCACGGTGAGCACCGCACCCGCCGGGTCGGCCAGGGCGCACACCCGACCGGTCACGACGTCGCTCGCCGGCACCAGCACCCGGCCGCCCGCCCGGACGGCCCGCGCGGCGGTGTCGTCCGGATCGGTCACCGCCACGTAGACCATCCAGCCGGTCGGAAGCAGGTTCCGCAACGGCGGCGGCATCCGCAGCCGGCCGGCGACCGGGCCGGCCGGGCCGGCGAGCAGGGCGTAGGAATCGTCCGGGGCGCCCGGCGGCACCGTGGCCCGCAGGCCCAGCGCGTCGGCGAGGAACCGGTCGGCCGGCTCCGTGTCCCCGGTCATGTACTCGTACCAACAGGGCTGGCCCACCCCGGAGGCCGCCACCGGCGCGCCGGCCCGCAGGCGGAAGGCCGCGCCGAGCGGATCGCGCACCTCGTCGCCGGTGACCCGGGCTCCGGCCCGCTCGGCGGTCGCCCGGACGCCGGCCGGATCGGCCGCGCCGAAGACCGTCCACCACCGGGCCACGCCGTCGCCGCGGCGCAGCTCGGCGGCGACCACCCCACCGGCGTACGCGGTGCCGCCGTGCGCGGTGGGGGTGAACGTCCAGCCGAACAGGTCACCGTAGAAGTCACGCGCCGCGTCGAGGTCGTCGGTGACGAGTTCGGCGCCGATGGGCGACGCCGGGGCGAGGGGTGGGGTCACGGGGTCCTCCGGGTGCGGTGGTTCGGTCAGGGCTCGGGCGGCCGGACGACGGTCGGCACGACGACGGTGTCCTGCCAGGCGTGGGCGGTCCGACGCAACAGGTCGTCCAGGGGCGTGGGACGGCCCAGATGGTAGCCCTGCCCGGCGTCGACGCCGAGCGAGCGCAGCGCCGGAACCAGGGGCGCGTGCTCGACCGACTCGGCGACGGTCCGCATGCCCAGACCGTGCGCGGCGCGGACGACGGCGTCGATGAGGACCGGATCCGCGCCGCCGCGGTCCGCCTGCCGGACGAAGTCCCCGGCGATCTTCACGGTGTCGAAGGGCAGGTGCTTGAGATAGGCGAACGACCCGAAGCCGGCGCCGAAGTCGTCGAGGCTCAGCCGGCAGCCCGCGGCGCGCAGCGCGTCGGCGAGGTGTCGGACCGCGGCCACGTTGGTGATCGCCGCGGTCTCGGTGACCTCCAGTCCCAGCCGGTCGGCCTCGATGCCGGCGGCACGCAGGGTCCGCACCACCCAGTCGCCGAACCCCGGTGACTCCAGCGAGCGGGCCGAGATGTTGATGTCCAGCCGGAGGCGGGCCCGGGTGGGACCCGGCGCGGCCAGGGCCGCCGTCGCCGTGGCCACCACCCAGCGGTCCAGGTCACCGATGAGGTCGTCGCGTTCCACGGTGGGCAGGAACTGCGCGGGCGACAGGGCCGGCTGCACCCCGTCGCGCAGTCGGATGAGCAGCTCGTGGCTGATCACCCGGCCGGTCGACAGGTCGACGATCGGCTGCGCGTCCAGACTCATCCGGTGTTCGTCGAGCGCGCGGCGCACCCGGGTCGTCACGCTGACCCGGCGCACGGCGTGGCGGTACTGCTCGGGCAGGTAGAGCCGGGCCCGGTTGCGGCCGGCGTCCTTCGCCTCGTAGAGGGCCAGATCGGCGTGCGCCAGAAGGGTGTCGCGGGTGTCGCCGGGCTGCCGGGCGGCGGCGCCGATGCTGAGGGTCACCCGCAGCCCGGCGCCGGCGGTCGGCACCGGGGCACGCACCACGGCGTCGCACATCGCCTCGGCGAACACCACGGCGCCCGCCGCGTCCGCCCCGGGCAGGACGACGGCGAACTCGTCCCCGCCGAGCCGGCCCAGCACGGTGCCGGGCGGCAGCTCGTGCGCCAGCAGCCGGGCCAGCGCGCGCAGGACCTCGTCGCCCACCGCGTGCCCGTGCACGTCGTTGATGTCCTTGAAGTTGTCGATGTCGACGAGCAGCAACGCGCCGGTGCCCTGGTCGTCGGCGAGCAGCTCGTCGATGCGGGCCAGCAGGGCACGCCGGTTCGGCAGGTCGGTCAACGGGTCGCGCTCGGCGAGGCGGGTCAGCTCGTCCTGGACCCGGCGCATGTCGGTGATGTCGTGGGCGGTGCCGAGCACCCGCGTCGGCGCGCCGGCGTCGTCGGTGAAGACCTCGCCGTAGCACTCGAACACACGCATCGTCACGCCGTCGGCGAGGAACATCCGGTGCGTGTACGAGAAGGGTTCGGCGGTGCGCAGCGCCGTGTCGAGCGTGCTCTCGATCATCGCCACGTCGTCGGGGTGCAGCATCCGGCGGTACGACCCGTAGTCGAGGGTCGTGCCGGGCGGCAGACCGAACATCTGTAGCAGCACGTCGCTCCAAACGACCGCGTTGCCCCGCACGTCCCACTCCCAGGTGCCGACCTTGGCGAGCTGTTCGATGTGCGCCAGCCGCCACCGGTAGTTGCGTCCCCGCTCGCGCTCCTCGCGTTCGGCGCTGACGTCACGCACCTCGACCAACCGCAGTCGCTGGCCCGCGTGCTCCATGCCGTGGCACCGCATCTGAAACCACCGCAGGGTGCCGTCCGCGGCGGGGACGGGGAGGTCGGTCATGCTCTCGCCGGGCGCCAGGCCGGCCAGCGGCAGCTCGTCCAGACGCGGTCCCAGCCGGTGACCGGCCTCGTTGCGCCACAGTGGCCGACCGTCGGCGGCGAGCACCACCAGGGCCGTGGTGATGGTGTCGGCTGCGATCACCGACAGAGCGCTCACTCGGGATCACCCACTTTCTGCACCGACCGGGAGCCCGGCACGCGACGAGCGACGGAAGGTCATCTTGCCGCGACGCGGAGTCTATCGACGCACCCGGCCGGAGGTACGCGGCCGGTGTTCGCGGTGAGCGGAACACCAGCCGCGTAACTCCGTAATCGTGTAATCATGTAATCACGAGCAAAGGAGTCGTCATGTCCCCTCGCCACACCTCAACCCACGCCCGACCGGAGCCCCCCGCCGACGCCACCGGCTGGATCACCGGCGTGACCCCGGACGGATGGTTCTCCGAGCCACCGCAGGTCGTGATCGACCGCGACGAGATCACCATCTGGGGCCGCCTGCCCGAACCCCAACTTGCCGCCGACGTCACCGACGCCGACCGCACCGCCGCCCAGGCCGGGCGGATACTCCGGTTCCGGGAGGACACCCGCGACGACCGCATCCGTGTCGCCCGCCAGGTCGAGCACCGCTACCAGCGCAAGGTGAGCTGGGGGGTGCGCTGCGGGGCGACCGAGCAATTGTTCTCCCACCTCGCCGCGCCGGTGATGACCCGACTCCGCCAGCCGGAGCGGCAGATCCTCGACACCCTGGTGGACGCCGGCGTCGCCCGCTCCCGCTCGGAGGCGCTGGCCTGGTGCGTCCGGCTCGTCGGCCGACACACCGACGACTGGCTGACCCAGCTACGGCAGGCCATGACCACTGTCGACGACCTGCGCCGACAGGGCCCCGACGGCGTCTGACCGGCACGGCCGGGCCGGCATGCGCCGGCACGCGCGGGCTCCGCGACATCGCCCGGCGACAAAATCTACATCGATGTAAAGTGCTCGGTGACCACCGTCCGTTCGAGAGGGGAGAAACCATGACCAGGACCCGAAGGGCCGCCTCGGCGGCTGCCGCGGTGGCACTCGCCGCCGCCGGCGTGGTGTCCGCGGCCGGGCCGGCTCAGGCGGCGAACATCCAGTACTTCTCCGGCTACTCCACCGCCGTGATCGGAGGCGGCCCCGGGAACACCATCGAGGACGCCCTGGCGCGGGCTCAGGCCAACGCCGAGGCGAGCATGCACGCCTACGAGCAGCAGTTCGGCAAGACCTGCGGCGTCACCTACCGCGACGGCAACTGGCAGAGCGGCGGCGGGTACGGCGTGATCCTGGCCGACTACCAGATCACCGCCGACTGCGTGTGATCCACCGGGTGCGGGGCGGGGCCGGTCCGCGGCTGCGGCCGGCCCCGCGCCACCGCCCGGCCTCTACACTGTCCGACATGGAGGACGGTCTCCAGGAGTTCCGGGTCCTCGCCGAGGAACTGTCGTTCACCCGGTCCGCGGCGCTGCTGGGCACCACCAGCTCCACGGTCTCCCGCCGCATCGCGAGCCTGGAACGCCGGCTCGGTGTCCCGCTGTTCGAACGCACCACCCGGAGGGTGGAGCTGACCGAGGCGGGTCGGGCGCTCCGGTCCCGGATGACCGAGATCGACGCGCTGTGGCGCCGGACGAAATCCGAACTCGGCAGCCCGGCCACGCCGCCCCCGGCGACCGTCCGGGTGCGCACCTATCCGGTCAAGGCGCGGGTGCTGATCGAGGAGTTCGCCCGGCACCTCCCCGACCTGTCGGTGGTCGTGGACGCGAACAACGACGTCCAGGGCGCGCTGGACTCCGTGGCGCGGGGAGTCGCCGCCGCGGCGCTGCACTGGGACGACGCGGCGGCGCCGCGCCCGGGGCGTCCCGGCCTGCTGACCACGGTCGTCGCCGACGAGCCGAGCTGGGTGGCGATGCACCGCGGCCACCGACTCTCCGGCGCCGCCGTCCTGCGCCTGGCCGATCTCGCCGACGAGGACTGGATCCTCGCGCCGGCCGGGCACCCGTTACGCGAACTGGAGGACCGCGCCTTCGCCGCGGCGGGGTTGCGGCCCCGCGAGGGTCACGTCGCGGAGGACGTGAGCCTGGTCCGCAGCCTGCTCCAGACCGGGCGGTTCGTGACGCTCGCCTCCGCCACGGTGCCGCCCAACGAGGAGCTGTCGGTCGTTCCGCTCGCCGACCCGCCGGTACGACGCATCATGCTGAGCGTCGATCCGTCGGCCCTGTCCCCCGCCCAGGTGGCCGGCGTCCGACGGGCGGTCGAGTCCTTCTACCTCCGGACGGCCAACTGCTCCGACGCCTACCGCCGGCATCGGAGCGGCCAGCGCTGACCCACCCGCGTCGCGGTGCCGGCAACGGCACTGGACGCGCCACCCGTCGCCGACGCGGTGGCACGTCCAGGCCCGGTGGGACGCGGGCGCTCAGGCCTTGCAGATCACCCAGTACTTGACGTACGCGAGGTTCGGGCCGCCCACGTTGTTCGTCTGGTCGGTCGACTTGTAGAGGCGACACATCAGGCCGGTCCGTTCGAGGCGGATCTCCTGATCCCGGGCCGGCGGGTAGGCGATGTTGTCCGCCCGCTGGAAGTCGGAGGAGGTGCAGATGGTCGGCCACGAGCAGACCACCGCGCCTTCGTGGGTGCCCTCGATGGTTTCGGTCGGACCGAGGATCGGCGGGTAGTACGCCTGGGCCGGGGTGGCGGTGAGGGCGGCCGCCCCGCCGCTGACGCTCAGCGCGAGCAGCGCGCCGGCCAGGACCTTCTTGGTTCGCATCGTTGCCTCCGTTGTCGTCGCGTCGGTGAGAGGTGCCGGCATGTCGTGGACTACCGGTACTTGTAGGCGATCAGGGCCCAGAAATCGCCGTAACGGTTGGTGCAGGTGGCGTAGTTCCAGTACGCGGTGTACTGGGAACGCGACATGAAGTCGTACTGCTCCGCGCTGCACCGCTGCGATTCGAAGTAGGTGCCCAGCGTGTACCAGCCCACCGGGTAGTTGTTCGCGGGCACGGTGTAGGCCGCGGCCGGGCCGGCAGCGCCCAGGGTCAATGCCGTCACGGCCGCGGCGGCGACGCCGAGCCGGCCGATCCATCGGGTTCGTACGGGGGTGGACATGACTTCCTCCTCGGGAACGGGTGGATCAGTAGTTGGCGTAGGCGACGGTTCCGTTGGCGTACACGTAGGACACGTAGATCGGACTGTTCGATCCGTTGCGCGAGAAGATCGAGTTGAGCTGCGCGTACTGGGTCGGCGAGAGGCGGAAGTTGATGGTGGTCTGCACCTGCGTGCCCGCGGCGACCCGCGGGCCGGAGTCGTAGACGATGCTGTTGGTGGCGGTGTCGACCACGTAGATGTTCTGGGTGATGCGGATGTTGTCGCACACGCTGTTGTTCCAGATCAGGGGCGCCTGGCTCTCGCCGTGCACGGTGTTGTCCCACTCGGCCACGGACAATGCCTGACGCAGCGTCGAACAGCCCTGGAAGCTCGGCAGGTCGCGGGCGGCGAAACCCGACGCCGCCGACGCGCTGCCCGATCCGACGAGTAACGCGGCGGCGGCGCCGGCGAGAACCGTCAGCGAACGGCGAAAACGCATGATGAGCCTCCTGCTCGATGAGAATTGACGGCCGTTGTCGAATGCACCGGATCACGAACCGGCTGACCGACGAAAAGCTAACAGTCGGCAAAACTGAATGACAAGGCTCTGTCTCGATACCAATCGTTCGCCGACTGGGGCCTCCGCCGGCACCAGTGCCGCCCGACGTCACCGCGCCCAGGTGGGTACACATCATTGCGCGGAGCGGGACAGCGGGCAGCGACGCGGTCCCCATTGTCACGACATCCGCAGCATCCGAGGTCATGCCGTAGAATTCGGGAAGGACAGCGGTTCGTCATCATTGAAATTGCCGTTTGCCGATGGACCAGCTACAGTTGCCGACATCATCGCGTACCCGCGATTCGCGAATCCCGGGCCCGGGAGCGAGTCGGCACCGCACGAGGCGAAATGGTGATCCGGTGAACTGGGAAGACCTCAAGGCGTTCCGGGCCGTCGCCGAGCACCGCAGCTACACGCGGGCCGCCGGCCTGCTGGGGGTGGCCCGCCCGGTGCTGTCGAAACGGGTGGACCGCCTGGAGAGAACCACCCGGGCGCGGTTGCTGACCCGCACGACACGACGGGTGGAGTTGACCGCCGCGGGCCGGCGACTGCTGGCGTCCGTCGACGCCATCGACGAGATCTGGATGCGGACGCTGCACGAGATCGGGGACGGCGGGACGACCGGCGACGCGCCGGCGACGCCGTCGACGATCAGGCTGGCCACCTACTCGCTGGCGGTCCCCATGCTGCTCGACGCGATGAGCGACGCACTGCCCGGCGTACGGTGGGCGACCGTGCCCTTCGAGCCGGCGACGAGCCTGCGGGCGCTCCGCGACGGCGGCCTGGAGCTGGTGTTCGGCTACACGCTGCCGGGGCAGGCGGTGCCCGCCCTCGCCGGGGTGCTGACGCGGTTGATGGTGCGCGAACCGATGTGGGTCGCGGTGGCCGAGGGCAGCGCGCACGCGCGTCGGTCGGAGGTCGACCTCGGCGACCTGCGAGACGAGTCGTGGGTGTCCAGACCCGACGGCCCGTTGCACCAACTTCTCGTGGACGCGTGCGCGGCGGCCGGTTTCGTCCCCCGGGTCGCGCACGCCGTCGACGACAACCACGCGGTGCGGGCCCTGGTCAGCTCCGGTCAGGCGGTGGCGCTGTGCTCCCCGTGCGTTCCGGTCACCCCTGGTCTCGCCGTCGTTCCGGTGCGCGACAGTCCGTCGCGGCCCTGTTTCGTGGCCTGGGACCCCAGGGTCATCCCCCGGCACACGATCGCTCCGCTCGTCGAGGGGCTGTACCTGTCGTACTTCCTCGCCGCGCGGCAGAACCAGCGCTACTGGACGTATCTGCTCCAGCATCCCGAGGTGCTGGCCCAGCAGAGCGCTCGGTCGGCGCTGCGGCGGTGCGCCCGAACCGCCGGCGCTCCCGCGTGGCCGAACGGGGCCGACCGCTGACCGCACGGGGCAGCCGACCGCCACGGACCGTCGGCCGCCGGCAGCGGCCCCGAGGCGGCGCGGTCGCCCCCGGGGGCCGCTGTCGGCGGCGTTCAGCGGGCGGCGGGGGTGCGCGGTCCGTCGCCGGCCGGCTGCCGGCCACGGGTGGCCACGAGGCTCCAGCCGATGGAGACCGCGAGCGTGCCGACGATGACGCCGAGGGTCAGCGGGATGGGCAGCTTGCCGACCGGGGTCTCGGAGAGGATCAGCTTCACCCCGGCGAACGCGAGCAGGAACGCCAGGCCGTAGTGCAGGTGCACGAACCGGCGCAGCAGGCCGGCGAGGCAGAAGTAGAGGCTGCGCAGGCCGAGCACCGCGAAGGCGTTCGCGGTCCAGACGATGAACGTGCTGGTGGTGATGGCCAGGATCGCGGCGACGGAGTCGATCGCGAAGATCAGGTCGGTGGCCTCGACCGCGACGAGGACGACGAACAGCAGCGTCGCGACCCGCCGGCCGTCGACCCGGGCGAAGAACCGGTCGCCGTGGTAGCGGGCGTCGGTGGGGACGACCCGGCGGACCAGACGGACGACGAGGTTGCGGTCGGGGTTCATCTCGGCGTCGTGCCGGAACGCCATCTTCCAGCCGGTCCAGACGAGGAACAGGCCGAACACGTACGCGGTCCAGAAGAACGTCTCGAGCAGCTCGGCGCCGACGAAGATGAACACCAGCCGGAACAGCAACGCGCCGATGACGCCCCAGAACAGCACCTTGTGCTGGTACGCGGCCGGCACGGCGAAGTAGGTGAAGACCAGGGCGAAGACGAAGACGTTGTCCACCGACAGCGCCTTCTCGATCAGGTACCCGGCATAGTAGGCGCCGGCGGCCTCGTCGCCCTGCCACAGCCACAGCACCACGCCGAACGCCAGCCCGGCGGCGATCCAGACGGCCGACCAGATCGCGGCCTCGCGGAAGCCGATCACGTGGTTGTCACGGTGCAGGAACAGGTCGACCGCGAGCATCGCGGCGATCACCAGGCTCAGGGCCAACCAGGCCCACAGGGGTACGGACACGGCGGGCGCTCCCTCCGACCGGGCCGGCGGGGTGCCGGCGAACGGGTCGAAGGTCTCCCCTGGCCGTCCGGCGGGTGCGGACGGCTCGCGTGGCCGGAACCCGTGGCGGGCTCGTCCTGACGGCCGACGCGTCCGGTGCGGGATGGGTACTCCCCCTCGAATTACGATCCATTATTCGGTAATCTCAGTTCGCATGTCAAGGGTCGGAGCCGGCCCCGGCGACGCCTAGACTTGACGTCGAGGTGCATCGATGGACAGGGGCCCTGGGCGGCTGGCGTGGGACCGGCCCGACCCGAATCCGACGACCGGGCACGACGAGCCCGGGCGACGTACCCCGCTGTGGTGCGGGGTCCTGGGCCCGCTGCACGTCCGGGTCGCCGGGACCGACGTGCTCGGGCCGGGCCCGCGGCAGCGGGCGCTCGTGGCCGCGCTGGCGCTGCGGTACGCGGCCGGCGTGCCCCTGTCCGCGCTCTCGGCCCGGGTGTGGCCCGAGCGGCACGACGTGGACCGCGGCGCGATCCGCGTCCTCGTGCACCGGGTCCGGCATCGGCTTCGGACCGCCGGCGCCGACGCCGACACCGGCCCGCGCCGCACCGCCGACGGCTACCGGTGGGACCTCGGCCCGGGGAGCAGCGATCTCGCCGACCTTCGTCAGCTCCGGGACCGGGCCCGTCGCGCCGAGGCGAGCGGGGACCTGGCCCGGGCCGTGGACCTGCTCGACCGCGCGTCGGCGCTGGTGCGCGGTACGCCGTGCCAGGGCGTCTGGTCGGATCCGGACCGGTGGCCCGAACTCGTGGCGGTCGGCGAGGAGGTGCGGGGGCTGCGGCGGATGTCGTTCGACGCGCGTCTGCGGCTCGGCGACCACCGGACGGTCCTGCCCGACCTGGCCGCCCTCGCCGCGCAGGAACCCACCGCCGAGTGGGTGCACGACCTGCACCTGCGCGCGCTGTCGCTCGCCGGCCGGTACGACGAGGCCGTCACCGCCCATCGGGCCTTCCGCCGGCGGCTGCGCGACGACCTCGGGGTGGAGCCGAGCACCGCGCTGGTACGGACGTACCGCCGGATCCTCGACCACGACGAGCCGCTGCCGGGAGGCTCGCCGCCGGCGCGCGAGGTGATCCGGGCCGGCGCGGACGACGACCGGTCGCCGACGCCGGGGAGCCGCGCCGCGCTGCGGGCGTTGACCGAGGCCGGCGCCTACATCGCCGACCGGGGCGACTACCGGCGGGCGGCGCACTGCCTCACCGCCACCCTGCGGCTCGGCGGGGACCCGGCCGCCCGCGCCGAGGCGTTGCTGCGGCTCGGCGAGGTCCGCTACCACCAGAGCGGCGGAGGGCTCGACGAGCTGGCCCGCGCGGCGACGCTGTTCCGTCGGGAGAACCGGCGGCACCAGGCCGCCGAGGCGCTGTCCTGGCAGGCCCGGGTGCTCTGGCTCCGCCCCGGGGACGGCGACTCCGCCCTCCGGCGGGTGGCCGAGGCCGTCGACCTGATCGACGACCGCGCGCCCGACCCGGCCGGCGCGGCGGCCCTGGTCAACATCTGCGGAATCCTGGCGGTCAGCGACCGGGGCCGGCCGGCGCGGCGAGCGGGACTGCTCGGGCTGGCCTGGGCCCGGCAGATGTCCCTGACGCCGCTGGACCTGCGGGCCCGCGCCAACCTGGCGCTCGTCGACCTGACCGCCGGGGACGCGGGCGTGGTCGCCGAACTCGCCCACCTCACGCAGGCGTACCGGGACCGTCTCGGCTGGGTGCCGCCGACGCTCTGGGTCGCGCTGGCCGACGCCGAGGACCGGCGGGCGCGGCTCGGCCCGGCGGCCACCTACCGGGAGCTGGCCGTGGGGAGCATCCGCGGGCAGGAGGCGACCGCCGACGTGCCCTGGTTGGTCGCCGAACGGGTGCGGGAGGCGTTCCAGCGCGGCCGGTGGACCGCGGCGCGCGGCGCGGGCGTCCGCTACCTGCACGGCGAGCACCGCCACCACCGGATGGCCTCCGAGGTGCACGTCGTCCTGTCGCGCCTGGCCCTGCACCAGGGCGACCTGCCGACCGCCGACCGGCACTCCGGCGCGGCGGAACGCCTGGCGCGGCGCGACGGCGGGGCGACGCTGCTCGGCCCCGCGCTGGTGCAGCGGCTACGGGTGCGGATCGCCCTGGACCGGCCGCGCGCCCACATCGCCGCGACGGTGGAGGAGGTGCTGGACCGGGTGCGCGGCGCGGCGCTCACCAGCAGCTTCGGCGTCGACCTGCCGTTGGCGTTGCGCGAGGCGGGCCTCAACGCGCGCGCCCTCGCCCGGCACGCGCCCGTCGAGTCTCCGTGGCGGCAGGCGGCGGAGGCGGTGCTGGCCGGCGACATGGCACGCGCCCGGCGGACCTACCTCGCGGTGGGCAGCCGGGGCGACGCCCGACAGGTGACGGCGGCGGGCGGGTGAGCGCCCGCCCGCCGCCGTCAAGGCGATCACCGGTCAGTTCAGGCCGGCGAAGTCGAACGGGATCGAGTTGCCCCGGGTCACGCTCTGGCCGCAGGCGCCGGCTGAGTTCCAGACCTGCGGCGAGTCGTAGCGCAGCATCTCGAAGTGCAGGTGCGTGCCACCGATGCCGGGCGGCGAGACCCCGCCGGTGTAACCCATGTAGCCGATGCCGTCACCACGGTTGAAGTACTCCCCCACCCGCATCCGGGAGACGAACCCGTCGAGGTGGCCGTAGAGGGTGCTCCAGCCGTTGGTGTGCGTGATGATGACGAAGTTCCCGTAGCCGCCGGCGTCCCAGCCGATGTAGCTCACCGACCCGGCGTAGGCGGCCGAGATCACCGACCGGTAGTTGCCGGCGATGTCGTAGCCGTCGTGGTTGTCGTAGCCGGGGCACCGGTCGTCCACCTTGCTGGTGATCACCCCGGTCGCCGGCCACTTGACCGCACCGTAGGCCGCCAGGGCCGGTGCCGGCGCGGCGCCCGCACCGAGGCCGAGGCCGCCGGCCACCAGGGCGGCGATCATGAGTACGCGGAGAAATGTCCGTCGCATGGCGGAAGTCCTGTCGTAGACGGTGGGTTTCCGAAGCGCGCGCCGCTGGACCAGGACAGTAACGACAGGACCGTTTCATCGCCGTTACACCGGCCGTGACCCGCGCCGACGCCGGGCCCCGGCGTCGAGGGACCCGACAAGCAGGATGTGGACGTGCGGATCCCGGCGGCCGGCCAGTGGCGGGAGCGCCCGGAGAAGTTCGGGTCGCTGATGCGGCCGGGTGCCGCGCAGGGCGAGCCACAGGAGAAGCGAGGTGCGCGCCTCCCGGGCCACGGGGGCCATCGTCCGGGCGAGGACGGCCGTCGCGGCGAGTGCGGTGAGCGCGAGGCCGAGGATGCGGAGTGCCATGCCCGCCATGGGAACACCCCCGCCGGGCAGGACCCACCGTGGCGCGTCCACCGAGGGTGGATCCGGTCCACGCGGGGTGGACCGCAGCGCCGTGGGAGTGGACGAGGACGCCCATAGCATGTCGAGGTGGACGAAGGACGAAGGAGCCGTTGGCCCGGCGTCTCGTGCGAATCGGACGCCTGGCCGTTCTCCCCGGACATCGCCGTCTTCGAAGCTCGGCGGGCGGTCGGTCAACTCGCCCGCACCCTGGGCGACGGACTCAATCCACCCGGCCTCGACCGCCTCGACGTGGACCCGGTGCTGCGCTACATCTACGCGGTCGACGTCCTGGAGGCGAAGTTGGCCCGCGTCCGGGAGGATCTGGTCGCCGAGGCGCGGGCGCGCGGGGTCGCATGGGCGAAGATCGGTTGCGCGTTGGGCGTCGGGGACACCGCGGCCCAGAAGAGGTTCCGCGACGGGCTCCGTGACGGTCGGCTCGATGAGTTGACGGTCGAGGCGATGACCTGCTGGATCGCCCGACAGGCCGCGACGCCGCACCAACTCCGGGAGGAGGTGGCCACTGAGCTTGCCGGCGTCACCCCGCTGGAGCGGCTCGAATACCTGGCCCGCAACGCGCTCGGAAGCCTGCGGGAGATCGACGACCTACTGGCGCTCGCCGGGTCCGAGCCCGCGACGACCCGCGGCGTCCTGCGCAGCGCGTGCGGCAGGATCGAGCGGGTCGCCAGATCGGTGATCGCCGACCACGAGATGTGGGACGCGATGGCCGACTGGGCCGGTCGACCCCGAAGCGTCGACCAGACGAACTACCACGCGTCGACCGCCTACCTGCTGCACGCCATGCGACTGCTCGTCTTCGCCCTGCTGCACGCGCCCGATGCGGAATCCGGGACCGTCGACCAGTTCCGGAGGTTCCTCGCCGAGATCCGGCGAGTCTATGCGATCGTGCTTCTCATCTTCGAACGTTTCGATGTCGGCTCCGCGGTCCCGTCACCCGAGGACGCCGACGCCGGCCTCGGCTGAACAGCCGATCACCGGCGCCGGCGGCGACGCGCGTCGGGGCGACGCGCGTCGGACCTCGGACGTCGACGGCGCGTGGTCGCCCGTCACGTACCGGGGCGCACGGCGACCGCGAGGTCGCCACCGGTGGTCAGTAGAAACATCCGGTGGCGGGCAGCGCCGCGGGCGCCGGGACGGCGGCGCCGTCGTAGACGGCCAGCAGGAGCTGCTGCGGGCAGCGGTTCGCGCCGTTCACCCGGACCTCCAGGTGCAGGTGCGGCCCGGTCACGTTGCCGGTGGCCCCGGTGTAGCCGACGACCTGCCCGGGGCTGACCCGCGCCCCGGCCGCGACGACGCGCGACGACAGGTGGCAGTAGAGGTAGTACGCGCCGTCGTCGGCGGTGATGCCGATGCCGTTGCCGCAACTGCCGCCCGCGTAGCCGACCGTGCCGGCGGTGATCGCGTACGTGGTCACGCCGGTCACGGTGGGCAGGTCGATCGCCGGGTAGTCGTGGTGCGGATCGTCGTACTCCGACCGGGGCAGGACCGAGCGGTCGATGACCGGCGCGTAGAGGCCCCCGCCACCGCCCCCGCCGAGCAGCCACTGCCAGGTCGTCGCGCCGACGGTGGTGCCGCCGGTGAGCCCGCGCCCGGTCTTGAAGGCGGTCACCGCGTCGGTGGTGCCGGCGCCCCAGGCTCCGTCGACCGTCAACCCGTACCCGTACTTGTTCAACGCGGTCTGCAACGCGCGTACCGCGTTGTTGTTCGCGCCGGGGTCCAGCGTGACGACGAGCCGCGACCAGGTCAGGGCGCCGACGACGCCGTCGGCGGTGAGGCCGTTCGCGGACTGGAACGCCTGCGTCGCCGCGGTCGTGCCGGCGCTGAAGGCGCCGTCCACGGTCAGGGTCTGGCCGTGGTGCCGGAGCAGGAACTGGGCCGAGGCGACGTTGGCGCCGGACATGCCGGCGCCGAGGGTCGGCCAGGCCGGTGTGGCGGCCTGCGCGGCGGCCGGGCCGACCAGGACGGCGGTCAGGGCGAGCACCGCCACGGCCAGTCGGCCGGTGAGGCGTCGG
The DNA here is from genome assembly GCF_044455765.1 of Micromonospora sp. NPDC051141. Lineage (NCBI taxonomy): Bacteria > Bacillati > Actinomycetota > Actinomycetes > Micromonosporales > Micromonosporaceae > Micromonospora > Micromonospora sp. NPDC051141. Next base: position 141,001 of record NZ_JBITFD010000006.1, read on the forward strand.
AGGGAAGTCGGCATCGGCGCTCCTCATCCAGGAGGTGACCGGCCGGTTCGCTGGCCCGGCCCGTCCGGTCCGGGACGGTCGCCGGACCCGGGCACCAGTATCACGACGACGATAAATATTTACAAGTGCCGAACAAGTGTAAAAGGTTTTCGCCGGCGTGCGACGCTCGCCGGGTTACCGGGCCCGTCACCTACCCGGCTCGGTGCCGCCGGACCACGCCGCCCCGCAGCAGCCCGGCCACCAGCGCGACCGCGTCCACGGGCGACACCTCCGACGGCAGGTCCCACGCCGACCAGGGCGCCCCGGTGTCGTCGGCCAGCCGGGCGGCGATCCACTCCCCGGCCGGCGGGTCCAGCACCAGCGCGGTGTCGGCCAGGTGCAGTCGAACCCGCCCGTCGGGCAGGTGGTCCACCGCGCAGACCGCCTCGGGCACGGTACGCACCGGCGTGTCCCGGGTGACCGGCGCGCCGAGGACCGCGTCGACCGGGCGGCGGGCCGGCTCCAGGAAGCAGCCGCGCCACGTCTGCGCCACCCGGTCGGCCACCGCGTCCGGGTCGAGGTCGTCGAGCGCGTTGCGGAGCAGGGCGATCACCTCGGTGATCGCCTCGCGGCGGCGGATCGGGTCCTGCCCGAACCCCCACGGCAGGTCCCGCCGGAACCGCTCGTCGCCGTCCAGCCTCCGCACCAGCTCGCCGGCCACCAGGTACGGCGTCAGCGACGGCAGGGACAGGCTCAGGTGCAGCGACGGCTCGCCGGTGGCGAAGCCGTTGTGGATCCAGCCGCGCGGCACCCAGAGCACGTCACCGGGGCGCAGCACGGTCTCCAGCGTCGGCTCGGCGAACTGCCGCCGGTGCTCCTCGGTCACCATTTGCGGCCGGAACGGCTGGTGCTCCAGCGGGTCGGCCCGCACCGTGGAGAAGCACGTGACGCACCTGCTGGTGAAGGTGGGCAAGCCGACCCGTACGGAGCTGGTCGACTTCGCCCGTTCGGCCGGGCTGGCGCCGCAGCCGGAGTGAGCCGGCGACGCGGGTGCGGCGGCCGTCGCCGCCTCGCCGGTCGGCTCAGTGCAGCCGGGTCTGCCAGTCGCTCGGCACCCGGCCCTCCGGCCCCGGGGCCGGCTGGTCGAGCGGATGCGCGTGCGGTTCGGCCAGCTCCGGCCCGCCCGCGTGGAACCGGTCGCGGGAATAGTCCCAGAACCACGGCTCGCCGGGCTCGAAGCTCTGCACGATCGGGTGGCCGGTGGTGGCCGCGTGCGCGGTCGCGTGCTGGCCGGGCGACGAGTCGCAGCAGCCGACGTGCCCGCAGGCCGCGCAGCGGCGCAGGTGGAACCACCACCCGTCGGTGGACTCGCACTCGACGCAGCCCGGTCCGCTGGGCGGCACGGCCGGGTCGATCGCCACGGTCTCGGCCGGCGACGCCGACTCGGGCAGGTCGTTCACGATGGTTCCCCTCCGATTGGTGACCGCGTACGCGCTCCAGCCTGCATTCTGTCGCCTTCCGGCCGGCGGCGCATCCGCGTGTCGCCCGATCGCGCCGTGGGGGTCGCCGTCAGGTGACCCGGATCGCCCCGGCCGGGCAGAGGTCGGCGGCGCGGCGCACCCGCTCGGCGCACTCCGCCGGCGGCGCGGCGGCCAGCAGCAGCACCAGCCCGTCCGCGTCGTCCTGGGTGAACACCTCCGGCGCGGCGAGCACGCAGTTCCCCGAGCCGCAACAGGCGTCCCGGTCCACCTCCACCCGCACCGTCCGTTCCTCGCCGGCGGAGCCGCCGGCGGCGGTCACCAGGTCACCGGCAGCGCGTCGAGACCGAAGACGACCGAGTTGTCCCGGGTGCTCAACTCCTCGGGGGCGGCCGTCACGCGCAGGTCGGGAAAGCGGCGGGCCAGCCCCGACAGCGCGATGCGCAACTCGGCGCGGGCCAGCGGCTGCCCGATGCACTGGTGCACCCCGAACCCGAAGGCCACCTGCTGGTGCGCCTGCCGGTACGGGTCGAACCGGTCCGGGTCGTCGAAGACCTCGTCGTCCCGATTGGCCAGGGCGATCAGGGCGATCACGCCCTCGCCGGCCCGGATCGCCCGGCCGCAGATCTCGACGTCCTCGGTGGCCACCCGGAGCACCCCGGCCCGCAGGACGCTCAGGTAACGCAGCAGCTCCTCCACCAGATCCGCCGTCCGGTCGGGCTCGTCGCGCAGGAGCGCGTACCACCCGGGTTCCCGGGTCAGCAGCAGGACACTCAGCCCGATCATGTTGGCGGTGGTCTCGTGACCTGCGACGAGCAGCAGCATCGCCATCCCGACCAGTTCGTCCACGTCGAGTTCCCCCGGCTCGACCCGTTCCCGGATCAGCCGGCCGAGCAGATCGTCCGACCCCTGGGGCCGGGCCCGCTTGGCGTCGATCAGCGCCCGGAGGTAGCCACGCAGCTCCCCGAACTCGTGCCGGAGCCGTTCCGGCGGCAGCCCGTGATCGAGCAGCGAGCGGCTGCGGGCCTGGAAGAAGTCGTGGTCGGCGTAGGGGACGCCGAGCAGGTGGCAGATCACCATGGACGGCAGGGACAGGGCGAAGGTCGACACCAGATCGGCCGGGGGCCCGGCGGCGGCCAAGGCGTCGAGCGACTCCTCGACGCTACGCCGGATCAGCGGCTCGATCTGACGGACATTCTTGATCATGAACTCGGCGGTGAGCATCCGGCGCAGCCGGGCGTGCTCGGCGCCGTCCATCTGGAAGAACATGCCCTTGCCCTCCTCGGGCGCCTGGGGCGGCAACGGGCGCAGCAACGGAAAGCCGGGGCGGGTGAAGTCGGCGCTGAAGGCGGGGTGCCGCAGCACTCGGCGGACGTCGGCATGCCGGGTGACCAGCCAGGCCGCGACCCCGGTGGGCAGGCGCACCTGTCTCACCGGGCCGACGTAACGCTGGCGCTCCGCCTCGTCGAGCGGGGCGAACGGACCTCGGGTGGGGTTGACCGGCGGCCAGAGCGGCAGTTCCGCCTCCACGGCACCCATCACATGGACCACCTCCGATTGAAGCGTTGAGTAGTCACATTGGTGCGCCACGTTACCCATCGATGAAGGTCGACACAATCCCCACGGTTGAGGCCCGGCGGGCGGTCAGCGTGCGCTCCGTACCGCGGCGCCGGTCACCGGCGTGGCCGGCCGGGGCGGGTCAGGGCGTCCAGCGTACGCCCGGGTTCACCCGCCCGGACCAGTCGAAGACGGCCATGTTGTCCCACTGGTTGCCGGTGCCGTTGATGTTCGCCGGGTCCCAGCCGTTGCCGCGCACGGCGTACCAGGTCGGTTCCCAGTAGAAGACGCCGATGGCGCCGGCGTTGCGCGCGGTGTTCTGCACCCAGTCGAACTCCTGGGCCTGCCCGGACCAGGTGGCGGCGATGCCGTCACAGGTCGCGTCGCCGACGGCGTTCGGCTCGCCGTCCGCGTTGTCGCGGGTGAAGGGGTACGCGGTCTCCACGATCACCACCGGCTTGCCGTAGCGACCGCGCAGGTCGACGATGTTGTGGTAGAGGTTTGCCAGGGAGCCGTGCCACATGCAGTAGTACGACAGGGCGGTGACGTCCCACTGCACGCCCTGGGCGCGGATGCCGTCGTAGAACCAGCGGGCGTTGGCGTTGCTGTCGGCGTCCGCGGTGTGGATCATCACCGGGATGTCGCCGCCGCACGCCTTCGTCGCCTGGTAGCCCTGCTTCAGCAGGCCGGCCAGCGGCGCGAAGTCGTTGTTGACGACCTTCCCCTCGTTCCACAGCATCCCGACGTTGATCTCGTTGCCGATCTGCACGCTGTCCGGCGGGGTGCCCTGCGCCCGGAGGCTGGCGCAGACGTCGTAGGTGAAGGCGTACACGTCGGTGCGCAGCTGGCTCAGGCTGTGGCCGGCCCAGGCGGCCGGCTTGTACTGCTTGCCGGGGTCGGCCCAGGTGTCGGAGTAGTGGAAGTCGACGAGCACCTTCAGGCCCTTCGCCCGGGCCGCGCCCGCCTGGGCCAGCACCCGGCTCTTGTTGTTGTAGCCGCTGGCCGGGTTGTTCCAGACGCGCAGCCGGACGTAGTTGACGCCGACGGACTTCAGGATGTCCAGGGGGTCGCGGGCGACACCGCCGGCGTCGTAGTACCTCGCCCCCAGGTCCAGGCTGCGCTGCAACGAGGAGACGTCGGCGCCCCGCATGCTGAGCGTGTTCGCGGCGGTGGCCGGCGCGGGCGCGCCGAGCGGGGCGGTGACGGCGAGGACGCCGGCCGCGACGGCCGCGGCCAGGGCCCGGGGGCGGTCAGGCACGGCGGGACGGATGCGCACTGTCCGGCCCCTCACGCGCCGACGGCGCAGGGGGCGCCGTTCAGCGAGAAGCCGGTCGGCGCCGCGTCACTGGCGCCCCACCGGCCCTGGAGGCCGAAGGTCGCGGAGCCGTTCGGCGCGAGCGTCCGGTTCCAGTCGACGTTGCGGGCGGTCACGGTGGCGCCGGTCTGCCCGACCGTGGCGTTCCATCCCGAGGTGACCTGCTGGTCCCCGGGGAAGGTGAAGGTGACGGTCCAGCCGTCGATCGGCGCTGCCCCGGTGTTCCGGACCGTCACGGTGGCCACGAATCCGCCCGGCCACTCGGACTCGTTGCGGTAGCTCACCCGACAGGTCGACGGCGGCGGGGTGGGCGGGGTGTCCGCCGTGGGCAGGGCGACCGAGTTGGACGCGATCGACACGTTGCCCACCGCGTCCCGGGCCCGCACGTAGTACAGGTTGCGCAGCGGCGTCGACGGGGGCAGCGCCGCCGTGTAGGTCGTGCCCGTCACGGTGGCGACGCGCGTCGAGGTGAACCAGCCGTCGAAGCGGTAGACGTCGTATCCGAGCACGCCGACGTCGTCGGTCGACGGTGACCAGGACAGCGCGGCGGTCGTGCCGGTCACCTCGCCGACGGTCAGGTTCCGGGGGGCGCTCGGCGGCGTGGTGTCCGGGCCGGTGTCCGTCACCGGGGTGACCACGGTCACCGTGTCCGACGAGCCGGAGCGGTGTCCGAGGCTGTCCCGGGCGGCCACCCGGAACGAGTACTGGCGGCCCGGCTGGACGTAGCCGGTGATCGTGGTGGTGGTGACGTCCCCGACGCTGGCGCTGTAGAGGACGTCGTCGAACGGCTGGTAGTACGTGATGTCGTAGCCGGCGACGAGGCAGCAGCCGGGCGTGGCGGCGGTCCAGGTGAGGGTGACCGAGCGGGTCGTCACCTCGCTGGCGGTCAGGTTCGTGGGCGGGCTCGGCGGGAAGGGTGTGGTGCTCGGCGTGCTGGGCGCCGCGCCCGGCCGCGCGGACCCGATCGCCGGTGTGGTGCCCACCGTGGCGCCGAGCACCGCGACCACAAGCGCGAGGACGGCCAGCAGAACGGACCGTGGACGGCGGAACGGCGAGGACGAGCAGACGCCTGTCATACCTCGACGGTGCCCGAAGACATCGATGATCGCCAACATGTCCCATACCTCGGTCGATCTTGACCACCCGACCGCCCGGGGATAAGTTGAACACGTTCAAATCAGCTCGGGCGAGGAGGGACCATGAAGGTCGTCATCCCTGGCGGCACCGGGCAGATCGGCGCCGTCCTGGGTCGGGCGCTGACCGCCGACGGCCACGACGTGGTGCTGCTGACCCGCTTGCCGGCGGGCCCGCGTCAGGTCCGGTGGGACGGCGCCACGCTCGGCGACTGGGCCGAGCGGATCGACGGCAGCGACGTGGTCGTCAACCTGGCGGGGCGCAGCGTGAGCTGCCGGTACACCGCCGCGAACCTCGACGCCATGATGAGATCCCGGGTGGAGTCCACGCGGGTGGTCGGCGAGGCCATCGGCCGGGCGGCCCGACCGCCCCGGGTGTGGTTGCAGATGAGCACCGCGACGATCTACGCGCACCGCTTCGACGCCGCCAACGACGAACACGCCGGGCTGATCGGCGGCGACGAACACGACGTGCCCGGATACTGGGCGTACAGCGTCCAGATCGCCCGGAACTGGGAGGCCGCGCAGGAACAGGCGGCGACCCCCCACACGCGCAAGGTCGCCCTGCGGTCGGCCATGGTGATGAGCCCCGACCGTGGTGGCGTGTTCGACGTGCTGAGCTGGCTGGCGCGACTCGGCCTCGGCGGACCGGTCGCCGGCGGCCGGCAGTACGTCTCCTGGATCCACGACCTGGACTTCGTCCGCGCCGTCCGATTCCTGATCGCCCGCGAGGACCTCGCCGGGGCGGTGAACCTGGCCGCGCCGCACCCGTTGCCGCAGCGGGAGTTCATGCGCGCGCTCCGGTCGGCCTGGCGGATGCCCGTCGGCCTGCCCGCCGCCGGATGGATGGCCGAACTCGGCGCGTTCGCGCTGCGGTCGGACACCGAACTGCTGCTGAAGAGCCGGCGGGTCACGCCGGGACGACTCACCGACGCCGGGTTCACGTTCACCCACCCCCACTGGCCGGCCGCCGCCGGGGAGCTGGCACGACGGCGTCGCCGGGGGCAGGTCGAGGCGCCGGCCGACGCCACCGGCCGGTCCCCGGCAGGTTGACTCCTGCCGGGCGTCCTGCCTGTCCCCCCACATCGGACGTTGCTTGACTCGGCGTCATGACACACATTCGGAAAGCGATCACCCGTACGGTGCTCGCCGGAGCGGTGATCGGCGCGACCACGCTCACCGGGCCCCTGGCCGGGCACGCGGCGGCCGGGCCGGGGGCGACCGGGACCCCCAGGACCATCCTCGACGTCATCCCGACGCAGACCGTGGACCGGATGGTCGCCCAGGCCCCGCTCGTCGACGCCGCCAACGTCATCCGCACCGCGGTGGAGCGCACGCCGGCCCGCGGCTACGCCGGCATCGGCCTGGTCGACGACCACGTCACCCTCTGGTGGAAGGGCACGCCACCCGCCGACGTCACGGCAGCCGTCACCGCCGCCCGCCGCACCGCGCCGGTCCAGGTGGCCCGCGCCACCTGGTCCCGCGCCGACCTGCGCGAGGCCGCCGCCCGACTCACCCCGGTGGTGGAGGCCGGCCCGGCGGGCGCCGGCCGCTCGGTGCGACTGCGCACCGACGGCAGCGGCATCGAGATCGCCGTCGACCGCACCCCGGGCGCCGCGCTGCCGAAGCTGCCGGCCACCGGCGTCCGGACCAGCGTGGTCACCCGCGACCGGATGGTGCCCCGGTCGCGGGCCAACGACGCCGCGCCGTTCGACGGCGGCGCGGGCATCGGGTTCACCACCCCCGGGTGCACCGCCGGCTTCGGCGTCCGCAACGCGGACACCAACGCCGGCTACGTCCTCACCGCCGAGCACTGCGGCGCCGTCGGCTCGCCCTGGCACGTCGGCTGGAACACGTCCACCGGCACCGGCACGCTCGTCGGCTACGCGGTCGACAGCAACGACGACCACGACACGATGATCATTTCGACGTCCGCCCCCGGCGACCACATCTACGTCGGCGGCCAGCACGACGAGGTCCGGGCCCGGGTGGCCGGCTGGACCGAGGTCTTCCCCGGCCAACTGCTGTGCCAGTCCGGGTACACCTCCGCCGGCGAACTCGGCGGCCCGGTCTGCAACCTGCGGGTCGAGTTCCACTACGACGACATCGAGGACCTCGTCGAGGCCACCCAGCTCGACGGCGACGAGGCCGCCCGGGGCGGCGACAGCGGCGGTCCGGTCTACGCCGTCAACGCCGACGGCACCGTGCTCGCCGCCGGCACCACCACCCGGTCGGCGGGCCCGGGCTTCGGCTTCCAGGACTTCGCCACCGCCCGCGACGACTACGGCAACCTCGTGCCGGCGACGGCGAGCGCCAGCACCTGCCGGGTCTCCTTCGTCGTCACCAACTCGTGGGGCACCGGATACGCCGCCAGCGTCACCGTCTACAACGACGGCCCGGCCGTCAACGGCTGGTCGCTGGGCTGGACCTTCCCCGGCGGCCAGGTCGTCCAGGGCCACTGGAACGGCGTCTTCCAGCAGACCGGCGCGGCGGTGACCGTCACCAACGAGGGGCACAACGCCGCCATCCCGACCGGGGGCGCCGTGAACGTCGGCTTCACCGCCGACGGCTCCCCCGCCGTGCCGGCACCGTTCACGCTCAACGGCACCACCTGCAACTGACCTCGTCCACCGACCCGGGCCCCGCCGCACCGTCGGCGGGGCCCGGGTGTCGTGCCGGCCCGGCCGTCGTTTCCGGCCCGACCGTCGTTTCCGGCCCGGCCGTCGTTTCCGGCCCGGCCGTCGTTTCCGGCCCGGCCGTCGTTTCCGGCCCGGCCGTCGTTTCCGGCCCGGCCGTCGTGCCGGGCCGGGCCGGTCCGCTCAGGTCGGTCGATTCCGCCGCACCAGGCCCTGGACCAGTTCCCGGCGCAGCGTGGCGCGCAGCGTCCGCACCTCGGGGGCGTCCAGTTCGCCGCACCTGTCGAGCGCCCGCCGACGCAGCCGGCCGGCGTCGTCGCCCAGCTCCGGGTTCGCGTCGGCCAGGGCAGCGAGCGCGTGCAGCGTCTGCGCCTCCCACCACGGGCAGGACAGCGCGGCGTACAGGGCCAACGCCGTCCGCAGCGCGTCGGCCGCCGCCTCCGCCCCGCCCAGCGCCTGAAGCGCGAGTCCGTACCGGTGCACGGCGTTGGCCTCGCTGAACGTCGCGCCGCACCGCCGGAACACCCGGCGGGCACGGTCGTACTGGTCGGCGGCCTCCCGCCACCGACCCATCCCGGCCAGGTCCGCCCCCAGGCTCATCATCGCGCCGGCCCGGGCCACCGCCGCGCCGGTACGGCTGAGACCGTTGCCCCGCCCGTAGCACGCCAGCACCTCGCGATGCACCTCGGCCGCCTCGGCGAACCGGCCGAGCGCGGCCAGCGCGGCGCCCTGCACGCTCGCCGCGCTGTACTCGCCGAGCGCGTACCCGATCTCGCGGAAAAGGCCGACGGCCCGGTGGCTGTGGTCGATGGCCGACCCGCCGTGCCCGGTCCGGACCTGGATCGCCGCGATGTAGGTCAGCGCCCACGCCTCCTCGCGGCGGTCCCCGATCCGGCGGGCCAGATCCAGCGCCGCGCCGAAGGCGGCCAGCCCGTCGGTGTTGCGGTCGCGGCAGAAGTACCGGGCCCACCCCAGGAAGTTCAGGAGCACGGCCTCGTCGTGCGGGCGGCCGGCGGCCTGGGCCGCGGCCAGGCCCAGCGAGAAGATCTCGTCCCAGGAGTGCCGGTGGCTGTTGGCGTCGGAATACCAGTGCAGCGCCCGGGCGACCGCGACCACGTCGGCGTGCCGACCGCGCCGGGACGCGTCGCGCAGCGCCGCCAGCCAGTTGCCGGACTCCCGGTCCAGCCAGTACGCCGCCGCCCGGTCGTCGGCGAACTCCGAGTCGGTCCGGCAGGCGACCGGTTCGAACATCGCACCGGCCTGCCGGGTACGCCACAGCAGCCAGTCGACCATCCGCTCGTGCGCCCTGGTCCGGGAGCCCCGGTGCTCCTCGGCGTCGAGGCGCTCGGAGGCGTAGAGCCGGACCAGGTCATGGAACTGGTAGCGATCCCCCACGGTCAGGAGCACCCCGGCCTCGACCAGCTCCTCCAACGCCGCCGACGCGGTCTCCTCGTCGGTGCCGGCCACGGCGGCGACAAGCGCGGCGGCGAAGTCGGCGCCGGGAATCAGCGAGGCACGTCGGAACACCCGTGCGGTCATCGGGTCCAGTTGCCGGTAGGAGACTTCGAACGCGGACCGGACGTCCAGGTCACCGGCGGTCAGCACGGTCAGCCGCCGACGCTGGTCGTGGAGCAGGTCGACGAGCCGGCCGACCGTCCACTCCGGCCGGCTGGCGAGGCGGTTGCCGGCGATCCGGAGGGCCAGCGGCAGCCGGCCGCAGAGCTTGACGAGTTGATCCACGGCGGCCGGCTCGGCGGCGATCCGGTCGGCGCCGACGATCGCCGTGAGCAGCAGTCGACCGGCCGCCGGGGAGAGCAGGTCGAGCGGCTGCCGGACCGCGCCGGCCAGACCGGTCAGCGGACGCCGGCAGGTGACCAGCACGAGACACCGGTGCCCGGCCGGCAGCAACGGACGCACCTGCGCCTCGTCCGCGGCGTCGTCCAGGACCAGCAGCAGCGGCCGGTCCCGCGAGAGGGTGCGGAACAGTCCACCCCGTTCGGCCGGTGACACCGGTATCCGGCTGTCCGGCACCCCGAGCGACCGCAGCAACCCGGCCAGCGCCTCGGCCGGGTCGACCGGTCCGGCCGGTGGGCCACCCCGCAGGTCGACGAAGAGTTGCCCGCCGGCGAAGGCCGGACCGAGTCGTTGACCGGCCGCGACGGCGAGGCTGGTCTTGCCGATCCCCGGCGGGCCGTGCAGCACCACCACCGACGCGGTGTCCGGTCGCCCGGCGGCGACGTCGGCGGCCCGCGTCGCGAGCCGGTCCAGGATCTCCGCGCGGCCGGCCAGGTCCGGCAGGGGCGCCGGAAGTTCCCCGGGCACGGCCACCGCCGGGTGCTCGTCCGGCCCGACCGGACGATCGGCCGGCTGCCGCTCGGCCCGGGCCAGGGCGACGAAGCGGTCGCGGTCCGCCCCGGCCAGCCGCAGCGCGTCGGCGAGCAGCACCACCGTGCGCCGTTGCGGGTTGCGGACCCGGCCGCGTTCCATCTCACGGATGCCGCGGACGCTGGAGCCGGCCGCCTCGGCCAGCTCCTCCTGGGTCAGCCCCCGCTCCCGACGGAACGCCCTGAGCACCGCCCCGAACCGGTCACGCTGCACCTGACTTGTCGGCACGTTCCCCCCACCACCCGACGCCCCACAGTGACGTAACGCGGATCGATGGTCCCACGACGGTGACCCTCCGCAGGGCACTGTGGACGGACTGTGATCATTGCCATGTCGGGCAGCTCACCATCCGTAGTGCGTCCTAGGAACCTGGTTCACCTGCTGGCAGGGCATCTGTCGGCGGGCCGTCGTAGGCTCGACGGATCGCCACCGCTGCGAGGCGTGATCGCCGTCCGTGCCCTTCGGACCAGGGAGATCCGGATGCACCTGCCCCTCGACACACCACTGTCGAGCGCGCCGAAGACCGCCGTGCTCTGGGGTGTCTCCTTCGACGGCACGCCGATGTCCGGGGTCGTGGTCGAGTTCATCAAGCTCGCCGACGTGTTCCGCCGACGCGGCCACCGCGTGCTGCTGGACGTCGGGTACGACATCAAGGAGGACAAGAACCGCTTCTTCGATCCCTACACCGACGAGACCCGGTGCCTGCCGTCCTGGATCGAGCTGACCCGGGTGGACGGGCTCGCCGACGTCGCCGGCTACGGCCCGGCGTTCGTCCGCGCCACGCTGCACGCGGTACGCCACGGCGAGCCCCTGCCGTCCCGGACCGACGCGGTCAGCGACGCGATCGCCGACCGGATCCTCGCCACCTGGCGTCGCCACGCGGTGACGGCCGTGCTGGTGGAGAACGGCACGCTGCCGGAGAACGTCGCGTACACCCGGGCGCTCTACCGCGCCATCGAACGGTACGGCCGGGAGACCGGCCTGGGCACCTACGTGCTGTGGCGTGACCACGACCTGATGTGGACCAGTGAGCCGGCCACCGGCAAGTACGGCGTTCCGCCCTACCCGCACGCGGTGCGCCCGGTCGACTCGCCGCACATCCGCTACCTCGCCCTGCACGAGCAGGCCCGCCGACGCACCCTGGACTGGTCCCCCGGGCTGCGGGACATCCGCGTGCTGCACAACTCGTTCCGGTTCGGGCCGGCGGAGCCGGCCCCGGTCGACGGCCGGTTCCGGGCGCACCACGGGATCCCCGACGACGCGGCCCTCATCGCGCGCTTCACCCGGCTGGTGCCGCAGAAGCGGATCGACCGCGACATCGACCTGCTCGCCCGGCTGATCCGGTGGTTCGCCGACCGGGGGGTCGAACGGCCGGTCTACCTGTTCGTCGCCGGCGATCCCACCGAACACCCGGCCACCGCCGCGGCGCTGCGGGCGTACGCCGAACACCGGCAGGTCGCCCACCGGGTGGTCTTCGGTGGCCGGCTGGCGCCCCGGGACGTGCCCCCCGGCCCGGACCGCGGCCACACGGTGGCGGACCTGCTCGCGGAGGCCGACCTGACGTCGTTCCTGACCTCGTACGACTACGAGAGCTACGGGAACCCGATCGGTGAGTCGATCGCCTCCGGGGTGCCCTACCTGACCACCCGCTACCAGATGTACGACGCCGTGTACGGCAGCAAGGGGCTGCACGCCCCGGTGCTCGACGTGACAGCCGCCGATGAGGCGCCGATCACCGACGCCTTCGTCGCCGAGGTCGCCGAGCTGCTCACCAATCCGGTCCTGCACCGCCGGGTGGCGGCGTTCAACCACACCCGCGGCAGGCGCTACTTCGCCGCCAACCGGGCCACGGAGCTGGTGGACGAGCTGCTCGGCGCCGCGCCGGCGCCCGCCCGGCGGCCCGGACCGGCGGCCCCCGAGGTGTACGGCCGGGCCGGGCGGGCCGCCGTGCCCGCCCTGACGGCGGAGACCCGGATGACGGTCGTCCTGCCGGTGCTCAACGAGGCGGCCAACCTCGCCGCGGTGCTCGGATCGCTGGCCGGCCAACGCGGGCCCGACGGCCCCCTCGACCGGGCGCTGTTCGACGTGCTGCTGGTCGACAACAACTCGACCGACGACACCGTGGCCCGGGCCCGCCGGCTGGCCGCCGCCCATCCGGGGTTGCGCGTGCACGTCATCGGGGAGTCCGCGCAGGGCGTGTCGTGCGCCCGCAAGGCCGGCATGGACCTCGCCGCCGAGCGGGCCCGCCGACGCGACGCCGCCGACACCGGCCTGCCCCCGTTCTACCTCGTCTCGGCGGACGCCGACTGCCGCGTCGACAGCTACTGGTTGTCGGCGCTGCTGACCGCGATGGACGGCGGCAAGGCCGCGATCGGGGTCTGCGACTACCACTACGACCCGGCGCACTTCACCGACCGGCCGTTGCTCTGGGACGCGATCGACCGGACGCTGCGCTGCCGGGCGGTGACGTTCGGCCTGTTCGGCGGCTTCCCCGACGGCAAGGGATTCGCGGTGGAGCGGCAGGCCTACCAGCGGGTGGGCGGCATCGAGCTGTCCTACCAGGTCAAGGACGGCCGGTTCGTCAACCACCTCTCCGACGACTGGGACTTCGGCATCCTGGTCCGGGCCAGCGGCGACGACATCACGTACGTGCCCCGGTCCCGGGTGGAGATCAACCCTCGCCGGGTCGACCACGCGATCGACGAGGTGATCGCCGGGCGGGCGTACGGCGCCGGCGGCATCATCACCATGCGCGACATCCGCCCGGACGCCGACCACTCCCCGGTCGTCGACCTCACCGAGGACGAGGCGGTCCAGGCGTGGGAGTTCTCGATCAAGGACTTCGTGCCGAAGAACATGATCCTGCCGGTGCTGCTGACCCCGGCCCTGCTCCACGAGCGCGCGGTGATCGAGTTCTTCACGCCCACGCTGGCGGACCGGCTGGCGCGACGCATCGCCGAGATCAAAGCCGAGAGCCGGCTGATCGACTTCGTCCCCATCCACTCCTACAAGTCGCCCAGCTTCCGGCTCTACTTCGAGTTCGCGGCGGAGTTGTTCGCCCGGCTCCGCGCCACGGTCGGGCCGGACATCGGCTATCCGCCGCCGCTGCCGGACTGCCTCCAGGAGATCCGGGAGGAGGGCGATCCCGGGCGGTTCCGTGACTTCGTCCGCCACTACTGCGAGGACCGCGAATCCGGCGCGGCACACGACTACTTCGGCAACGGAGGGGTGTTCTGATGAGCGACGCCTACCAGGACGCGCTGGCCTCGCTGTCCCACCTCGACCCCGACCATCCGCGGCCCGCCGTCGTGGACGTGCTCGCCGCGCCGGAGAACCGCCGGCTGCTCGAGTACGTCGCCCTCGATCCGTTCGGGTCGCACGTCTTCCCCGGCGACATCCCGGACGCCTCCGTGGACTCCTTCCTCGACGACCTGAACGCGCAACTGGCGAGCACCCGGCCCATCCACCTGTGGTCCTACATCCCGACGTGCAGCTACCGGTGCCGGTTCTGCCAGTACCCGGTGGTGCTGGTGAAGGGCGACCCGACGGTCACCCGGGCCAAGGTGGACCGGTGGGTCGACCTCAACATCCGGGAGGCCCAGCTCTGGCTCGACCGGGTGCCGAACCTGCGCGACGCGCCGATCGGCGAGTTCAACGTCTTCGGCGGCACCCCGTCCCTGATGTCGCTCGACGCGGTGGCCCGACTGCTCGACTTCTACCGCGCCAACTTCGCCTTCGCCCCGGACACCGCCATCCGGTTCGAGGGCGACCCGACCACCTTCACCGAGCCACTGTTGGAGTTCCTGCTGGAGCAGGGCTGCCGCAAGCTGTCCTGCGGGGTGCAGTCGTTCGACGACCCGGTGCTGCGGCTGTCCGGGCGCGAGCACGAGGCCGTCGAGTGCCGCGCCTTCCTGGCGAACACCCGCCGGCTCGGCTTCGACTGGGTGACCGTGGACCTGATGTACGGGCTGCTCGACCAGACCGTCGACAGCGTGCGGCGTGACCTCGACACCGTCCGGGAGTACGAGGTCCCCGGCCTGGTCTGCACCAAGCTGCACCTGCGTTCGTACGCCGACACCCGCACCGGGGTCGCCGGTGATCGGCCCGCCGCCTGGCAGTTCGCCGGCTACCGGGACCGGCTCGCCGCCGCCGGCCACCACTGGCCCACGCTCGGCGAGCAGTACCAGATGCGCGACGTGCTGGCCGGCGGGTTGACCGCGGCGGGCTACCGGGAGCACCCGACCATGTACTTCCACCGGGCCGGGCACGCCCCGGAGATGTGGAAGGCCATCATGGTGGACCAGGACCGGCAGGACGCCGAGGTCGCCATCGGCCTGGGCGGCAGCTCCAGTTGCCGACGCTCGGAGGCGATGACCGAGGTCAACGAGCGGCGCTACGTCGAGGCGGTGGAGGCCGGTGTGCTGCCGCTGGCCTCGGTCACCCGGTTCGGCCCACTGGCCACCGAGTCCCGGTCGATCAAGATGGCCCTGTCGACGCTGCAACCGCTGCGGGACGACCTGCACCGGGAACGGTTCGCGGGCCGGTCCCTGTTCGACGAGCCGTGGGGCGGCGCCTTCGCCGCCCTGGAGCGCCGCGGCCTGCTCACCACGGACCGCGACGCCGGCTCCGTCACGCTGACGTCCACCGGCGAGGTCCTGGTGGAAGCCATCATGCACACCGAGTTCGGGTAGCGCCTCACCGGTCCGCGCCTCGACGGCGGAGCCCGACGTGCGACTGGACCAGGTACGTCACGCCGGCCAGGAGGGAGAGCACGCCGGAGAGGACGACGGCCCCCCGGTAGCGGCCGGCGGACATCAGGCTCCCGTACGCGAGGGACGCCGCGGCGCTGCCGGCGAAGATGCCCATCCGCTGGACCCCGTTGACGAACGCGCGGGTGCCCTGCGCGGCCCGGCTGTTGGCGAGGTTGTCGAGGACCGGCATCTGGGCGTAGTGCGCCCCCTGGCGCAGCAGGTACCAGAGCACGAAGAGGCCGGCCGTGCCGGCGGTGGCGCTCAGGATCTGCAGGAACAGCGCCGCGATCATGGCGAAGCCGGCCACCCGGAGGGCGCCGCCACGCTTCATCAGGGGAAACAGCACGAAGATGCCCAGGACGCTGGCCAGGCGGTCCGCGACCAGGAGCCAGCCCAGCGACTCGGTGGCCAGGTGCAGGTAGTTGACGGCCACCAGGTTGATGAAGCGGATGGCGAGGACACCGGCGCCGCCGACGAGGACGGCGAGGACGAACAGCCCGGCGAGGTGACCGGCGTTGGCGCGCAGGGCCGGCAGCACCGGGGGGCGGGGCTCGCCGGGTGCGACGGCCGGCGCGGCGTCGCGGCGCCACATCGCGATGCGGGCCACGCCGATCAGCACCGCCAGAACGGCGGAACACAGCAGGTCGAAGCGGTACCAGCCGGCGGTCTCCGCGCCGACGCGGGCGAGCAGCACGCCGGCCACGTTGCCGACCGCGGAGGCGGTCAGGAAGGCCACGAAGCCGGTACGGAACAGCGCGAAGCGTTCCTGCTCGTCGTGGATGGCCGAGGCGAGCACGGCATTGACGCTGACCAGCATCAGGGCGGAGCAGACGCTGTTGAGACCGAACAGCAGCAGGTGGGCGGAGAGGCTGTCGACGAACGGGATCGCCAGCATCGTGCCGGCGAAACCGAAGCTGCTGAGCAGCATCATCGGTTCCAGGCCGAGCCGGTCGGTGAAGGCGCTCAGCGGCAGCACGATCACCGCCATCACGGTGAAGCCGACCGAGAAGACCTGCCCCGCGCCGGCCGGCGGGATGCCCACCTGCCCCAGGAACAGGGCGTAGTACATGTCGAACAGACTGGTCGCCAGGCCGAAGAAGACCTGGCTGAGCACGAAGCCGGTGCGGACCCGCCGCAGGTGGTGCTCGCGGCGGGTCACGGAACCGGTGTCCGGAAGCAGGGTCACCGAGCAGAGTCTCCCGTCAGCGGGGTGCGCGCCGGGTGCGACGCGCCGAGCTCCCGCCCGGCCTTGGACACCAGGATGCCGTCGAGGTAGAGGTGGTCGAGTTCGGTGCGGACGAAGGTGCAGAGCGCGTGCAGCGGTGTCTCGACGATCGGCTCCCCGGCGTCGTTGTACGACGTGTTCAGCACGATCGGCACCCCGGTCAGCTCGTGGAACGCGGAGATCACCGCGTGGTAGGCCGGGTTGTCGTGCGCCGAGACCGTCTGCAGGCGGGCGGTGCCGTCGACGTGCGTGATGCTGGGGACGCTCTCCCGGCGGGCCGCGACGACCTGCGGGACGAGCAGCATGAAGTTGCTGTCGCCGGTGAAGTCGAACCACTCCCCCGCGTGCTCGGCGAGCGCGGACGGGGCGTACGGGCGGAACGGCTCCCGGTGCTTGACCACGTTGTTCAGGTAGTCGCGCATCGCGGGGTGCCGGGGGTCCGCCAGCATGCTGCGGTTGCCCAGCGCGCGCGGGCCGATCTCGGAACCGCCGTTGAACCACCCCACGACCCGGTGCGCGGCGAGCAGCTCGGCGACGTCACGGGGGCCGGCCTCCCGGGAGGTCAGCTCGACCCCGGTGTGGTCGGCGACCCGGCGCACCGCGTCCAGCACCTCGTCCCGGGAGTACGTCCGGCCGAACGACGCCGTCCGCATCACCGAGGGACGCCGGTTGCCGAGCAGCTCGACGCTGCCGTAGAGGGCCGCGCCGATGGCGACGCCCGAGTCGCCGGCCGCCGGGGGGATGAAGAGGTCACGGAACGGCGACTCGGTGCGTACCCGCTCGTTGGCGACCGAGTTGAGCATGACGCCGCCGGCCATGCAGAGATTGTCCGAGCCGGTCAGCTCGTGCGCCACGCCGGCCAGGTGCAGCATCGCGCGCTCCAGCTCGGCCTGCACGTGGAAGGCGACGTCCTCCGCGAACGGCGACTGCCAGCGCAGCGGGTCGGCCGGGTCGTAGTCGGCGCCCTCCTCGGCGAGCAGCCGCTGCCAGATGTCCTCGAGATCCTTCTGGGCGGAGCGGATGTCGAACCCGTCCAACGTCAGCCATTGCCCCCAGTCGGGACGCGGCCGACCGTAGGGCGCCAGCCCCATGGTCTTGCCCGCCTCGGGGTAGCCTCCGCAGTCGAACACACCGAAGTCGGGGGTGCCGTACCGGGTGACGAAGCCCAGCCGGGCGGTGAAGAAGTCGTAGAACAGGCCGAGGCT
This sequence comes from Micromonospora sp. NPDC051141, assembly GCF_044455765.1. Classification (NCBI taxonomy): domain Bacteria; kingdom Bacillati; phylum Actinomycetota; class Actinomycetes; order Micromonosporales; family Micromonosporaceae; genus Micromonospora; species Micromonospora sp. NPDC051141. The sequence continues at coordinate 158,665 of NZ_JBITFD010000006.1, forward strand.
CAGGTCGGAGTAGTCGGCCGGGTAGCGGCAGGCGGTCACCGGCGTCAACCGGTCGCCGTCGCCCCGGAAGAGGGTGTGCTTCTCGATGGTGCCGTCCGGGAACCGGGCGCCGGCCTGGTCCACGACGAGCACGGCCGCCTCGTCGTACCCGGACGGGTGGTAGGCGACGGCGGCGTGGGCGCGGTGGTGCCCGGGCAGCGGCAGCGCGCGGACCTTGCTCTTGTCCTTGATGGGCAGCTCGCGCAGGATGCGGTGGACGGCGCCGTCGCCGAGGGGTCGGTTACCGACCACGAGGTCCACGTCGTCGATCCCGGCGCCGACCGCGTCGAGGCAGTAGGCGATCGCCTTCATCGGCAGGGTCTTGGTGATGCGTTCGAAGTGGCCCTGCACGAGGAAGCCCTCGGAGTGCTTGATGCGGTCCAGGCGCTCCTCCTCGACGGCGACGGCGATCTCGCCGTCGCGAACCAGGCAGGCGGAGCGGTCGTGGCTGAGGTTCAGACCGAGCACGAGAGACATCGGACTCCATTTCCAGTGTCGGAGCGGTGCGGGCTGGTCAGGGCGTCGGGCGACAGCGGTCCATCGCTTCGGCGAGGCCGTCGAGGATGCGGACCGCGTCGTCGCGCAGCGTCAGCGGGTCGGTGGTCCGCAGGAAGAGCAGGCCGGCATAGCCCAGCACGCCGGTGTTCGGGTGGTACCGGGGCATCGGGCTGCCCGGCTCCTGGGACTGGCCGCGCACCAACTCGACGCTGGTGGCGGGCGACACGAGCGACGACCAGTCGACCCGGTCGGGGTCGAACGGCGGCAGGACGGGCCAGGGCTTGCCCGCCGAGTCGGACGCGATGACCGAGAGGGACGCGGCGGCGCAGGTCGCGTCCGAGGGCAGGAGCAGCCGCCCCGGCAGCTCGGGCCGGTCGCCGAGCGCGGCGGCGTGCTGGAGCGCGACGAGGTCGACGCCGTAGACCTCGAGCAGCTCCCGGGTGACCGCCGCGCCGCCGGCGCGGGCCGCCGACTCCAGCAGCCGCACCGTGCCGTCGGCCATCAGTTTGAACTCGGTGTGGGTGGCGCAGGTGTCCAGGTCCAGCGCGTCGACGGCGCGGCGGGCGACGTCCGCGATGCGTTGTTGCAGCTCCGGCGCCAGCACGCACGGCGCCTGGTTGCTCAGCTCCACGTACACCGGGATCGTGGGCAGCCGCGCGGTGATCGCCAGTGGGTGGTAGGTGCCGCCGGTCACCAGCCCCTCGACGCTGAGGTAGTCGCCGAAGCCGGGCTCGGTGTACCAGCCGTCCGTGCTCGACTCGATGACCTCCTCGGCCAGGAACCGGGGTCCGCTGGAGCTGCCGTGCTCGTACATGCCCGATCTCCGCGCGGCGTCGACGGCCGCCGCGAGCTCCCGCCACACCGGTTCGACGTCGTCGCCCGGTTGGATCGTGGCCTGCCCGATCGAGCCGGCGCCGAGCACCGACTTGACGATCACCGGGCCGGCCAGCTCGGCGCAGGCCGCGGCCAGGTCGTCGAGCGAGTCGACCGGGCGGAACGCCGGGTTCGGCACCCCGGCCGCCGCCCAGGCGCGGCGCATGAGCAGCTTGTTGCGGGAGGTCGCCGCGCCCGGACCGGGCCCGGGCAGGCCGAGCCGCCGGCAGGCCGCCGCGGTGGGCACCACGCAGTACTCGGAGAAGGTGAGCACGGCGTCGGCGCGTACGGCCGTGGCGTGCGCGACGATCTCGTCGGCCAGCGGGGCGTCCGGCCGGGCGTGGTGGAGCCGGCGGCACAGCCGGAACAGGAGTTCGCGTTGCCAGGGCTGGGGCTCGCCGACCAGCAGCACGTCGACGATGGCCCGGCTGGTCAGCCTCGGCAGCAGGTACTCCAGCGCCGGGCCGCCCTTGCCGTACACCAGCAGGGTCACTGGTTGCATGCGTCATCGCTCCTGTTCGCGGGGGCCGACCGGGAGAAGCCGGTCGGCGTCTGCCAGAGATGGGTACGCAGGGACGTCCGCATGGCCCGCAGTTGTCCGTCGATGGTGTGCAGGTCCTCGCGGCTGGGGCGGCGCGGCGCCGGCCCGAGCAGGGGCAGCAGCACCTCCACCGCTTCCAGCAGGCACAGCACCGCGTCCCGCTCGGCGGAGACCGGCCCGGCGTGCACCGCCACCGTGAGGCGGCTCAGGTGCCCCAGCAGGTCTGGAGGACCGCCGTCGCGCTGTCCAGTTTCATCCGGGCCTGCTGCCACACCAGGCTCCGCGGCGACTCGAGGACGGCCGCGGCCACCTCCTCCCCTCGGTGCGCCGGCAGGTCGTGCAGGAACACCGCCTGCGGCCAGCGGCTCAGGAAGGCCTCGTCGATGTGGAAGGGCCGGAAGGTCTGGCGCCACAGCGGGTCCTCCTTGACGGTTCCGGTGGTCTGCCACCGCGTGGTGTACACGCAGTCGGCGGCGTCCGGCAGGTCGTCTCGTTCGTGGGTCTGGCGCACGCGGGCGCCGGCCACGGCGTCCTCCGCCGCCGCGGCCAGGGTCGCGGCGTCGAGGCCGTAGCCCGGCGGGGTGTAGAGGGTCAGCTCGGCGCCCGGAATCCGGGCCAGCGCGTACGCCAGCGCGGAGGCGGTGTTGTTGCCCTCGCCGACGTACACCACCCGGACGCCGTCCAGCGGGCCGAGGTGCCGGCGCAGCGTGGCCAGGTCGCACACCGCCTGGGTGGGGTGCTCCTCCCGGGCCATCGCGTTGATCAGCGGCAGGTTCCCGGCGTCGCGCATCCGGGCCAGCTCGACGACGCTGCGGGTGCTGCGGATCACCACCCCGTCGAGCATCAGCCCGAGGATCCGCGCGGTGTCCTCGGCGGACTCGCCGGTGTTGGTCTGGAGGCTCTCCGGCCCGTAGGGCAGCACCTGCGCGCCGAGTCGGAGCGCCGCCACGCTGAACGCGGTGCGGGTCCGGGTCGAGGTGCGTTCGAAGAGCGTCGCCACCACCGCGCCGGTCAGGCTCGGCGGCACCGCGGCCGGGTCGTCGGCGACCCGGACGGCGGCGTCGACCAGGTCGGTGAGCTGCGCGGCGGTGAGGTCACGCAGGGAGATCAGGCTGCCCCGACGGCCGGTCATCCGAGGTCCACCGTCGACCCGAGACCGGCACCGACGGCGTGGCGACGCACGGCTTCGATCAGGGCGACGTCGAGCACGCCCATCCCGAAGGGGTTCACCACGGTGAAGGAATCCGTGCGGACGAGCCGGTGCCGGCCGGTGACCAGGCCGCCGATCGTGCCGTCGATCGCCCGGCCGGTGGCCGAACCGGGGCGGGTGACCCGGCCCTGCGCCATCAGCGCGCCGAGCGGGCGCCGGGGATTCTCCGCGACCAGGTCGACGTCGTCGACGTAGAGGGCGCCGGCGGCGAGCAGCGCCTCGACGGTCAGGTCGGCCAGCGACACGTTGACCACCAGTGCGCCGGCGGGTATCCACGCCGGCGGCAGGTAGCCCGCGTCGGCGGTGGTCGTGGCGATCGTCACCTGGCTGGCCGCGACGGCGGAGGCCGCCTCGGCGGCGACGCGTACGTCCAACTCGGGGCGCAGCCGGCGCAGGCGTTCCGCGAGGCCGTGGGCCGCGGCGCCGACGCGGTCGTGGAGGGTGACCCGGGACAGTCGCGGGAGGGTCTCCAGGAGCAGGGCCGCGTGGGTGCCGCCCTGCGCGCCGCAGCCGAGCACGGTCAGGCTCTCCGCGTCCGCGTGCCCGGTGAGGTCCACGGCGAGGGCGGAGACGGCAGCGGTGCGTACGGCGCTGACGATCCCGACCTCCACGACGGCCATTATCCGGGCGGTCTCCGGGTCGAAGCAGAGTCCCACGCCGCCGGCGCGTTCCAGTCCGGCCTCCGGATTGGAGACGCTGGCGTTGATGATCTTCATGCCGTAGGCGCCCGGCACCGCGCCCGGCATCCCGATGGACCGGGTGTACGCGCCGCGGCTGTTGTCCCAGCGCAGGTACGCCTCGCCGGGCAGCACGCACCGTCCCGCGTCGTGGTCGGCGAGGGTACGCCGGACCAGCGCCACCACGTCCAGCGCGTCGAGGCAGCGCAGGACGTCCGCGCGGGACAGCACCGCGACACTGCCCGGCCCGCGGAGCCCGGGCAGCCCGGCCGTGAACCATCGGTCGACGGAGGTGGTCACAGGAGTCCCTCCTCGTGGAAGGCGTCGAGCCCCTCGGGCAGGTCGAGGACCCCGCAGGAGCGAAACAGTCGGACGGACTGGACGGCCTGGTCGCGCGTGGTCCGACGCACCGACTCCGGTGGGTAGACGTCGCGGACCACGTCCTCGACCTGCGTGGGGGTGAGCCCGGCCGCGGCGAGGTTGGCCCGGGCGGGCCGCAGGTCCGGCCGCAGGCTGTGGCCGATCAGCCGGGGCAGACAGCGGGCGGTCTCCCGGCGGGCGGCCGGGTCGAGCCCGGACCACACCTCGCGGAACAGGTGCGAGAAGAAGACGTGGTGCCGCCCCTCGTCCCGGGCGTGGTCGCGGACCGTCTCGCGGACCAGCCCGACCACGTCCGGGTCGTTCGGCAGCTCCGCCAGCAGCGTCGTCACCAACGTCTCGAAGACGACGACCTGGAGCAGGTGCGGCAGCGTCCCACGGTGCGGCATCGCGCCGGCGGAGATGTCGTCGAGGCGGTTCAGGAACGGGGTGAAGTCGTACGGCAGCGCCTCCACCCGGCTCGCGGACTCCAACTGCCGCACCACGTCGAACGAGTAGAGCGCGTGGTACGCCTCGTCGCAGTAGATCTTGAACGCGTCGAGCCGGACGTCCCGGCGCAACGGCGCGTCCACCCGGCCGTTCGCGAGCATCTCCGCGGCCCGGTTGACCACCCTCGTCTCGAAGTGGGCGGTGAACGCGAAGTAGTGGTAGGCGTGCCGGGCCACCAGCGCGGTCCGGGCCTCGTCGGCCAGGCCGTCGAGCAGTTCGTGGTCGAGGTAGGGGATCAGCCTGGCCGGGAAGAGCACCCTGCCGCCGTCCATCTCGTCGGCCAGCACCCGGCGCGGATCCACCCGCACGCCCGCCCGGTCGAACCAGTCCCGCAGCGGATCGGCGTTCACGCGGTGCTCCATTCCACCGGACCGCGCACGACAGCCGGCGGGTCCGTCCGGAACCCGTGCGCCGCCCGCCACTGCGGGGAGTACACCGTGTCCAGGTAGTTGCCGGCGCCGTCGGCGCAGACGCAGACGACGTCGGTCAGCCGGTCCCGCTCGATCAGCCGCAGGGCCGCCGCGACCAGCGCGCCCGAGCTGGCGCCCACTCCGACGCCGGTCTGCTCCAACAGCCAGACGGCGGCGGCGACCGCCTCGGCGGGACGGACCCGTTCGACCGGTCCGTCGGCCGCCGAGACGAAGCCGGAGCACTTGCTGGAGCCGATCCCGGACAACAGTCGCGGACCGTCGGTGTGCCCCACCGCGTGCGAGCCCGGCACGTCGACCCCGACGACCGTCCACTTCGTGGCTCGGGCGGCATAGCTGCGCAGGCCGGAGAGCGTTCCGCCGGTGGAGACGGCGGCCAGGACGACGGTGTCGGCGGGAACCTGCCGGGCCAGCTCCGGCGCGGTGCCCCACTCGTGCGCGGCCGGGTTGGCGGGATTCTCGTACTGGTTGGTCCAGCACAGGGTGGGCCGCTCGGCGAGCATCCGGTCGACCAACGCGAGGCGGCTGAGCAGGTAGCCGCCCCGACCGTCCTCGTCGGTGGCCACCACCACCGAGGCGCCGAAGCGCCGCATCTCGCGTACCGCGTACGCCGGGGTGCGCGGGTCCACGACCGCGGTGAACGGCACGTGCGCGGCGGACGACAGCGCGGCCAGCGCCACCCCGAGGTTGCCCGACGTCGACTCGATGACGCCGGTGACCGGGTCGAGCTGACCGGCCACGGAACCGAACAGGGCGACGGCGGTGCGGTCCTTGATCGATCCGCACGGGTTGAACGACTCGAGCTTGAGCCGCAGCGTCCCCTCCCGGCCGCCGGCCGTCACCGGCACGGAGACCACGGGGGTGTCGCCCACCAGGAGCGGGATCTGTCCGGCCCGTGGGGTCGGGGCGGCGAGGTCGGGACCGGTCATCGGGTCACCGGGCCCCGACGGGCTCGGGGGCGTCCGGATCCGGCGTCCCGGCCGCCCGCCGGCGCCGGGCGTGGACCGCGTACGCCACCGGAACCGCCACCAGCAACGGCACCCCGCTGAGCATCGGCAGGCCGAACGTGTCGCTGAACGCCATGGACCCGAGCACCGCGGCCAGCACGACCATGGCCAGCACCACGGCCACGGCCAGTCCGCGGTCCGCCGGACGTTCCGCGCGCCGGTAGGCGAGGTAGGTGGCGAGGATGAGGATCCAGGTCAGCAACGCACCCGACAGCGAGAACCCGATCAGCGCCAGGAACGCCCGCTCGGGGGCGACCGCGGCGAGCAGGGCCGCCAGCAGCAGCCCGGCCCCGGAGAGCAGCAGCGCGGGCAGCGGCACGCCGCGCCTGTCGACCCGGCCGAACAGCCGGGGCGCCTGGCCGCTGACGGCCAGTCCGTGCAGCGTGCGGCTGGCGACGTAGACGTTGGTGTTCATGGCGGACAACGCCGCGGTCAGCACCACCGCGTTCATCACGTGCACCGCGGCCGGGACCCCGGCGATGTCGAACAGTCGGACGAACGGGCTGGCGTCCACCGAACCACCGGCCGCCGCCTCGTTCCAGGGCACGAGCGAGACGACGACCGCGGTGCCGAGGACGTAGAACAGCAGCAGCCGCAGCACCACACCGCGGGTGGCGGAGACCAGGTCCCGGCCGCCGGCACGTGCCTCGCCGGCGGCCACGGCGAGCGCCTCGGTGCCCATGTAGCTGAAGGTCACCAGCACCATGGCGAGCCAGATGCCGCCCACGCCGTGCGGCGCGAACCCGCCGTGGTCGGTCCAGGCCGACAGGCCGGTCGCCGACCGCCCGCCGAGACCGACGAAGATGGCGACGGCCCCCAGGCCGACGAAGACCACGATCGTGATCACCTTGATCATCGCGAGCCAGTACTCGAACTCGCCGAACACGCCGACGGTGAACGAGTTGACCACCAGCACCAGCGTCGCGAAGAGCACCGCGGGCACCCACAGCGGCAGCCCCGGCCACCACAGCTTCAGGTAGATGCCGACCGCCAGCGCCTCGCTGCCGATGTTGACGACCCCGGCGATCCAGTACCACCAGCGCTGCGCGAACGCGGGGCCCGGGCCCAGGTAGCGCTCGGCCATGCCGCCGAACCCGCCCGCGTCGGGATGCGCGGAGATCATGCGGGTGAGCGCGTACGCGAGGGTGACCGCGACGGCGCCCCCGATGGCGTAGGCCACGGTGACCGCCGGACCGGCGGTCGAGATCGCCTGACCCGAGCCGAGGAAGAGGCCGGTGCCGATCGCGCCGCCGAGGCCGATCATCCTCAACTGACGCCCGGAGAGCTCCCGCCGCAGCGATGCGCCACCGGAGGTCGACTGTGCGGTCATGGCCTAGTGCTCGACAGTCGGCAGCAGGGGGCGACGGCCGGCGGTGGCCACGCCGGCGCCGACCGGGTCACGTTCCAGCGGCGAGAAGTCGTACCTGTCGAGCGGATCCCGCTTGAGGTCGACGATCCGCGAGTTGGCGTCCTGGATCCGGGCCAGGACCTGCGGGCTCACCAGGCGCAACGCGATGCTGTCGGCGACCGGTACGCCCTTGTCGGTCAGCCGGATGGCGTCGTCGTCGATCCGGATCAGGTCGTGCTCCCGGTACGGCGCCAACTCGGCGGCGAAGTGCTCGGCGGGGTCGACGCCGTAGCGGCTGCGGAAGTCGTCGCGCCCGACGCCGCGCGAGCGCAGGTTGAACATGACCGCCCGGCGCATCCGCTCGTCGGTCGACAGGTGCACGCCGTGCCAGACCGAGGGGCGCCCCGCCTCGACCCGCTGCATGTAGCCGTCCATGGTGCAGTCGTTGTAGTACTGCGTGTTCCCGACGTAGCCGAACCCGGAGACGCCGAACGGCAGCAGGTTGGTGTCCTCGATGGAGTCGTACTTGTTCTCCTGCTGGCGGGAGTGGGTGGCCGCCTTCGAGTAGTAGAAGAGCGGACCGCGCCGGAAGCCGAGTCGCCGGGTCAACGCCTCGGTCATGAAGTGCATGCGCAGCCGCTGCCGCAGGTCGGGGAAGATCCCCGGCTCGTTGCGGTAGTGCGCCGAGATCGGATCGGCCTGCTTGAACATCAGCGGGAAGATGTTGAACTTGTCGACGCCGTACCCGATCAGGCTGGTCAGCGTGGTGTACCAGTTCTCCTCGGTCTGGTACGGCAGCCCGAAGATCAGGTCGACCGAGTGGTTGTCCAGGCCCCGCTCGTGCAGCAGGTCGAGCAGCCGGTAGACGTGGGACGCCTCGTGCCCACGGTTGAGCTTGCGCAGCACCCGGTCGTCCATGGACTGCACGCCGAAGACCCACCGGTTCACCCCGGCGTCGCGCAGCGCGTCGAGCCGGTCGGTGTAGTCGGGGGCGTCGATGACCGACGGGTGCAGCTCGAAGGTGATCTCGGCGGTGTCCGGGACGTCGATGTGCTGCCGCAACCGGGCGAAGAGCGCGGTGATCTGCGCGGCGGACAGGTAGGACGGGGTGCCGCCGCCGAAGTAGACAGTTTCCGCGGTGACCCGGTGCGGGAGCATGTCGGTCACGATCTCGAGCTCGCGGTGCAGCGCGGCGAGGTAGCGGGTCACCCGGGGCGAGTCCGGCCGGATCTCCTTGGCGAAGTGGCAGAACGTGCAGCGCTGTTCGCAGAACGGCAGGTGCAGGTAGATGTTCGCGTTCCGGGTCAGGCCGGTGAAGGTTTCGGCCGGGGTGATCTCCCCCATTGCCTTGAGCGGTGGGTAGGTGCCGACCAGATAATAGTTTTCGATCGGTTGCAGAATGCCGATGTCGGTCAGTTGGTCGACCGGCATCGCGGCCAGGCTGCGCTGTGCTTCCGCGCGGATTTCCGAAAAGGGGGGAAAGGATGGGGACATGGGTAGGCCCTCCTGTTGTCCCGGGCGGGCGGAACGGCATGGGTGGCGGCTTCGGTCATGCGGTGGCCGCCACCGCGATGTGGTGGCCGAACCTGCGAAAGAGCAGGAAGAAGCTGTCGCCACGGCGACAGCACAGGGCGACGTCAACAGGTTGACAGTTAACTCAGGTCTGCCGAATGGCGTGGCTCATGCGCGAAAACTCCCCGTGTCAGCGCTGCGTCGAGTTGCCGCGAAGACCTCGCGGCTCACTCCGGTGGCCGGGAAATAGTTAACCCCGCCCCTCGGGTGGTGTCAATGGAACTTCCATGATCCTTTGTCGGCATTGCCTCGCGCTACTGACACTTCCCCACCGAACATACAAGTCGGACATTGTCCGGACCCTCTTGCGCCGGACCGGTAGTGTCGGCGACATGACACATTCCCGCGATGCGGTACCGACGCCGATGCGCATTCTCGACCGGGCCGGGGCCACCTATGCGGTGGCCACGCATCGGGCCATCCGCACCAGCGACGACGTGGCGACGCTGCTCGACTTCCCGGTGACGCGGTCGGTGAAGACCCTGGCCTTCCAGGGCCCACCGGACACCGTGGTGCTGGCGGTGCTGCCCGGGCCGGCCCGGCTCGACTACCGAGGGCTCGCGGAAGCCGTCGGCACGTCACGGTCGCGGCTGCGCCCCGCCGACCCGGCCGTGCTCGACGCGCTCGACATGGAGCCGGGCGGCGCCAGCCCGCTCACCGACGCCGACGGCGTGATCACCGTCTTCGACGTCGCGGTCGCGGGCATGGGCCCCGTCTACTGCGGCAGCGGCCGCAACGACCGCACCCTCCAGGTCGACGGCCGCGACCTGCTCCGGCTCGCCCGCAACCCCCGGGAGGCGCCCATCACCCGCGCCGCGGACTGAGGCTCACCCGGGCCGGGCGAGGGCTGTCCGCCGGGCCATCGCACCACGCAGCGCGAAGGCCGCGGCAGCCGCCGCGAGGCCGGCCACGGCGCAGGCCACCCAGAGCGTCGTCGGCCCGGCCGCCGCCAGCACCGTGGTGCCGGTAAGCGGCCCGACCAGGCTGGAAGCGCCGTACGCCATGCCGAACAGACCGCTGTAGCGCCCCTCCGACCCCGGCGGGGCGAGCTCGGTCACCAGCGTCGGCCCGACCGTGGCCACGCCGATCTCCCCGATCGTCCAGATCAGCACCGCCAACGCGTAGCCGGGCACGTTCCGCGCGGCGGCCAGCAGCCCGAAGCCCACTCCCGTGACGGCCAGGCTGCCGGCGTAGACGGTCGGCCGCGGCCAGTCGGCCAACCGTCCGGCGAGCAGCGGCTGGAGCACCAGGATCACGATCGGATTCACCGCGATGACCAGCCCGTACGCGGTGGGCGGCAGCCCCCGGTCGAGCATGGTCAGCGGCATCGTCACGTACGCCTGCACGAGCAGCACCGCGAACACCAGGAAGGTGCCGGTCACCGCCCACAGCAGCGCGTCGGAGCCCGGGCTCGCCGGGCCGCCCCCACCGCCGTCGCGGGCGCCCCGCCGCCGGTCGGGTGGCAGGAGTCGCGCCGCGACCAGCGCGAAGATCACGCAGCTCGCGGCGTCGACGGCGAACAGCAGCACGAAGCCGCGCGCCGCCATCAGGCCGCCGGCCAGTCCGGCCACCGCGCTGCCCAGGTTGACCGCCCAGAAGATCAGGCCGAAGGCGCGCGCCCGGTGCTCGCCGGGGACCGTGGCGACGACGAGCGCGGCGAGGGCCGGCCGGTAGAGGTCCACGGTGAGGCCGTAGAGCACCACGGCGCCGACCAGCACCGGCACGGTGCCGGCCCAGGGGATCAGCATCGCCGTCACCGCGGTGGCCAGCAGGCCGGCGACGAGCGTGCGCCGCCCGCCCCAGCGGTCCGCCAGCCAGCCACCGAGCGGCTGGGACACCACGGCCCCGGCGCCGAAGCTCGCCAGCACCAGGCCGACCGTGCCGGGCGACAGGCGCCACTGACCCGACAGGTACAGCGCGAGGAACGGTTGGATCAGGTAGCCGAGCCGGTTCACCAGGCTGCCCGCCCAGAGCACCCAGAAGGCACGCGGCAGCCGGCGCCGCCCGGTGGCGGGGCTGCTCTCCTCGACCAGGTCCGTCATCGCCGCACGGTCACCCGGTCACCGCCGGCGGACTCGAGTTCACCGATCACCCGGTCGAAGAAGGCGCGCAGCTTGGCGCGCATCGGCGCGAACCCGGCCGGATCGGCGCCGGACACGCCGCGGATGTGGTTGGCCAGCAGGTGGTAGGTGTTCGCGCCGACGTCGAGCTTCTTGACCTCGTTGCCGCGGCCGAGGCTGAAGACGGCGACGCCCTGGCCCTCGCCCCACCGGAAGATCTCGTAGAACGCCGCGCGGTAGACGTTCTGACCGGGCGTCACCAGGGCGGGGTCGATGCCCTGGGCGAGGATGGTCAGCTCGGTGCCGGTCGGGTCGAGGAAGCAGAGCACGGCCTGGACGGTCGCGCCGTCGGCCCGCGACTGCCGCAGGAAGAGCCGCATGCGGTCGCGCAGCGGCGAGTCGAGGCCCAGTTCGAGGGCGGTGGACGACAGGTGGTTGAAGCGGTGTCCGTACTTCGCCAGGTTGAGCGCGTGCAACCGGTCGAAGTCCTTGAGCGCCGCGGGGTCGGCCGCCGCCCCGGCGCCGTCGAGGACGCGGTGGTCGTACTCGGCGTCCGCGCGGCGCACCAACCGGCGCAGGTCCCGGTAGCGGGAGTTGCCCAGTTGGGCCCGCAGGTCGTCGTCGACGCCGGCGCGCACCCGGTACTGGGCCTCCATGAACCAGGGCAGATCGAGGAAGCCGTCGCGGGCGAGCGCCGTGGTGTCGTCGGTGGTGCGGATCTGCGGGTAGAGCAACCAGTCCGCGCCGGCCTGCCGGGCGCGGTCCCGATCGGTCCTCCGACGTTCGTCACCGGGCGGCGGGATGTGCATCTCGTAGAAGTGCCCGGCCGGCACGAAAGCCGTGCCGGAATTGCAGTCGTCGTCCTGCATCCCGACATCGGCGGTGACGGCCCACCAGTGGATTATCTTGTGCAGCGGCACGGCCGGCTCGGCCACGCCGTACATTCTGCAGAACATTTCCTGGAAAGCCGACCCGGCCGTTTCCCACATGGTCAGAGAACCCTTTCTCCGTACACTTTCCACGGAGCCCCCGTCGCGCGCTCCGTGCCCATGATGTCAAACCACCCTCCGGTCCGCGCACCCCGCGCGCCGGGTGTTTCATCCGCTCTTGCGGCTTTTCGGCTCACCGGTTGGGGTTTGCCGATCACGCTGACGGACCTGCCCGAGCCTCGACTTCGAGCGTGCTGAACTGGCGAAACCGCGATCGCATAGATCAACGACTAACTGCTGCCCGACTGCCGGGTGGACGCCGCTGCCGTCGCGTGTCAGGATGGGCGAGCCGTCGCGGCGTTGACCGGAGTGGGACACGACGACGTTCCCCACGGTTTCGCAGAGCCAGATTACTCGTTCTGGCGGCCAGCCCTGCCGCCGAACGCGACAGTCACCACGGGGAGGGCGTCATCGTCATTCGACGTGTCCGCGGAATTCGGTACGACGAGGTCCAGGCCTACCAGCCGGCGGCCCGGGATGTCATCACGCAGGCCGAGGTCGACGCCGCCGTCGCACACATCACGAGGGAGCCGGGCGCCGAGTGCCTGCGCGTCGTGGTCTTCGGCGCCGCCGAGCTGGCGCCCGAGGGCGAACGGTCGCTGCGGGCCCTGACCGCCGGCCCCCAGTACCCGGCCACCGGCCGGCCCGGCATCGAGGTCACCGCGATCGTTCCGCTGCCCGGCGCGGAGGTGGAGGTGGTCGCGCTCGACGCCGGCACCCGCCTGGTCCGCACCCACGAGGACGGGGCCGAGGTCCGACGACTGGTGCACGTCGCCGCGCCCGGTCGCGACGGGTCCACCTTCGAGCAGGCGCTGGCGGCGCTGCGCGGGCTGGAGGAGGCGCTGTCGCGGGCCGGCATGGCGCCCGACCACATCGACCGGACCTGGTATTTCCTCGCCGACATCGAGGAGACCTACGGCGAACTGAACAAGGCCCGGGACGCCACGTTCGACAGGTGGAAACTCACCACCTACCCGGCGAGCACCGGCATCGGCGCCGGGCTGCCCCCCGGGCAGGCGGTGGCCGTGATGGCCGAGGCGGTCGCACGCGACGGCGTGGCGGCGGCGACGCCGTTCGGCACCGACCTCCAGTGCGCGCCCTACGACTACGGTCCCCGCTTCGTGCGCGCCAACCGGTCGCGTCGCAACGGTTGCCAGGTGGTGCACGTCTCCGGGATCTCCAGCATCGACAAGCAGGGCGTCTCCCTGCCGCAGCACGACGTGCGGGCCGCGGTGGACTACGCGATGGCCAGCTTCACCGACCTGCTGGCCGGCGCCGACCTGTCCCCCGCGGACCTGGTGAGCTGCTACGTCTACTGCAAGGACGCGGAGGCGCGGAGCGCCTTCGAGGCACACTGCTCGGACGCCGGCCTCACCCTGCCGCACCTGTCGAACACCGTGGACGTCTGCCGCCCGGAACTGCGCTTCGAGATCGAGGGCCGGGCGGTACGGCGGGAACCGGCATGAGCCGCCGCGTCGTCGTGCTGGACAACTTCGACTCGTTCACCTACAACCTGGTGCAGTACCTGGCGGTCGCCGGCGCGCGACCGACGGTCCTGCGCAACACCGCGGAACTCACCGAGATCGCCGCGCGGCGCCCCACCCATCTGGTGCTGTCGCCCGGTCCGGGCTCCGTCGACAATCCCGGTTCCTACGGCGTCTGTCTCGCCGCCCTCGCCCACTACACCGGTCGGATCCCGGTGCTGGGCGTCTGTCTCGGGCACCAGGCCATCGGCCGGTTCTTCGGGGCGCGTACCACGCGACTCGCGACCGTGCGGCACGGCCACGTGTCAACGATCCGGCTGCGCCGAACCAGCCGGCTCTTCGCCGGGGTGCCCAGTGGCTTCCCCGCCATGCGCTACCACAGCCTGGCGATCGCCCCGGCCACCCTGCCGGACGACCTGAGGCTCGTCGCCAGCGCCGACGACGACGAGTGCGTGATGGCCGTCGAGCACGCCAGGCAGCCGGTGTACGGCGTCCAGTTCCATCCGGAGTCGATCGGCACGCCGGCCGGGCAACTGATCATCGAGAACTTCCTGTCCGTGACAGGTTCGAGGAGCGACCGTGGCTGAGGAATTCATCTTCGATCTGACAGACGCCGGCCGGTCGGAGGTCGTCGACCAACTCATCGAGGCCGCCGAGCACATCCCGGGGCTGGTGTTCACCTATCCGCCGATCTCCCTCTGGGAGCCGCGGGACGCCACCGCCTCGGACCCGGACACGCTCTGGGCCGGCAGCGACACGTTCTCGCACAACCTCTACATCCACATTCCGTTCTGCCGCCAGAAGTGCAGCTTCTGCTACTACAGCGTGGCGGTCGTGCAGAACGACACCCAGGTCATCTGGGACTACCTGCACTGCCTCGAGAAGGAGGCCCTCCAGTACCTGCCGATGATGCGGACCAAGAAGATCGAGACGGTGTTCATCGGGGGCGGCACGCCCAGCCGGCTCAACCCCGAGCAGATCGACTTCCTCTTCGAGCGCGTCATCCGACGCTTCGACCTGTCCGAGTGCCGGGAGATCACCTACGAGTGCTCGCCGGACTCGGCCACCGAGGACCGCATCGCGACCATGGCGGCCAACGGGACGAACCGTCTCTCCATGGGGGTGCAGTCGCTCGACCCGGAGATCCTGCGCAAGTCCCGCCGCGCCGACACCCCGTCCAGTGTGGTGCGCACCTATTACCACATGGCCGACAGCGGGGTGCCCAACGTCAACATCGACCTCATCGCCGGCATCGAGCGCGAGGCGTTCGACAACATGCAGCGGACCATGGACGCGGTCACCGCGCTGGAGCCGATGCCCACCCAGATCACCCTCTTCACGCTCTCCGTGCGCAAGGGCGCGATCAACGACACCACGCTGCGCGAGGAGGACCACGCCAAGCTCTTCCGGCGCAGTCTCGCCCTGTTCCGGTACGCCAAGCGCCGGATGACGGCGAACGGCTACTGGCAGTACTCCCGCAACCTCTTCCCGCGCGACAACTGGATCTTCCACTACCAGGACAACCACTGGGGCAACAACGGCTACGTCCTCGGGCTCGGCGCCAGCTCCTACAGCCACTCGCACGGCTACACGTACGGCAACGCGTTCACCTTCCGCGAGTACATGCGCCGGATCCAGGCGGGCGGGTCGGCGGTGGAGAAGGCATTCCCGCTCTCGGAGGACGAGTCACTGCGCCGGCACCTGGTGCTGGCGATGAAGCACCGCGAGCTGGACGTCGCCCGGTTCAACTCGTTCTATCCGGCGGGCTCCGAGCCGCTCCGGCAGTTCCGGCCGGTCTTCGACGCGCTCGCCGCGCTCGGCATCGTCACGGTGGAGGACGGGCGGATCGCGTACACGGAGGACTATGCCGACCTCAGCGACCGCTACACCCGGTTGTTCTACTCCAGCGGCGTCAGCGACGCGGTCCGGCGCGGCGTCGGGCAGCTCACCGGCGCCGGCAGCAACGCCTTCA
This sequence comes from Micromonospora sp. NPDC051141, assembly GCF_044455765.1. Lineage (NCBI taxonomy): Bacteria > Bacillati > Actinomycetota > Actinomycetes > Micromonosporales > Micromonosporaceae > Micromonospora > Micromonospora sp. NPDC051141. The sequence goes on from NZ_JBITFD010000006.1 coordinate 174,230, forward strand.
ACTTCACGCTCTAGGACGCCGATGTCGGCGCCCACGTCCACCGCCACGACCGCCCGCGTCTCCTTCGACGGCGACCCGCACGATCTCGTCGAGCCGCTGACGGAGCGGTTCGGATCGCTGTTCTGCTACCGCCTGCCCGGACGGGAGCGGCGCACCCTGTTCGCGTCGCTGTCGGACGTGTGGCGGGTCACGGCCGACGGGATCGAGCGGGACGGCGAACGATTCGACGGCGACGTCGCCGCCCTGCTCGACCAGCTGCTGACCGAGGCGCGGCACGGCCCGGGCCCCGACGTCGCGTTCGCGTTCTCCTACGACCTGTCGCTGCGGCTGCGGGCCGAGGCCGGCATCCCGGGCGGTCCGGCACCGGCCACGGCCCCCGGGCGGCTGCTCGGCTTCGCCGGCCCGCTACGGCGCGCGGTGGTCCACGACCCGGCCACCGGCACCCTGAGCTGCGCCGCGGAGGACCGGGCGGACGTGGTGGCGGCCTGCGCCCGGACCACCGCCCGGACCGCGCCGCCGCTCACCGCGCCGCTGACCGAGGTCGTCGCCGACATCGACCCGGTCCGGTACGCGGGGCAGCTCGCCCGGGCCCGCGAGCACCTGCTGGCCGGCGACGTCTACCAGGTCGTGCTCTCGGTGCCGGTCCGGGTACGCCCCCGCACCTCGCTGCCGCGCTACTACGCCGACGTCGCCGCCCGGTACGCGACGGCCGACTACTCCTACTGGTTCGACCTGGCCGGGACCACGGTGTTCGGCAACTGCTCCCTGCCGCACGTGCTGGCCCGCGACGGCCGGGTGAGCAGCCGGGTCTTCGCCGGCACCCAGCCGGCGGCGCGGACCGACCGGGAGCGACAGGATCGGGGCGCGCTGCTGCGCGGCGACCCGAAGTACTTCGCCGAGCACATCATGCTCGTCGACCTCGAACGCAACGACCTCGGCTCGTACTGCGAGCCCGGCACGGTGGTGGTCGACCGGTTGTGCGAACCGCTGGTGATCGGACCCACCACGTATCTGGCCAGCGACGTCTCCGGCCGCTACGACCCGGCGTGCGGCCTCGGCCGGGTCCTGCTGGCCAGTTTTCCGCGCGGGGTCGTGGTCGGCGCGCCCAAGCTGCGCGCCCAGGAGGTGCTGGCCGAGATCGAGGGCGAGCCGCGCGGGTTCTTCGCCGGCGCGGTGGGGCTCTACGACGCGACCGGCGACGCGTTGACCTCCAACACGATCGTCACCTGCGCCGAGCAGGACGGGCCGGACGTCCTGCTGCGCTGCGGCGGCGGCGTGGTGGCCGGCTCGGAGGTCGCGCAGGAGCTGGCGGAGTTGGAACTCAAGCTGCGGTATCTGCGATAGCGGGGTGAGTTGGCATGATCGTCGTCGGGTTCAACGGTTTCACACGGTCCGCGGAGCTGTTCGGCCGCCTGTACCGGCGCTCGGGCCTGGACCGGTACCGGGTGCTGGGGCACGACGCGGCCGTCGCCGTGGTGGTCGACGGCGAGCTGGTCGCGGCCGTGGAGGAGGAGCGGCTCAGCCGGGTCAAGAAGACCTCGGACCTGCCGGTCAACGCGCTGCGCTGGGCGCTGCGGGAGGCCGGCGTCGAGCTGGCCGACGTGGACCGCTTCGCCTTCCCGTGGAGTTTCACCGCGGAGGTCTGGGCGACCGAGCGGGCCGCGATCCTCCGGTCGGCCGCCGCCGAGCAGGAGCGGGCCGACCGCCTGGCCCGGCTGGAGGAGTTGCGCACGACGCTGCTGACGCCGGAGGCGATCAGGGCGGACTTCGCCGCGCGGACCGGCTTCACCATCCCGCCCGACCGGCTCCGGCTCGTCCCGCACCACCTCGCCCACCTGTCGTGCGGCTACCACACCGCCGGCTGGCGGGACGCCGCGTTCGTGGTCAGCGACGGGCGCGCGGAGCGCTACTCGTCGATCATGGGAGAGATCCGGGACGGCGAGGTGACGATCCTGGCGGACGCCACCGTCGACATCGCCAACAGTCTGGCGCTGCTCTACAGCAAGGTCACCCGCTATCTCGGCTTCGTGCCGAACAACGACGAGTACAAGGTCATGGGGCTCAGCGGCTTCCATCCGCCGCTCGGCGCGGACAATCCGCTGCTGCGCGAGGTGGTCACGCTGGAGGACACCGGCGGCTACCGGCTGCGGGTCGGCAACCCGCTGCTGGACACCCAGGCGTACTACCCCTTCTTCGATCAGATCTTCGCGTGTGCGGGCGACCGCACCGACTGGGACTTCCGGTGCCGGGTGGCCCGCGCGGTCCAGGACACGGTCGAGGTGGTCACCCGGCACCAGGTAGCGGCGCTCGAACGACGGACCTCCGCGCGGCATCTGATCATCGAGGGCGGCCTGGCGCTGAACTGCGTGAACAACACCAAGCTGCTGGAGGGCTCCCGGTTCGAGGACGCCTCGGTCAGCTTCGGCGCCAGCGACCCCGGCGTGACGATCGGCGCGGCGGTGTACGCGTCGCGGGAGCTGGGTCGTCCGGTGCGCCCGTCACCCGTTCCCTACCTGGGGCCGAGGTACACCGACGACGACGTCCGCGCGGCCCTCGCCGCGGTGGGCGACCGGGTCGAGTGGCGTGAGCTGGCCGAGGGCGAGCTGTTCACCGAGGTGGCCAAGCTGCTCGTCGACCCGGTGGTGATCGGCTGGTTCCAGGGCGCCGTGGAGTACGGCCCGCGCGCCCTCGGCAATCGCAGCATCCTGGCCAACCCCGCGTTTCCCGATATTCAGGACGTCATCAACATCCGTGTGAAGCGGCGGGAGCCGTTCCGACCGTTCGCGCCGGTGCTGCCCGCGGCCTCGGCGCCGCGCGTCCTGGAATTGGGCAAGAAGCGGGCCTCCCCCTACATGACATTCGTCTTCCCGGTCCGGCCGGAATACCGGACGCTCGTTCCGGGCGCCGTGCACGTGGACGGCACGGCGCGCGCCCAGACCGTCGACGAGGCGGACAATCCGCTGCTGGCGGGCCTGCTGCACGCCTTCGAGCAGGTCACCGGCGTGCCGTGTCTGATCAACACTTCCTTCAACGTCGCGGGGCAGCCAATCGTCGGGTCACCGGCCGATGCGCTAAGCTGCTTCCTCGATACGGAAATCGATTACCTGGTGTTACACCACTTTCTGATCAGCAAGGTGGCTTCCGGTGAGTCCTGACTTTGTCGGCCCTTATTGCCTCATTCATTCCGAGGGCAAGGTCACCTACGCCCGCGGCGAGGCCGTGCGCTCCTGGTCACTCGCCGAGGTGCCCCGCCCGGCCACGCACCCGGTGTTGACCATGGTGCCCTACGCGCAACTGCGCGAGCGCGGCTACGTCTGCCACGACGACAACGAGCCGCTCATCTCCCTGGTGCCCAGCGAGTTCCGTGAGGTCGAGCTGGAGTCGTTCGCCGACGCGCACGCCGACGTCCGGGTGGTCTCCGATCCCGTGCACACCCCCGGTGACGAGGAGTTCGCCGCCCGGATCGACCGGGTGATCAAGGAGGAGATCCAGCGCGGCGAGGGCTCCAACTTCCTCATCTCGCGGCGCTGCGACGTGACCATCGGCGACTTCGGGCCCGACGTCGCGCACACGATCTTCGCCCGGCTCGCCCGCAACGAGATCGGGGCGTACCTGACGTTCTGCTTCTTCGACGGGGAGCGCTACTTCATCGGGTCCTCGCCCGAGCGGCACCTGACCTACCGTCGTGGCACGGTCACGATGAACCCGATCTGCGGCACGCTGCCGCGGGCGGCGCTGCAGAAGCGGGCCGACCTCATCGAGTTCCTCTCCGACCGCAAGGAGGTGAACGAGCTCTTCCAGGTCGTCGACGAGGAGCTCAAGATGATGTCGCGGATCTGCGGCGAGGGCGGCGTCGTGCACGGGCCCTACCTGAAGGAGATGAGCGCGCTCGTCCACACCGAGTACGTGCTCGAGGGCAGCGCCACCATGAGTCCGCTCGACGCGTTCCGCGAGTCGATGTTCGCGGCGACCATGGTCGGCAGCCCGCTGGAGAACGCCGCCCGGGTCATCCACCGCCACGAGTCCGAGTCCCGCGGCTACTACTCGTCGGCCCTGATGATCCGTGGTCTCGAGGACGACGGCCAGGAGTGGCTGGACAGCGCCATCACGATCCGGACGATGGCGGTGGACACCGACGGCCACGCCGTGATCCGCAGCGGCGCCAGCGTGGTGCGCGACTCCGTCCCCGCGAAGGAGTGCCGTGAGGTCCGCACCAAGGCCGAGGGGCTGCTGAAGGCGATCACCACTGCGGAGCCGCCCGGCCCCTTCCTCGATCGGTTCGTGGACGACAAGGTCATGGAGGTGCTCAACAGCCGCAACCGCTACCTGTCGCGCTTCTGGATCAACAGGCAGTTCGACGACCGGTACGCCGCGCCGGAACTCATCGGCCGGTCGGTGCTGATCGTCGACAACGAGGACCAGTTCACCGAGATGCTCAAGCACATCCTGGAGCACCTCGGGCTCAAGGTCACCATGCGCGACTACCGGGAGTCCGGCATCGGCCTGACCGGTTACGACCTGGTGCTGGTCGGGCCCGGCCCCGGTGACCCGAACCAGCTCGACGACCCGAAGATCGCCCAACTGCACCGCATCGTGGGCGAGCTGATGGCGGCCGGCACGCCGTTCCTCGCGGTCTGCCTCGGTCACCAGATCCTCTGCCGGCTGCTCGGCATGACCGTGCACCCGGTGGACCCGCCGTTGCAGGGCGTGCAGGAGACCGTCGACCTGTTCGGGCGGGCCGAGCCGGTCGGCTTCTACAACACGTTCTTCGCCGACGCCCCGGCCGAGGCCCCCGCGGGGGTGACCATCGCGGTGGAGCCCGACGGCCGGGTCGTGGCGCTGCGCTCCGAGGGCTTCACCAGCTTCCAGTTCCACGTCGAGTCCGTCCTCACCACCAACTGCATCACCATCCTCCGGGAGGCGCTGTTGTGGCTGTTGACCTGAGCCTGCCGTTGTCGGCGGGTTACGGCGATCTGACGCTGCTGGTCTGTGGGTTGTCCACGGACGGCACACGCGAGCGGTACCTCTTCGTCGACCTGGGCGCCCGCACGGTGCGGGAGACCACGATCGACATCGGTGACCTGCGCGCCCGCCAACTGGCGGTGCTGCGGGACCGGCTCGGCGACGGTCCGGTGCCGTACGGGCTGGGTCGGCTCGAAGATCTCCTCTCGTACTTCCTGCACCCGCACAGCTTCGTGCAGACCGCGGACGGCGAGGTCGTCGTCTCCTTCAAGCAGGCGCCCTACCTGCGCCGGCTCGGCCGCGACGGCGACGCGCGCCTCTGGCCGCCGGCGACCGAGCTGGACTTCGCCGCGATGCAGAGCTCCACCAAGTGCGAGGTGGAGCCGGGCGTGATCGGGTTCGCGATGACCGACGCCGAGGACCGCCTGCGCCGCTACCACGACCCGGAGCAGCCGTTGCGTAGCAGCGCCTGGCGCTACGACCTGCGCACCGGCGCGGCGAGCCGGCTGGGCGACCTGCCCGAGTTCGCCTGCGACACCATCCACGAGCTGGATGCCTCGCCGAACGGGTTCATGGTCGGCGTCGACATGGACCTGTCGGTGCGCCCCGGTCCCGACGGCCGGGTGCGGGGCACCGACGGCGGGAGCTTCGACGTCGCGCGGTACGCGGCCAACGAGTTCCCCACCGGTCGGTTCGTGGTGGCGGACGAGAAGCTGACCCGCGCCTCGGTGCACACCACCGGCGCGAGCTGCTCCGCGCACGTCGACGTCGACCTGGACGACCCGAACGTCTTCTACGTCTCCTGCAACAACATCTCGAAGTGGCAGAACAACGTCGTCGTGCACGGGCCGGGCGTGCTGGAGCGGTGGCGGTACCAGGACGGCGCGGCGGTCCGGGAGGCGGCCCACACCGGGCCGACCTTCCTGCGCATCACCTCGCAGCAACTGTTCCACCGTGACGGCCGACAGCTGATCGCGGTCACCGGCTTCCCGAACCGGCTGTTCGTCCTCGACCCCGCCGACATGTCCACGGTGTTCGACCTGGAACTGTTCGCGCACGAGCCCGTCCAGCCGCCGTTCGTCTGCGCGAAGAACAGCCAGTCGCCGCTCTACCTCGCGGTCGAGCCCGGCGGCCGGTACGTCTTCATGACCGGCGCCTCGACCCTCTTCGTCGTGGACCTGGACGAGGGCCGGGTCGTCGAGCAGGTGCCGTTCTGCGAGCCCGGCTCACTGATGGCCACCGCCCACATCGGTTTCGTGCGCTGACGGACGCCGGCGCCGTGGTGGTTCCGGCAGGGCCCGTCGATCCAGCTTGCCGTTCGCGGTGAGCGGGAAGGCGTCCAGGCGCACCACCCGGGCCGGCACCATCGACGCGGGCAGCCGCTCGGCGAGATGGTTGCGCAGGTCCCGCTCGCCGGGGCCGTCCGGCGGCCCCACCACGTAGCCGACCAGACGGTCGGCGCGTCCCTCGTCCCGGCGCAGCACGACCACGGCGCCGGTCACCGCCGGATGCCGACGCAGTGTCTCCTCGATCTCGCCCGGCTCGATCCGCTGCCCGCGCAGCTTGATCTGGTGGTCGAGCCGGCCGAGGAACTCCAGCATCCCGCCGGGCAGCCAGCGCACGAGATCGCCGGTCCGGTACAACCGGGCGCCGTCGCCGAACGGGTCCGCCGGGAACCGTTCCGCGGTGAGACCCGGCTGGCCGAGGTATCCCCGGGCCAGGGCGTGGTCCCCGCCCAGGTGCAGCTCCCCCGGCACGCCCTCGGGCACCAGGTTCCCGTCCGCGTCGAGGACCCGCACCACGACGTTCGCGATCGGCCGGCCGATCGGCACCGAAGCGCCGTCCTCCACCGGGCGGCACGGCCACCAGGTCACGTCGATCGACGCCTCGGTCGGCCCGTACAGGTTGTCGATGCGGGCCCGGCTCCGCGCCCGGAACCGGCGCACCGCGGCCGGCGGGAGGGCCTCACCGCTACAGACGACCAGCCGCAACGCGTCGCACCCGTCCCAGCCGGGCTCGTCGAGCACCGACTCCAGCATGGAGGGTACGAAGTGGACGACGGTGATCCGCTCCCGCCGCAGGACGGCCATCAGGTATTCCGGGTCGCGCTGCCCGCCGGGCCGGGCCATGACCAGACGGGCGCCCTGCGCGAGCGGCCAGAACAGCTCCCACACCGACACGTCGAACGTGGCGGGGGTCTTCTGCAGGACGGCGTCGGCGCTGGTCAGGGCGTACTCGCTCTGCATCCATCGCAGCCGGTTGACGATGCCGCGGTGCGGCACGGCGACGGCCTTGGGGCGCCCGGTGGAGCCGGAGGTGAACAGGACGTAGGCCAGCCCCAGGTCCGAGCGGAGCGGCGCCGGCGGCGCCGGGACGCCCGCGCGCAGCTCGGTCGCCGAGACCGCGAGCACCGGGCGGCTGCCGGCGACGGCCTCGGCCGCGGCCTTCAGCTCGGGTTCGGTCAGCACGAGGACCACGCCGGCGTCGTCCAGCATGCCGGCGAGGCGGGGCGCGGGGTCGCCCGGTTCCAGAGGAAGGTACGCGGCGCCGCTGAGCAGCACCCCGAGCAGCAGCACCGGGAAGCGGGCCGAGCGTTCGGCGTGGACCGCCACCACGGCGTCCGGTTCCACCCCCGCCGCGGTGAGCAGCCCGGCCACCACGCCGGCCTGCCGGACGAGTTCCTCGTACGTCAGCGACTCACGCTCGTCCACGACGGCACACGCCCCGGGTGTCCGGGCGGCCTGCGCCAGCACCAGTCCGGGCAGGAACGCCGTCACCGGGCCACTGCCGTCGGTTCGGCCAGCGCGGTCAGGGCGGCCCGGGTGGCGGGCGCGGTCGGCATCTCGTCGGCGGTCAGGTCGAGCCGGCGCGTCTCGACGCCGGGATGCTCGCCCGGGTAGTCCCGGCTGGCCAGCACCACGTCGGCGGGCCGGGGCGGCACCGGGTCCGCGGACGCCGAGAGCAGCACGTGCAGCCAGGCCACGTACCTGTCGACGAGTTGTTCACGGGTGTCCTGGCGTTCGTCGTCCGGCAGGTCGTTCGCCCGGGCGAACGCGTCGAGGTCGTCGCCCAACGTGCGCGTGATCACCGCGAGGGCCCGGGCCGGGTCGGCGTCGAGCGGCACCGCGGCCGGCTCGCCCTCCCGCAGGGTGGCGCGGAAGGCGCGGAAGTCGTGCTCCACGGCGCCCCGGCCCTGCCAGGTGGGCTCGACCAGGACGAGCGGCACGCCGGTCCGCTCGGCGACGCGGACGGCCGTCGGCGCGGCGCTGCAGTATCCCACGATCAGGGCCGGGCGTACGGGCAGCCGACGCACGGCCGCGGCGTACTCCTCGGCGAGGTCGGTGGTGGCCCGGAACCCGGGCTCGCCCAGGAGCGTCTCGACCGGGTCGGCCCGGTACACCGGCCGGTCGTGGGGCGCCGAGGCCAGCAGCTCACCGAGCCCGGCCCCGGCGGAGATGCGGATGAAGTCGATGACGACGAGCGGTGCGCCCGGACCGTCCACGAGGACTTCCAGGGTGGGCGCCGGTGCGGTCACTGTCTCTCCCGGTGTCACTGGTTCGCGCCGGCCGGCAGGCGGTCGAGCGCCGCCCGGGTCAGCCCGCGCACGGTAGGGTCCTGCGCCAGGATGCGCAGCGGCACGCGCACGCCGCACCGCTGTCGCAGCCGGCTGAGCATCCGCACGGCGACCAGCGACTCCCCACCCAACGCGAAGAAGTCGGAGTCGGGTGCCACGTCGGTCGCCCCGAGCAGGTCCCGCCACGCCGCGATGATCTCCCGTTCCACGGTGGCGGCGGGCGTCTCGGGTTCGTCCGGCTCGGCGGTCGGCTCCGGAGCCGCGGTGCCCGCCGCCGTCTTCTCCCCCGCCGCCGGCTCGGTGAGGTCGACCCAGTGCCGGACGCGTTCGAAGGGGTACGTCGGCAGCGGCACCCGCCGGGCGTCCGGGTCGAGCCGGAACGGGGCCCAGTCCGGCTCGACGCCGGCGGTCCAGGCCGTCCCGAGCGCCCGCAGCAGCACCGGCAGCGCGGCGGTGCCCGGCTCGGCCGGCATCGTGGGCGCCACCGGCACCCGTCCGCCGCCCGCCGCCCGGATCAGCGCCGTCAGCGCCCGGCCCGGCCCGACCTCGAGGACGACCGGGTGGCGCGTGGTCAGCAGCTCGGCGGCGGCCTCCCGGAACCGCACCGGCTCGCGCAACTGCCGCACCCAGTGCTCCGCCGGACGGGTCGCGCCCTCGACCACCGGCCGGCCGGTCAGCCCGCAGTGGACGGTGGTGGTGACCGGGTGGTGCGGCACCGCGCCGACGACCGCCCGGAAGTCGTCGAGGACGGGGTCGAGCAGGCTGGAGTGGAAGCCGTGCGCGGCGGGCACCGGGCGCACCCGGAGGCCGGCGGCGGCGCACCTGTCGGTCAGCTCCCGCACCCCGGCCGGCGAGCCGGAGACGACGGTGACGCCGGGCGCGTTGTCGGCGGCCACCTGCACATCCGGCGGCAGCAGCGCGGCCACCCGGTCCCGGTCGGCCAGCACGGCGGCCATCCGACCGGGCGGGGTGCGCTCCACCAGCCGCCCGCGTTCCGTGAGCAGCGCCAGGGCGTCGGTCAGGCGCAGGCCACCGGCCAGGCAGAACGCGGCGTACTCGCCGACGCTGTGCCCGATCATCCGCTGCGGTCGCAGGCCCCAGTCGAGGAGTTGGGCGCCGAGCGCGTACTCCACCAGGAACAGGGCGGGCTGGGCGACCGAGGGACGGGCCGTCCGGTCGGCGGCGTACGGGTCCAGGAGCGCGGCGCGCACCGGATCGGCGGTGCCCGCGGGCAGCGCGTCCAGCCCGGCGTCGAGCCGCTCGCGGACGCCGGGCAGCCGGGCGTGGAGGTCGGCGGCCATCCCGGGGAACTGGCTGCCCTGCCCCGGGAAGGCGAACGTGAGCGTCGCCCGGCGGGGCACGACCACGGGCTCCGGATCGGTGTCGAGCTGCCGCAGCAGGTCGGCGCGGTCGGTGGCGACGATCGCCCGCCGGACCGGCCAGGCGGTACGGCCGACGCGGCTGGTGTGCGCGACGTCGGCGAGTTCCCACCCGGGCGCCGCCGTCAGGTGGTCGGCGAGCCGCCGCGCCGCCGTCCGCACCGCCTGCGGGGTACGCCCGCTCAGCACGACGAGGTCGGCGTCCGGCGCGGACCTGGACGGGCCCGGGTTCGGGGGCGCCTGCTGGAGGACCACGTGGGCGTTGGTGCCGCCGATGCCGAACGAGCTGACGCAGCCCCGGCGCGGCCCGCCCCGCGCCGGCCAGGGCTCGGCCGTCGGGTTGACGCGCAGGCCGGCGTCGGCGAACGGGATGTCGGGGTGGGGCCGGTCGTGGTGCACGGTGGGCGGCACGACGCCGTGGCGCAGGGCCAACAGCATCTTGATCATCCCGGTGATCCCGGCGGCGGCGTCCAGGTGGCCGAGGTTCGGCTTCACCGACCCCAGCAGGCGTCCGCCCGCCGGCCCGCCCGGCCCCAACGCCGCGCCGAGGCCGGCGACCTCGATGGCGTCGCCCATCTCGGTGCCCGTGCCGTGCGCCTCCACCACGTCGACGTCCGCCGGGTCGAGACCGGCCCGGGCCAGGGCCATGCCGATCACCTCGGCCTGACCGGCGACCGCGGGCGCGGTGTAGCCGACCTTCGCGGCCCCGTCGTTGTTGACCGCGGAGCCGAGCACCAGCCCCAGGATCGGATCGCCGTCGGCCAGCGCGTCGGCGAGGCGGCGCAGCACGACGATCCCGGCGCCGTTGCCGGCCACCGTGCCGGCGGCGTCGCGGGAGAAGGCCCGGCAGTGCCCGTCCGGCGCGCCGATGCCGTTCGGCTCGTAGCGGTAGCCGCGCTGCTGCGGGGTGCTGACCGTCGCGCCCCCGGCCAGGACCAGGTCGGTGTCCCCGCTGTGCAGGCTCTCGCAGGCCAGGTGCACCGCGACGAGCGAGGTCGAGCAGGCCGTCTGGACGCCGATCGCCGCGCCGCGCAGGCCGAGACGGTACGCGATCCGGGTCGCGGCGTGGTCCTTCTCGTTGCCGATGATCATCGGGAGCGCACCCAGTTCGGCGAGCAGGTCCGGTCGCCCGAGCAGATGGTTCGTCAGGTAGGTGTTGACGCCGGTGCCGACGAAGACGCCGATGCGGCCCGGTTCCCGGCCGGGCGGGTGGCCCGCGTACTCCAGCGCCTCCCACGCGCACTCCAGCAGCAGCCGGTGCTGGGGATCGGTGATCATCGCCTCCCGGGGTGGGAGGCCGAAGAAGGCGGCGTCGAAGTCCTCGATGCCGTCGAGCACGCCACGCACCGGCACGTAGTCCTCGTCGTCGCGCTCCGATGCGGGGACGCCGGCGGCGGCGAGCTGCTCCGGCGTGAACCGGGTGAGCAGCTCCCGGCCCTCGACCAACGCGTCCCACAGTTCGTCCAGCGAGGCGACGCCGGGAAAGCGGCCGGCGACGCCCACCACGGCGACCGGTCCGCGTCCGGCGCTCACCGCGTCGCCGCCGTGGTCGCCGGTCCCGCGCCGCGCAGCCAGCCGGCGAGCGAGTCCACGGTGGGGTGGCGGTAGAGGTCCAGCAGGACGATCGACCGGTCGGGCAGTCTGTCCCGCAGCAGCCGGTGCACCCTGGCCAACTGCAACGAGTCGCCGCCCACCTCGAAGAACGGCTCGTCGAAGTCGAAGTCGTCGTCGCCGAGCACGGTGGCCCAGACCTCGGCGATCAGCGATTCGAGATCCTCCGCCGGTGCGCCGGGCGGTGTCGGGGCGCGGTGCGGCGTCGGGGCCGCCGTGGACGTCTGCTCCTCGACCCGGCGCAGGATCGCCCGGGCGTCGACCTTTCCGTTGCCGGTGAGGGGAAGCGCGTCGAGCAGCACCCAGCGTTTCGGCACCGCGTACGCCGGCAGGCTCCGCGACACCGACACGCGCACCTCCTCGACGAGACCGGCCTCCGGCGGGGCGACCAGCGCCGCCACCAGGAAGCGGCCGTTCTCCGCGTCGCCGGCCACCACGACCGCCGCGTCGGACACCCGTGGGTGCGCCGACAGCCGGTGGGTCACCTCGTCCTGCTCGACCCGGTGGCCGTCCAGTTTGACCTGCTGGTCCCGGCGGCCCAGGAAGCGTAGTCGGCCCTGCTCGTCCCAGCGTACGAGGTCGCCGGTCCGGTAGCAGCGGGTGCCGTCGCCGAGCCGCCGGAACGCCGCCGCGGTCCGCTGCGGGTCGTCCAGGTAGTCCAGGGCCAGCCCGGCGCCGACGGCGCACAGCTCGCCCACCGCGCCGGGTGGCAGCAGCTCGCCGTCGTCGTCGAGGACCAGGACGCCGGTGCCGCCCACGGGCCGCCCGATCGGGACGTCGTCCGGCAGCTCGCACGGGTCGTCGACGTGGTGCACGGTGGTGAAGACGGTGTTCTCGGTGGGGCCGTAGCCGTTGGTGACCCGTAGCCCCGGACAGGCCCGCAGCACGGCCGCGACCTGCCCGGCCGGCACCACGTCGCCGCCGGCGAGCAGTTGCCGGAGCCCGCCGAAGGCCGCCGGGTCGTAGTCGGCGAGCACCCGGAACAGGCCGGCGGTCAGCCAGGCGACGGTGACCTCCCGCTCGGCGAGGAAACGGGCCAGCTCACCGGGGTGTGGCACCGGGCCCGGGAAGATCTCGACCCGGCCGCCGGTGAGCAGCGGGACGAACAGTTCCATCGTGGACGCGTCGAAGGCCAGCGGTGCGAGCCGCAGGAAGCCGTCCCCGGGCTCGGACCGGAACACGTCGGGGTCGTGCACGAGGCGCAGCACCGCGGCGTGGGTGATCCGGGCGGCCTTGGGCTCGCCCGTCGACCCGGAGGTGAACGCCAGGTAGGCGACCCGCTGCGGATCGGTCGGCGCGGCCACGGGAGGGACGGCGGCGCCGGCGGGCCGGGACGGCCCGTCGAGGGCCGGGCCGACCCCGGCGAGCCGGGCGACCCGCGGATCACCCACGACGGCGGCGGGGCGGCACCGGGCCAGCTGCGCCGCCACCCGCTCGTCCGGGGCGTCGGCGTCGAGGCCGGTGTACGCCGCCCCCAGCCGCAGCGTCGCCAGCACGGCCACCACCTCGGCGGTGCCGGGCGGGGTCGCCACCACCACCGTCGAACCGGCCGTCACCCCGGCCTCGGCGAGGTCCGCGGAGAACCGCTCGGCCAGGTCGAACAGCTCGGCGTACGTGGTGCTGCCCTCGGAGCCGCGCACGGCGATCGCCCCCGGTCGCCGGCGGACCTGCTCCGCGAACGCCTGCCACAGCCCGGTCGCCGGGCCGGTGTCCGGGCCGCGGCCCCACTCGTCGAGCCGGGCGCGCTGCCGCTCGGACATTCCGCGGACCGTCCGTAGTGGCAGGTCGCGGGCCTGCGCCAGCGCCACCAGGGTCGCCTCGAACGCCTCGGCCAGCTCTGCCGCGCCGGCCGGGGAGAGCGCCGCCAGCCGGTGCTCCAGCGCGAACCGGGGCCGCTCCCCCCAGGTCTGGAGGTAGAGCATCGCGTCGAAGACCGAACCCCCGTCGTGCCCCTCGTGGACGGTCGCCGTCCCGGCGGGGGTCGGCAGCTCGGCGGGGATCAGCTCGTCGTGGGCGGCGAATCCGATCTGGACCAGCGGGTTGCGGTCGATCGCCCCGGCCGCGCCCAGCTCGGACACGAGCGTTTCGAACGGCAGCTCGGCGGCGGCGACCGCGTCGGCGAGGGCGTCGGCCACGGCGGGGGCCAGCGCGCTCGCGGGCGCGTCGTCGTCCCACCGGCAGCGCACCGGCACGACGCGGGTCGCGAGGCCGACCACCTCGCCCAGCTCGGCGGTCGGGCGGCCGGCGGCCGGCACCCCGACGAGCAGGTCGTCGACCCCGCACCGGCGGCCCGTGACCAGCGCCCACGCGGCCAGCAGCACCGCGGGCCGGGTCACGCCGGCGGCGCGCGCCAGGTCGTCGCACGCGGCGGTGGCCCCGGCCCCGAGCGTGAAGGTCAGCCGCGAGCCCGGTCGGCCCGGCCGGCCGGTGGCGCCGGGCCGGCCGGGCAACTCCACCACCCGCGGCGCCCCGGCCAACTGACCGGCCCGGTGCCGGCGCAGCTCGTCGGCGGGGCGGGCGCGTTCGAGCAGGACGTCAGGGGGGACGCCCGGCTCGGCCGGTGGCAGGGTGCCGCCGAGGTAGGCCGCGGCCAGTTCCCGCAGGAGCAGCCCGACCGCCCAACCGTCGAGCAGGGCGTGGTGGGCCAGCAGCGAGACGACGTGGCTCCCGCCGCCGGGCAGCTCGGTCAGCAGCCACTCGGCGGGCGGCCGGCGGAACGGGTCCAGCCCGGGCGCCAGCTCGGCGAGGTGGGCGTGGGCAGCCGCGACCGGGTCACCGTCCGGGGTGTAGTGCCCCTGTTCCCGCAGCACCGGGCGCCACCGGCGCAGGACGCGGCGCCCGGGTTGGTCGGCGTCGGCGTCGGCGTCGGCGTCGGCGTCGAACACGGTGCGCAGCGTCTCGTGGCGGGCGGTCAACGCGTCCAGGCAGTCGCGCAGGTGGCGGGCGCGGGCGGGACCCGGGCAGCGGAGGCTGAACAACAGGCGGTAACCGACGCCCGGCCACTGCTGCTCGTGCACCAGCATCGCGTGCTGCGCGGGCAGCAGGGGACGCCGGTCCGCCGCCGGGCGCTCCCGCCGCCCACCGCGCTCCAGCGGCCCGCTGCGGCCGAGCGCGGAGACGAGCGGCTCGGGACGCAACAGGTCGGCGAGGTCGATCCGCAGGCCGAGCTCGCGCTCGGCCCGGGCGACCAGCCGCATCGCCCGCAGCGACGTGCCGCCCAAGGCGGCGAAGGATTCCCTCGAATCAGCGGGAAACCGATTCTCGGAAATGCCGAGAACGTCGCGTGACAAATCGAGGAGGGCAGGGGAAAATGCATTTTCCAAGACGTCAGAACCCCCGTTTTGACGACGCCTGCGCGAGTGCGGGCCTCCCATTGAGAGGCCCGCACCGGACCGTAGCACGCGACCGCAGCGCCGAGCAATCCACGCGGGTCAGCGTCCGCGGCGCGGGCGCGGAGTGCTGTTAGAATCGCTCGCGTCAATGCGCGTGTTCAGGTGTCCCGTCCCCGGGCACAGAAAGATCAATGAGCCGGGATTCGCCATCTCGCACGCGGAACACGCAGCTCAAACGGGGGAACGACATGGCGTCACCGCAGTCCACTCTGTCCGGCGCCGGAGGCGGCGGGGCGCCGCGGGGGCGCCTGGGAGCCGCGCTCGGCGCCCTCCTCCCGGTGAGCGGCCCCGCCCGCTGGCTCGCGGTCGCCCAGTTGGCCGGCAGTGTCGGCGCCGGGCTCTACCTGGCCGGAGCGCCGGTCTACTTCCTCCGCGCCGGTGACCTGACCGTCGGCCAGGTGGGAGCCGGGCTCTCCGCCGCCGCCCTCGCCGGCATCGCGGCGAGCGTCCCGGCCGGCCGGCTGGCGGACCGCTACGGCGCCCGCCGGATGTCCGTCGTGTTCGTGCTGCTCCAGGCGCTGTTCGTGCTCCTGCTGTTGGCGGCCGACCGGTTCTGGCTCTTCGTGCCGCTGGTCGCGCTGGTCGCCGTCGCCGAGCAGTCCTGGGACGTCAGCCGCGACGGCATGATCGCCGCCGCGGTCACCGGAAGCGACCGGGTGCGTGTCTCGGCGTACCTGCGGAGCGTGTTCAACGCCGGCTTCGCGCTCGGCACGCTGGCCGCCGGCCTGGTGCTCGCCGTCGACTCGCGGGCGGCGTACCTCGGCATGCTGGCGGCCGTGGCCGCGTGCTGGGTCGCGGTCGCCGGCCTCTACCTGCTGCTGCCGGCCTGGCCGCGGCCCGCCCCGACGGACGGCGCCCGGGAGCGCGTCCGACCCCTCGCCGACCTGCCCTACCTACTGGTGGCGCAGGTGAGCTGCCTCACCCGGATCGGTGAGACGATCCTGCTGGTCGGGCTGCCCCTCTGGATCGTCTCCGCCACCGACGCGCCCCGCCCGCTCGCGGCGTGGCTGACCGGCATCAACACCGTGCTGGTCGTGCTGCTCCAGGTGCGGGTGTCGCGGGCCGGCGACACCATTCCGTCCGCCGCCCGCCTCCAGCGGTTCGCGTTCCTGCTGCTCGCCGCCGCCTGCCCGGTGGCCGCGCTGACCGGCCGGCTGCCGGCGGCGCCCGCGATCGCGGTGCTGGTGCTGGTCGCGGTCCTGCTGACCTTCGCCGAGCTCGGCGGCGAGACGGCGCGGTGGACCATGCAGTTCGGTCTCGCCCCGGAGCGGGCGCAGGCCCGCTACGCCGGGGTGTTCCGGCTCGGCCAGGCGGTCCCGGCGGTGGCGGGCCCGGCCCTGGTGACCGGCCTGACCGGCGGTCTGGGCGCCGCCGGCTGGCTGGTCCTCGCCCTGATCCCGCTGGCCGGCGCCGCGCTCAGCGGCCCGGTCGTGGCCTGGGCCCGCCGCACCCGCCCGGAGCCGGCCCCCTCCTGACCCGTCGGGCCACGTCGCGCGGCCCGACCCCAGCAACGCCGCGGACCGCCGGTCCGCGCCAGTCGACCGCCAACGGGGGGACACCGGAATGACACCGACGACCACGGCCGTCCGGGACGGCCGACCACGAGACGCCATCGAACTGGTGCTGCTGCGCATCTGGCGCGACCACCTGCGCAACCCCGCTCTCGGCGTCGACGACGACTACTTCTCCCACGGCGGCACCTCACTCCAGGCGGTGCGCACCCTGTCGGAGATCCGGCGACGCACCGGGGTGTCGCTGCCGCTGCCCGTCATGGCGCGGGCCAGCAGCGTCACCGCGATGGCCCGGCTGCTGCGCGACGGGTTCACGGACACGCCCACCCCCGTCGTGCCGATCCGACCCGGTGATCCCGGCGGCCCGGTGGTCGCCTGTGTGCACCCGCTCGGCGGCAGCGTGTTGTGGTACAGGCACCTCGCCGACGCGCTGCCGGCGGGCCACACCTGCGTCGGGTTGCAGGCGCGGGCCCTCGACCCGCGGATGCAGCCGGACCACACCATCGGCGAGATGGCCGCCGCCTACCGCGCGGAACTGGCCCGCGCCTACCGCCCGGAGCAACTCGTCCTGGTCGGCTACTCGTTCGGCGGGCTGGTCGCGTACGAGATGGCGAGCCGGATGGCGGACGACGGCGAGCGACCCGCCGCGGTGGTGCTGCTGGACACCGCCGTGACCCGCCGCGCGCAACCACCGGCCTCCCGCGCCCGGCTGCTCTGGTCCCTGGTCAACCACAATCTCGGCCTCGACCTGCCGGCGGACGAGCTGGCCGGGCTCTCCCCCGAGGCGATGTGCACGCGCATCCTCGACGAGGGAACCGCCCGGGGTGTCCTGCCGCCCGGCTTCGGCGCCGACCGCCTGCGCCGCCTCGTGGAGATCTATCCCATCAACGCCGAGGCGGAACGCGTCTACCGGCTGCCGTCCTACCCCGGCTCACTGGAGCTGGTCCGCCCGCAGGAGCCACGCGTGGACGAGGAGAGCCTGGAGATCTGGTCGGAACGGTGCGGGGGCGGCGTGCGCGTGCACCGGGTGCCCGGTTCGCATCTGGATCTGCTCGACCCGGCCCACGCCCCGGCGGTCGCCGAGGTGATCGCCGGGCTGGGAACCTGACCGGCCGCTGTCCCGAGACCGCCCGACCCGAGGGCCGGGCGGCCGGATCAGCGCACCCGTGGCCGAAGCAGCAGGACCGACACCAGGCCGGCCACCAGCACCAGGTCGATCAGCACGAGCACCAGGGTGCTGGTGTCCCGCTCCAGGTGGTGTTCGTGCGCCGGGGCGGCGACCTCGACCGGTCCCGTGGGGGTCCCGGTCCCCTGGCCGACAGAGAAGGTGGCGATGCCGGCGACGGGCGTGCCGTCGTCGAGTTCGACGTGGTAGCCGACCTGGTAGGGGCCGGGGCGGCCGGCCGAGACCGGGACGCTGATCCGGTTGCCGTTGAGGATCGGATCGCCGGTGGAGACCTTGTCCCCGCTGGGGCCGAGCACCGTGAGGTGCATGACGCGCGGGTGCGGGGCGGCGTCGAACCGTAGCGCCACCTGGGTGGGCGAGACGGCGACCGACGCGCCGTCGACCGGCTCGACGGCCTCCAGCCGGGCCGGCGCCGCCCGGCCGAAGACGAGGTAGACCACCAGCAGCGCCAGCCCGACGCCGGCAGCGCCGAGGAGCAGCCGGCGACGGGTCGGTGACACGGACGTCATGCCGGCAGTGGACGGCAGCTGCAGATCATGTCCCGCGACTCGGCCCGCGACGGCCGCAGGTGGTAGTACATGGCGACGACCATCGGCAGGAACACCACAGTGTTGTAGAACAGGTGCAGCTCGACGCGGGGCAGCACCAGTTGCAGGATGCTGGTCGGCACCGTGCGACCGGCCAGGAAGTGCCCGCTCTGCGCCTGGACCAGCAGCAGGAAGTGCTCGATGTGGTGCCAGAACTGGATGGCGAGCGCCACCGTCCACCAGGTCCGGCTGCGGCCGACGAACCCGGGGCGCAGCAGGAACAGGAAGACCAGCATCACGATCGCGTACCCGTAGTGCAGCCACTCGGACTTGATGAGCCACGGGAACGGCATCCCGAGCACGCCGCGCGCCTGCGCGGGCGTCCAGCCCAGCACCCAGATCTGGTACGCCTGGGTGAGGTGCTCGGCCCAGTGCGCCAGGACGATCACCATGAAAATCGACAGAGCGGCTCGGTGGTGGCGGCCGTTGAGCCCCCAGGGGCGGCCGGTTCTGGTGTCCGGCGAAGACTCCACGAGGTTGGACACGGCGACTCCCAATGTCAACGAACACGAATCGCTCCATTGTGTAACCCGAACCCTACGGATAGCTATCTTCAGATGTGCTGCCTTGCCCGTGGGCGCACGCCGTCGAGGTGCGCACGTCGAGAGGCGAGGCGCCCGTCCGGCCCCGCCTAGCATTCCGGTCATGGTCTCCGCAGGCGACGCCGTGGTGCTCGGCGGCAGCATGGCCGGCCTGATCGCCGCCCGGGTGCTCAGCGAGGCGTACGACACCGTCACCATCGTCGACCGCGACCCGCTGCCCGAGGAGGCGGCGGCCCGGCGCGGGGTGCCGCAGTCCCGCCAACTGCACGTGCTGCTGGCGCGCGGCCGACGGGCCCTCGACGAACTCTTCGAGGGGCTCAGCGACGAGCTGTCCGCCGCCGGCGCGCCCCTGGTCGACCTGCACGACCAGGTGCACTGGTGCAACGACGGCCACCCGATGCGGCGTGCCGCCTCCGACCTGGTCGGCGTGGGCGTCAGCCGCCCGTTGCTGGAGAGCACGGTGCGCGCCCGGGTACGGAACCTGGGCAACGTCCGGTTCTGCCCGCCCGCCGAGGCGAGCGCGCTGCTGAGCACCGAGGACCGCAGCCGGATCATCGGGGTGCTCGTGACGCCGCGCGTCGGGGCCGCGTACCCGATCCACGCCGACCTGGTGGTCGACGCCTGCGGCCGGGCCTCCCGCAGCCCGGTGTGGCTGGCCGAACTCGGCTACCCGACCCCGCCGGAGCAGCGGGTCCCGGTGGACGTCACCTACGTCACCCGCGTCTACCGGCGCGAACCCCGGCACCTCGACGGACTGCTCGGCGCGCTCACCAACGCCGTGCCGGGTCGCCCCCGCACCGGCATCGTCGCCGCGCAGGAGGACGGCCGGTTCGCGGTGGCGCTCAGCGGGATGCTCGGTGAGCAGCCGCCGTCGGACCACGAGGGTTTCACCCGGTTCGCCGAGTCACTGGGCATGCCGGTGATCAGCCGCTTCGTGCGCGACGCCGTCCCGGTGGGCGGCCCCGCCCAGATGCGCTATCCGGCGAGCGTGCGCCGACGCTACGAGCGGCTGCGCCGCTTCCCGCTCGGCTACCTGGTGGTCGGCGACGCCGTGTGCAGCTTCAACCCGGTGTACGGCCAGGGCATGACGGTCGCCGCCACCGAGGGCCTGCTGCTCCGCTCGCTCCTGCCCGGCGGCCCGGACCGGCTGGCCCGGCGCTTCTTCCGCGGCGCGGGCAAGCTGATCGACGGGCCGTGGTCCATCGCGGTCGGCACGGACCTGCGGTTCCCGCAGGTGCCGGGCCCACGCTCGGCGCGGGTCCGGCTGGTCAACTGGTACGTGCACCGGCTGCACGCGGCGGCCCGGACCGACGCGGTGCTGGGCGAGGCGTTCCTGCGCGTGCTCAACCTCGTGGACCCGCCGACCCGGCTGCTCCGGCCCGCGATCGCGCGCCGGGTCCTGCGTGGTGGCGGCGCCGACCCGGTGCCGTCGGCGGGTGTCGCGGGCGGCCGGTGACCGTCGCGGGTCGTCGGGCTCGGCACGGCGTCGACGCCCCACGCCGCCGGGTCACCGGCGGCCCGCGCGCCCGTCAGCTCGGGCAGCGGACCTTGCGCATGAACGCGAGCATCAGCCACGGCCTGGGGCCGCCGACCCGGACGCTGCGGGAGAGCATCGCCCGCACGGGTGAGACCCGGCCGAAGAGCATCAGGTTGAGGACCACCGGGTCGTAGCTGACCCGGACGTCCGGGCGGGTGCCCGGATCGGCGACGCTCACCACGTTCCGGTCGAGCAGCAGGGTCACCGGGCGCGCGTGGCGCGACTCGAAGGCGACCGCCACGCGCACGTCGGGCAGCGGTTTCGGGGTGTCGAGCAGGTGACCGTACCCGTCGCGGACCAGCCCGACGAAGAACACCTCGAAGAACGCCGCCGCCTCGCCGGGCGGGATCTCGTGCGGGAGACCGGCGGCCCGGGCGATGTCCCAGCCGTGGATGTTGAACTCGTTGACGATGTGGGCGAAGAGCCCCGCCATGGTGAGCGTCGAACTGCCCAGCCAGGGCAGCGGCGCCGACGGGTCGACGTCGCGCGTGGCGTCGAGCATCGCCGCGCAGTTCGCGCGGATGCGGGCCGCCAGCGCCCCCGGGTCACGCTCCTCGCACAGGCGCATCACCTCGACGTTGAGCAGTGCGAGATCGTCGACGTTGGTGCGCTGCCACTGCTCGTACAGGCCGGGGTGCGGAAACGCCGGCTCGGGGTAGGCCCGGGTGATGACGGCGTCGAGGTCGGTCACCGTGACCAGGTGGACCGCGGTGTCGACGACCGACCACTCCCGGGTCGCCCGCACGTCCGCCGGGGCCTTCTCGACCAGGGCGGCGAACCGCTCGCCGGCGGCGGTGACGTCGTCGCGGATCGACTCCCACTGCTGGGTGGACACTTCCATGCCGGTGCCTCCGTCCGGTTGGCGAGCATCGTGGGAAGCCCGCGGTGACCGAACATCACGGGTACCCAGAGTGCACAGTAGACGACGGAGGGAGCATCCGGGGGGAGCTGTCCGCAATGCGTTGACGAGCACCTGTCGGTGAAGCGACCGGACCGCCCTCCCCACTGCGGTGCCCCGCAGGGTGGAGGACGGTCCGGTCGGTGTCGCGCCGGGTGGCGGGTCAGCGGGCGATCGGCAGCTCGACCGCCGCGGGCGGCGGCACCGGCTGCACCGGGGTGCGCTCGCCACGCCGCTCCATCAGCCACTTGCCCCACCAGAACAGACCCCGGGCCAGGCAGACGATGGTGACCGCGAAGAACAGCGTGTAGACCACGTTGAAGACCATCAGGACGCCGTACACCATGGCCACCGAGGAGCCGAACATGAACTGGTTCCGCGCCTTCGACGGCGTGGTGCCCGGGTCGGTGATCATGTAGTTGGTGAACAGCACGAACGCCACCCCGGTCATGATGCTCAGCGCCGACCAGAGCTGCACGTCCCAGACGTAGTGCCGGATCAGCGCCTGGATGACGAAGCCACCGACCCAGCCCACGATCAGCGCGACCTTCTTGGTGAGCATCGCGTTGAGGATGGTGCCGGCGGTGAGGACCACCATCGGGATGAACATCCGGAACACGTCCGGCACGTTCTCCGTGAAGTGGTACGGCGGGGCCACGTTGACCCACGCGAACGTGAGCAGCGCGATCGTGATGCCGAAGTTCGACGGGTTCATGAAGTGCCGCATGCGCCCGTTGATCGGCGCCTGCAGCACCGCCTTCTGACCGATGGCCACCACCACCGCGAAGGCGATCGGCCAGAACATGTCGTTGGCGTAGAGCAGCATGTTCACCGCGAGCGCGGTGATGTGGGTGGGCAGCAGGAACGTGTAGACACCCCACGCGCCGTTGCCGCTGTAGGCCGGCCGGCGGCCCAGGGACCGGGCCGCGACCGCCTCGATCACCAGCTCCACGGTGTACCCGAGCGCCAGGACGAACAGCGGCCAGGTCCAGGGCTGCTCGAAGCCGAGGATCGTGTAACCGAGGATGTTGAGGATGGACATGGAGATGGCGAAGTTCCGCAGCGCGAGGTAGCGCGGGTCACGCTTGTCCACCCGGGGTACGGGCGGCCGGGTGTCGACGCCCCGGTGGGCCCCGGCCGGGCCGGCGCCGTTGCGGGCCGCGTCGACGGCCTCGACCGTGGTGGTCGCGCCTTCCGGGGCGCGTTTGACGTCCGTCATGGCTTGGTCAGCTCCTGGGCTCGGTCGGTGAGCATGAGGTCGTGCCACCCGGCGGCGAGGGACAGCGTCTGCTGGTGCCGGGCGCCGGAGAGATCGCGCCAGCTCAGCTCGACGGTGACGGGTGCGGCGCCCTGGGCGCCCAACCCGACGAACACGTCGAAGCTGCGCTTGCCCGAGTGCCCGCCCCCGCCGTCGAGCTGGGCGAGCTGGGTGCGGCCGTCGGCCGTGGTCACCCGCGCCTGCGCGCCGTACGCCGGGGTGCCGGCGTCGCCGGACTGGCCGGCGCCGAGCGCGGGCCGGTGCAGCCGCAGCCCGAGGAAGGCGCCGATCTCCGTCTTGGTGTTCTTGTAGAAGGCCGGTGGCCCCCACTGCCGCGCCACCGCGAAGTCCTGGCGGCCGTCGCCGTCGGTGTCGCCCACGGCGACCCCGCGCGTCGGGGTCCGGTCGTCGAGCCCGAGTTGCGGGCTCAGGTCGACGTAGCGGCCGTTGCCCTCCGGCGCCCAGAACGCCAGCGCGTTGGAGCCGGCGATGTCGTCGCCGGGCTGGGCGTTGGGCCACATGTCGGGCTCGCGCAGCATCAGGTCGTTGCTGGCGGCCAGCTCCTGGAGCCAGTTGAACCGGTTGATCGTGCCCTTGACGAAGCCGCAGGACTGCACCACGACGAGTCGGCCGCTGTTGTCGAAGTCGGCCATCTTCGCGTCCCAGCCCCAGCCGACCCAGGCGAGGTTCTTCGACGCGGCCTCGTTCTCGAAGGGCGCGATGCCCTTGCTCATCCGCTCGCGCGCCTCCTGCGGGGTCTTCGCGGTGTTCAGCCAGACGAAGTTGCTCTCCTCCAGCCCCCACGACTCGGTGATGTTGCTGACGAAGGCGTCGAACCGGCCGGTGCCGGACAGGTCGGCGAAGTCGACCGACATCCCCTTGAACGAGTCGTGCCCCATCACCAGCGACTTCGGGTCCAGCGGGCCGCGCCGGCCCTCGGCCAGCTTGAACCTGATCCGGCCGGGCGTCGACACGTTGTGGAAGAACCGGTCGTTGCCGAAGTCGTTGGCGAGGTACAGCTCGGGCAGCAGGTCACCGTCGAGGTCGGCGGAGGCCGAGGCGAGCGTCCACCCCGTCGCGTACCGGGGGTCGATCGCGCTCTGCACCTCGTAGGTGGCGGTCGGCTCGGCGCCGCTGGTGGCCCCGGTCCAGCGCAGGATGTGCGCCCCGCCCGCGTTCTGCGCGCGGGACATGGAGTGGTTCATCTGCACGTTGGGCAGGCCCTGCGGGTCGAGCACCTGCGAGTCCGGGAAGTAGTTGAAGATGCCGATGTCGGGTCGGCCGTCGCCGTCGAAGTCGGCGACCGCGGTCGCGTTGGTGTTCCACAGCGGCCCGCGGTACAGGCCGTCGGTGGTCTTCTGCTGCGGGATCAGCTCGACCGGGTGGTACGACGCCAGGCTCAGGCCCCGCGCGTCGCTCTTCTGCAGGAACAGCACGGGCGTCCGACCCCAGTAGTTGACCAGCAGGTCGGTGCGGCCGTCGACGTTGAAGTCGCCCGGCACGCATCCCATCGGCGCGATCGCCGGACCCATCGGCAGCGGCGCCGGTTGCACCACGAACGGCGCGTACGTGGCGCCGCCGCCGGGCGCGGGGGTGACGACGACGCTGTCGCTGCGCGGGTCGACGAGGCACAGATCGTTGGCGCCGCCCTGCCCGTCGAGGTCGTTGAGCGCCACACCGGCGCCGACCGACGAGATCCAGGAGCGGATGTGCTTGTACTTCGGGTTCACGGTGCGGACCGTGCGCTGCGGCAGGCCCGGCGGGAACGCGATGGGCAGTTCGGTGAACGCGAACCGCGACGCCATCGCCTCCCGGTCCGCCGCGGACGCGGACGGCAGTCGCGAGATCGTGAACAGCCCCGCGACGAGCACCAGAACGAAGATGGCGGGAATGAGCCGGCGCAGCGGACCCACTGGTTTCGGTGGCAACGCTCCCCCTCGGGGTGACGCCCGTCGAGGACGGGCTCCTGTGTGGTGCGGTCACGGGTGACGGCGGTCCGTCACCCGGTTGTCCGTCAGTCGGCCGAACTGATGGTCATCGGCATGCCACCGCGCATGCGCAGCGACAACATCGGCTCCGGCACGACCTCGTGGGTGGCGACCTTGGTGAGCCGCAGCTCCCGGACCAGCATCGAGAGCACGAAGGCGGCTTCCATCAGGCCGAGATGGTTGCCGACGCAGAACCGCGGTCCCGCGCCGAACGGGATGTAGGCGTACCGCGGGCGGTCGGTGGACCGGACCGGGTCGAAGCGCTCCGGGTCGAACTCCTCGGGACGGTCCCAGAAGGCCCGGTGCCGGTGCAGCGTGTAGGGACAGATCAGCACGTCGACGCCGGCCGGCACGTGGTACCCGCCGACCACGTCCTCGGCGAGCGTCTTGCGCGGCAGGATCCACACCGGCGGGTACAGCCGCACGACCTCGTCGATGACCATCGCGGTGTACCGCAGCCGGCCCAGGTCCTCGAAGGTCGGCAGCCGGTCCCCGAGCACCGTGGTGGCCTCCTCCCGCAGCCGCTCGCGTACCTCGGGGTGCTTGTCGACCAGGTAGAGCGCCCAGCTCAGCGTGCTGGCGGTGGTCTCGTGCCCGGCCAGCAGCAGCGTCACGAGTTCGTCCCGCAGCCGCTGCCGGCCGACCCGCGGGTCGGGCTCGGCCCGGGCCGACACGATGAGCCGCGACAGCACGTCGTCGCGGTCGCCGGAGTGGTCCCCGCGCTCGTCGACGAGTTGGTCGACGATCGTCTGCAGCCGACGACGGGCGCGCCGGAACCGCAGCTGACGCGGCAGCGGCACCCAGGGCGGCACGGCGCTCAACGTCGCCAGCTCGAACATGGCCTGGTCCTGCACCGCCGTGAAGTCACGGCCGATCGACGGGAACCGGCCGAGGTCGGTGTCGAGCAGGGTCCGCCCGAGCACCCCGAGCGTCAGGCCGGTCATCTCGTGGAACACGTCCACCGGGCCCCGGCGGCCGAGCGTCCGGAGCCGGCCGACGAGGGCCGCCGCCTCCTCGGCGACGATGCCGGCCTGCGCGGCGATGCGTCGGCTCTGGAACGCCGGCTGCACCACCTTGCGCTGTTTGCGCCACAGCTCACCCTCGCTGGTGAGCAGTCCGTCGCCCAGCGCCCGGCGGGCGTGCACCAGACCGATGCCCTTGTGGTAGTTGGCGGCGTTGTCCGCGAGCACGTGCTTGGCGTGGCCGGGGTGGTTGAAGAAGTAGAGCGTCTTCGGTCCGACCGGCAGCCGGGCGGCGTCGCCCCAGCGGGCCGCCGCGGTGGTCATCATGCCGAGGCGGTCCCGGTTCATCATGATCAACATGTTGACCGCGGCGGCGCGCGACGGCCCGTTCAGCGACGGCGACGCCGGACGTACGACCGCGGTCACGACGTCACCACCGCGGACGGCGCCATCTCGAGCCGGCGGAACCGGCCACCGAGGAAGACCAGGGCGTCGCCGTCGCCGTACCGGCGCATGCCCCGCGGGCGGCCCAGGAAGATCGTGTGGTCTCCCCCGTCGTACGACCGCCAGAGCTCGCACTCGAAGTGGGCGACGGCCCCGGCGAGCAACGGCGCGTCCGTCCGCCCGCCCGGCCGCCAGTCGGCGAACTCGAACTGTTCCGGGCCCAGTGGTCGACGCCGGTCCGCGTAGTAGCGCGCCACGGCCTCCTGGTCGGGGGCCAGCACGGAGATGCCGAAGGTGCCGGCGCGGCTGAGCGCCTGGTGCATGAGCGCGTCCCGGTCGACGCAGACCAGCACCAGCGGCGGATCGAGCGAGACGGCGCTGAACGAGTTCGCGGTCATGGCGTGCGGCTCGTCCCCACCGACACTGACCACCGTGACGCCGGTGGCGAAGGTTCCGTAGACGCGACGCATGTGCGCCGAGTCGGTCACCTCTTCGGTGTCGAAGGTCGTCATCGCCGGGCTCCGACGGCGAGGTACGGCTCGAGGGCGTCCTCGAGCGCCTCCGGAACCCGGGTGGGCACGGTCCGGTTGTTCGGGCCACGCATGCAGGCGACGCGCTGGATTCCCCGGGCGGCGAGGACCTCGCCGGCCGGGCCGAGGCGCACGTAGTCGAAGCCGAACTCGAGTTGCGTCTGCGCCCGCTCGATCAGCCGCATCCGGACGGCGATCTCGTCGAACGCGGTGAGTTCGGAGAAGAACTCGCACTCCACCTTGAGCGTGAAGAGCTTGAGGTCGGCCTGCAGGTCGGCGAGGACGGCCGGCGCACGGTCCTTGAGGAACATCTCCCGGCACCGGCCCTGCCACCGCAGGTAGTTGACGTAGTAGACGTTGCCGACGATGTTCGTCTCCTCGAACCCGACGGTGTGCCGCAGCTCGTAGTAGCTCTCCATGGTCATCCCTTCGCACCAGCCAGAACAGTGATCACCACTTGCCCCTCGCCGCCGCGCAGACTGGTGACGAAGGAGGCGGCCCGAGCCCCGCCGGCGCTGAAGAGCACCCAGCCGGGACGTTCCTCGTCGGCCACGACGAGCGGTCCGTGCATCGGCAGTCCGGCCTTCTGCATCGCCTCCACCACGGTCCAGACGCGGGTCGCGGCGGTGTCCGGGGTCTCACCGGGGTTTCCGGCCAGCAGTTCCGCCACCCCGGCGTGCGGGCCGAGCAATCCCTGCCACTCCTCGGGGCCGCGCGGCGCCACGCTCTCGACGTCGCAGCCGAGCACGCCCTCCGCGGCGACGGCCAGCGTGATCCCGGCGCCGTGGGCGATCGAGATGGTGCGCTCCCCCGGGACCTCGGGTCGCCCGTCGGGCCGGTACGTGATCTCGACCGGTCGTCCGAGCGCGTGCCCGGCGGCCACCGCGCTGGTCCGGCGACGGGCGGCGGTCCGCTCGGCCGGGTCCGCCGGCGCGGGCGGGTCGGGCTCGATCGCCACCGCGACGTCGGGCATCCCCAGGTCGCCGAGCCCACGCTCCAGGTAGGAGCCGAGCAGCGGGGGCACCCAGGGGCCCGATCCGTCCTGTTTCCGGACCGCGCGCAGCCGCAGTCCCTCCCACCGCTCGAGGGTGGTCCCGGCCTCGTCGCGCAGGGCGATGTCGTAGATGTACGTGTCGCCGTCGCGCTCCCGTTCGGTGGCGCAGTAGCGCAGCTCGCGAGCCTGGAAGACCTTCGCGCCGCCGGGGTGGATCCGTTCCACGCCGGCGGGCAGCAACGTGGCGTCCGGCACGCACACCTGGTTGCCGTGCATGAGCGCGTCGCGGACGCCCGGGTCACCCAGCAACAGCGTCGGGGAGACGTACGGGGCGAACCACGTGGTCGACTCGTCGGCCGCCACGATCGCGTCCACGTGACGGGCGGCGGCCCGGTGGTACTGCCGGAGCCGCTGGAACCGGGCGCCCTGGAAGAGGATCTCGCCGTACAGGTCGTCGGACGGCGTGATCGAGGCCGGGGCCAACCCGTCCGGCACCTGGTCCGGCGGCCCGTCCGGGGCGGCCTCGCCGCTCAGGCGCAGTCGCGCGGTGAAGTGGTCGGCGGCGAAGCCGGTCTCCTCGCTGCGGATCGCGACCTCGACGGTGTCGTCGTCCGTCACCAGCGCGGCCACCTGGATCTTCGTGTGCCCGTGCGGCGAGACGATGATGGGTCGCAGGAACTCCGCCCGTTCGATGACCGGGACCGCGTCGACGCCCGAGACGGCCGTGGCCACCTGCGCCATGGCCTCCATCCCGAACACGGCCGGGAACAGCAGGTTGCCGTCGAGATCGTGGTCCGCGAGGTAGCGGTCGGCGCCCACGTTCAGCTCCGTCTCGACCACCAGTTCGACCTGGTGGTAGCGGATCAGCACGCGGTCGACGAACCGCAGCAGCGGCAGCGACGGCAGGTCGTAGCGAACCGTGTGGACGCTCTCGGTGCGCCCGCTGATCACCACCACGCCCGGCGTCGCCGGGTCGGCGACCAGCCGCCGCAGGATCGCGATGCCCTGGTCGGGAGTGATGGGCATGACGCCCTCACGGCTGAGCGACTCGACGACCGACAGTCGCTCGCCCATGCCGACGCCCGACCAGACCGACCACTCCAGGCACATGGTGCGGCAGTCGGGGTACGCCCGGGCGAACGCCGTGGTCTCCTCGGCCAGCCAGTCGTTGGCGGTGGCGTAGTGCGCCTCGCCGCGCAGTCCCGCCCGGCCGATGATGCTGCCGAGCGTCACGAGCAACCGGAGCCGGGCCGGGTCGACCGCGTCGAGCACCGCCCGCAGACCGTCGACCTTCGGCGCCAGTGCGGCGCGGAACGCGGCCGGGTCGAGGCTCGGCAGTGCGGCCGGCTCGTTGCGGCCCGCGCCGTGCAGGACCGCGGTGACCGGGCCGAGTTCGGCGGCCAGGTCCCGCACCGCCTGACCGACGGCGTCGGCGTCGGTGACGTCGGCGCGGGCGTACCGCACGGTGACGCCGGCCTCCGCGATCCGGGCCAGGTTGGCCGCCAGCTCGCTGTCCTCGGCGGGGTCGGAGCGGCCCAGCAGCGCCAGCCGGGCGCCGCTGTCGCTGGCCAGGGCCAGGGCGCACTCTGCGGTGATGCCCTTGCCCCCACCGGTGACCAGCAGCACGTCGTCCGCGCCGAGCGGGGCCACCGGGGTGCCCGGCCGCACCGGCATCGCGCGCAGGGTCGGGACCCGCCGGACGCCGTCGTCGTAATGCACCTCGCTGAAGGAGGTGGTGGCGGCGACCTCCTTCACCACCAGCTCGACCGCGCCCTCGGTGGCGGCGGGCAGGTGCACGACGGTGACCAGCACGGTCGGCGCCTCGAGGTGCAACGTCCGGGCGATCGCCGCCGCGCCGCGACCGTGTCCGACCAGGACGAAGCGGGTGCTGCCGGCGGTGAGCGCCTGCTGGGCGCCCCGCAGCGCGGACTCCAGTTGCTCCTCCGTGCAGTCCGGCGGCAGGCAGACCAGGACCCCGCTGCCGAGCCCGGACTGTTCGAGCGTGCTCGCGAGCTCCGCGGCGAACGGGTGGTCCGCGTCGGCGTGCAGGTGCCACGGACCGTTCTTCGCGGTGGCGTCGGCGGGCACCGCCGGCAGCGGCACCTCGTCGAGGTCGACCCGCCAGGGCCGGGCCCAGGCGGCCACGCCGGACACCACCGGGGTGGCGGCGGCATCGCTGTCCCGGGCCGTCTTCGCGAGGTTCTCCATCGTCTCGGCCAGCTCACGGATGGTGGCGGTGGCGAAGTTGATCGGCATCTGGGCCGGCGGCACGTCCAGACGCTGGGCGAGCTGGTTCACCACCTGGCCGACCGTGATGGAGCTGAGGTGCAGGTCGTCGAGGAGCCGGCTGTCCGGTCCGACGAGTTCGAGCGGCAGCTCGGCGCGGTCCGCGGTGAGCCGCCGCAGCAGGTCCTGGGTGGATTCCCCGTCCGGCCCGGCGGAGTCGGCGACCACTGACGGCGCCGCCACGGCGGGCCCACGCTCGATCGCCGGGTCGAGTTCCGGCGCCCGCTCGCACGGGCTGGTCAGGAACGAGAACGTGGCGCCCACTTCCAGCGGTCGCACGAGCCGGCCGTCGAACAGCGCCGCCGGGGCGGGCGCGGCGCCGGTGACGTACGCGGCGCCGGCGACCCGGAGCAGACTCGCGAGCGATTCGCTGTCGGTGTCCAGCGCGACCACCGGAACATCCGTGACCGTGCCGGCCAGCCCGGTGAGCACCTGCCCCGGCCCGACCTCGACGAACAGGTCGGTGTTCTTGGCGGCCAGCGCGACGGCCTGGTTGAACAGGACCGGGTCGGTGATCTGGCGGCGGAGCAGGGCCCGCACGTCGGTCCGGGCGGGGAGCACGTCACCGGTGACGGTGGAGACGACCCGGGCTCCCACCCGGTGGAACGTCTCGTCCGCGAGGGTGTCGGCGAAGGCGTCGGCGGCCGGAGCCACCAGCGGGGAGTGGAACGCGTGCGAGACGCGCAGCCGCGTCGCGCTCAGCCCGGCCGCCTGGGCGTTGCGGCAGACCGCCTCGACCGCGTCGACCGATCCGGAGACGACGGTGTGCTCGGGCCCGTTGTAGGCGGACACGACGACCGGCAGGTCCCCGATGATCGTGTCGAGCATCTCGGGAGGCGCCCCGATGTCCGCCATCGTGCCGGCCTGGCTGTGCCCGGCCATGGTCCGGCCCCGCAGGCCGGCCACCCGCAGCAGGGTCTCCTCGTTCATCGCGCCGGCCCACTGGAGGGCCACGATCTCACCGAGGCTGTGCCCGATCGCGGTCGACGCCTCGATGCCGAGCAGCGCCAGGGCGTGCTGCCCGGCGACGGACCCGGTGACGATGCGCGGCTGGGCGACCTCGGTCGCGACGACGTCGCTACCGGTCGGCAACGCGGCGCGCAGGTAGACGTCCTCGACCTCGGCGAACCGCCGGCGCAGCGCGCCGCCGCTCACGCCGCGTCCGGAACCCTGCCCCGGGAAGAGGAAGCTGATCCGGGCCGGGCCGCTGACGTGTCCGAGCAGGAACCGGCCGTCCGGGCGGATCAGCTTCGCCTCGCCGGACTCGACGGCCTCGCGGGCCGCGGTGAGCAGCCGCTCGGCCTCCTCCGGCGACGAGGCGACGATCGCCGCGCGGAACGGCCGGCCGCGCAGGTCGCGGTGCAGCGTGGCGGCGAGGTCACCGAGCTGCGCGTACGAGATCGCCGGGACGAAGGCGCTCAGCTCGGCGAGCCGCTCGGCGAGTT
Source organism: Micromonospora sp. NPDC051141 (assembly GCF_044455765.1). Taxonomy (NCBI): domain Bacteria; kingdom Bacillati; phylum Actinomycetota; class Actinomycetes; order Micromonosporales; family Micromonosporaceae; genus Micromonospora; species Micromonospora sp. NPDC051141. The sequence goes on from NZ_JBITFD010000006.1 coordinate 205,316, forward strand.
CCTCCGCCGAGGTGGCGTCGACCAGCAGCAGCTCGGCGTCCTGGACCGAGGTGGCGAGGGCCCGCACCCGGCGGTCCGGCACCGACCGGCGTGGCCCGTGCCGTTCGAGCACGACGTGCGTGTTGATGCCCCCGAAGCCCATCGCGGTGATCCCGGCCCGCACCTCCACCTCGGCCGGCCACGGCTCGGCCTTGCGCAGCGTGCGCAGCCGGGCCCCGTCGGCGGTGAGGATCTCGTGCGGGTCGACGGAGCCGACGCTCGGGGGAAGCACCTCGTGGTGCACGGCCATCGCGGCGCGGATGAACCCGGCCACCCCGGCGGCTGCCTTGGTGTGCCCGATCATGCCCTTGACCGAGCCGATCACGGCGGGCGGCGCCTCCGGGTTCGCCGCCTCCCGGGCACTGGACAGCGCCGTCAGCTCGGTGGCGTCCCCCACCTTGGTGCCGGTGCCGTGTCCCTCGAAGAGCCCGACGGTGTCGACGCCGAAGCCGGCCCGGGCGTACGCGCGGCGCAGCGCGAGCCGGTAGCCGTCGACCTCGGGCCTGGTGATGCCGCCGTGGCCGTCGGAGGAGATTCCCCACCCGGCGACCGAGGCGTAGATCCGGTGACCGGCCTCGACGGCCCGGTCGGTGCGCATCAGCACCACCATGCCGCAGCCCTCACCGGGCCAGAACCCGTTGGAGGTCCGGTCGTAGACCCGCATCTCACCGGTGGCCAGCGCGCCGGTCTTGGCGAAGCCGATGACCTCGAACGGGTCGATGGACAGGTCGACACCGCCGGCGATGGCGACGTCCAGGTCCCCGTCGAGCAGCGCCCGGCACGCGGTCACCACGGACAGCAGCGACGAGGAGCAGGCCCCGTCGACGGTGTAGCCGCCGCCCTTGAGGTCGAAGTAGTTGCAGATGCGGCCGGCGATGGTGTTCGACAGCGCGCCGGCGAGGGTGTCCTCGTCCAGCGGCGGGAACGGGCTCTTGTACGCCGCCTCGTAGCTGGCGAGGAAGGTGGAGATCCGTTCGTCGTCCCAGCCCTCCGCCCGCAGCGCCGCCGCCACGGTCCGCCGCACGTACGGCCAGCGCAGGCGCATCTGGTTGGCGCGGGAGAACTCACCGGTCAGGGTGTTGCCGACGACCACGCCGGTACGCTCCTGCGGCAGGCCCTCACCCATCGGGAACCCGGCGTCGGCGAGCGCCGTCGCGGCGGTGTCCAGGGCCAGCCAGTGCGCCAGATCCGTGGACCGGTAGGTGCTGCCGGCGACCTTGTAGGCGACCCGGTCGAACTCGTAGCCCTCCAGGACGGCGGCGTTGCGCGCGTAGAAGCGGTCCGGGGCGGCCGGGTCGGCGTCCCAGTAGTCGTCATGGTTCATGCGGACGTCGGGGAGCCGCCGGAACGCCCGGCGACCCGCGACGGCGTTCTCCCACAGCTCCTGCGGCGAACGGGCGTCGGGGTAGTGGCACGCCATCCCGACCACGGCAATACTGGTCATTGCTCACTCGGCTTTCGTGTCGCTACCAACGGAATGAAGGCGCTCTTGATGCGCTGGCGCCAGACTTCGTAGGCGGGCAGGACGTCGTCGGTGGGTAGCCCGACCCGCGCCTCATCGGTCACTCGTGTGGCCTCGTCCACCGACATTCCACACAGGACGCCGGTGGCCAGTTCGTTGTGCGGCATCACCAGGCCGGCGCGGACGCGGGCCGCGGCGCCGAACGCGGCGCCCTGCGCGAGTTCCAGCCGGTACTCCCCCGCGGTGCGGGCGAGCCAGTTCAGTTCCTGCTCGCTCCCGCCACCGGCGTAGCAGACGGCGAGCCCGGCGCCGGCGTACAGGTCGGAGCGGCGGTGCGCGGGGAACGCGTCGAGGAGGCGGACGAGTTGCTGGGCGTCCGTTCCGGCCACGAACCAGCAGGCCCGCCCGATGCCCTGGTCGATCGCCCGCAGGGAGTAGTCCCGGGAGTAGTCCCGTGGACCGTCGGTGGGCCACGGAAACGCCGACGGAGCGTCCCGCCGGCGAACGTAGCGGTCGGTCTTAAAGTAAGCCTGGTGGAACCCGTACCCGTCGAGGACGAGCCAGCGCAGCAGGGGATCCGGGGCGTGCAGGCGCGACCACAAGGGACGCGGCAGGCGGGCCATCGCCCAGCCCACCCCGACGTACGCCATGTAGACGTGCTCGTCGTGGTCGGCGAGGAAGCGGGCGACGTGCCGCGACCGCCCGGGCAGGGCGTCGCGGATCGCGAACGCCATCGCCGCGCCCTCGTAGGCGAAGCCCCGGAACGCGGCCGGCGACGACTCGACCACCGGCGCCGCCTCCGGCGGGCCGTCCGCCTCCGCGGCGGCGGCGAAGCCGTGCAGGAACGAGCTGCCGACCGTTTCGAGGCGGTCGCAGGCCTGCTCGTCCTTGAGGTGGAATCCTCGCGTACTGAGTTTTGTCTGCCCCACATCGGGGGTCAGAATGCGGCGTCGAAGCTTGTTCCAAGCAGTCATCATCTTCTCCGGTCTGCCCACTTGAGCCTCATTGTTACGCATCCGTGGGCAGAAAATTCTCCTGCCTTGCGGTCGTTCGCATTCGCCACGGCGATCGCGCCGGTAAACCGCAATAAAATCGACTCCACGCACCACAAAAACGGGAACTGGAGAGTACGCATTACGGTTTACCGCAGATCAGCGCAATGCAGGAGACGGATGCGGAGGCTCCGCCGATACCACGATGACCGTCGTCGGCCCCCGCCCGGAAGCGGCATCCGGAACTTGGCGGGGGAGCGTGCCGTGGATTCCGACGGAGCGGCAGCACACCGGGTACGCACGAATGGTTCTGCGGGCACCCACCATCGCGGCCAATCAAGGAATGGACTTTCCGCAAATCTACGCAGCGGCCAGTGGACCGTCATCTTCAAACTTGCCTATCCGGCACTCCCCCGCAATTACGGGATGACCAGCGGAGACACCCGACGACAGGCGGGGACGGAAGGCTTACTAGACGCACCGGACAGATCCGGCCATTCCCGAACATCCACCCCTCGACAAGGCGGCACCAAGTGCGGCGCTTCGGGGAAAATGGACCCGGCCAATTATGGCGACTGGAGATTCGTACTATCAGCAGCGGAGTGTGCTGCTATCCGCCCGCCGCCATCCGCCAATGCGGCTCTGACGTGCGAGGACAGCACTTCTGTGCATGCCACTCCATGACTGCGCTCCGTGCTCGCGTCGTCATTGACGGTGTTGCCATCGCCCGATGGCTCGGCTAACCTCGACGCCAGCAATACCGCCGATCTCAGGGGGTGGGAATAGGTTAATTTCATGGATAGCCCGCATAAATGCCAGCGGCGGTGACCACCGCCAATATTCGCCACACCAAAGCAGACCGGGCTCACGGGGACCGTCCGCTAGGCAGTGTCAACACGATGAGATTTGCAGGTCATTGGGGGAACCGCTGTGGAAGATCCAATCGAGAAGGCTGTGCGGCGAGCGATCGCCGCCATGCACGAAAAGCTAGGCGAGCAGCTCACCGTCGACGACATGGCCCGCGCTGCCATGTTCAGCAAGTTTCACTTCACGAGGGTCTTCCAGCGCGCCACCGGCGTGACACCGGGCCGCTTCCTCTCCGCCCTGCGTCTGCAGCGCGCCAAGCACCTGCTCGTCTCCACCTCATTGAGTGTCGCCGATATCAGCATGCGTGTCGGGTACAACAGCGTCGGGACTTTCAGCTCCCGGTTCACCCGGAGCGTGGGAATGCCACCCACGACATACCGCCGACTGGCCGGCTTCGCCCCGCAGATCGCGACCGACCCCGATTATCGGATGGGGCACTCGCACAACGCCCGGGTACAGGGTCGCGCCTGGGCCCCGGAATCGCATGTGGACAGTCCGGTGTTCCTGGGCCTGTTCCCGGACCGCATCCCGGAAGGGCAGCCGGTCCGCTGCACGGTCCTGTCCCGCCCGGGCGCATACCAGCTCGACGGCGTACCCCCGGGTAACTGGTTTCTCCTCGCCCAGTCGGTCAACGGGGAACTGGACGCCGACACGGTCGCCGACGACGGGGACCAGACCGTCTGCGTCGCCACCGTCGGCCCCCTGCACATGCGCGGCGACGGCGTGGTGCACGCCGACCTCGACCTCCAGCCGGTCCGCGCGATGGATCCTCCGGTCCTGCTGGCGCTGCTCGACCAGCGCAAGTTCGCGCTGGCCCGGGTGGCCGAGGAGCGGATGGGCGCGGTGTCGTCGATCGGCGCCGCGGTCACGGCGGGCCGCTCCGCGGCGTGAGCGGTCCGCTCTGATTCCGGTCCGACGAAGTCGACGGCCCGGCCCGGCCAGGTGAGGCGGGCTGGCCACGGAACGACCCGGGTGACGGGCGACCGGATCGCCGCGCCCCGACTCCCACCGCGGCCGCCCGCCCTTCACCGTCGCCGCCGCGCCCGCCGCGCCCGTCGGGCCGGCCGCGTCGGCCGGCGTGACCGACATGCCGCCCCCGAGCCTCGGGCCGTGGCCCACGAGGCCGTCGCGCCGGCGCCGCGACGGCCGCCCCCCGCGCGACCCGTCCGGAACGCGGCGGCCACGCCGCCGCGCATTCCGTGCGGATGGCGGACGCGACGGCGGGACACCGGCTGTCGCGCGACGCGGTGCTGGCCGCGTACTGAACGCCCACCGGCACGCCCTCGCGCGCCGCGCGTGCTCCCGGCCCGACGAGGTCGCGCCGGCGCTCGACCGTCCACCGGTCGCGGCGGGTCGATAGGCGACCCGGACCCACCTCCCCGGCGGGTCTCGCGCCAGGCGCAGGGCGCGGGCATCTCCCGCGCGTCCAGAACTCCCGCCTGACAAAAAGGCGTGTCATCCACGGTCGTCAATGGGAAGCAACCACGGAGGTGCACCCGGTCCGGGCCTCCCAGACGATTGATCCGCAATTCCTGATCCCACCGACAGGGGGGCGACGCCGTGACACCCGGCAGACCGGCGACGTAACCATCGCCGACGCCTCGGCCGGCAGGGACGCCGCCACGGCCGGCGCGTCGGACCGGGGAACCGGGTCGCCCAGGCGCCACCGGTCGGCGCGCGGACCCGGGTCGACGTGACGTACGCGGGCGACGGCCCGTGGGCGCGCGGGCCGGGACCGCCCTCCCCGATGTCCACGGCCGCCGGCCGGGCGCCGTACCCACGGACCCGTCGCCGAGCGGCGCGTCGAGGAGCGACAACCCCTCGGCACCGTGGCCGGGAACCGATCCGAGGAGTGACATGCCCCACCGACCGGCGCACCGCAACCCGTGGTCCGTCCTTGCCGTGCTGTGTCTGGCGAACTTCCTCATCCTGCTGGACACCACGATCGTCAACACCGCGGCGCCGCACATCATGGCGGAACTGCGCACCCCGGTGGACGGCGCGCTGTGGGTGCTCAACGGATACCTGCTGGCCTTCGCCTCGCTGCTGATCACATTCGGCCGGCTGGGCGACCGGGTCGGCCCGCGCCGGGTCTTCGTCATCGGCCTGGCCGTGTTCACCGTCGCATCGGTGTGGTGCGCGTCGTCCCGGCACACCGGCGAGCTGGTCGCCGCCCGGGTGTTGCAGGGGGTCGGCGCCGCGGCGTTGCTGCCCCAGGCCCTGGTCCTGATCTCCGCCGTCTTTCCCCCCCAGCGCCGCGGCGCCGCCTTCGGCATCTTCACCGCGGTGGCCGGCGTCGCCGCGGTCAGCGGCCCCACCCTGGGCGGTCTGCTCGTCACGGAGGCCGGCTGGCAGTCGATCTTCTACCTCAACGTGCCGGTGGGTCTGGCCGGGCTGCTGCTCGCGGTGCGGTACCTGCCCCGCCTGCGGCCCGACCGGGCGCACCGCTTCGACGCGGTGGGCGTCGCGCTCGCCACCGGGGGCCTGTTGGCCATCGTGTTCGGCCTGATCGAAGGGCAGCGGTACGCGTGGGGCCGGGTGCTGGGACCGGTCGGCATCCCGCACGTCCTGGTCGCCGGCGTGGTGCTGCTCGCGCTGTTCGTCCGGTGGGAGCGGCGGGCCGCCGAGCCGCTGCTGCCGCTGGACCTCTTCGGTGACCGGAACTTCACCATCGCCACGGTGCTGACGGCCATCAGCTCCCTCGCCCTGTACGGCTTCCTGTTCGTCTTCGTGCTGGAGACCCAGAACATGCTCGGCATGAGCCCGCTCGCCTCCGGCCTCGCCGCACTGCCGTGGACACTCACGCTCAGCGCCGTCGCGCCGGTCGCCGGCCGGCTCGCCGACCGGGTGGGCGGCCGGATCCTCCTCGTCGTCGGCCTCGCCCTACAGGCCGTCGGCGTGCTCGGCGTCGCGCTGCTGCCCGGCCCCTCGTCGTCGTGGCGCACCTTCGCCGGGCCGCTCGTCGCGATCGGCGTCGGCATGGGCCTGTCCATCGCGCCCACCACGACCGAGGCGATGCGTCGCATCACCCCGCGACGCGCGGGGGCGGCCTCCGGCCTGCTCAACACCGCCCGCCAGGCCGGCGCCGCGCTCGGCGCCGCGCTGATCGGCGCCGTGCTGCAGAACCGCCTGCCCGACTCCACGCACCGCGCCGCGTTCCACGACGGCTTCGCCACGGCCAGCCGGCCGGCGCTCTCGGTGGTCGCCGGCGTGCTGTTCGCCGGCGCCGGGCTAGCCGCGGCCATGCGGCGCCACCCACGGGCGCCGACGCCTATCGATTCGTGGGAGCAAGTTGCACCAAACGCAACATCGAAGGTGACGAACATGCAGCCCGACCCTTACTCTGGTCTGGCCGGTGCTGTCGACAGCGGGGAACCTGATGCGTATCTCAGATCTCAGTAGGCAGACAGGCGTACCGATCGCAACGATAAAGTTCTACCTCCGGGAGCGCCTGCTCCCGCCCGGCACCCCGACCGGCCGCAACCAGGCGGCGTACGGCGAAGCGCATCTGCGACGGCTGCGGCTCATCCGGGCCCTGACCAACATCGGTCAGCTGGAACTCACCTCGGTGCGGGAGCTGCTGACCGCGATCGAGAACGACAAGGTGCCGCTGCCCGCGCTGTACTCGCTCGTCGACCGCGCCCTGTTCCCGCAGGAGCCGGCGCTGCACAGCGTGGACGGCGCGAAACAGGTGCGTGCCGACGTCGACCGTTTCGTCAAGGAACTCGGCTGGTCGCTCGACCTGGACGCGCCCAGCCGGGACCGTCTCGCGCTCGTGGTGCTCACCCTGCAACGGCTGGGCTGCGAATGCGGGATGGAATACTTTCTCCCGTACGCGGAGGCGGCCGAGAAACTCGCGGTCCAGGATCTCGACCTGCTGCCCGCCGACGGGGTGGGCGCCGACCGGGCCGCCGTGGTGGTGCGGGGGGTCCTGCTCGACGTGGCGCTGTCGGCGTTGCGGCGGATGGCCCAGGAGCACCACGCGACACTGCGCTTCGGCCCGAAGACGGCCGACGCCCGGCCCGCGTAGCGCCCGGCCCTCGACCCGCGGTCACGCGCAGGCGCGCGCCGCGGTGCGCCGCCCGGCCGACGATCCGGGCCGGCCGGCTGCGGCCGACGACGCCCGGCGACGGCCCCCACCTCGACGAATGTGAGTTCTCATGATCGTCACCCATCCCGACACGGTGCGCGTGCACCCGGTCGAGCGGGCGATCGAGCTGCTGCGGGAGCGTTACGTCTTCCCGGAGCGGGCCGAGGCGGCAGCCGCGACACTGCGGCAGCGGCTGACGGCCGGCGCCTATGACGGCCTGGACGACTCGACGCTCGCCGAACGCCTCACCGAGGACCTGCTCGACGTGTGCCCGGACACGCACCTGTGGGTCCGGGTGCGCGACGAGCGCCGCGCTCCCGCCGGCGCCAGCGTCCGCCGGGTCGAGATCCTCGACGGCAACATCGGCTACCTGGACGTACGCCGCATGAGCGGCTCCCCGAACGGCGCCCGGGCGATCATCGGCGCGATGGAGCTGGTGTCCCGCACCGACGCGCTCATCCTCGACCTGCGGGAGAACGGCGGCGGCTCACCGGACGGCGTCGTGCTGTGGAGCAGCTACCTCCTGCCGGCCGGGCCGACGCACCTGAACAGCATCTACGACCGGGTCACCGACCGGACGCGACAGTTGTGGAGCCTGGCGTGGCTGCCCGGCGAGCGGTACCTCGACCGTCCGCTCTCCGTGTTGACCAGCGACCGGACGTTCTCCGGCGCCGAGGATCTCAGCCTGAACCTGAAGGTGCGTGGTCGGGCCCGGTTGGTCGGCGGGACGACGCGTGGCGGAGCGAACCTCGCCACCGTCCACGAGCTGACGCCGACGCTGGAGATCGCGGTGCCGCACGCCTACTCGATCAACCCGATCACGGGCGGCAACTGGGAGGGCACCGGTGTCGAGCCCGATCTCGCGGTGCCGGCGGCGAGCGCGTTCGACGTGGCGTACGCGGAGCTGCTCGACGCGCCGGGGGAACCGGGACGGCGCGGGCACTGAGCGGCGGCCCCGGGGAGTCAAGCCACCGGCCGCTCCCCGGGGCCGCGTCGCCACCGGTCCCGCGGTTCACGCCTCCAGATCAGCCAGCGGGGTCGGCAGTGCGCCGTCGGCGGCCCGGGGGCAGCCCTCGACCGGCCCCTCAGCGGCGGCCCGGCGCGAGGGCCGGTCCACCCTCGTCCGCGTCGACGGCCACGCCGCGGCCCGTCACCCGGAGCCACGCGGCGTCGACCGGTGACACCTCAGCGTCGTACGCCGTGCCCCGGCGCCCACGCCGCGGCGGTGTCGACCAGTCGGGACAACGTCCGCGACGACGTGGCCGTCGGGTCGGGCGGGGGCAGGGCGTCGCAGGTCGCGTCGGGTCGGTCGCCAGCCTTGCGCTGCGGCAGCCGGCCCGTCCTGAGGTAGTCGGCGATGACGCCGGTGACGCACGGATTGCCGCTGAACGAGAGGACGTGCGTGGTCTGGCCGACCTCGGCCAGCAGCGATCCGTTCGGGAAGCGGCGCCGGGCCTCGATGCTGCCCTCGAACGGCGTGGCCGCGTCCAGCGTGCCGCCGACGAACAGCACGCTCCGCACCTTCGAGCCGTCGACCTCGACCGGCGTGGAGACCGTGCCGGGCCAGAAGAGGCACGGCGCGTTGCCCCAGGCGTTGTACCAGGTGGCGAACGGTGCGCCGCGGAACGTACGCCAGTTGTCGCGCCGCCAGGTGGCCCAGCTCCGCGGCCACCGGGTGTCGGTGCACTGGACCGCGTTGAAGACCGCGAAGACGTTGTCGTCGGCCGGGCGGAAGGAACTCTCGTACGCCCCGACCAGCGCCTCGGCGTCGGGGTCGTCGACGGCGCTGACGAACAACTCGGCCAGGGTCGGCCAGATCGCCTGGAAGTAGCCGGCGTAGATGAAGATGTCGGTGAACTCGGCCGGGCCGACGACGCCGCCGGCCGGCGCCGTCCGCAGCTTGTGCTGCGTGGCGTACCAGCGCTTCCTGACCTGGTCGGCGGTCCTGCCGAGGTGGTAGACGTGGTCGAACGCCGCCACCCACGCGAACCACATGCGCAGGCTGCGTTCGAAGTTCACGTCCTGGGCCAGGGCCGCCTGGTACCAGACCTTGCGCGGGTCGATGTTGCTGTCGAGCACCATGCGGCGCACCGTCTTCGGGTACACCGTTCCGTACACCTGGCCGAGGTAGGTGCCGTACGAGATGCCGTACAGGTTGACCTGGCCGACGCCGAGCGCCCTGCGGATCGACTCCACGTCCCGGACCGTGTCGAGCGTGGTCATGTGGTCCAGCAACTCGCCGCCGGCCGCCCGGCATGCCTCGGCGTAGTTCCTCGACCGACGGAGCCAGGTCTGCTCGACGCCCGGGCGCCGGGGGACGTACTCCGGGCGCGGCCCGTGGAGGTAGTCCTCGTCACAGGACAACGCCGGAACACTGGCGCCGACGCCACGCGGGTCGAAGCCGATCCAGTCGTAGGCGCCGCCGACGCCGGCGGGCACGCAGACCGCGGCCGACGTGCACAGCCCGGCGTTGCCGGGCCCGCCCGGCAGGGCGATGATGACGCCCTGGTAGTCCTCGGCGGACACCGTCGCCCGGATCCGGGAGACCGCGATCTGGATCTTCCTGCCGGTCGGCTTGTGGTAGTCCAGCGGCACGTCGAGCAGGCCGCACTCGGCGCCGCCATCGTTCGGCTCGGGCGTCCCGCAGGGCTGCCAGGTGATCCTCGCGGTCGTCGCCGACTCCACCGCGGGCGCCGCCGAGGCGCCGCCCCCCGCAGGCGTGACCGCCACGATCACCGCGGTGACGACGAGGGCGACGCCCTTCGCGATCTTCCGATCCACAATTCCCCCTCATCGCGGGACTCGTCTCTCCGCTCGGGAGGAGTCCACTGTAGATGGACCGGCGGGCCGGCAATTCTCGCAGAGTGCGGCGTCAGCATCCGCAGGCGGCTCACGCGGTGGGTGGGGCCGGCGCCGCGCACGGGCTCCGGCCCCACTCGCACCCCGGCTCCCCTCCGTCGCGGGGGCGGATCCGCTACCGTGCCCCGGGGCCGGCCGACCGCCGCAGGGCTCGGTCGCAGGCCGCGAGGTGACGGCCGAGGGCATCCTCGAAGCTGGTGGTCGGCGCGTCGAACATCAGTTGTCGGCGGACGGCCACCTCTCTGCCGGAGAGACCGCTCACCATCTCGGCCGCGGCGGTCAGGGCCATGGTCGGGTCGTTTGTCACCTCGTCGACAATGCCCAGGTCGACGCTCTCGGTCGCGTCCAGGTGGGCGCCGAAGAGAATCGCCCGGCGCAGCCGGGTCCCGCCGGCCTGCTGGGCGAGTCGGAAGATCGCCATGCCGGGCCAGGTGGCTTCGCCGTCAACGTACAGGGACAGCCGGACGTCGGGCGTGGCGATGCGGTAGTCCGCCGCCAGCAGGGCGTCCAGGGCGAGTCCCCCGCAGTCGCCGGAGGCGACCGCGACAGTCGTGACGGTGAGCCGCTCGAGCCGGCGCAACGACCGCTCCCACTTGCTGACCAGCGCCACCTCCAGGCCGTGCGTCCAGTCCTTGCCGGGGGTACCGGTCAGGTGCACCGCGAGCATGGTGGTGGCCTTGGTCGACTCGGCCACCGTGCAGGCGGCGTCCACGGCGGCGACGGACTCCATCGTCAGGGGTTTCGAGCCGTCGATGCGAAGCTCGACATCGCCTCGCGTGCCGTCGGCGTCGCCGCGCTCGCCCCGGCCGGTCCGGACGGTTGCCGCGCTCACCACTGGATCAACGCTGTCTCGATCGTGGAACCAGGACCCATGGTCATCAGCACTCCATAATCGCCCGGGGCCGTCACTCTCTCCTGCTGGAGCCGTTCGTACGAGAAGATGAACGAGCCGCTTGATACGTTGCCGTAGTCACGAAGCACGCTTGTGGTGTGCCGCACCTCGTGACGGTTCAGTCCGAGATTCACCGTCACCGCGTCGACGACCTTCTTGCCGCCCGCGTGCACGAGCCAGTGCCCGATGTCGCTACGACGCAGGCCGGTGTTCGCCAGCAGCCGGTCCGTGACGATTTCCGCGTGTGCGCCGACGACGTAGGGAATCTGCGGGTCCAGGAAGAAGCTGAACCGGTTCTGGACGCTGTCCCAGTCGTAGCGCATGGCGTCGATCGCCTCGGGGATGATGCAACTGGCGAACTTGAGGATGCGAGGACCGCCGGCGGCGCCCGAGGAGTCGCCGCCGGTGGCGTCCAGGAAGTCGCCGGCGGGGCGGCCGACAAGGGCCAGCGCGGCGGCGCCGTCGCCGAACAGGCTGTTCACCACCGCGGTGCGCATGGTCGAGTCCATCACGTACGCGGCGGAACACGCCTCGGTGCACAACACCACGGCGAGTTCGCCCGGATTGGCCACGGACCAGCTCGACACGACGTTCAGCGCGTTGAGCCCCGCGTTGCAGCCCATCCCCACGATGTCGCTCCGGCTGCAGTGCCGGTCGATGCCCAGCTCACGGATGAGCAGGGCACTGAGGCCCGGCGTGAGGAATCCGGTGGACGTCACGCAGCAGAGGTGGCGGACGTCGGAGAGCGACGCCCCGGCATCGTCCAGGCATGCCTGCAGGGCACGCCGCCCCATGTCCACGGCCAGCCTCTTGTGCCGGTCGAGCAGGTCCGCCTGGGTCTCCGCGGACGGCAGGCCGTCGTCTCCCGGCAACGGCAGGTCGAGGAAACGCCGGCGGATCGCGCTGTTGAGGAAGACCGACCGGATCTTCGGATCGGAGATCGCGAAGGTGTCCAGCAGGTCCTGCTGGGAGAAGGGTGTGGCGGACGAGGCCGTGCCCACCCCGACAATTGTCGACTGGCAGGGGCTGGACTGGAAAATGGGAGACTCTGCTGCCAGTGTCCGAGCGTACGGCCTCTGGGTGTTGGCGATGTCAACGGTCACGCGCAGATCTTCCTTCCGCATCTCAGCAAGCCCGGCTTTGTGGCCAGGCGCATTATGCTCGTACATCCACGATGCGGTCCCAGGTTCGGACGCCGCATCTTGGAGGTTGCGCGGGGTCGGCTCGAATGAGTCACGCGCGCACCTCATCAACAGCTAAGACTCTATCGCCCGACGGATACCCGATCACATCCCATAGTGCGCCCTCGAATGCGACCGGCGTAGTCAGGAAATGCGTTTCCGAGGTCCGCCGGAATCGCCGAGGGGTTCGGACCGGGTATTGCCGGAACCCTTTCCGAACCCCGGTCGGGCGCGTGGGCGCCGCATCGGCGACGCCGGATCCGTCAGGTGCGCGGACCCGCCGGCGCACGATCCGGGGCACACGCGCCGAAGCGGCCACCGCGTCCCCTCGTCCTTCGTCGACGTGGTCGTCGTGGAAGGACCGACGCGATGGCCGCCTCTCAGCCCGCCGGTCCGCCCGGTCACGGGCGGACCGGGCGGTCAGCGTGCGAGCGAGCGGACGAACGTGCGGACGTCGTCGACCAGCAGCTGGGGCTGCTCCAGGGCGGCGAAGTGCCCGCCCCGGTCGAACTCGGTCCACCGGGTGAGGGTCGGCAGGATCTGGTCGGCGAACCGGCGCACCGGCCGCACCGCGTCCTTGGGGAACGACGCGACGCCCACCGGCATCGTCAGCGGCCACGGCCCGGCCCAGGTCCGGACGAAGTCGGCGTCCATCCGGCTGGACTCGTAGTAGAGCTGGGCGCTGGACCCGGCCGTCGCCGTGAACCAGTAGATCGAGACCGCGGTGAGGATGTCGTCGCGGCTCACGGCGTCCTCCGGCACCTTCGCCGAGTCGGTCCATTCCTTGTACTTCTCGGCGATCCAGGCGAGCTGCCCCACCGGCGAGTCGGTCAGCGCGTAGGCGAGCGTCTGCGGCCGGGTCGACTGGATCCGCTGCCAACCGGTCCCGTCCTGCATGAACGTGCCGGTGAACTGGAGGCGGGCCAGGTCGGCCTCGCCCAGCCCCTCCATCGCCGCGGGGTCTGGCGGCGGGAACGCCACGCACATGTTGAGGTGGATGCCGATGACGTGCTCGGGATCGGCCAGCCCCAGTCGCAGCGAGATCGGCATCCCCCAGTCACCGCCCTGCACGGCATACCGCTCGTAGCCCAGGCGGCTCATCAGCACCTTCCACGCGCCGGCCACCCGACCGGTGTCCCAGCCCACCTGACCCGTCGGGCCGGAGAACGCGTAACCGGGGATCGACGGGATCACCAGGTGGAAGGCGTCGGCGGCGTCACCGCCGTGCGCGACCGGGTCACTGAGCGGCCCGATGACGTCCAGGAACTCGGCCACCGTGCCCGGCCAGCCGTGGGTCAGGATCAGCGGCGTGGCGCCCTCCTCGGGCGAGCGGACGTGCAGGAAGTGCACGTTCACCCCGTCGATCTCGGTGACGAACTGCGGGTACGCGTTCAGGCGCGCCTCGGCCGCCCGCCAGTCGTAGCTGTTCCGCCAGTGGTCGGCCAGCTCCTTGACGTACTCCAGCGGCGCGCCGCGATCCCAGCCCACCCCCGGCATCTCGTCCGGCCAGCGCGTGTGGTCGAGCCGCCGGTGCAGATCGTCGAGATCGGACTGCGGCACGTCGATACGGAACGGACGCATCTAACAACCTCCCTGTGTCGGTCGAGAGCCGCCAGGAGCGGCGCTGGGCTCAGATCGAGGACGGCGGCGCGCCGGAGCCCGAGGCGCTGACGAGAGCGCCCCGGGCGGCCGACGGACACGCCGATCAGATGAACGGGGTGTTCGGGCCCAGACCGCAGACGATCCGGCCGTAGAGCTCCAGGTTGGTGCTCGGGTGCAGGATGGCGTGCAGGTTGAGCGTCTGCACGTCCCGCTGGATGCGCTGGATCGGCACGTCGCGGTAGATCGACGAGCCGCCGCTGGCGCCGACGAGGATGTCGACCGCCTCCTTGGCCCGCTGGCATGCCGCACCCAGGTCGAGCCGGACGCGGGCCCGCTCCTCGAGCGTCCACTGCTCCCCCGCGGCCCCCTTGGTGTCGAGCATGCGGGCCGCCCGGTGGGCGTGGAACCCGACCTCGTCGATCTTGGTGACCGCCTCGGCGATCTCCAGGTGGGTGACCGGCGCCTCGCTCTGGTTCTCGTATGCGGTGTAGGTGATCTTCCGGCCGGGCAGCCGCTCCAGGAACACGTCCTTGGCGCCCATCGCGAGGCCGAGCGCGGGCGCGCTGATCGTCGCGCACGCGGTCGGCATGAACGGCGCCTTGAAGATCGGCGAGTCCGCGTTCAGCTTGGACAGGTGCTGGCCCTGGAGCACCGGCCCCATCTGGAGCACCCGCTCCGTCGGGATGAAGAGGTCCTTCGCGATCGTGGTGACGCTGCCGGAGCCGCGCATGCCCGAGGTGTGCCAGTCGTCGACGACCTGGAGGTCGGAGTTCCGGATGAGCGTCATGACCGGCGCCATCCCGCCGTCCTCGGTCGGCGTGACCGCCGCGTTCGTGTTCCACGTGCTCTGCTGCACGCCGCTGTTGAACGACCACTTGCCGTTGACGATGTAGCCGCCGTCCGTCGGCACGGCCACCGCGCCGGGGCTGAGGATGCCGCTGATCCGGACGTCGGGCGTCGCGAACACCTCGTCCTGCACCTCGTCCGGGAACAGCCCCATCATCCAGGTGCTGATCGCCCACACCGAGGCCGTCCAGGCGGTCGAGCCGTCGCCCCGCCCGAGCTGGGCGATCACGTCGACGACGGTCTCCATGTCGGACTCGAAGCCGCCGTAGCGGGTCGGCACCCGCATCTTGAGCAGGTCGGCGCTGGTCAGCGCTTCGATGACATCGGGATGGAGCCGCCGGTTCTCGTCCATCCAGGGCGCCTTCTCCCGCAGGAGCGGAACGAGCTCGGACGCGCGATGCACCAGCTCGGTCTTGCCCGGTGCGTGAACAGTCACCATCGTGTTCCTCCTAAACGGACGTCCGCTGACGCGGGGTCGCCTCGCAACGGGCGACGCGGGGTGGAGCTGAGCAGGTGGTTCGCTCGGAAGGGCGAAGCAGAAGATCGTGGCGTACTCGCGGACGGCACGTCCCGGCGCTAGTCGCGGCCGGCGCCGAGCGGCGCCGCTGCCGGGACCCGGTTCGGCCGGCGACCGGCCTGCCGCAGCACACGGAGCATCCGGCCCGGGCGGAGCAGGGACGTCGGCTCGTCGATGAGGCCGGCCACCCGCATGAGGGCGTTGGTGAGACTCGGGTCGTGCACGGCGGCCCGCTGGACCTTCGCCACGTAGGCGTTGATCATGCGGATCTTGGCGGTCCGCCGGCCTTCCACGCCCGCGTAGCCGAGGTCCGCGGTCGCCGCGAACTCCCAGGGCGAGTCGATCTGACGGGAGATCTCCTGGAAGAACTCGAGCGGATCCGGCACGCGCGTGCTGCTGAGCTTGTCCGCCAGGACGCGGGACTCGACCGCGGCGATGGCCATGCCCTGGGCATAGATGGGATTGAAACTGCAGACCGCGTCGCCGATGACCAGGAACCCGGCCGGGAATCGCGTCAGCCGCTCGAAGCGGCGGCGAACGCTCGCCGGGAAGCGGAACATCACCGGGTCGTTGAGCGGCTCGGCCTCGCGGACGGACTCGTAGATCTCCGGCACCGGAACCGACCGGACGAACTCGAGAAACTTGTCCGGGTCGGTGGGCGGGTGGTCGCCGAGAACACCGGTGAGCGACAGCTCGACCCGTCCGTCGTCGCCGGGCAGCCGGTAGTAGAACGCGCCGCGCGGATGCGTGGGTGTCGCCGCCGCGATGACGGCGATGTCGCTGCCGAACGGGTCGTTACGGACCCGGTAGTGGCGGGTGGTGTAGGCGAGGTCGACCTTCACCCGGTCCTCCTCCGGCCGGGAGTAGCCGAGCTCCTCCAGCCAGGTGGGCGTCCTCGACCCCCGCCCGGTGGCGTCGATCACCAGGTCGGCACGGAGCACCTCGGGGTCCGAACCGCCGTCGCGACGCTGCACCCGCGCGCCGACGATCCGGCTCTTGTCGGGCGTCGCCTCCAGGCCGACGATGTCGTACCCCTCCAGGAAACGGATGTTGCTGACCTTCTCCACCCGGTTACGCACCTGGTGCTCGATGACCGGGCGGGTGCACGGCACCGAAAGCAGGCCGGTATTCGCCTGGCGGAGCTGCATTCCGTTGAAGTACCAGCGAATCGCGCCGCTGAAGTCACCGGGCTGGACGCCGGCGGCTTCCATGTCGGCCGTCAGCCCGGGAAACTGCTTCTCCAGGATCTGTTGACCGCGGGCGACCAGACCATGGGCGTGCCGACCGTGCGGAACGCCCTTCCGGTAACCCGCCACTCCGGCCAGTTCGTCGCGGTCCACGACGAGCACTTCGGGATACACCTCGGCGAGCACATTGGCGGCGAGCAGGCCGGCCAGGCTGCCGCCGAGTACCACCGCGCGGCCGACAGGCTGTTCAGGCATCGCGATCTTCCTCCTCTGCGAACCAGAAACGGGCGCCTTCCCCATGCCGTCAGCCGCGGTGTCGGACGAGCGAAGCCGCTGCCCGCTGCGTGAGCCCGGCAGGGCCGACTGGGTGTCAGAGCCATCTTCGGCGTTACCGGCACCGATGGCGTCTTTCTCATTGCGGAGCCCGCCGGGGCGGAAGGACGCCCAGGTGAGCCGGGATGCGTGCACCCCAGCAAGCTGCGAGATGCCGCCTCCCTGGTCGCTCTGAAGAATGGGGGCTTGAATACTTTCGGCCGGACCGTCCCGCGTCGAGAGACGTGACGCTTTTCATCGAGATATTCGGGACAGGGCCACAGGACCTGTGAATAGTCGGAGGTGGTGGCCATGAAGATGAGCCTCAAGCCCATTCAGGAAATCGTGGGGGCCGATCCTCGCTACCGCTGGGACTATCTCGGCGCCTCGGTGCCGAAACCATCGAAGAAGCTTCGATCGGTATGGTATTTCGGTCTGCCGCTCACCTCCGCGCATCGCGATGCCCACGACGCCGGCAACGCCATGCTCGACGGAAGGTCCGAGGAGGAACGGCACCTCAACGAGGGGTCCGTGTACCCGCACGCCGCCCTGGTCGAGATGATCACGTATCAGGACAGGTGCTTCCCGGACCTCCCGTGGCGCTACATCGACATGAGCCACCTGGACTGGCAGCACGTCCGGACCGCCATCAACGAGGACCCGCCCGACGTCGCCGCCTTCACGGTCTACACGGCCACCACGCTGTGGGCCATGATCGTCGCGGCGGAGATCAAGCGGGTCAACCCCAAGGCCGTCATCGTCTTCGGCAACGACCACGCCGGCATCCTCTACCAGGAGACACTGACCGGGAAGTACGGCAGCCGCCTGGTGGACTTCATCAGCACCGGCAACAACGGTCCGTTCACCATGATGGGCCTGTTGACCCACCTGCAGGGCGGGCTGGAGCTGAGCCAGGTCCCCTCCGTGGCGTACCGGTCAGCCGGTGGTGAGGTCGTCAACCAGGACGCCGGCACGTTCCCGCTGGACCGTCGGATCCTGCCCGACTACCGACTCATCATCGACCAGCTCGAGAAGCACTACGACCGCGCGTTCAACGTCTGGTACTCCCAGCACTACGACCTCAAGCGGATGGTCACGGTGCCGCTGGACGGCGGGTGCACCTGGGGAAAGCGGCCGGGCCGCCGGTGCAAGCACTGCTCGATCCAGGGCCTGACGCCGAAGACGACCGATGTCGCGTCCGCGATCCCGGTGCTGGAGAACATCGTCGGGGACATCGGCGCGAACGTGTACGCCGCCGGCGACTCGACGCTCGGCTTCTCGCGTGAGCAGTGGGAGGGAAACATCTCCTACCTCAACGACATGGCCGAGGCCTGCGCCAAGTCACCGATCCTGCAGAAGCACCGGTTCATGCTGGCCTACGGTCTGGTCTACGAGTTCCTCGAGTCGGCGGAGCTGTGCAAGGGGTTCGTGCGCACCTGGAACGTCGGGCTGGAGGCGTTCGACCCGAAGTTGCTCAAGGCCGACTCCAAGGGGATCAACAAGGGGCCGGAGCGGATCGGGGAGGCGCTGGAGCTCGCCCGCGACCTCGACTACAAGCTGTACGCGTCGGGCATCATGGGCCTGCCGGGCACGACGATGAAGAACCTCAAGACCGAGGTGAACAGCTGGCTGTCGATGGCCGACGAGTACCGCGACCTGATCACCAGCATCTCCGTCGCGGCGCCCGGGATCATTCCCGGCTCGCGCATGTACTGGGACACCTACAACGAGTCCCCCCAGGTTCGGGCCTGGCACGGTGAGATCCTTCCCGCGCGACGGATGACCGCCCTCTACATCCGCGAGAACACCGAGGTGGAGCTCGAGGACGTGGAAGCGGCGATCACCGACCTCCGGAACGGGATCCTCCAGATCAACGGCCCGATGGAGCACATGAAGTTCGGCTACTACATGCTGGGCGGCCGAGACGAGGACGAGGCGGCCGAGTACCGCCTCCTCGAGGAGATCTGCGCGCAGCTCGACTAGTCACCGGTGCCACCCCCTCCCGTCGAGATGGTCCACGAGCCGCGTCGTCGTCCCGGGCTGCTGCCCCGGACGGCCCGGCTCGTGGCCGGATCCGCCGCGCGGTCGGCCCCGCGGCCGGCGACCGTGGCGTGGCCGTCCGCCCGCCCGGCGCCGCGATCCGCGCGCCCCGCCCGCGATCCGGCCGTCCCGACCGAGCCGCGGCCACCGCGGCGGCGCGTGCGCCCCCTCGCCGGGCCCGCGCCGGACCGCCCCACGACTCCGCGCGTCGCGGCGCACGACGGCCGGCGACACGGGCCGGGACCGCCGTGGCAGGCTCGGGGACACACATCGATCGACATCTTCGTGATCCCCCCGTGGGACCGGCCCCTCGAACCGATCACGCGCGGCGGCGGCTCGACCGCGCAGACCGTCGGGGTTCCACCCCGGCGACCCGTCAATCCCGGAAGGAAGCAGCTCATGTCGGTGACGTCAGATCTGGAGAACATATTCAGGTCGCCAGCGAACATTCCCGCTGGCGAGTCGGTGATCCGTGGAATGACCCGCGCGTGCCAGGCAGCGGACGCGGTGAACCTGGCCCAGGGCATCCCGAGCTATCCGCTTCCGTTGAGCCTTCAGGAGGCCGCCGTGGCGGCCATCCGCTCGAACGACAACCAGTACACGTCGCCGCGCGGCAGCGAGCAGTTCCTCCGGGCCATCAGTGACTTCGAGCAGCGGCGCTGGGAGATGCCGACGCCCTACGACCCGGAGACGCAGATCTGCGTCACGTGCGGGGCGACCGAGGGCATGCTGGCCACGCTGCTCGCCGTGGCGGAGAAGGGCTCCAACGTCATCATCGTCGAGCCGGCCTACGAGTCCTACGCGGTCAACCTGCGGCTCATCGACGTGGAAGCCCGCTACGTCCAGCTGAAGGGGCCGGACTGGGTGCTGGACCCGGCCGAGATCGCCGCCGTCGCCGACCGGAACACCCGCGCGATCATCATCAACTCACCGCACAACCCGACCGGGCGCGTCTTCACCGGGGAGGAGATCCAGGGCCTGGCCGACGTCTGCCTGCGGCTCGGCATCATCGTCATCCACGACGCGATCTACGACGAGCTCTACTTCACGAACGAGCGGCCGCCCAGGATCTCCGACGTCCCCGGGATGGACCAGCAGTCGATCACGATCAACGCGCTCTCCAAAATGTTCTCCGTGACCGGCTGGCGGGTCGGCTGGGTGACCGGGCCGCAGCGCCTCATGGAGCGGGTGGCCCGCGTGCACGACTTCCTCACCATCGCGGCGCCGACCCCGTTCCAGGCGGCCGGCGCCGCGGCCCTCTCGCTGCCGAACAGCTACTTCGAGGAGCTGCGGGAGGTCTACGGCAAGCGGCGCGACATCCTCGTCACCGGTCTCGAGAAGTGCAACATCGAGTTCCAGCGGCCGGCCGGCGCCTACTACGTCATGTGTGACGCCACCTCGTTCGCGCGCCCCGGCGAGGGGGAAGCGGAGCTGACCCAACGCCTGCTGCGCGAAGGCGGCGTCGGCGTCGTGCCCGGCCTCTGCTTCTACGGCTCGGACCGCAGCGGCCCGCCGCAGATCCGGATCGCGTTCGCCAAGGGCGAGGACACCGTCGCCGAAGGCGTCCGCCGCCTCTACAACTACCTCAGCGCGAACTGACGTAACCCGCCGGCGCACCCCCACAACGCACCGGGCCTGGTGGAATCTCCACCAGGCCCGGTGCCTTTCCGCGTTCAGACCGCGTTGACGGGGGCGCTGGGCTCCGGCGCGTCGGCCGACGACACGTAGCTGGTGACGCCCTTGACGGAGGGGTTGGCGAGGAACGCCTTCAGCCCGATCTTGATGTCGAGCTGGTCCTCCAGCCGGGCCAGCAGGATGGCGGCGAGCAGGGAGTGGCCGCCCAGGTCGAAGAAGTTGTCGTCGACCCCGACCCGGTCGACGCCCAGGGACTGGGCGAACAGGTCGCACAGCACCGACTCGCGCGCCGTGCCCGGCGCCTGGCCGCTGGCCACCGCGCTGTAGTCCGGCACCGGCAACGCACGCCGGTCCAGCTTCCCGTTCACCGTCAACGGCAACGCGTCCATCACCACCACCGCCGACGGGACCATGAACTCCGGCAGCGTGCGCGCGATCTCCTGCCGGGCCGCCGCCGGGTCCACCCGACCACCGGGCGTCGGGACCACGTACGCCACGAGCCGCCGGTCACCGGGACGGTCCTCCCGGGCCACCACCGCGGCCTGGCCCACCTCCGGCTGCGCGACGAGCACCGCCTCGATCTCGCCCGGCTCGACCCGGAAGCCGCGGATCTTCACCTGCAGGTCGACGCGCCCCACGAACACCAGCAGACCGTCGGCGTTCCACCGGACCAGGTCGCCGGTGCGGTACATCCGCTCGCCCGTCTCGAACGGGCACGCCACGAACCGCTCGGCGGTCAACCCGCGTCGGTTCATGTACCCGCGCGCCATGCCCGCGCCGGCGATGTACAGCTCACCCGTCACGCCCACCGGCACCGGCCGCAGGCTGTTGTCGAGCACGTACAGCCGCATGTTGGCCATCGGGCCGCCGATCGGCACCGGCTGCGCCGCCTGCTCGTCCGAGAACTCGGTCATCGCGTGCAACGTCGTGAACGTGGTCGACTCGCTCGGCCCGTACCCGTTCACCATGAGCACGCCCGGACACCGCTCGACCACCCGCCGCACCGCGGTGCCGGACACCGCGTCGCCGCCGACCACCACCATCCGCAGCCCGGCGAGCGCCGACGGCTGCTCCGCCGCCACCGCGTCGAACAGCGCCGACGTGAGCCACATGGCCGTCGGGGCCGCCCACTGGATCACCTCCGCCAGGCGGGAGATGCTCATCTCCTCCGGCGGCGCCGCCACGTGCGTGCCGCCGCGCAGCAGCGCGATCCACAGCTCGTACGTCGAGATGTCGTACGAGTGCGGCGAGTGCACCAGCATCCGCTCGTGCACGCCCTCCGGCCACCCCGGATCCCGCACCATGTCCACCACGTCCTGGTGGGTCACCGCGACGCCCTTGGGCACCCCGGTCGACCCGGACGTGAAGATCACGTACGCCAACTGGTCCGGGTGGATCTCCGCGCCTCGGAAGTCCGCCCGCGACCCGGTGGCGGCGTCCCCGGCGGTCGCCAACAGGATCGGCGCCCCGTCCGGGCGCACCCGCTCGGCCAGGTCCGTCAGCTCCTCGTCGCACAGCACCGCCACGCTGCCCACGTCGCCGGCCACGAACGCGATCCGCGACTCCGGCCAGCTCACGTTGACGGGCACGTACACGCCGCCCGCCTTCAGAACCGCCAGCAGCGCCACCCACAGCTGCGACGACCGCCGCATCACGACGAGGACCCGCGACTCGGCGGTGACGCCCGCGTCCACGAGCAACGCCGCCAGCCGGCTGGACCGCTCGTCCAGCTCCCGGAAGGTCAGGCTCGTCCGGCTGTCGACCACCGCGACCGCGTCGGGGTTCCGGGCCACCTGCGCCGCGAAGACCCCCGGCACCGTCGCCGCCTCCACCTCGAGGGCGGTGTCGTTCCACCGGTGCAGCACCAGCTCCCGCTCGGCCGGCGTCAGCAGGTCCAGCTCGCTGATCCGCCGGGTGGGGTCGGCGGCGGCCTGGTCCAGCAGTCGCGCCAATCGGCCACCGAGGGCGTGCACCGTCGACTCGTCGAACAGGTCCCGGGCGTACTCGAACGAGTAGCGGATCCCGGCCGGCGAACCGTCGGCTTCGTACTCCGGGCGGAAGAACATGCTGAGGTCGAACTTGGCCGTCTCACCGGCCAGCGACTCGGCCCGCGCCTCCAGGCCCGGCACCTGCCACTGCTGGCTGGTGTCGTCGTCGATGGTGAGCATCACCTGGAACAGCGGGTGCCGCGAGGCGGACCGGACCGGGTTGAGCTCCTCCACGAGGCGCTCGAACGGCACGTCCTGGTTGGCGAACGCGGTCAGGTCCAGCTCCCGCACCCGGCCCAGCAACTCGCCGAAGTTCGGGTCCCCGGACAGGTCCACCCGCAGCACCAGCGTGTTGCCGAAGAACCCGACCAGATCGTGGAGCGCCTCGTCGGTGCGACCGGCCACCATCGTGCCGATCGGGATGTCGGTGCCCGCCCCGGAACGCGACAGCAGCATGGCCAGCCCGGCCTGCAACACCATGAACACCGTCACCCGGTTGGCGCGCGCCACCTCCTCGAGACCGCGGTGCAACCCGGCGTCCAGCTCCAGCTCGACCAGGCCGCCACGATGCGACGGCTGCGGCGGGCGCAGCCGGTCGGCCGGCAGGTCGAGCTGGTCGGGCAACCCGGCCAGCGCGGAGCGCCAGAAATCGAGCTGCCGCGCCAGCACGCCGTCGGAGTGGCGGTCCTCGCCGAGCAGCCGGCGCTGCCACAGCGTGTAGTCGGCGTACTGCACCGGCAGCGGCGCCCACTCCGGCGCCCGCCCCGCCAGCCGCGCCCGGTACGCCTCGCTCAGGTCCCGTACCAGCACCTCGGCCGACCAGGCGTCGCTGGCGGTGTGGTGCATCACCAGCACCAGCACGTGCTCGGTGGGCCCGGTCCGGAACAGCCACGCGCGCACCGGCAGCTCGCCGGCCAGGTCGAAGACGTACCGCACGGCCTGCTCCAGCAGGCCCGGCAGGCTGGCCTCGTCGGCCACCGCCATGGTCACCTGCGGCACCGCGACCGCGGCGTCCACCACCCGCTGGTACGGCTGGCCGTCGGCGACCGCGAAGACGGTACGCAGCGCCTCGTGTCGGCCCACCACGTCGCGCAGCGCGGCCATCAGCGTCTCCGCGTCCAGCCCGCCCCGCAGCCGCCACGCGAACGGCACGTTGAACAACGGGCTCGGGCCGTCGTACTCGTTCATGAACCACAACCGCTGCTGCGCGAACGACAACGGCAGCCGCTCCGGCCGGTCCACCACCCGGGTCAACGGCGTGCGCGCGCCGGTCGCCTCCCCGAGCGACCGGGCCAGCGACCGGACCGTCGGATTCTCGAACACCGTCCGGATGTCCAGCTCCACGCCGAGCGCCGAGCGCACCCGGCTGATCAACCGCGTCACCATCAGCGAGTGACCGCCCAGGTCGAAGAAGTTGTCCTCGACGCCGACCCGGTCGACGCCCAGCACCTGCGCGAACAGCTCACCCAGCACCGCCTCCTGCGGGGTGGTGGGTTCCTGACCACCGGCGGCGGCGCCGAAGTCGGGCGCCGGCAGGGACAGCCGGTCCAGCTTCCCGCTCACCGTCAGCGGCAGCGTGTCCAACGCCATCACCGCGGCCGGCACCATGTAACCCGGCAGCTTGCGGGCGGCCTCCTGCCGCAGTGCCGCCGGATCCACCTGAGCGCCGGGCCGGGGCACCACGTAGCCGACCAGCCGCGGGTCGCCGGGGCGGTCCTCCCGCATCACCACCACCGCGCGGCCCACTCCGGGCTGCGCGGCGAGCACCGCCTCGATCTCACCCGGCTCGATCCGCAATCCCCGGATCTTCACCTGGTCGTCGGCGCGGCCGAGGAACTCCAGTTCGCCGTCACCGGCCCACCGGACCAGGTCACCGGTGCGGTACATCCGCTCCCCCGTGCCGAACGGGCACGCCACGAACCGGTCCGCCGTCAACGCCGGCCGGTTCAGGTAGCCCCGCGCCAGCCCCGCGCCGGCGAGGTACAGCTCGCCGGTTCCCCCCATCGGGACCGGCCGCAACCGGTCGTCCAGCACGTACACCTGCGCGCCCGGCAGCGGCCGGCCGATCGGCACCGGGCGGTCGTCCCGCTCGGGCCCGGCCGCCAGGTCCCCGGTGGTGGCGGTGGCGTACACCGTGGCCTCGGTCGGGCCGTACGCGTTGATCACCTGGGCGCCGGGCACCGCCGCCCGCACGGCCCGCAGCACCGGCCCGGTCAGCGCCTCGCCCGCCAGCACGACCGTCTGCGCGGTCGCGGACGTCTCCGCGGCGGCGAGCACCCCCGCCATCGCCGACGGGGCGGTGCTGATCAGGCTGCCCGACCAGCCGCCCCGCGCGAGCACCAGCACATCCTGCACCACCTCGATACACCCGCCGCAGGCCAGCGGTCCGAACACTTCGAACACCGACACGTCGAAGCTCAACGACGTCGACGCCAGCACCCGGCGGAACCGGTCCGCGCCGAACGTCGACGCCGCCCACGACACGAACCACGCCGCGGAGTGGTGCTCCACCGTGACGCCCTTGGGCCGGCCCGTCGAGCCCGACGTGTAGATCACGTACGCCGGGTGCCCGGGCAACAGCGGCGCGACGCGGTCCGCGTCGGACACCGCGGTGTCGGGCAGCGCGGCCACCTCGGCCTGCACCGCCGGGTCGTCCAGCATGATCGTCAGCCCGTCGCGCACGCCCGGCTGTCCGCCGTCCGACGCCGCGCCCGGCGTGGTGGTGGCCAGGGCGCGCGAGGTGAGGATGGCGGCGGGGGCGGCGTCGGCGAGCATGAACGCGATCCGGTCGGCGGGGTTGGCCGGGTCGATCGGCAGGTAGGCCGCGCCGGACTTGAGCACCCCCAGGACCGCGACGATCATCTCCGCGGACCGTTCGGTCGCCACCGCAACCAGCCGGCCCGGCCCGGCGCCGCGTGCGGCGAGGTACCGGGCCAGCCGGTTCGACCTCGCGTCCAGCTCCGCATAGGACAGCGACACGTTCCCGGACACCACCGCCACCGCGGTGGGGGTCCGGGCTGCCTGCGCCGCGAACAACTCACCCAAGAGCTCCTCCGCCGGAGCAGCAGAATCCGGCGTTTCCTGATCACTGACGCGCGTTGTCACGGCTGCTCCACTCACGCTCGACTTTGATTGGACTGTTGAGCCATATGGCGGTCCGATGCTCTGCTCCGCACCTGAGGCAAGCGGCGCTGGTTCTCGTTATCACGAGAACCAGGTAAAAGACATCGCTCGCTCACACCGGTCGATGACCCAGGATCACACTCTGTTTCCGGCGGCGCATCTCCGGGAGTGCTCGCCCGTCGTTTTGTCCGCAGCGAGCCACATCCTGGCAGGTCCGGCGGTCAGTGCCGCGGTATGCGCACCGCCCTGCGACATGTCATCAACGATGCGCCCCGGCCAGCCGTCGGAGGCGCATGTCGCCATTGCCGTCGACAATAGAAGACACGCGTGAGCGGTGTCGTGACACCGGCACTCAAATGGTGTTCCGAGAGACGCGGCGACTCGCAGTGCTTTATTTCCGGCTCGAATCGTCGGGCCGACGCGGCTGCCGCTGAATACGACGGTGAACCGGGACCGGCGGCGTCGCTGTGCGCCACGTCGGCGGCGGGACCCGCGACCGCCCGCCGGGGTGGACGACGGGGACGGCCGGCGCCGCCCGGACCGGCCCGGACGTCCACCGGCCCACCGGCGTCGCGGACGTGGAATTCCGTGCCCGCGTTGTCTATGGTGCGGGAGGTGATTGATCGTCGTAACTGCCCGGGACTGGAGTCGCCGGTGCCGAACAGCCTGCGCCGTGTCGTCGGCAGCCACGTCCGATGAGGACCCACGTCTACCGCGCCGGCACGGTGGCCGTCCTGGCCGCCGTGGCGGTGGCGACCAGCGCCGCCCCGGCCTGGGCGCACGAGCACGACGCTCCGGCCGGCCCGGCCCCGACCGGTGGCCTCGCGGTCGTCGTCCACTGCCTGAGCCTGCTGGCCACCACGGCCGCCGTGGCGACGGCCTGGGGCGGCGGCCGGGCGGAGCGGTCGCGGACCTCCGTCGCCGCGGTCGTCGCCGCCGTCGCGGACCTCGGCGCGATCGAGGCGTGCGGCACCGCGGTGGCGCCCTCGGTCCTCCTCGCGCTCGCGACGTTGACACTGCCCTGGCTGGTGACCCGCCCCCGGGCGGCGCTCGCGCTCGGCACGGTCGTCGGCGCGGGTCGCGTCCTGCAGGCCGTGCCGGACGGGTCCCCGGCCCGGGCACTGACCGTCGCCGGGCTCCTGGCCGCGATGTGCTGTGTGGGCGCGATCTCCGCGATGCTCGCCGGTCGCCGTGGCGCCGGCCCGGTCGCGTTGGGTCCGGTGGCCACCGGGGCGGCGTTGGTCACCGCCGGCGTCGCCACGGCGTCCTGCGTGCGCGGCGGGGTGCGGCTGGACGCGACGCTGCTGTGGTTCATGTTCGGCTGGCTCAGCGTCGCGTACTTCGGGCTCGCCGCCGTGGCGGTGACGGTCGGGCCCGCGTCGCGCCGGCTCCAGGCGGTGACGGCGGCGGTCGCGCTGGTGGCGGGCGTCGGGCTGGTCGGTGTCCCCCTGCCGCCCGCGCCGGCCGACGTGGGGATCCCGATGGTGCGGCAGGTCGACGTCGCCGGACACCGGTTGCCCGTGCTCGTCACCCCGCATCGCCCGGGCTGGAACCTCGTCCACGTCGGCGCCGACGACGTGCGGGTCGGCCTCGACCCGGGCCGGCTGGCCGCGGCGGGCGCCCGGCCCGGCACGACCGGATCGTGGGGGCTGGTCCGGCTGCCGGCCGGCCGCAGCCGGCTCTGGCTCGCCCATGGCGGCGTCACTGCCTCCCTCGCCGTCGACACGGGCCGGGCCGGCCCCGGTCCGGACGTGACCACCCCGGACGGCCCCGAGTGCGCCAGCGCGAGCCTGGGAGCCGTGCTCGCCGGCGCCGGGGGACCCCTGGCGGACTGTCCGGCCCAGGAGCTGACCGCCGAGGACGCCGACGCGCTGCGGGCGATGGTGTCCTTCATCGCGGGACGCGGCGTCACCACGATCTCCGTCCGGTCCGACGACTCGCCCCGGGGCGTCGCGGCCCGGCAGCTCGTCGAGGCCGCCGGCGCCGCCGCGAAGCTCCGCGTCACCGACCCCGGCGACCACCCGCTGCTGGTGGTGTCCGGATGGGCGGCGGCCGAGACGACGCTCCGTGAGGTGGCGGCCGACCGGTTGCCCGCGCAGGGCAGCTACCTGGCGCCGTGGCTGCTCACCGGGCCGCTGCTGGCCATCCCGAGCGGTCCGCTGCTGCCGCTGCGCTTCGATGTGCGCGACGACGCCCCGACGGCGTACCTGACCGAGCTCTCCGAGCTGTTCCCGCTCGAACCGCCGACCGGAGTCGGGTACCTGACGTGGATGCGCCGACGCGCCGTGCCCGCCGGGCCGCTGCGCCTCTACGCGGCGAGCCAACTGTTCGTTCCGGGCGCCGGTGGCCACGACCACCAGAGCACCACCTGGGTGCCCCACGGCACCGTCACGGCGGTGAGCGGCCGGTTGCCCTGACCGACCACCCGGGCACCCCGCCCCCGCCCGGCGGGCTCCCGTGGCAGCACCCGGACAGCGGACGAGGCGCAGCGGTCGCTGCGCCTCGTCCGGTTCACCGTCTGTCCGGCGTTGCTACCCGGTCAGCGGAGGACCTTGTCGCTGACCACGAAGAGCACGCCGTGCGGGCGGGCCACGCCGACGCTGCCGTGCGGCCAGTCCTGGCGGTTGAAGCTCACGCACGACTGGTGCGTCCGCTCGTCCCGGAACGCCGTGTCCGGGGACAGGACGCCGGCGCGGTCGAGGTTGAACATGCAGATGCGGTGGTCACCGTCGAGGCCGGTCTTGGCGACGAAGTAGTTCGAGGTGGCGACCCGCTCGATGTGGTCGGCCTCCCGGTAGAAGCCGTTGCGGTCCCGGGTGAACATGTCCTGGCTGCCCCAGTGCGGCCCGACGCCGATGTTCGGCGTCACCTTGTCGGCGACCGGCACGACACTGGTCAGGGCGGGACAGTCGGACTCCGCCCCGCCGGCGGCGACCTCCTCGATCGTGTCGATGTTGCACGCCGGGTTGGCGCCGGACGCAAGGAGCTTCTGGATGTCCAGCACGAAGACCATGCCGCTGGTGACGTCGCGCGGCAACCGCGGGTCGGTGCCCATGACCGTGTGGATCAGGAACCGGTCGTCCGGGGTGACCTGCAACCAGCTACCGCCGGCGTTCGACCCGGTGAGCACCCCGGTCGGGTCGAACCTGCGGTACGCCGCCGTGTCGTCGAAGATCTCCCGCCACTTCGGCGAGCGACTGGTGATGTCGGGGGTGTAGAAGATCGAACCACCGGCCATCGTGGAGGCGAAGGCGCCCCGGTGCCGACGCTGGTTGGTGAGCGCGTTCTCCATCACCATGCGGTTCTCGTTGACCGCGATCGAGTCGTCCACGCGCGGCCCGTCCGGCAGGTACGACACCGAGCGCAGCTTCGGATTGTTCCGGTTGGTGATGTCCAGGACCCGGATGCTGGTCCGCAGCAGGAGCGGGTCGGTCTCCACGTCGGAGGGCTCAAGGAAGCTCCTGAGCTCGGCGAAGTCGCTCGCGACAAGCACGTTGAGGTCCTCGCGGACCTGGAGCCCGTGCGGGTTGGCGCACGTCGCCGGCGTGATGCTCGGCCGGTTGTGGCAGACCGCCGGGTCCTCGCCGTTCGGCAGCGCCATCGGGATCTCGGCCAGCGTGCGCCCGTCGGCCGACATCCGGACCACCTGGCCGGGCGAGCCGTTGGCGCCGTTGCCGACGCGGACCTGGCCGTTGGTGTAGCGGCAGGGCCCGGCGATGTCGGGGCCACCGAGATAGGTGGCGTAGGCGGTGCCGTCGCGCAGGGACCAGAACGCGTCCGGCGCGGAGCCGCACGGCGTGTCGACGGGAAGGTTCACACCGGTGAGGCGAAGCACCGGCAGGCTCCGCGAGTCGAACACGTAGGCGGTGTCGCTCAGGATGCTCGCGGCGAAGATCCGCTGGCCCTTGTGCCAGATGTACTGCATGTGGTGCGGCTCGTTCTGACGTTGCGGACTCAACGTCACCGTGTTGACCACCTGCCCGTACGTCCGCGAGCCCTGCGTCGCGTCGATGACGGCGATGAAGTCCTTGGCCGCCGGGTTCGACGCGTCCGCCGCGCCGGCCCAGGCCAGCAGCCACTCACGGGGACCGCCGCGGAACGCCGCCGCGGTGAGGTGGTTGGTGGCGGTGTACGTCCGGTGATCCGAGCCCTGCACGCTCGAGGACACCTGCGTGACGGCGAAGGCCGTGCTGCCGGGCGCCGCGACCAGGCCCGTGCTGGCCACCAGGACCAGCGCCGCCGCGAGGCCGGCGACACGAGGGATGTGCAGTCTCGGCACGTGCTGTCTCCACATGGCTTGCTCCTGTCAGGACAAGTCGGCGGTGAATGGGATCGGGTGGTCACGTGACCGGCCGGAATGCCGGCGATGCGCAGCGGCCGGTCCGGCGTTCGGGCGGGTCAGGGCGAACTGCTCGGGCAGGTGGTGCCGTCGAATGCTCAGGTCGGGGCGTCGAAGGTGGCCTGTCCGACGCCGACATCCGGCGGCGGCGAAACTGGGTGCACGTTCCCGTCCAGGGTGATCGCAGTCCGATGGGACGACATTCGACGGGACGCGCTGCGTCGTCCCGTGCGGCGCATAGAGCGTAGACGATATTATCATCGCCGAAAGTTGAGTCAAGGGAATGACGATTGCCGACAGAACGGGGAGATCAATCGCCCAGGTCGTCAGTCGTCGGCCATTCCGAACTGGCCATTGACCACCAAGCGGTGGCAAAACGTTCGCGGCAGACGCGGATCGCGACCGTCACCGCTGTCGTGCTCGTCGGGCCGGTCGCCGCGGGCCGGACCCAGCACCCGCACCGCACCGCACCAGGCGGTTTGCGTCGCCGCCGGTGAGCCGGGCCGGCCACGCGGCGTCGCCGGGGCGTTCGGCCAGCCGGAGCACCCGGAACGTGGGCCTCGCCGGATTGGCGAACATCCGTAGCCGGACAAGCCAGTCCGAGGTACGCGAATCTGGGCCAGGTCGGAATCGGGCGCGAATGTCCGCCATCGCCATCGCCATCGTCAATGGGAGATGCGCCGACGCGGCGTCGCGGCGCACCCGCTCGAATGTCATTCCGGACGACGCGGTTAACCCGGAAGGCCCCTTTTCCTGGCTGGAATGGTCAGGTAGGGCGACCGCCACCGAATTCGACGGCGAACGCGACACCGGCCACCGGAGCCCCGCCGTGCGTCGCCCACCCGGATACGCGGGCATCGAGCGCGGCGCTTCCGCCTCGGCCCGGTTCGACCTCCGGATCGGGGCGACAGCCGGACGCAGGTCGGGCACGAGCAGAGTTGGTCGGGCCGGTGACCGGCCCGACGATGGAGTGGTGACCTATGACGCCATTGTGGTGGGGGCGCGTTGTGCGGGTGCCACAACGGCGCTCCTGCTCGCCCGAGCGGGACACCGGGTGCTCCTGCTGGAACGTGCCAAATACCCGAGTGACACGCTGTCCACCTTGTACATCCACCAGTCCGGGGTCGAACGGCTCGCCCGCTGGGGCCTGCTCGACCGGATACGGCAGACCGGCTGCCCACCGCTGACCACCGTCAGTTACCGCGTGGCCGACGTCTACCTGCGCGGGCCGGCACCGACGCTACCGGGTGTGGTCGGCGCCTTCGCTCCCCGTCGATATGTCCTCGACCCCATCCTCGCCGAAGCCGCCGCGGAAGCCGGCGTCGAGGTCCGGGAACAGACGCTGGTGACCGGCCTCACCACCGAGGACGGCCGGGTGACCGGCGTCCGGCTGCGCACCGCGAACGGCGCCGAGACGACCGAACGGGCCAACCTGGTCATCGGCGCCGACGGGATGCGCTCCACCGTCGCCAAGTTCGTCGACGCGCCCCTCTACGCCGAACATCCCAACCTCACCTGTGTCTACTTCACCTACTGGTCCGGGATTCCGGCCCACTTCGAGATCTACGAACGCACCGGCGGCTGGGTCGCCGCGGTCGGCACCCACGACGACCTCACCCTGATCGCCTCCTACCTGCCCCAGGAGCAGTTCGCGCAGGTACGGCGCGATCCCAAGGCCGCCTACCTGGCCAACATCCAGGCCACGGCGCCGCCCCTCTGGGAGCGGCTCACCGAGGCGACCATGGCCGAGCGCCTCTACGGAACCGGCGACCAACGCAACTTCTTCCGCCAGGCGCACGGCCCCGGTTGGGCCCTCGTCGGCGACGCCGGCCACCACAAGGACTCCATCAACGCGCACGGCATCACCGACGCGTTCCACCAGTCGGAACTCCTCGCCGCCGAACTCACCAGCGGCGACGACCCGACGGCCACGATCAACGACCCGGTCCGCCAGCAGGCCGCCCTGGCCCGCTTCGCCAGCGCCCGGGACACGCAGATGAAACCGACGTACCACACCAACCTCGTCACCGCCCGCCTCGATCCCGACCCCCACCTGCTCAGCCTCCTGCGCGCCGTCCAGGACTCACCGGAACTCACCGAGCGCTACTTCAGCGTGGTCGCGGGCATCCTCTCGCCGGAGGACCTGTTCACCAGGGATCTGCTCGCCCGGCTGTGAGCCGCGGGCACAGACCCGAGACCGCGGTTGTCCGACCAGAAACCGCAGTCTGTCCGACCAGAATCAGCGCGCCGGCGCCCGACGACGGCCCGTGAGCGGCGCGCGATGACCCGAGCGGATAAGGATGACATGACCCGTTCAGACCTCGACGAACCGGTGCTGCGACGGCTCAGTCCCGGCGACGCCGATCCCATCCTGGTAGCCGACTTCCAGGCGCTGTCCATGGCGCCGCGTCTGAGCGAGATGCTCAGCGAGCGCCTGCCGGGCCGGCCGGTGTTCCAGATCGACCCCATCGGCGCGCTCAGCGGCAAGCGCCTCTACATTCCGCTGCCGGAGCTGGCCGAGGCCTGCGCGGACGAGTTCCTGAAGTCCGGCGCGGACCAGGGCCGGGTGTACGTGATCGGGCACTGCAGCTCCTCGGCGGTGGCCCTGCGCGTCGCGGGCCTGTTGGCGGCCACCCGGCCGGTGACCGCCCTCCTGGTGCAGCCGGGATGGCCCGACGACGAGCTCGTGCGGGAGAAGTTCGACGAGTACCTCGGGAAGTTCGGTCCGGCCACCCGCTCGTGCCCGGATCTGGACGGGGACCCGTCTGCGGTCGTCGGCGCGATGGAGCAGGTCTTCCAGGACGAGGTGACCGCATTGGCGGCCGGCCGGGGGCTCGGCGGCACCATGGGCGCCTTCTCCGACCTGATCGTGTGGTACCGCGGCTGGCTCGCCTTCCTGCTGGCCGGCCGCAACGACACGTCCAGCACGGAAGCCGTCGGTCGGGCGACGGTGACGGCGCTGACCGACTCCCCCTCGACGGTCGAGGTGAAGGGCCTCAGCCGGGACGCCTACCAGGTGGTGGAGCTGCCGACGACCCAGCCGGCCGGTCCGATCAAGCCCGAGCTGACCGAGTTCATCGCGACGCAGGTCGAGCCGCGCTGACCAGCGCCGCCCGGGGCGACCCCGGGTGGGGACCCGCTCGACACCACGACCTGTGCCGGCCACCGGCCGGCACAGGTCGTCGCGTGTCCCGCCCTCCGACGGATTCCGGCCGGTCACCATTTCGACTGCGAGGTCGCCGCGTGGGCCAGCTCCGCCACGGTTTCGCGGAAATCCGTCGGGAGAATGCCACAGCCGCGCTGACATGGAAGGGCCGAACGCGGTCGTCGTCAATTCGATCGACCGCGCCCAGCCCTGCTTCTCAATGGTGCGGTGTCCGATGTCACGGACACATCTTCACCGGTGCGGAGCGCGTTTCCGGCGCCCCGCGCGGCTCAGCGCGCGCCGTGCGCGGTCGACGCCGCGACGGCGGTACGGATCCGTTGACGCCACTGCTCGTACGCGGGTCCGGCGTCGGCGTCCCGTTCGGCCACGGCGACGTCGTCGGCGAGCGCCGCGGCCTTCTCGACGGTGAGCCCGGCCAGCGCGGCGACCGCGGCCTCGGTGTGCGGCGGCACGGTGCCCGAGTAGTGGCGCGCCTTGGCGGCGAACACCGAGCCCTGCGCCACCTCGGTCCACTGCAGCCCGGCCAGTCGTCGTAGCGTCGCCAGGTCGGTTGCCTCGCAGCCGCCGGCGAACGTCGACGCCAGGCCGACTCCGCTCCACAGGTCGGGCTGCCGTTCGGTGGCGAAGCGCCCGACCGCCGTGGCCACGTCGGTGACCCGTCCGTCGTGGATGAACCACAGCGCCCGGCCGATGCCCTGGTCCACGGCGCGGTGGAAGTAGTCCGGACGACCCTGGAACGGATACGACGGCGGCACCCGCTGCTCGTCGACCCACCGCGCGGTCTTGAAGTAGGCCAGGTCGAAGCCGTATCCGTCGACCGCGAGCCAGCTCATCGTCGGGTGGTACGGCGTGCCGTCGAGGTCGGGGACGATCCGCTTCCACAGCGTCCGCGGCAGCTTCGCCATCGCGAAGCCGATGCCGATGTAGGCCAGGAAGATGTGCGGCTGGCCCGGCCCGAGCAGCAGGTCACGGGTGCGGTGCCCGCGTCCCCCGCGCATCGCGTCGAGGACGGTGAACGCCATCGTCGCGCCCTCGTAGGCGAACCCCCGTTGTTCCGCCTCGACGAGGCTGAGCCGCCGCTCCACCTCCCACTGGTCGCGGGCGTCGATCCCCCACTCGAAGCCGCAGATCACCGCTTGCGGGATCGCTTCGAGGCGGCTCGCCGCCGTCGAGGACGCGCCCGGAAACCCGCGGCGTTCGAACGTCACCTCGCGGAGCGGGGGTGTCAACACCAACCGGCGTAGCGATCCAAGCGTGGTCGGCATGCGCCCTCCCATACATCATCATCTCGGTACAGACTTTGGGTGTTCGACACGAAAGAGCTACTCCGGAAGTGCGTTGCTCCCGGCGGTCACCTGCCCCGCGCCCACCTGCCTGGCGGCTGCGTAACTCGCCCACGCGACGACCTCCACCAGCGCGGCGTCGCCCGGCTCCCGGGCCCGGAACTCGGCGATCACGTCCTCGTCGACCTGGTACGACGCGAAGGCGGTCAGCAGCGCGAGCCGACCGGCGGCGCGGTCCGTCCCGGGCAGCTCGACGACCAGCCGCTCGCACCACTCCCGGCTGAGCCCGGGATCCTCGCCCCGCCAGGTCGACAGGCGCTCGCCGACCAGGTGCCGCACGTCCGGGGACAGCGCCCGCGCGCCGACGGCGTCCAGCGCCGCGAAGGAACGCGCCACCGCCGCGGCCACCGCCGGGTGTCCCTCGGCCCAGGCCGCGTCCGCCGGCAGCGGGGCGTCGTGCAGCAGCGCCAGCGCCCGGCCCGACAGGCGGGTCTCGCGCAACAGCGGACTCAGGACCTGACTCAGCCCGTGCTTGAACCGGCGGCGGGCGTTCGGCCCGAACCGGCGAGGGACGAGGAAGCCCGGCAGGAACACGTTCACCACCCGGGTCAGGTAGTGGAACGTGACCGCGACACCGACGAGTTCCGGTCGGTCGGCCGGGGCGAACGGCGGCTGCCGCACGGCCGGCTCGTCCGGCCGGTGCGCGACCCGCGCCCAGCCGGCCACGGCACGCAGTCCCGGGTCCGGGACCTCACCCGCGCGGTCGGCGACGATCGCCTCCGCGGTCTGTTCGCAGGACAGGTCGTACAGCCCGATGCTGTGCATGTCGACGCAGTACGGGCAGGTGTTGGCCACCGACACCGCCGCCGCGACGACCTCCTTGCGGGCGCGGTCGACCCGACCGGTGGCGGTGAGCGTCTCGCGGGTGAGCATCCAGTAGGCGGCCAGCGCCGCCGGCGACGGGGACTGCGCGAGGATCGGCGGAATGACCACCCGCATCTCGTCCGCGGCCTGCGAGTAGACCTCGGCGACAAGGCCGGTGGCGGCCGTGGGCGGCACCGGGCTGATGTACTTGACCTGCCGCTGGAGTACGGAGGAGATGACCCGCCTGGCAACCATGACCGGGTCTCACGAACTCGGTGCGGTGAGGCGCCGCGGCGGGGTCGGGACAGGCGGTTCCGATCGGAAAAGCGGATAGGTGACCATGTCCTCAGCATGGGCGCGCCGTATGCGCCACCACGTCTCCGGAAATGCGCAGCGGTCGAGGAATTGCGCAACCGGGGAGACTCCGCGTTCCGGTGACGGGGACGTCCGCAACGACGGAGATGAATGCCGACCGGGCTCGGGCATGCTGAAATGGACCGCGCCGAGTCCAGGCCCGAAATTATTGGTGACGCCGAGGGCGCGGGCTATCCAGAAAGGACTGTCTGTTGCCCGACCATGAGCAGATCATCTCCGCGCTGGTCGCCGACGGCGACGATGTCGACCGCCTGGTGGCGAACCTGACGCCGGATCAGTGGGCCCTGCCCACCCCCGCCGACGGATGGACGATCAGACACCAGATCGCCCACCTCACGGCCACGTTCCATCTGGCGGGCACCGCCGCGTCCGACCCGGAGGGCTTCGGCAGGATCGCCGCGAAGCTGACGCCGGATTTCGACGCCAACGTGCGGGGCGCCATGCAGCGCTTCCTCGACGACCCGCCCGAGGTGCTGCTGGGGCAGTGGCGTGCCGTGCGGGCCGCCGCCGAGAAGGCGCTCGCCGCCGCGCCGCCGGAACAGCCGGTGCCCTGGCTGGTCCGGCCGCTGCCGCCGGGCGTCCTCGCCGCCGCCGGCATGATGGAGTTGTTCGGGCACGGCCAGGACATCGCCGACGCGCTGGGGGTGCGGCGCACGTACACCGACCGCCTGCGGGTCCTGGTGGCGTTCGCGGTGCGGGTCTGGGACTTCGGTTACCTCGCACGCGACCTGACCCCGCCCGACGTGGAGTTCGGCTTCGACCTCACCGCGCCCTCGGGCGCGCACTGGCGGTTCGGTCCGGACGACGCCGCCCAGCGGATCACCGGCCCCGCGGTCGACTTCTGCCTGCTGGTGACGCGTCGCCGGCACCGCGCCGACCTCGCCGTGACCGCGACCGGGCCGGACGCCGAGGCATGGCTGGACATCGCGCAGGCGTACCGCGGGCCGGCCGGCTCGGGACGCCGGCCGGGCCAGTTCGACCACCTCCCGGCCACCGCCGGCTGATCACCGACGACGTTTCCGTCCGGCCCCGGGACCCGGGGCCGGTCGACCCGTACGGCATTGTCGTATGCCTATACCGAAAGCTCTCGACGACCGCATCCGCGTGTCGATTGTGGGCCATACCGCCGGAAAGCGGTCACGCGGTTACAGGGCACGTGAAAGCAATCCTAAAGATGCGGCCCGGCCGATTGACTCAGAGACTCAGTGGTGGGGCGGCAGGCAGCCGTGGGAGATCGCCACCGAACGGTGGCGGTCTCTTTTCTGAAGCCCCGCGAACCATTTTTGCGCTCATCATGTCGATGCGGCCGTGCAGCACGCTACCCCGGGCGGGATCCCTGGGGAACCGGGGAGGCGACATGGACAAGGCAATCGAGCAGGCGGTCCACCGGGTCATCAGGTTGATGCGGGAGCGCCTCGGCGAGCCGCTCACGATCGACGACCTGGCCCGCACCGCGATGTTCAGCAAGTTCCACTTCTCGCGGATCTTCCAGCGGGCCACCGGCCTGTCCCCGCGGAAGTTCCTCTCGGCGATGCGGCTCCAGGAGGCCAAGCAGCTCCTCGTGTCGACCTCCCTGAACGTCGTCGACATCAGCCACCGGGTCGGCTACAACAGCGTCGGCACGTTCAGCACCCGGTTCACCAGCAGCGTCGGGGTGTCACCGACGACCTACCGGCGGTACGGCGGTCTCGTACCGCGGATCGCCGTCGACGACCGGTCCGACGGGACGCGTAGCCCGTCGGCGACCGTGGGCGGCACCGTCTCCTCCGCTCCGGACATCCCGCTCGGCCACACGTTCATCGGTCTGTTCCCGCAACAGATCCCGCAGGGGCGGCCGGTGAGCTGCACCGTGCTCGAACGACCGGGGCCCTACCTGCTGGACAAGGTGCCGCCGGGTTCCTGGTTCCTCCTGGTGCACGCCCTGCCGCCCGGCGTGGTCAACGAGCCCGCCGCCCGGGGCGTGCGGCCGTACGTGCTACGGCACGGGCCGATCCGGGTCCACGACGACGGCGAGGTCGCCCTGCCCGACCTGGCGCTGCGTCCGCTCCGGCTGCTCGACCCGCCGGTTCTGCTGGCGTTGCAGGACGTCCGGTCGACGGCCCGGCGCATCGTCGAGGCGCGCTCCCGGCAGGGGCACGGATTCGGCCTGTCGACCCCTGGCGAACCCACCACCGACAGGCCGGAACACGGCGGTGTCGGCGCACACCTCGGCCCGGTCACCCGCGCGCCGAGCGACGCCGCCCGCGCCGCCTGACGCCCGACACCGCGACGCCGTCGGCGCCCCGGATCCCACCGGAGGCGCCGACGGCGACGGAGCGTCGGGCGTCAGGGCTTCGGCACGTCGAACAGGGTCGGGAACTTGGCGGTCAGCGCGAGGTCACCGCTGGTCTTCAGCTTGCCGCGCATGACCAGCGCCACCGCGTGCGTGTTTCCGGTGACCAGGTTCAGAAAGTCCACCGCACCGAGCGCCAGGGTCAGCCTGGGTTCCGCGTGGGGCGCCGGCGACAATACGCACGCACCATTCGCGATCACCATTTCATACGTGTCCGTACCGCCGTCGGGCCGGTCGCCGATGACCCAGTGAATCACCGCGTCGAGGGTGCGCGCCCGATCGGCCCGGAACACCCCGGGCATGCTGCTGAACAACTCGTCGAGGACGGCGGTGCGCCGCTCGCTGTGCATCATCTGACGCAACTCGGCGGTCGGGGTCTTCTTGACCAGCCGGGCGAACTCGCGCGGATCCATCGTGGCCGGATCGGCGTCATTTACAGCCATAGGAACCCCTCAATGGGAGACGATGAGCGCACTGGTGCTGCTGCCGATTGTTGTGCAACGGTCATGAATGATCCGACTTCGAGGTTGCGTGACCACGGCTAACACCGGCGACGCAACGCGGGAGATGCATCAGCCCGTTTATCCGCGCCACTATGGGTCCATCGCGAACGGAACCGCCCACTCTGGTCCACGCCCACCGGCCGCCAGAGACTGCGTGCAATCCCGTCCAAACGGCAGCACGACCTACTGGGAGAGACGCCGTGCAACCCGAAACCCTAGACGCCGATCCGGCGCGCACAATGACAATCGAGGCGTTCGCCGACACGATCGTCCCCGGCGAGAAACGTTCGCCCGACGACCGCGCCATCGCCGGCGCCGCCACCGGCGGCGGCGCTGTGGCATCGGGCGCGATCGACCTACTGGAACAGCCCGGCGGTGGCCTGGCGCCCGCCCTGGACTCGCTCGCCATTTCCCTCAACGACCACGCCATCGAGTACGCGCAGAAGCGCGACCTCGTGCTCGACGACGACGTGCCGCCGTTCGTGGCGTTGTCCTTCGCCGACCGCACGGAACTCGTCCAGCTCCTCACCGCCCCGGAGCACCCGGAGCGACAGATGTGGGTGTCCCTCGCGCTGTTCAGCAACATGGCGTTCGACAGCGCCGCGCACCTGGGCACGCTGGACGCGATGGCCGCCGGCCATCCGGGTCTGCTGAGCATCGGCTACTTCCGGCCGGACACCGACGGTGTGTGGCGCTTTCCCCAGTTCTCCTACGGCCGGCAACTGGCCGACATCCATCCGAACACCACCACGACGGGCAGCCCAGCGTGACCGCTATCGAGTCAACCGACGTCCTCGTGATCGGCAGCGGCTTCGGCGGCGCGATCGCGGCCTACCATCTCGCGGCCGGCGGCGCGCGCGTCACCGTTCTGGAGCGCGGCCCCTGGCTCACCGCCGAGGAGTTCGACCACGACTTCCTACTCGGCTCGTCCTACACGCGCATCTTCGACTTCGTGGTCGGCGACGGCATGAGCGTGCTCAGCGGCAACTGCGTCGGCGGCGGCAGCGTCGTCTACTTCGCCACCATGCCGCGGGCGCCCCGGTTCGTCTTCGAACGCCGGGGCAGCATCGGCCGGCGGATGTGGCCGGCCGCCATCAGCCGGGACACGCTTGAGCCGTGGTACGACCGGGTCGCCGAGGCCCTGCCGGTGCGGCTCACCCCCTGGGACCAGGTGCCGTTCGCCGGTGGGCTCTTCGCGGCGGCCTGCGCCCACGCCGGCCGTACCGCGAATCCGGCGCCGTCCGCGATCGACCTCGACCTGTGCACCAACTGCAACTGGATGATGGCCGGGTGCCGGTTCGACGCGAAGCGTTCGCTGCTGTTGAACTACCTCCCCGCCGCGCTCGCGCACGGCGCCGAGATCCGACCCATGCACGAGGTCCAGTACCTGTCCCGCAACGACGACGGCGGCTACCGGGTGCACTACCGGATCGTGGACGACCTCGACTACCGGGTCCTGCACGACGAGGGCGCCATCGACGCGAAGATCGTCGTGCTGGCCGCCGGCGCGGGCGCCACGCCGGTCATCCTCCAGCGCTCCGAGCCGCGACTGGGCCCGATGCCGCACGCGGTGGGCCGCTACTTCTCCGGCAACGGCGAGCGACTCAACACCGCCGTCTTCGACGAGGACCGGGTGCGCGAGGTGCTCGGCCTCAGCCGGGACGGCGGCCAGGCCTACGCCGCCTACCAGATCGGCCGGGGGCCCACCGTCGCGAGCTGGGACCAGCTCGACGGCAGCCTCCCGGAGTACGAACGCTTCTCCCTCGAACAGCTCTACTTCCCGCCGGGGCTCGGCACGATCCTGGCCCAGGCGCCGGACGCGACCGGCCCGACCTGGTTCGGCGTGGAGAAGAAGGAGATGATGCAGCGCTGGCAGTCGTGGCTCACCATCTTCACCATGTCCGAGGACGACAACGAGGGTGTCTTCGGGCCGCCGCCCGAGACCGGCAACTCGCACCGGCTCTCGCAGCAGATGCTCGGCAACGGGCCGCTCCGCTACCACCCGACCGCCAACACCTGGCGGGGCTGGTCGCTGTCCGACGCCGCGGTCAAGGACACCCTGGAACGCGACGGGCTCGCCCGCGTCATGCCCTGGACGAACGATCTGGTGGGTGCGTACACCGTGCACCCGCTGGCCTCCTGCCGGATCGGCGACGACCCGGCGACCTCCGCCCTGGACGACGGTCACCAACTGCGCAACCATCCGGGGATCTTCGTCACCGACGGCTCCGCCGTGCCCGGCGCGCTGACGGTGAATCCGGCGATGACCATCGCGGCCCTGGCCGAGCGGGCCATGCCCGGCATCGTCCGGGCCGCGCAGGAGCGCGGTGTTTCGGTACGCTACGGTGCGCCGTCGCCCGAGGGCGAGACCGCCAGCCGGCGGGCGGTCCCCCGCGCCGCGTAGCTGAGAGGGTGCCGGCGCACCGTGCGCCGGCACCTTGCCGCGACCCATACCACGTGGAAAGAAGTCCGTTGTGGTAACGCTCTTCGCCCGGGCCACCCGGCGGGTGTCGGTGACGCACATCCGCCACGTCGCCCCGGTTTCACTCCGCGCCGCGACCGGCCTGACCGCCCGGGTGTACCGGCAGATGGAAGCCGACTTCGGCATGGTCGCGCCACCGGTGATGCTGCACGCCGCCGCACCCGACACGCTCGCCGCCTGCTGGTCGATCCTGCGTGAGACGATGCTCGCCCCGGGTCTGGTCGACCGGTCCGTCAAGGAGGCGGTGGCCGCCGCGGTGTCGCTGGCCAACGAGTGCCCGTACTGCGTCGAGGTCCACGGTGCCGCCCTGGCCGGGCTGCTCCGTGGACCCGACGCGTGGGCCGTCGCCGGGGACCGGTTCGACGACCTCGGCGACCCGCACGTACGGGAGTTGGCGCGCTGGGCCCGGGCCAGCGGGAACCCGTCGGCGCAGGCACGGCATCCGGCGCCGTTCCCACCCGGGCAGGCGCCGGAGCTGATCGGCGTCGCGGTCACGTTCCACTACATCAACCGGATGGTGAACGTCTTCCTGCAGGACTCCCCGATGCCGCCGGCTCCCGCCCCGGTGCTGCGGGTGGTCCGGCGGGTCACCGCCCGGCTCATGCGGGGCATGGCGAGCCGGCGCTCCGACCCCGGTCGGTCCGCCGACCTCCTGCCCGACGCGCCGCTCCCGGCCGACCTCGCCTGGGCCGCCGGGCCCACACACATCGCCGGCGCGGTGGCCCGGGTCGCCGCCGCGATCGACGCCGGTGGGGCGCGGAGCGTGCCGGAGCGGGTCCGCCGGTTCGTGTCGGCTCAGCTGGCCAGCCGGACACCCGAGCCCGCCGGGCTCGGCGGTGACGCGCCGTGGAAGTCGGCGGTGGCCGAACTCCCGGAGCGCGACCGGCCCGCCGCGCGGCTGGCGATGCTGGTCGCGCTCGCCTCCTACCGGGTCACCGACGCGGTCATCGAGGACTTCCGCGCGCAGGGCCACGACGACCGGGCGATCATCGAGCTGACCTCCTGGGCGAGCTTCGCGGCAGCCCGGCAGATCGGCGCCGAACTGCACCGCGACCTCGCCTCCGGCCCGAGCCCGCGGTGACCCGCCGGGCGGCCGGTCCCCCGTCACCGGCCGGTCCCGGCCCGGTGCGGGGCCCCGGCCCGCGGCCCTGATCGCACCATCACGCCGGGTCGCCGCCGGTGGTCGGCCCCGGCCTCGCACGCGCCGCTCCCGGCCCGCGAGGCCCCGGTGGTCCCGGTCGACGCCGGGCAGCCGGACCGTGGCCGGAATGCGGCGCGACGGAACACCCGGACCCGGGCGGGTCCGCCGGTGCGGACATTCGCCGTCACTGCCGTTCGATCAGGAACGCGCCGCCATCTCGACGGTCGGCGCAGAAGTCGCATTGCCATCCGCTCCCGACGCGATTCGGATCGCCCGGTCCGTGCCGATGACCAGCGCCATCGGGCGCGGCAACACCGAAGATGCAGCGATGTGGTCGCGGTGCGATTGTCGTTACGTCGGCAGCCGCCCTCCGCGCCCGAATACGCCGACGCCCATCCCTCACGCCACGGCCGAAACGGGCCGCCACCGGCCTCATGGAAGCGAGAACCGCATGACGACGAATTCCGCACCGACCGGCGCCAAGACCGCGGACCAGGACGCGGACCAGGCCGAAATCGCCGCCCTCCCCGCCCGCATGATCAAGACGTGGGCGGCGCATGACGCCGACGGTTTCGCCGATCTGTTCGTCGAGGACGGCACGCTCATCCTGCCCGGCGTGTACAAGAAGGGCCGCGCGGAGATCCTGGAGTTCATGGCGGCCGGTTTCGCGGGCCCCTACAAGGGCACCCGGGTGACCGGTCAGCCCATCGACATGAAGCCGCTCGGCCCCGGCGCGGTCGCCCTGATCAGTCAGGGCGGCGTCATTCCGGCCGGCGAGACGGAACTCCCGGACACGGCCGCGATCCGCGCCTCGTGGATTGTCGTGAAGCGCGACGGCCAGTGGCGTCTCGCCGTCTACCAGAACTGCCCGCGCAACCGTCCGGAGTAGCACGACCGAGCCCGGGTGTCGCGGCTGCCGGCGCGGTACGTCCCTCGGCCGACCGCTGCCGTCCGGCGCCCCGCCCGGGCTCCCCGCAAAGTCGAAGTTGCGGCCCGTGCCACGCCGCTGGGACGCTGACCCGAGCCAACTTCTCGTCACCATAGAAATTGACCCACAACGATAATGACGGAGGGTTGACATATGGCCACGAAGACCGGTATCAGCGTGTGGTTGAGCGATCCCGCCAGTTACCGGATGGCGGATCAGCCGGACATCGCGGTGGCCGCTGCCCGCGAGTTCAACGAGAAGCACCCGGAATATCTGGTCGAAATCAAGCCCCACGACTTCTACACGATGCCCGAGGCCGTGACCCGGGCCGTGGAGGAGGGTAATCCGCCCGATGTCGCGGAATTCCACTTCACGCTGACGCGGACCATGATGGACACCCTCAAGAGTGACGGCACGCCGTTGTTCACGTCCATCGACAAGGCCATCGCGGGGCGGACCGAGATCCTCGGCGAACCGGTCATGTTCGACGACATGCTGCCCACGGCGCGGGAGTTCTTCCGCTACGCCGGCGAGCTGGTCTCCGTGCCCCGGACGGCGTCCACCCTGGTGCTCTACGCCAACATGAGCATCCTCAACCGCGCCGGCGTGACCAAGCCCCCGCGCACCTGGCGCGAGGTGGAGGCCGCGTGCGAGGCGGTGGCGAAACTCCCGGACGGGCCCTCGCACGGCATCGCCTGGCCGAACTGCTACTGGTTCTTCCTCCAGTCCGTCGCCCAGCAGGGCGGTCTGATCGCCGACCACGACAACGGCCGCTCGGCGCGGCCGGAGAAGGTGAACCTCGCCTCGGACGAGATGATGGCCTACGTCGAGTGGTGGCGACGCCTCCACCGGAACGGCCACTATCTGTACACCGGGACGGCAGGTGACTTCCTCGGTTGCTTCAAGGCGTTCGAGAACCAGGAGATCGCGCTGCTCATCACGTCGTCCGTCGACGCCACCCACCTGATCCAGCGAGGTGAGCGGCACGGGTTCACGGTCGCGGCCGGCCGCATGCCGTACAACGACGAGGTCCCGTTCGCGGGCAACAGCCTCGGCGGGTTCTCGCTCTTCCTCGCCTCGGGTCTCAGCAAGGAGAAGCAGGACGGCGCGCTGGCCTTCATGCAGTACCTGAACAGCCCGCGCTACGTCGCGGAATGGGCCAAGCTGCACTGGCGCATCCCCATCACCAAGCCGGCGCTCGACGCCCTCGCCGCCGAGGACTGGTTCGCCCGCAACCCCAACCTGCTACCGGCCAGTGAGCAGGCGGCGGAGACGGACGGCTCGCCGGCGTCGCTCGGGCCCCTCA
Organism: Micromonospora sp. NPDC051141; assembly: GCF_044455765.1. Classification (NCBI taxonomy): domain Bacteria; kingdom Bacillati; phylum Actinomycetota; class Actinomycetes; order Micromonosporales; family Micromonosporaceae; genus Micromonospora; species Micromonospora sp. NPDC051141. The sequence goes on from NZ_JBITFD010000006.1 coordinate 249,667, forward strand.
TGGGCGACCACGCCGCGATCGTCGCCAAGCTGGTCTCCGCGATGCAGGACGTCCTGGTCGACGACGCCGACCCGGCCGTCGCGTTCGCCAAGGCGAACGAGGAGGCTCAGCAGATTCTCGAGGCCTACCACGCGTACGTCGACGGGCCGCCGCGCCGGACCCCGCGCGACTACACCGTCAGCATCTGATTTCGCGCCAGCGTCGTAGCCGCCGGACAGCATCGCAGACACGTCGCCACCGTCCAGAAGTCTGGACGGTGGCGACGGTGCTTTCACCGATCGACCGGTTACCGGAGCCGGCCGGCCGGTGACCGCGCTGTCACCCGGCCACCGGCCGCGCCGCTCGACAATTCCCGCACGGTCGGAGATGCCCGCCGGCGATGTTGCGGCTGGACTGAGATAGCACGTCGAAACCGTGAAAGGAGCTTCCACAATGACGACGTCGCCGGGGAGCCTCTCCGCCTGGGCGCGACCGACAGTCGCACCGCCCTGAGTGACCCCGGGGACACGGACACCACAGTGGATGGTGCCCGGCCGGCCCCTGACGCGTCGGTGTGCCGAGCGGGGCACGTCGACATCCGAGCAACGCAACCACACCCACCCGGCCGCGCCGCGGCCTCGACCAACGAGGGAAGTCAGCATCGATGATTCTCGAGGACCAGTACTTTCTTGGCTACCGGAGCGCGGAGCACGATCGCCTGCGGGCACAGGCGGAGGACTTCCGGTCCGAGGCGGCATGGTTGTTCGACCAGGTCGGTCCGCTCGACGGTAAGCACGTCGTGGAACTCGGCGTGGGACCCCGTGGCTGCCTGGACGAGTTGGCCCGACGGGTGGGACCGACCGGGTCCGTCATCGGCGTCGAGCGCGACGCGGAGTCGGTCGAGCTCGCACGCAAGTTCGTGGTGGACCGCACGCTGGACAACGTCGAGGTGCGGCACGGCGACGCCCGTGCGACGGGACTCCCCGGCGACAGCTTCGACCTCGTCACCGAGCGACTGATCCTGCACAACGTGCCTCGGCCCGAGGAGATCGTCACCGAGGCGGTACGGCTCGCCCGACCGGGCGGCTGGGTCGCGTTCCACGAGGGCGACCGGGTGGGGCAGGTGTGCGACCCGCCCGCCGAGTCGTGGACCCGGCTCATGGAGGTCTCCCAGCGGTACGCCGACCTCAACAAGATCAATCTGTTCGTGGGCAGGCGGATGCCCAACCTGCTCCGCCAGGCCGGCCTCGTCGACGTTCAGGTGCGGCCCGTCGTCTACATCGACCACGAGCCCGGACACGAGCGGCGGATGGTCCTCGCCGACTTCGCCGAGAACCTGCGGGACCGGCTCATCGCGAGTGAGCTCATCACCAGGGAAGAGTTCGACGAGCTGCACACGGCGTTGAGCAGTCACCTCGCCGATCCCGGCACCAGCGTGATCTCGCACCTGTACGTGCAGGCCTGGGGCCGCAAGCCCGAGTGACCGCGTCCTGGTCCAGCGGAAGCCGGCCCGCCCCGGCCCCGCTGGACCATCCCGCGCGTCCCCCGCACGGTGGAAGATGACCACCGGCGATGTTGCGGCTGGACTGGGGTGGCGCGCCGATGCCCCGAGAGGAGCTGCCACCATGACCACGCCGCTGGAGAATCTCTCCACCGAGACGCGAACCTTCGCCCCACCACCTGACCTGGCCGCCCGAGCCAACGTCACGGCGGACACCTACGACGACGCCGCCGCCGACCCGCCGGCGTTCTGGGCCCGGCAGGCGGAGCGGCTCACCTGGGCGCGGGAATGGGAGCAGGTCCTCGACTGGAGCAACCCGCCGTTCGCCAAGTGGTTCGTCGGCGGTGCGCTCAACATCGCCTACAACTGCGTGGACCGGCACGTCGAGGCGGGCCGGGGCGACAAGGTCGCCATCCACTGGGTGGGCGAGCCCGGCGACACCCGAACGATCACCTACGCGGACCTGCTCAAGAGCGTCAGCCAGGCGGCGAACACGCTGACCGAACTCGGTGTGACGGCCGGCGACCGGGTCGCCATCTACCTGCCGATGATCCCGGAGGCCGTGGTCGCGATGCTGGCCTGCGCCCGCGTCGGCGCCCCCCACAGCGTCGTCTTCGGGGGCTACTCGGTGGACGCGCTGGCCACCCGGATCGAGGACGCGGGCGCGAAGGTGGTCATCACCGCGGACGGTGGTTACCGGCGTGGGGAGCCGTCGGCGCTCAAGCCCATCGTCGACGACGCCGTGGCCCGGTGCGCCAGCGTCGAGCACGTGCTCGTCGTCCGCCGGACCGGGGAGGACGTCACCTGGGGCGAGAAGGACCTGTGGTGGCACGAGACGGTCGAGCAGGCCGACGACAGGCACGAGCCGCAGGCGTTCGACTCCGAGCACCCGCTGTTCATCCTCTACACCTCGGGCACCACCGGTAAGCCGAAGGGCATCCTGCACACCAGCGGTGGTTACCTGACCCAGGTCTCGTACACCCACTGGGCCGTCTTCGACCTCAAGGCCGACACCGACGTGCACTGGTGCGCCGCCGACATCGGCTGGATCACCGGCCACTCGCACATGGTCTACGGTCCACTGTCGAACGGCGCCACCGAGGTCATGTACGAGGGCACCCCGGACACCCCGCACCCGGGCCGGTTCTGGGAGATCGTCGACCGGTACAAGGTCAGCGTCCTCTACACCGCGCCCACCCTGATCCGCACCATGATGAAGTGGGGCAGCGATATCCCGGCCAAGTACGACCTGTCGTCGCTGCGCATCCTCGGCAGCGTCGGCGAGCCGATCAACCCCGAGGCGTGGATGTGGTACCGCGAGCACATCGGGCACGACCGGATTCCCATTGTGGACACGTGGTGGCAGACCGAGACCGGCGGGATGATGATTTCGCCGCTGCCCGGCGTGACCGCCACGAAACCCGGCTCGGCGATGGGTCCGCTGCCGGGCATCTCCGCCGACGTGGTCAACGACGACGCCGAGTCGGTGCCGAACGGTGGGGGCGGCTTCCTGGTGCTCCGCAAGCCGTGGCCGGCGATGCTGCGGACGATCTGGGGCGACGACAAACGCTTCGTCGACACCTACTGGTCCCAGTTCGGCGCCGGCGCCAACGCCGGTGACGAGTGGGTCTACTTCGCCGGTGACGGCGCGAAGCGCGACGAGGACGGCGCCCTGTGGCTGCTCGGCCGGGTCGACGACATCATGGTCATCTCCGGCCACAACATCTCCACCACCGAGGTCGAATCCGCGCTGGTGTCGCACCCGGCGGTCGCGGAGGCGGCCGTGGTGGGCGCGGCCGATCCCACCACCGGCCAGGCCATCGCCGCCTTCGTCATCGCCCGCAGCACCGTGGAGACCGCCGGCGGGAGTGGTGACCAGCTCAAGGCCGACCTGCGCAACCATGTCGCCAGGACGCTCAGCCCGATCGCGAAGCCCCGTTCGATCATCTTCGTGGGCGAGCTGCCCAAGACCCGTTCCGGCAAGATCATGCGACGCCTGCTGAAGGACGTCGCCGAGAATCGCACCCTGGGCGATGTCAGCACGCTGATGGACTCGACGGTCATGGACATGATCCGGGCGGGGTCCGGAACCGCCGAGGACTGAGCCGGAAGCCCCGTACCACGCGCCGTCGAGGCGCTCCGCGCCACCGGCGCCGGCGGTATCGCCGGCGCCGGTGTGCCGCGTGGACCTCGGCCGGCCGGGAGCGCGGCGGAAGCCGCAAGGCGCCGGCCGCCGGAACCGGAACGATCTCCGTCCCGTCCAGGATCCTGGACGGGACGGAGATCGCGGACCGGGCGGGAGTCCGGTCCGAACGCTCAGCGCCCCCGCCAGACCGGGTCCCGCCGCTCGGTGAAGGCGAGCGGGCCCTCGGTCGCGTCGGCACTGTGCATGCGCTGCTCCTCCCAGGCGTAGCGGGTGGCGAAGGCGTCGGGGAGGCTCCGGGTCGCGGCGGTGGCCGCGGCCTCCTTGATCGCCCGCACCGACAGCGGGGCACAGCGCAGGATGTCCTCGACCCAGCTCGCCACGCTCGCGTCGAGTTCGGCGGCCGGCACCACCTCGTTGACCAGTCCGAGCTGGTAGGCGCGGGCGGCGTCGAACCGGCGACCGGTGATCAGGTGCCCGACCGCGACCCGGTAGGGCACCTGCCGGGTCAGCCGGAAGACTCCGCCCGCCCCGGGGATCAGACCGAACCTGGCCTCGGTGAGCCCGAAGACCGACCGGTCCGAGGCGATGATGACGTCACAGGCCAGGGCCAGCTCGCAACCACCGCCGAGGGCGTACCCGTCGACCCGGGCGATCAGCGGTTTGGCGAGGCCGAACCGCTCGGTCAGCCGGGGCCAGCCCGGCTTGCCCCGGCTGCCGAAGGTGGACGGGGTGGCCCGGCCCTGCTCGGTCAGGGCCACCAGTTCCTTGAGGTCCTGACCGACCGAGAAGGCGCGCTCACCCGCTCCGGTGAGCACGCCGACCCAGATGTCGTCATCGGCTTCGAAATCGTCCCAGATCTCGGCGAGTTCCTCATGTGTCCGCAGGTCCATGGCGTTCAACACATGTGGCCGGTCCAGGGTGACGTAGGCGACCCGATCCTGTTTCCGGTACCGAACGGTCACCTCGGCACAATCGACAGAGCGTGGTGGAACACGTTCCGCGGGTCGTACCGCTTCTTGATCTGCTGGAGACGCGGGTAGTTGGACTTGTAGTAGAGCTCCGCCCACGACGTCCCGGACGTGTTCCAGGCCGGATCGGCGAGATCGGCGTCGATGTAGTTGATGTAGCTGCCGCCGTTGATCGCGTTCGGCACCGGCACCCCGCCCGTCTCCGAGAAGACGTCCCGGTAGAACTCGCGAATCCACTTGATGTTCTTCGCGTCGTCGGCGGGCGAGGTCCACCGGCCACCGGTGAAGTACACCCGCAGGACGCAGTCGCGGTCCGCCGTCGCGGTCGCGTCCGAGGCCACCGCGTTGATTCTGCCGCCGTACCCGGACATGGTGAGCGCGGCGCCCGCGTTCGTCGGCTCCGGGTCGGTCAGCCGACGGTAGATGGTCGCGAGCTGGCTGTCCGAGAATCCCTTGCGCAGATTGGCGGCCTTGTCCTTGGAACGCGAATCCGGCTCGCTCTGCCAGTTCCGGTCGTCCAGGTACGGCGCGAACTCGGTGGTGTCCGACGCGGGCTGCACGCCCACCCCGGACATGACCGCCTCGACGTGTGCGTCGACGAGGGCCTGCGCATTCGGCACCCCGCTGTCGACACCCACGATGAAACCGACCGGCCCGGCCGACTTGTGGAAGGTGAAGAACCCACCCCACAGATTCGCGTTCGGCGAGTCGGGGGCGCTGTTCTGCTCGTACCAGTTGGTGTAGTTCCGGAAGAACTTCAGGAACGAGGTGCGGTCCAACTGGTCCCAGGACATCACGACCGCTCGCCGGATCATGGTCGCGGGCGCCCGGGGCAGCAGGTCGGCGGGATCGGTGGAATCCGTGCCCGGACGTCGCATCCAGTAGCGCGTCACGACGCCGAAGTTGCCGCCCCCGCCACCGGTGTGCGCCCACCACAGGTCCCGGTTGGGGTCTCCCTCGTCACGCGTCGCGACGACGATCCGGGGCTTGCCCGACTTGTCGACGGTCACGACCTCCACGGCGTACAGGTAGTCGGCCGCGAGACCGTACCGGCGCGACAGGAAGCCGTAGCCGCCGCCGGCGATGTGGCCGCCGACGCCCACGCCCGGGCAGATTCCGCCCGGGATGGTGACGGCCCACCCCTTGACCAGGGTGTCGTACACCTTGCCGAGCGTCGCGCCGCTCTCGATGGCGAACGCCCGCCGCTTGGGGTCGTAGTAGATATCCGACATCTGCGAGAGGTCGATCAGTTCCTGAATGTCAGGAGAAGAGGTGAGATTCTCGAAGGAATGGCCGCCGCTGCGAACCGCGAATCGCTTGTTCGCGGCGACCGCAGCGCCGACGACCTCGGCGACCTGCTTCGCGTTGTAGACCAGGTGCACATTCTGCGGGCTGCCCTCGAAACGCCTGTTCCAGGGCGTGATGAGGCTCGGATAACGCGGGTCGTTGGTCCCGACCACCACCGCGTCGGGCGACGCGCACTGCGCACTCGCTGACGATCCTGCGTGGATACCCGGCGGCGCCGCACTCGCGCTGTTCCCGGTCAGCCCAACGGTGATCCCCCCGGCAACCGCACCTGCTAGCAGCCCACGGCGACTTAAATCCGCCATTTTTTGTTCCCCCCATCGTCACAGTGACGGGGTATATGAGAACAGCGAGGTCACGCAGGGGTCTACTTCAAAATTGCTCTATGCGGCGATTCAGCTAGCTCTTTTGGAGGTGTATCGCGAAGGGCCGGCCTGCGACAGTGACATGCACAGGTGGCTTCTGACGTGTGCCCCGACGCCCAATTAAGGCCGAATGCGAAGGAGTCGGGCGGCTGTGACACCGAGCATCAATGACCGGGTGACGCCCGACCAGCCGTCGCGCCCCGACACCCACCACCCGGCGCCGGCGTGACCACCAGTTCGTTGAACGCTAATCCACCCTCTAAGGAGCGGGCATGACGCAGCGAGAAGACCTGCGAAGCGACCCCAACGGGGCACTCTCAACGGACGAGCACCCGCGCGGCGAGACAGAGAGCACCATCGCGCGGATATTCGGCGAGATGCTCGGCATTTCCAGCCTGCCGCGCATGGCGTCCTTCTTCGATCTGGGCCTTGACTCCGTAGCGGTGACCGTCGCGTGCGCCCGGTTGGAACAGGCGACCGGGATCCGGGTCCGGTTCACCCAGCTCTTCCGGACCCCGACCGTCGCGCAGCTCGCGACGTGGATCGACGCCCACGACAGCGGGAACGGCGCGCCCCGCACCTCGGTCGCGCCACCGGCCGAGCGCAACGCCGAGCTCGTGGCGATCACCCCCATGCAGGCGCACACCGTGCCGATGGACATCGTGCCGCGGTTCGCCTGGTGGTTCGAGGGCCAGATCGACGACGTGGCGCTCGCCGCCGCGGCCACCGACGTGCACCGCCGTCACCAGGCCCTGCACGCCAAGTACCTCTACGAGCCGGATCTCGGCCTGGCCGAGGTGCCGGCCGATCCGGGCCAGGCGCGGTTCCAGCGGCTGCCGGAGCAGGACGACGACGGCGCGGCGGGCGACGCGCTCTGGGAGGCGCTGGAGCAGCCGCTGCACATCGACCAGGGTGAGGTCTGGCGGTGCGTGATCGTGCACAGCGGGCAGAGCGATCGCACCCTGTTCGGGGTGGCCGCACACCACGCCGCGTTCGACGGCCGTTCGCTGGAGATCATGACGGCGGAGCTGTCGGCGGCCTACTCCGCCCGCACGGCCGGAAGGGCGCCGCAGTGGCCCGGCAGAACCGCGACGCTCGCCGAGATGGCCGCGGACTACCGCCACCAGCTCAGGACGCAGGACGCCGAGGCCCAGCGCCGATACTGGCTCAACGAGCTCCGCGACCTTCCGCCGTGCCGCCTCCCCGGCCGCAAGGACGGGCCGACGGAGCCGAGCGGACCCGCGGCCGACTTCTCCTTCACCGTGTCGAAGACGCGGCTGCGGGCCTGGGACGACTACGCCAGCGCCAACGGCATGCCGCCGTCGGTGGGGATGGTGGCGGTGTACGTCCAGTCCCTCATCCGGGCGGGCGCCCCGCACGACCTCGGCCTGATGGTGTCGATCGGGAACAAGGCCGGCGCGATGATCGACGCGACGATCACCACCCGGGTCGGCAACATCCTGCTGCGGCCGAACGGGCCGTACCGGTCGGGCCCGCACCTCCTCGCCCGCATCCGTGACTCGTACCTCCAGGGCATGGCCGCGCGCGACGTCCTGCTGGACATGAAGCAGATGGCCAGCATCCTGGGCGCGTTCGGCGGGCTGGAGGCCATGTTCATCGGCAAGCCGGCCGTGGTCTACAACTCCGTGCCGACGCTCAGCCTGGGTAACGTCCCCGGCGTGATGGATTCCCGGAACGACGACTGGACGGCGTCCGTGCACGACTTCGTGCTCGAGGTCCTGCCCGTCCCGGACGGCCTGGAGATGCACCTGGTGGTGCGGACCGACCTCTACGAGGGCAGCCTCGCCAACGAGCTCGGCAAGCACTTCGCCGACATCATCGACAACGGGCCGAAGCAGCTCGAGGTGGAGACCGCGGGCTGACCGACGTCCCGAGGCCGGGCGCCACGTGCCGGTGGCCGCTCGACGACGAGGTCTCCGGTGGCGGGTCATCAACGACGATGCACCCCGCCACCGGAGACCTCGTGGCGTGTACGGGGGCGACGAACGGCACGACCTGGCGCACGGCCCCCGGGTGCGACCGACCGGACCCGCGCCTCCCGCGCCCCGGACCCGGCGGTGCCGCCGGCAGGCCCGAAGGGCTCCACCGGCGGCACCAACGACCTGCCGTGGGGACGACGTCTAACCGATCAACTCCGGTATCACCTTGCCGGCGAACAGGTCCATGCTCGTCCGGTCGTAGGCGGCGTCCGCGAAGTAGGCGATCACGTAGCCGACCCCGGCGTCGGCAGCCTCGCGCAACCGCTCGACGATCTGCTCGGGCGTCCCGACCAGGCCACGGCGGAACTCGCCGAGCCAGGCTTCGAGCGCCTCGGGCGGCATCAGCGGCTCGTAGTGGGACCTCCTGCGCGCCATGCGGTCAGCGACGTCCTTCTCGGTCTCGCCGATGGTCACGAGGTAGTAGGCCGAGCGGGTGATCGCGTCGAAGTCGGTGCCCACGTCCTTGCAGTGCTGGGCGAGGACCCGGGACTTGTGCGCGAACTCGTCCAGGCTCAACGGCCCGAAGTTCGTGTACTGCGCGTACTTCGCCGCGGTCCGCAGCGTCTTCTTCTCGCCGGAGCCGCCGATCAACAACGGGATCCCACCGGGCTGCAGCGGAAGCGGATTGCTGACCGCACCATCGAGCTGGTAGTGGCGTCCCGCCAGCGTGGCCGTGCCGGTCGTCCACAGCTGCCGCATGATCTGCGCGCCCTCGTCGAGCATGCCGAGCCGATCGGCGACGCTGGGGAAATCGTAGCCGTAGCCACGCCATTCGTCCTCGAACCAGCCCGCGCCGAGGCCGACGTCCAACCGGCCGCCGCTCATCACGTCGACGCAGGCCGCCATCTTGGCCAGGTACGCCGGATTCCGGAAACCCATGCACGTGCACAACTGCCCGAGCCGCACCCGGGAGGTGCAGACCGCGAACGCGGCCATCATCGACCACGCTTCGAACGCCGACTCGTTGCTCGGCGCCGGAATGGTGAGAAAGTGGTCGCTGACCCAGATCGAATCGTACGGCCCGGCGTCGGCGGCCTGGGCGATGTCACGAATCGTGGACCACTGCTCGGCCACCGGGATGTTGACGAGGTCGAGACTGTAGCCCTGCGGCAAGTGCACACCAAATCGCATGTTCAGACCCTTTCTATCGACATACCCGGATGCTTTGCCGGCGCGCCGTGGCACCCCCGGTGCGCCGGGGCGCCACGGCCGCGCTCACCCGTTGAGCGTCCGGTCCCGCACCTCGTGGAGATCGTCGAACGACGACAGGTCGGGCACCGTCCAACCGTTCAGGTCGTACTCGGAGAGGCACTCCTGCGCGAATGCCTTGTAGTCGTCGATCTCACCGCTCGCGAGCTGCGCCGAGAGCATCTCGACCCGGGTGTTCTCGTGATTGCCCGCGTAGTTGCGCTCGTAGAGCTCGTGCCGCCCGCCGAACTCGGTGCCGACGGCGTCCCACAGCAGTTTCATGACCTTCATGCGCTCGACCGCGTCGCTGCCGTCGGAGCCGCGGAGGTACTGGTCCAGGTACGGCCGGATCTCCGGGTTCTTGAAGTCCTCGGCGCTGGAGTTGATGTAGATCAACCCGCTGGCGACGTCCTGCTGGACGATCTCCTTGATCCTCGGGTAACCGATCTGCATGAACCACCGGTATGCCATCCCGTACCGCGGGTTGGGCAGGACCGCGCCGTTGTGCCAGGGCACCGGGTTGCGGGCCGCCGCGTCCGAGAACGCCCAGAACAGGTTGCGCCAGGCCAGCACCTCGCCGATCCGGGTCTGCACGCCACGGAAGTCCTTGGCGCCGGTGAGTTCCACCGCCCGCGCGAGCAGGCCGGCGATGAACTCGAGTTTCACCGCCAGGCGGGTGCAGCCCTGGAACGTGAACCGCTCGGAGAACCCCGACCGGCTGGGGAACAGTTGGACCTTTCCCAGATGGCCGTAGATGAACACGTTCTCCCACGGGATGAGCACCTTGTCCATCACGAGAATGGTGTCGTTCTCGTCCAGCCGGGAGGAGAGCGGGTAGTCGAACGGGCTGCCCATCAGTGCCGCGCTGGCCGTGTAGGACGGACGGCAGATCAGCTTCAGCCCGGGCGCCCCCATCGGAACGGTCGCCACGAGCGCGAACTTCTTGTCCTTGATCGGCAGGCCGTAGTGCGCGATGAAGTTGTAGTGCGTCAGCGCCGAGCCGGTGGCGACCACCTTGGCGCCGCTCACGACGAGCCCGGCGTCGGTCTCCTTCTCCACGTGCACGAAGACGTCACCGACCTCGTCCGGGGAGCGGTTCCGGTCGACCGGCGGATGCGCGATCGCGTGGTTCCAGTAGAGGACCTTCTCCTGGGACTCCGCGTACCACCGCCGCGCGTTCTCGTCGAACGGCTTGTAGAAGTCGGCGTTCGCACCGAGCGTGCCGAGGAAGGCCGCCTTGTAGTCGGGGCTGCGCCCCATCCAGCCGTAGCTCATCCGGGCCCAGGCAGCGATGGCCTGCTGGTGCTCGACCAGGTCCTCCGCCGAGCGGGGGGTGGTGAAGAACTTGTGGGTGAAGCCGTCACTGCCCGTGTCGGTGGGCGAGGTGAGCACGTCCCGCTTATCCGGGTCGTGCAACGCGTCGTAGAGCCGCGCGGTCATCCGTACCGGGTTGTAGAACGCAGGATGACTGGTCATGTCCTTCACGCGATCACCGTAAAGATACAGACAGCGGTCGTCACGCAGCGATTCGATGTATTCGGCGCCGGTCATCGGCCGCGTTTTCCGCGGTTCATGCATCTTCTCTTGATCCGCCATTTCGTTCCTCCGAACAGGCGATCGACGACTGAGCATCAGGGCGTGAGGAAACTGCATGCTGGGCGCGTTTTACGCTCGAACGGGCGCTCCTCGGATCCGCAGGCGAGACGGCAGGAACCGGCTCTCTCGCACCAGTGGGGAGCCGGCCGCGCGGTCAGACGTCGGAAATGACGGCCACACCGCCGATTCTTCGCGAACTTTCGGGTAAGCGCATCTTCTGTGTTGCAGAGTGCTCCCCGAAGCGCTGGCCACCGGAAAAATTCCGGTCGGCAGCGGAGAAGTAATCCGCGACCCCGTCACCGGGTATGCTGCGCTGATTCGGGTCAGGAACGCCCGGCCGAGGGCGCGCACCCGCAAACCTCGTCCACCATGGTGATGCCCCGGGGCGCAGCCTCGCACACACGGCCGCCGTCATCGCGCACGGGACAATGCGCGGTCGTCCGGTCGTCCGGCCCGGCGTGCTCGGGAGCGTCCACCACGCCGCACCGGCGCCGCGGCGGTCAGCGGCGCCGGGCTCGCCCTGCCGGTTTCCGGGCTCGCGCGGTTGGATTCGGGTCAGCCGCCACCTCGGCGATCGGCTGGTCTGTTTCGCGGACGACCCGGGCGTCCCGCACGGGACTCCCGGGTCGAACCGCCACCTCTTCTCCAGGGACCGTGATCAGGTCGCTGGACCGTGCCCTTCTGGCCGGATCAGATCACCTCAGTCGGCGACGGCCGGCGCCACCTCCGGAGCAGCCGGCGCGGCCTTCTCCTCCGACGGCTTGTCCTCAGACTCGGGCCTGGTCCGCTCGCCCCACCGCGCCACGGCGGGCGCCAACAGGCCCACCAGGGCGAAGAACACGCCGATGCCGACCAGGCCAGGCCGGCCGAGGGACAGGATGAAGCTGAGGAACAGCAGCGGGGCGAACGCCTCGCCGATGCCGGAGCCGATCCCGAGGAAGCCCATGTACTGCCCCTGTGCGTGCGCCGGCGGCAGGCCGAAGTTGAGGGCGAAGGAGCCCGCCATGTACCACAGCTCGCCGTAGGTGTGCACGAGGACGGCCGCGACCAGCAAAAGCACCGCGGCCCAGCCGGGAAGCCCGCTCGCGAAGCCCATCCCGGCGCAGCTGAACAGGAGGAGCGCTCCGGCACGCCGGATCGCGACGCCACCCTGCCGGACCGTCTTCACCTTGTTGCCGACGCGAACCATGAACAAGACGATCAACGTGTTGTTGATGATGTAGAAGACCGCAACCGTCCAGGTCGGAGCATTGGTGGCATCGACCACCCACAGCGGCAGCAGCATATTGATCATGAAGAGCTGGAGGTTCATGGCACCGGCGATAGCCGTCCACGCCACGAAGGGCCGGTCGGACAGCACACCCCAGCGGGACGCGGTTTCCGGCTTCGGCAACGGCTCGTAATCCGGCAGCCGCATGAAGACCAGCAAGGCCCCCAGGAAGCTGAGCGCGTCGAGGGCGATCATCAGGTGGTACGCGGTCGGCGTACCGATCTGGATCACGACGGCACACCCGGCGGTGCCCAGGCCCATGGCGACGAACTGGATCGCGTGCACCTGGGCGCGGAAGCCGACCGCCTCGTCGCCCGCCACCCGACGCAGCAGCGATTCGGACGCCGCCACGGACGCCTTCAACGCCAGCATGTCGAGGGTGGCGGCGATGACAAGTTGGGCGAAATTGTCGATGAAGATGAATGTGGTAGCCGTCAGGGCCTGGATCACCAGCATGACCTTGACGGTCTTCACCGGGCTCCACCGGTCGGCCAGGTTGCCGACCGGGACACCGCTGACCAGGCTGATGGCGACGCCGATGGTGAGGGCGAGACCCACCTGCGAGGCGGGCAGCCCCACGATTCGGGTGAAATACAGGCTCATACTGACGACCAGCAGCCCGAACCCGAACATGTTGATAAAGGTGCCCAGCGCGTAAAACCGCTTCGGCCCAGCCTCTGGAACAAGGGAGCGAAGCTCCTTGATCGGGTTAAACCTCGGCATGCAGTACCACCATCTCTCGCCGTCCGCCAGCGGATGCTACCTATTGGAACCAGACCTTACTACCTTTTAGGCACGGAACCTCCGGCACAACTTCCAGATTGCTCTCCCCAACAGACGAAACGCTCTCCGGTTTGCCTCTCGTCTATTGCGCGTCGACCTCCCCACGCAAGCCGCTGACCTGGAAGAAGACAATGGAGGACGGTGGGATTCCCACCCATCCGACGCCTCTCCCCTTTGCCGCGAGCCCGACTCGACCTCATCGCGACCGTCCGGTGCGGCGGCGGGTCGGGCCGCGCCACTCACCACTGCGCGAGTCGGGCCGGGCTGACACACCCCCCAAAATCCGACAAAGAACCTAAGTTTCTGCATACACTCATCCCGCCCAAGTAGTAAATATGGGAGGGCAACTCCGGCATGTCCACCGCGCCTCAGCAATGGGGCCGGCAGAGGGGCGCGACCGGAGGTCCCGAGTGGACCCCGAGTGTCGGCGCACCCATGACGAGGGTTCGCGCCAGGCGTGCACCAGGTGGACGCCGCGCCGACGGAGGTCCGGGTGGTGGCAACCGATCATCGAGAGGTGGAGCATGGCAAAGCTGATCTACGTGACGAACGTGTCGCTCGACGGCTACATCGAGGACGAGCGCGGCGACTTCAACCTGTTTCCGGTCGATGACGAGGTGTTCGTGTGCTACACCGACATCGTGCGGTCGGCAGGCACCTTCCTCTACGGACGGCGGCAGTACGAGGCGATGGCCGTCTGGGAGACCAATGACGCGCTGGCCGCGCAGTCCGACCTCACCGCCGACTTCGCCAACGCCTGGCAGGCGGCGAGCAAGGTCGTCTACTCCGGGAGCCTCTCCTCGGCGTCAACCGCCGACACCACTGTCGAACGCCGTTTCGACCCCGGCGCGGTCAAGGAGATGAAGGCCGCCGCCGACAGCGACCTCACCATCGGAGGCGCCAATCTCGCGACGCAGGCCTTCCGGGCCGGGCTGGTCGACGAGTGCCAGCTGTTCGTCCTGCCCGTCGCCGTCGGTGGGGGCAAGCCGGGACTGCCGACCGGGATGCGGACCGACCTCGATCTCGTCGACGAACGCCGGTTCCGCAACGGCGTCGTGCACCTGCGCTACCGCCCTCGCGAACAGGAAGCGACAGCCCGATCCGCACGGTGACCCGCCGGCACGGCACCCGGACGTACGGTCGGGGTCGACGCGGACGCCCTCAGCGTCACCCTCGTCGACCCCGACCTCCCCGCCGGCCCGCTCCAAGGACCGGCGGCCACAGACAGGCGATCAGTGGACCGCGGCCGGAGCCTCCGTTGGTCGGGTCCGTCCCGGCCGGCCCCACCGCCGCATCACCGGACGCTCCACCAGGGAGTACAGCAGCCAGGCGACGAGCACACAGGCCAGATAGGAGCCGATGAGGAACGCGATCGCGGGCACCGTGGCGAACGGTCGCGAGGTGAACATCCCGCCCAGGCCCCACTGGTGGTTGAACGCGGCCTGAAGGGAGAAGAACACCGTGATGTGGACGAGGTAGAAGGCGTACGAGATCTCGCCCAGGAAGACCATGACGCGGCGGTTGAACAGCGTCCGGCGCCCGGCGAGGTCCGCCGCGGCCGTGCCGGTGATCGCCAGCGCGAGCGGGATGAGGAACGCCGTCTGGTACCCCTCCTCGAACAACTTGAGCGGCAGGGTCGCCACGTACGCCGCCGCCACCACCGCCGCGATGATCGACGGCCGGATGTTCGGCCAGCGGCCCGTGATCAGGATCCTGGCCATGACCATCCCGACCACGAACTCGAACATCCGGGTGACCGGGAAGTAGTAGATGAACCACAGCTGGGGCCAGGAGAGCGAGGCGGAGATGGGAGTCGCCGGGCTGTCGGGCAGGACCAGCCGCGAGAGCACCGGCATGAGCAGGGCGGCCAGGGCGGCCAGCCCGGCGTACAGCCACAGCCGGCTGGGCCGGATCCGGTTGATCAGGATCAGCAGGAGCGGGAAGCACAGGTAGAACAGCAGCTCCACCGACAACGTCCAGGTCGGCGGGTTCACCGCGAGGAGCTGGTAGTCGAAGCTCGGCACCCACGCCTGCATGAGCGGGAGGTTGGCCAGCGCCTCGGGCCACAGGATGGTGCGCCCGGCCACGAACATCAGGACCAGCAGAATGGCGTAGACCACGAGGTGGTTCGGGAAGATCTTGAAAAACCGACGTCGGTAGTAGTTCTTCAGGCCGTCGCGCGGCTTGCCCGACCAGGTGAGGATGAAGCCGCTCAGCACGAAGAAGAACATGACGCTCAGCGGGCCCAGGTTGCGGGAGAACTCGTTGTAGGCGTTCTGCACGCCCTGGTCGGAGAAGAGCGGCTGGAACATCGCGTGGTGGATGAACACCAGGGTCGCGGCCACGGTCCGCATCGCCGTCAGGGAGGGGAGTCTGATGCCCGGAGGTGTCGGGGAATCCGTCGCCCCGTCCACCCTTTCTTGCACTGTCATCGGCGGCTGTCCTTTCGCTCCGGCCGAGGATCCCACGCGTCCGCCGCGACCACGTCTTCGTAAATGCGTTCATGTCAGCGCGCAGGCGAGGCCGGGGCGGGCGGGTCGACGATCGTGACGTGGATCGATGCCGGTCGTCCGGTCGGCGCGGCACGCGCCGAGCCCGCGAGTCACGCCCGGACGACCGGCCCGTCGTCCCTCCGCGAGGTCAGCGCATCCGCACCCGGGTGAGTTCCCGCACGGCCACCGTCGGCAGCAGGACGGAGATGCCCCCGTGACTGTGCAACATGGACATGTCGCGCCAGACGCGTTCGAGCCGCTCGCCGTGCCGGACCGAACTCGCGCCCGCGGTCGGCATCAGGTAGTTCGCCACCGCGTCCCAGCAGAGCTGGATCACGTGTCGGCAGATCGCCGAGATCCGCAGGTCCTCCTCCCGGGTGACCGCCGCGGGGCCACGGACACAGTTGTCGTGCCACTGCTGGACGCCGTTCAGCAACGCGGCCTCGGCGGTGCCGATCATGCCGACGGCGTCGCCGTACCAGAACTGGTAGTCGGGGTCGTGGTGCCGGGCCACGATCGGCGGGACCAGGGTCGTCCGCTCCCGTAGCAGGATCTCGTAGATGTCGAGCGCGCCCCGCGCGATGCCCACCGCCAGGGCCGCGTTGCCCAGATTCGTGAAGGAGAGCGGCCCGCCGCCGTACTCCGGATTTCCGTGCAGGTCCCGACCCGGCGTGCCACCGGAGACGTTGGCCTCCATGATCTGCACGCCGGGCAGGGCTAGGTGCTCCGGAACGTGGGCGTTCTCCATGGTGATGCTGTGTGACCCACTGCCGCGCAGGCCCAACTGCCGGCCCCAGTCGTCCAACCGCGTCCACTGGCTGCGTGGCGCGAGGAAGAACAGGGGTTTCGGCGACGCCCCGTTCACACCGGCGATCAGGGCGTGTCCGAGGAAGTGCGTCGCGTAGGGCGACCCGGAGCAGTAGGACCACTTGCCGCTGATCGTCCAGCCGCCGTCCGCGGCGCGTTCGGCGGACCCGCTGGGAACGGCGGTGCCGGGGCAGATGAAGTCGCCGACGCCGAACACCTCCGATTGCGCCTGTTCACCGAACATCGTGGCGACAACCTGCGTGTGCATGGCGCCGAGGGTGAACATCCAGCCGGTCGACGGGCATCCCCGCAGCAGCGTCGTGGAGACGCGTACGAAAGTGTCGAGGCCGAATTCGTAGCCGCCGTACCGACGGGGCTGGAGAATTCGGTAGAAGCCGTTCCGGGCGAATTTCTCGTGGATGTCCTCGGCGTAGAAACTGCGTTCCTCGACCTCTGCCTGGCGGTCGACGAGCTCGGGGATCATCGCCTCGGCCCGCGCCACCATCTGGGCCGGGGTGAGGTCCGGCTCGACCGGGGCAGGAAGGTCGTGTTCGGCGGTGCCGCTGATTCGTGTCACGGTGCACGATCCTTTCGGCTGCTGACGGCTCTCCCGGTCAGATGCAGCGTGTCGGAGTCCAGTCCGCAGACGATCCTTATCGCCGAGATGGGGCTGATGCCACTTCGACGGCCTCGTCGAGTGTCCCAACCCGGTGGGCCTGCCACATCTTTACGATTGCTGATCGACATCGACGCGCGTCGAAGGTTTGTAGCGCAGTCCTGAAGGCGAAATCGATCAGCGCCGGCGGTACGTTCCCTCTTGTCAGGTCGGGTCTGCGAACGAGTGGACGGAGATGAGGCGGCATGGGTTCCAGGTCCATCCAGGAGCAGTTCGCCAGGCAGGTGGCCCGGACACCCGACGCGCCGGCGCTGACCGGAGGGAGCGTCCGGCTGACCTATCGCCAGCTCGACGAGCGCGCCAACCAGTTGGCGCATCGGCTGATCAGCCTCGGCGTGCGGCCCGGCGAGCCGGTCGGGGTGCTGATCACCCGCTCACCCGAGCTGATCGTGGCGACCCTGGGTGTGCTCAAGGCCGGCGCGGTCTACCTGCCGTTGCACCACTCCCATCCGCTGGAGGCCAAGCAGCGGGTCATGGACAACGCCGGTCGGCCGGTGCTGCTGGCCGACGAGGAGACCCAGCGCGCCGGCCTGCCGGTCGGCCGGCGGACCGTGCTCGTCGACCCGGCCCCGGCGCGGCCGGACCAGCCGGTCGCCGCGCCGGACATCGAGGTACGACCCGACGACGTCGCGTGCGTCATCCACACCTCCGGGTCGTCGGGGCTGCCGCGGGGCGTCTGCGTGACCCACCGGGGCGTGCTGAGCGTCGCCCTGGACTCGTGCTGGGACAACAGTCCCCAGGACCGGGTGCTCATGGTGGCGCCGTACGCGGCGGCGGTGTCGACGTACGAGATGTGGGTACCCCTGCTGCGCGGCGGTCACCTGGTCCTGGCTCCGCACGGTCGCCTGGACCTCGGCACGCTCCGGCGGCTGATCCGGGACCACGAGATCACCTCCGTCCAGCTCACCAGCGGCCTGTTCCGGGTGGTCGCCGACCAGGCGCCGGACTGCCTCGCCACCGTCGGTGAGGTCTCGACCGGTGGGGACGTCATCTCGCCGGGCGCCGTCGAGCGGGTGCTGAAGGCATGCCCCGGCATCACGGTGCGACCCACCTACGGGGCGACCGAGGTCACGCTGTTCGCCACCACCACCACGGTGACCGCGCCGTTCGTTCCCGCGACGCGGGTGCCGGTCGGCCGGTCGCTCGACAACGGCGAGCTGTACGTGCTCGACGAGCGGCTCCGGCCGGTCGGACCCGGCCAGGTCGGGGAGCTGTACGTCGCGAGCGAACGCCTGGCGCGCGGCTACCTCGGCCGACCGGGACTGACCGCGGAGCGCTTCGTGGCGAACCGGTTCGGCGGCGCCGGGACGCGCATGTACCGGACCGGCGACCTGGTCCGGTGGGCCACCGCCGACATGATCGAGTTCGTCGGCCGGGCGAACGACCAGGTGAAGATCCGCGGATTCCGGGTCGGCACCGCCGAGGTCGAGGCAGCGCTCACCGCCTACCCGGAGATCTCCGAGGCGATCGTCGTGGCCCGGCCGACCGACGACGGCGACCACCGCCTCGTCGGATACGTCGTCGGCGAGACCGACGCGGTGGACCTCGCGGCGCTCCGCAGGCACGCGGAGAAGGTGCTGCCCGACTACTCGATCCCCGCCGCGTTCGTGGTGCTCGACTCGCTTCCGCTCACGCCGAACGGCAAGGTGGACCGTCGGGCGCTGCCCGAACCGGTGCTCGCCGGTTCGTCGACCCACACGTCCCCCGGCACCCCGCAGCAGGAGATCCTGTGCGCCGCCTTCGCCAGCGCCCTGGGCGTCGCGGAGGTGGGACTCGACGACAGCTTCTTCGAGCTCGGCGGGCAGTCGCTGAGCGGGATCCGGCTGGTGCAGACGGTCAACGAGGCGCTCGGTGTGGAGCTCACTCTTGACGACCTGTTCGAGCTGCCCACCGTCACCGAGCTGGACCAGTACCTCCTGGAACAAGCGGAACCAGTTGATAGGAGCCGGGATGAGCCCCACTAGGACCACAGGCGTCGACGCGCCGGAGACGATCCCGCTGTCGCTGAATCACCAGTTCGTCGACGTGTTCGACCACGGTGACGACGACGGCCCGTTCGGTCCCCGGTACCACGTGGTGGACGCGTGGCGCGTGACGGGCGGACCGTTCGACGTGGCCGCGCTGCGCGACGCGCTGCAGGACGTCGTCACACGGCACGAGGCGCTCCGGACCCGGATCGTCGGTACGACGGGGAACCGGCACCAGGAGATCTCGCCGCCCGGTCCGGTGCGCGTGGAGCTCCGCGACCTCCCGGAGACGCCGGAGGCGGCGCGCGCGGCGCGCGCCGACCAGCTGCGGCAGGAGGTCGAGGACGAGACGATCGGCGTGGACGAGACGCCCGCCCTGCGGGTGGTGCTGGGCAGGTTCGACGACCGGGACACGGTTCTGGTCGTGATGATCCACCACATCGTCTCGGACGGCATGTCCATGGAGGTGGTCATCCGCGACCTGGTCAACCGGTACGTCGCGAGGACGGGTCAGGCCGTCCCGGACCTGCCGGCGGCACCGCAGTTCCGCGAGTTCGCCGACTGGCAGCGGACCGGGGCCGGGGCGGGCACGGAGGCGAAGCGCGAATACTGGCGCCGCAAGCTTGACGGCGGCCTGTTCACGGCGCTCCCCACGGACATCCCGCGATCCGCGAACCTGCCCGAGTCGACCGCGGCGCACTGGTTCCGGATCCCGGACGACGTGTTCTCGACCATCGACCGGCTGGCCAGAGCCCACCGCGCCACGCGGTTCATGGTCCTGGTCGCGATGTACAAGCTGCTCGTGCACCGGCGGACCGGCGCCACGGACGTCGTCATCGCGACGTTCACGCCGGGGCGTGGCGGGCAGCTGTTCGAGAACACCGTGGGCCCGCTCTTCAACTTCCTGCCGCTTCGCACCGACCTTGCCGGCTGCGCGTCGTTCGGGGACCTGCTCAAGCGCACCCGGACCACCTGCCTCGAAGCGTTCTCGCACGAGATGCCGACGCTGGAGATCTTCGGGCAGGCGCCGGAGCTGATGCGGACGGCCGCCTCCGACGACCACGCGGCGGCGGTGTTCCAGGCGGTGCCCGACCAGCGGCAGTACATCGAGGTGCCGGGAGAGGTGAAGTTCGGCCGGATCCCGCGGGCGACGGGCCTGCAGCCGCGGAAGTCCGCCGTGCCGGACGGGGCGCTGTGGACCCTGACCAGGGAACCGTCGGGTGACGCCTCGGTGTGCCTCTCCTTCAAGCGCAACCTGTTCCGGGAGGAGACCATCGCCTCGATGGCCGCGGACTTCGCGGAGATCGCCCGGACGTTCAGTGCCTCGCCGGACGCGCCGCTGGGGCTGGCCTGACAAGGTCCTTTCCACCACCGCGATTCCACCAGTCACCCGGAAGGAATGCCATGACGAACCCCTTCGAGAACGAGGACGCCACCTACCTGGTGCTGGTCAACGAGGAGAACCAGCACTCGCTGTGGCCGGCGGAGGTCGACGTGCCCGAGGGCTGGCGCACCGTGGTCGAGGCCAGCTCGCGTCAGGAGTGCCTGGCGTACGTGGAGGAGAACTGGACGGACATGCGCCCGGCCAGCCTCGTCGCGGCCACCGAGGCGGCCGGCTCCGCATCGGGGCGGTGAGCCACCCGCGCCATCCCTCTCCACCGCCGGACGTCTGACCGTCTCGCCACCCCCGCCCGCCTCGCCCGTCGGCATCGGTCTCGGCCATCGCGCCGAGCACGATGCCGACGTCGGCGTCGGCGTCGTCCCGCCCGGCCTTCTGCGCGCCGGCTCGGGGACGCCCACGGATCACCGGCGACGCCCGAAAACCCGCCTGGTCGGCCACCTGGTTTTCGCTGCGATTATCGCGCGTCGGAGCACGTCAGCGACGTATAGCCGGGCCGGAAACCTGAGCGCAATCGAAATATTCGGCGGAACGTTCCGTTCGAACGCCCGGTTCGTCGCTGCTGCCCGACATTGCCCTGCCGTTTCTCCGCCCACCTCCGCAAACAGCGGGAATGCGGCGCGCGCCAATGAGCTGCGCCCACCCGGCGGACCGGGCGCGCCACCGGGTCCCACGTCATCGCGTTTTGTCGGACCTGTCTGACAGCCCACACACAACGATCCGCACGGTCTTCCGTTTCGGGCCTTGAATCAGAGATCCCTGTCGTGCATGATCTCCGCGAATGTGCGACGCGCCCGTCCCGGCGGACAGTCGGGCTAATTCCGCATGCGTGAGGAAGGCCCAGCAGTGTGTGGTTAGTCAAAAGCGGACCGATGATTCTCGACCCGGAGCTGGTCGGCCACAAGTTCGCCAGACAGGCCGAACTGGCCCGTGACGGATTTGCCGTACCGCCGTTACGGTGCGTGCCTGCGACCGTGTTCGACCAGGTCGTCGGCCCTCTCCTCACCGATATCGACGCCGATACGGCCGGGTCGGCCCAGGCGCTGCTCAGCCACGCGGAAGCGCTTCGGCAGAGAGTCCGGTACCTGACAATTCCATCAGAACTCCTCGATGAAATAGGCGCGCACTTCGACGAGATCGCCGGACCGGAAGGACTGGTGGCGGTGCGTGCGTGCGCGGTTCCCCGGCCCAATCAGCGGGAGTCGGGCGAGGATTCGGCGGAGGATCCGTTCGCCGGGCTCAGTGACAGTTTCCTGTACGTTGGACGGGCCGGTCTCGCCGAACGACTCGTCGCCTGCTGGGCGTCGGCGTTCAACCCGGAAGCGGTGCTCTACCGCGCCCGCCGGGGCCACGCCCCGTTCGCCGCGCGAATCGCGGTCGGGATTCAACGAATGGCCATGGGCACCCGGTCATTCGTCGCGTTCACCCGCGATCCGCGCGACGGCGCGGCCCGCCTGGTGATCGCCGCCGCCTATGGCATTGGCGAGGGGGTGGTTCAGGAAAAGGCCGATGTCGACCACTATTTCGTGGACCCGGCGACCGGCGCGGTCGAGCCCCACGTGACGGTCAAGACCCGGGCCGTCGGGTGGGATCCGGCCCACCCCGACCAGGGGCCGGTCGACCTGCCGGTGCCCCCGGAACTGGCCACCGAGCCGGTGCTCACCGACGCCGACCTGGTGGCGATCGCGGACCTGGCGGCGCGGGTCGAGGCCCGTTTCTCCGCACCCCAGGACATCGAGGGCACGATCACCGAGGACGGCGCGATCCACCTGGTCCAGGCGCGCCCGGTCGCCACACCGGCCCGTCCCCCGGCCGAGGTGGGGAGCCCGGCCCTGCTCTGGGACAACAACAACGTCACCGAGAGCTTCCCGGGCATCAGCTGCGCCCTGACGTACTCGGTGGCCCGGGAGCTTTACGAGGTGGGGTTCACCGACCTCTACCGGCGGATGGGCGTGCCCGCCCGCACGCTGCGACGCGAGCGGCCGACGTTGCGTCGGATGATCGGGCACCTGGACGGCCGGATCTACTACCAGCTCGACTGCTGGTACCACCTGCACGGCCTGATCCGGTGCTTCCGCCCGCTCTGGTCCACCTGGGAACGGTCCCTCGGCCTGGCCGCGACCGGCGGCGCCGGGCGGGACGGGACGGCGGCCCGGCAGGACGGCGAACCCGGTGGGCGACGCGGCTCCCGCCTCACCGACGTACTCGACGTGCTGGAGATCCTCGCCCGGCTGGTCGCGCACCCGTGGCGGGTCCGCCGCTTCCTCCGCTGGTGGGACGGGTACCACGCGGGCCTCGCCGACGTGGCGGCCCGGCGTCCGCACGAGATGGTCGACGCCTACCGGGCGCTGTGGGCGCAGGTGGCCCGGCGGTGGGGGGTCACCCTGGTCAACGGGATCTTCCTGTTCACCGCCACCCGGGCGACCGACGGGCTGCTGCGCCGATGGGTGCCGGGGGCGGACCGCAGCCTGCTCAACGGGCTGCTGTGCGGCGGTCCGGAAAACCGCTCCACCGCCGCGCTGCACTCGGCGATCGCGCTGGCCGCGACCGCCGCCGAGGACCCGGACACGCGGGCGGCGCTGCGGTCCGGCGCGGACCCGCGGCAGATCTGGGACGACCTGGTCGCCGGCCGGCACGGCGCCCGCTTCCTGGCGGCGCTGCGGGAACACCTCCGTGACCACGGTGACCGGGGCATGCACGACCTCAAGCTGGAGACGCCCGCCCCGCGGGACGAGCCGTGGACCGTCCTCCAGCCGGTGCGGGCCTACCTGGCGCGGGGACTCACCGTGTCGGCCAGCCGCGCCACCGGGCGCCAGGCGCACGACCAGGCCGTACGCGAGTTGCGCGAGCGGTGCCGCAACCCGGTGAAACGGGCCGTGCTGCGCGGGCTGGGCCGGACGATGCGTACGCTGATCAATGTTCGGGAGAACACCCGGTTCTGCCGCAGCCAGCTCTTCGGCGACTCCCGGGTGCTGCTCACCCGCCTCGGTGCGGAGCTGGCCGCGCGGGGCCGCCTGGACCGGCCGGGCGACGTCGTCGACCTCACCGTCGACGAGGTGCTGGGCGCCTTCGACGGCACCCTGGCCGGGGCCGACCTGCGCGGGCTGGCGGCGGTCCGGGCCGCCGAGCGGGCCCGCTGGACGGACACCGACCCGCTGCCCACCCGGCTGCGCACCGATCCCGACCTGCCGCTCGCGGTGGCCCTGGCCGGGGCACGCGTCACCGGCAGGGCCGCCGCACCCGGGCCGGGCGCACCCGTCGGACCGGACGCCGCCGTCCTCACCGGCTTGGCCTCCAGCTCGGGCGTCGTCCGCGGCCCGGCCAAGGTCGTGCTCGATCCGTCGATCGACGCCGAGCAGTGCCGCGACCACGTCCTGGTCGCCCGGGAGACCGATCCCGGCTGGCTCTACCTGATGCTCTCGGCGCGGGCGCTGGTGGTGGAACGGGGCACCCTGCTGTCGCACACCGCCATCACCGGACGGATGCTCGGCATCCCCACCGTGGTCGCGGTGGACCGGGCCACCGACCGGATCACCGACGGCAGTCTCATCGAGGTGGACGGCACGGCCGGCACGGTGCGGATGCTGGACGGAGTCCGATGACCGGCCGCTGGGGCCGGTACGTGGCCGCCGCGTACCCGCCGGCGGTGCACGTGCCGTTCATGCTCTCCTGGGCGATCGGCCTGACCGCCCTCTTCGCGGCGGTCAGCGGGATGCCGCGCTGGCGGCCCGACGGCGGGCTCGCCGTCACCGCGGTCACGCTTGTGGTCGGCATGCTGCTGCTGCGGGCCATGGACGACATCCGGGACCACGAGTACGACCGCCGGCACAACCCGCACCGGCCGTTGCCCGCCGGGGTGGTGCGGGAACGGGACCTGATGGTGCTGGTCGTCCTCGGCGCCGCCGCCCTGCTGCTGCTCAACGCCGGCCGGGGCGTGGTCCTGGCGGCGCTGGCCGGGCAACTCGGCTACACGGCCGTGGTGATCACCCTGGACCGGGTGTACGGCTGGCCCGCCGGTGACCGGCTGGCCCTGCACCTCGCCGTGAACCTGCCGATCCAGCCACTGCTCAGCATCTACGTGTACGCCGCCTTCCTGCACGCCGAGGGGCGGCGGCCGGACCTGGGCGGGGTGCTCGCCATCGTCGCGGTCACGCTCAGCGGGGTGTGCCTGGAGTTCGGTCGCAAGGCCACCCGCCGACCCCGACCCGGCGAGCGCACGTACAGCACGGTCCTCGGCCCGTGGGGGACCACGGCCGTCGCGCTCGGCGCCGCCGTGCTCGCCACCGGCATCGTGCTGGGACTGCTGCGGCCGTGGCAGTCCGGCGCCGGGCACGCCTGGGGCTGGTTGGCGCTGGCGCCGCTGGCGTGGTCGGTGGCCGCGGCGTCCCGGTTCGTCACCGGCGCGCCCCGCTGGCCGGTGGGCCTCACCATCGCCTACATCCCGGTGACGTACGCGAGTTACCTCGCGGTCGGGTGGCTGACGAAGGGAGCACCGGCGTGAGCCGCTCCGACGGCACCGGGTTCTGGGCCCTGCTCGGGCCGGACCTCGCCGGCAAGTCGACGGTGTTGCGCCGGCTGCACGACGAGCACGGCTGGCGGGTCGTCTCCTACGACGACCGGTATCTCGGGCCGTACCCGCTGATCCATCAGCTACGCCGCAGCTGGATCACCGACGCGTTCGGGTGGGCCGGGGAGCGCTACTCCCCCGAACTCGTGGTGTCGGTGCTGACCCCGATCGTGCTGCACCTGCGGGAGGAGCTGGCGCGGGCCGCCGGCGCGGACCGGGTCATCATCGACTCGTACTACTACAAGCTCCTGGTCAAGTGTCGCCTGCTCGGGGTGGAGCACACCCCCACGTTCGACTACTGGCGCTCGTTCCCGCAGCCCGGCCGGGTGCTCTACCTGGACGTGCCGGCGGAGACGGCCTGGGCGCGCAGCGGCGACGGCGCGCGGGTCAACCGGTTCGAGCACTACGGACCGACCGTCGACCGAGCCGATTTCGTCAGGTTGCAGACGGACCTGCGCGCGGCGCTGCTGGCCGAGGTCCGCGACCTGCCGGTGCGGATCGTCGACGGCGCGGCGCCACTGGACGAGGTGGTCGCGGCGGTGTTGACGACGACCAGTGAGTCCACTGTGGATGCCTTGGCGCACCCGGCGGCGTCCCCGGCGGTGGACCGGTGAGCGCCCCGGTGGACCTCGACGGCGCACCGTTCCAGAGCCGGCTGGCCGAACTCCTCACCGCACGCGCCGCCTGGGTGGGCGCCGAGCCGCACCGCGCCGCCGACGAAACCGGGGGCTGCACCGTGCTGGTGCTGCTGCGCAGCGTCGACCTCGACGACCTGGTACGCGGCGCCCGGCGCTTCGCCGCCGGACTGTCCGACGGGGAGGCGGACGCCTGGCGTCGGTCCTGGACCCGGACCCGCTTCCTGTTCGGCAACTCCGCCAACCTCACCGCCCGCAACCCGGCCCGGGTCGTCGCCCCGACGGGCAGCGCGGCCTGGTTGGGTCCCTTCCCGGCGGGCCGGTTACCGGGGCTGAGCCGCCTGCTCAAGCCGGTGACCGGGGTGCTGCCGGCCCTGCCGGCGGAACTCGACCTCCCGCCGGTCGCGCCGGTCGCCGGGCCGGCGTCGGCCCGCCCCGGCGCTCCCCGTGAACTGCACGTGGCCGTCCGGGCGCTGAGTCTGGCCGAGTACCTCGTGCACCTGCACCACACCCTGGCCGAATCGGTCCTGCGCGGCAGCCTGCGCGCCGACGAGCCACTCCGCCTGATCCACCGGACCGACCTCGACGCCCGACTGGTCCGCACCGAGCCCGGCTACGCGCGGGTCCACCACGCGCACGGCGACTCCCCGGCACTTCGCCTGTTCACCTGGCTCTCCCCCGAGCCGGGGCGATAGGGCGCCCGACCGAATGAAGAGGACCCACATGGACACACCGGACTTCACCGCGGCCGACCTGTCCCGCCTGGCGTTGTCCGCGCGGTTGCAGGCCCTGTCCGAGGCGCTGCGCCTGGCGGTCGCCGCCCCCGACGGGGAGGAGCCGCTGGCCCCGAGGCTGTGGAGCCTGCTCGGCGCCGAGGTCCCGGAGCTGCACGACGCGATCGTCGGCTACCTGCGCGACACCGGCGGATCCTGGCGGGACGTGGCCGACCTGAGCGGCCTGACCGACGAGCAGGCCCGGGAACGCTGGGCCGACGCCGCGACCCCGCACCTCACCGATCCGGCCGCGACCGCAGCCGAACTCGACGCCTGGTACAGCCGGCACGCCCAGCTGGAGCCGCTGGCCCGGGTCCGCGACCCGTTCACCCGGCTGCTCAGCGGGCGCACGCCCGAGGAACGCCAGTGCCTCGTCTGCGCCAAGTACGCCGGCCTGCCGGTGCCCGCCTGGGCCGGCTTCCCGGTGCCGCCCGGCGGGCACCTCGTGGACGACGGCGTCTGGCGGGTGGGCCACGGGCCCACGCCGTACTGGCCGGTCGGCACCCTGCTCATCGAGTCCCACCGGCACTTCCTCGACTACGCCGACTTCACCGACGAGGAGGCGGCCGGCATCGGCGCGCTGGTCCGGCGGTTCACCGGCCCGCTCAAGGAGGTGACCGGGGCGCCGCGGATCCACATCTTCTCCTGCATGGAGGGCACCGAACACTTCCACCTGTGGCTGGTGCCCCGCACCGTCGGCGGCGTGGCCGGCCGTACCTTCATCGCGGACCCGGGCTACTGCACGCCGGTGGAGGCCGAGGAGGTGATCGGTCGCCTCCGGACGGCGCTGGCGGAGTCGGCGGCGGTCCGATGACCCACCCGCTCCCGCCCGGCGCCGGATCGCGGATCCTGCTGGCGCCGGTCACGGTCAGCCCCACCAAGCCGTTGACGCCGACCCACCTGAAGTACCTGCTCTCCCTGGACGTGATCGTCCGGGTCAGCGCGGTCCTCGCCGACGTGACCGTCGCCTACCGGCACGGGGCGTACGCGGGCAGCCAGCAGGTGGCGGGGTTCTGGGACCACCTCGACCGGCACCACCCCGCGACGGCGTACGCCGGACTGGACGAGGTGGAGATCGGCGAGCTGTACGTCGCGTACCACCGGACCCCGCGGTTGCCGTTCGCCGCGATCGAACCGACGGTCCGGCGGGCCGAGGCCGGTTGGCTCCACCCGGCCAGCGCCCGGCTCCTGGACATCTGGCGGGGCCACTACGAGCTGCTGGGGATGTTCGACCCGGACCTCGGCCGGCACGGGCCCGAGCTGATGGCCGAGGCGGACCTGCTGGACCTGCTCGTCCGCCGGAACCTCTGCATCGACGGCCGGCCGGTGGGCGCTCCGGTGTACCTGGACGCGACCGCGGCGGGCCACCCGCTGCGGGTCGTCCTCGCCGCGGACGGACAACCCAACTACCTGCTCTATCTGCTCCGGGAGCTGGTGCCGCTGCTGGCCGACCACGACCTGGTGGTGCTGGCCCACGACGAGCAGCTGCGCGCCGACTACCAGACGGTGGGCCACGTCCTCACCGCGCTCGGCGCCCGGGTGGTCCGGTTCGAGGTGCCCCGGGTGCCGATCGACGGCGTCACCACGTCCACCCGTTTCGGCGGCTGGCAGGGGTACACCCTGGACGCCATCGCCGACCGGTTCGTCGACGACCACGGCGTCGACGCGTTCCGGCTCGGCCTGCGGCTGTACCTGATCGCCGGCCTCGGGCGCACCGCCCGGGAGAGCTACTCCGCGCACCAACTCAGCCGGTGGATCCGGCGCGCCCGGCGACTGCTCGACGTGCACGCCGGTGCGGGCGACCACGACGCCGGGGAGCGGTTCCCGGCCGAGCTGTGGGGCACGCTTGTCGCCGGGCGCGGCTACGCGGACCCGTACCGGGTGGCCACCATGCTGATGAGCCGGCAACCCACCGTGCCGGTGGGCGCGCTGCTGGACGTGGTGACCGGCCCGGCCCGCAGCCGGGCGACCGTGGGCGGTGCGCGGTGACCGGGACCGCCGGGGCGACCGCCGCCGGCGAGCGGGAGCTGCGGGCCGCCGCGGAGTCGCTGGACTTCGCGCGTACCGTCGACCGGTCCGTGGTGCACCGGCGGAACCTGACCGAGGTGTTCCTGACCGACGTCCGACCGGTCGGCCCGCACGGTTTCGTCGCCGCCGCGCTGCTGCCGGCCGTCCACCCGCACTACACCGGGCACACCGGGGCGGCCAACCGGCGGCTCGATCCGCTGCTGCTCGTCGAGTGCTGCCGGCAGGCCGAGACGTACGCCGCCCACGTGCTCTTCGACGTCGAGCCGCACGCGGCCTTCGTGCTGCGGGGCTGGTCCGCCGAGCTGTTGCGGCCCGGGTTCGCGGCGGTGGTCCGGGACGCGACGCCCGGCCCGACCGAGCTGCGGATGACGGTGACCACAGGTGTCCCCCGTCGGGTGGGGGGCCGGGTGCGGGGGCTGGACTACGAGTTCACCCTCCGGGTCGCCGGTCACCGGATCGGCGTGGTGCGCCTGGCGGTCGGCTACCTGGCCCCGCAGGCGTACACAATGGTCCGGTCCCGGGGGCGCGGCGGCCCGCCGCCGACGTCGTCCCGGCTGGGCCCGGCGGCCGACGCCGGCGGACTGACGGCGCCGGACCGCGTCGGCCGTCGCCGCGCCACCGACACCGTGCTGCTCGACGTGCGGACCGCCGCGCGGGCGGTCACCGCCGGCCTGCGGGTGCCGGTGGAGAACATCAGCTTCTTCGACCACGACCACGACCACGTGCCGGGGATGGTGCTCCTGGAGGCCGCGCGGCAGGTGGCCACGGTGGCCACGGCGCACTGGGGTGGCGGCGCCCCGCACCGCACCGTGATGTCCCGGATGACCGCGTCGTTCGCGGCCTACGCGGAACTCGACCAGCCGGTGACGCTGACAGCGGTACCGGCGGACGCGGCCGGGCCGGCGACGGAACCGGACCGGGCCGGCGGGTCGCCCCGACCGGTCGACGTGACGTTCCACCAGGGCGGCGCCGAGATCGCGCGGATGGGCCTCACCGTGGCGCCCGACGCCGACGGCACCTCGACCACGGACCGGGAGCGGGTGGCCTGATGGGGCGAGCGGCGGTGGTCGCCGGGCTGGGCGGCTGGGTGCCCCCGAGGGTCGTCACCAACGGGGAGCTCGCGGCGCGACTGGACGTCGACGAGGACTGGATCGTCACCCGTACCGGCGTCCGGCAACGCCACGTCATCGCGCCCGGCGAGGCCACCAGCGACCTCGCGGTAGAGGCGGGCCGCCGGGCCCTGGCGTCGGCCGGCGCCACCGGCGCCGACGTGGTCGTGGTCGCGACCAGCACCCCGGACCGGCCCTGCCCGGCGACCGCACCCGAGGTGGCCAGTCGACTCGGCCTGGGCGGCGTACCGGCGTTCGACGTCGCGGCGGTCTGCGCGGGGTTCGTCTACGCCCTGGCGACCGGGGCGGGCCTGATCGCCGCCGGCACCGCGTCGAGTGTGCTGGTCATCGGCGCGGACACGTTCTCCACCATCCTCGACCCGGACGACCGGACGACCCGGGCCGTCTTCGGGGACGGGGCGGGCGCGGTGCTGCTGCGCGGCGGCACCGCCGACGAGCCGGGCGCCCTGCACGGGTTGAGCCTGGGCAGCGACGGCAGCCGCAGCGACCTCATCGAGGTACGCGCGGGAGGATCGCGCCAACGGTCCACCGGGCTGCCGGTCAAGCCGGAGGACACCTACTTCGAGATGCAGGGGCGGGCGGCCTTCGCCGAGGCGGTACGCCACATGTCGGCCTCGATCGAACGGACCACCGCACTCGGCGGCTGGGCGACGGCCGACGTCGACCGGTTCGTGCTGCACCAGGCCAACCTGCGGATCATCGCCGCCGTCGCCACCCGGCTCGGGCGGTCGGTCGACCGGTTCGTCACCAACATCGACCGGGTGGGCAACACGGTGGCCGCGTCCATCCCCCTGGCCCTGGCCGACGGTGTCGCGGCCGGCGCGGTACGCCCCGGGCACCGGGTGGTGCTCGCCAGCTTCGGGGGCGGACTCACCTGGGGGTCGGTGGCGCTCGTCTGGCCGCAGTGCCGGGCGGTGCCACCTCACGGAACTGACCACAGCTAGCGGGAGCACACGGATGAAGGCAATCGAAGACCGGATCATCGACGTTCTGGCGACCCAGTTGAAGCTGGTGCCGGACGGCATCGAGGCGGACATGACGTTCGAGTCGCTCGACATCGACTCGCTGGTGATCGTGGAACTCGGGCTGTTGCTCGACGGCGTGTTCGACATCGCCATCGACGACGGCGAACTCACCAACGAGATGACCATCCGGGACGCGGCGCGGCTGGTCGAGACCAAACAGGCGGTCGCCTGATGGCCGAGCACCCGGACGCCTTCGGCGTGGCGGTCACCGGGCTCGGCCTGGTGACGCCGGCCGGCATCGGCGTGGCGGCGAACTGGGAGCGGATCCGGTCGGGTCTGAGCTGCGCGCGGGCCGACGACACCCTCCGTGGCACGCCGACCGCCCTGAGCTGCCGGGTGCCCGGATTCGCGCCGGAGGCCGCGCTCGGCGGCTTCGCGGCCTGGCAGCTGGAACGGTTCGCGCAGCTGGCGATCGTGGCCGCCCGGGCCGCCGCCGAGGACGCCGGCTGGCAGCCCGGCGGTTGGGACGGCGCCCGGGTCGGCGTGGTCCTCGGCAACTCGCTCGGCGGGGCCGCCGCGCTGGAGCGGCAGCACACCGCGCTGACCGCGGGCGGGCCACGGAGGGTGTCCCCCTTCCTGATTCCGATGTACATGGTCAACATGGCCGCCGGGTACGTCGCGCTGGACCTGGACGCCCGCGGTCCCAGCCTGGTCACCGCCACCGCCTGCGCGTCGGGGACGACGGCGGTCGGCGTGGCGCGGGACCTGCTCCGCGCCGGGGCCTGCGACATCGTGCTCGCCGGCGGCACCGAGTCGGCACTGACCCCGCTGGTCGTCGCCGGGCTCGCCCGGATGGGCGCGCTGTCGCGGCGGGCGGACGCGCCGGCCGAGGCGTCCCGGCCGTTCGACGCCGACCGGGACGGGTTCGTGGTCGCGGAGGGCGCGGGCGTGCTCGTCCTGGAACGGATCGAGGACGCCCGCGCCCGGGGCGCCCGGCCCCGGGCGGTGGTGCGCGGCTACGGGTCCGCGACCGACGCCCACCACGCCACCGCGCCGGATCCGCGGGGACGCGGGATCGAGCAGGCGTTGCGGGCCGCGCTGGCCGACGCCGGGCTCGGCCCCACCGACGTCGACCACGTCAACGCCCACGGCACCTCGACCCCCCTCAACGACGTCACCGAGGGCCGGATGCTGCACCGGGTGCTGGGTGACCGGCCGCTGGTGACCTCCACCAAGGGGGTGACCGGACACACCCTGGCGGCGGCCGGCGCGATCGAGGCCGGGTACACCGCGCTCGCCATCGCACACGGCAGCGTGCCACCCACCGCGAACCTCGGCCGGCTGGATCCGGAACTCGACATCGACGTGGTCAGCGGCGCGCCGCGACCGGCCCGGATCGACGTGGCGGTGAGCACGTCGCTGGGCTTCGGCGGGCACAACGCCGCACTCGTGCTGACCGCGGCGTGACCGCCGCCCGACCGCACCACCCCGACCCATCGGACCGACCGTCTGGAGAAGAAGTGAGCAAACTGGACAAGATCCGCCTCGTCGCGCTCGACAGCGACGGAGTGGTGCTGAACGACACCTACAGCCCGGTGATCGAGAGCTTCGTGACCATGCACGGCGGGTCGTACACCGCCCACGTCGAACGGCACGTCTGGGGTTCGCCGCAACTGGCCGCCGGCCAGAACATGGCCCTGGCCTGCAAGCTGCCCTGGACGGCGAAGGAGACCATCGCGGCGTTCTTCGCGCACCGGGAGGAGTACCTGAGGACGCACCCGGTCGAGGTGACCGAGGGCGCCGAGGAGCTGCTCGCCACGCTGCGGGAGGTCGACGTGCGGGTGGTGTGCTACGGCGGCCGGAACCGCGAGTACACGTTCGACAGGTACCTCGGCCACCTCGCCGGCTACTTCGACGCGGAGATCCCGTACGTCGACGTGAACGACGTCCGGCCCGGCACCAAGGAGATCGTCCGGGACATCTTCGGCTACGAGTTCGACGAGGTCGTCTTCGTCGACGACATCAACCGGGTGGCCGAGGTCACCAGGGCGCTGGGCGCCGGCTTCATCGGCGTGCCGGCCAGCATGCCGCACAACTTCCAGCGGGAGGAGATGGTGGCCACCGGGGTGCGACACCTGGTCGACGACATCCGGAAGATCGACGTCGACCTGCTCCGCACCGTCGACCAGGAACTCGCCGCCGGCACGCACTGGTCGGGCCGATGACCCGATGACGGCACGGACGCTGCGGCCGGTCGCCCTGGGCGCCGCCGGCCCGCCGGTCGGCGCCCAGGGACTCGGTTGCATGGGCATGAGCGAGTTCTACGGCCCGAGCGACGTCGAGGAGTCGCGGCGGACCCTCGACCGGGCGCTGGAGTTCGGGGTGACGCTCTTCGACACCGCCGACGCGTACGGGTACGGCCGGAACGAGGAGCTGCTCGGGCCGTTCGTCCGGGCCAACCGGGACCGGGTCGTCATCGCCACCAAGTTCGGCCTGGTCCGGAGCGTGGACGATCCTCGGCACCGGGGCATCGACAACTCGCCCGGGTATCTCCGCCGCGCCGTGGAGGCGAGCCTGCGCCGTCTCGGT
Organism: Micromonospora sp. NPDC051141; assembly: GCF_044455765.1. Taxonomy (NCBI): domain Bacteria; kingdom Bacillati; phylum Actinomycetota; class Actinomycetes; order Micromonosporales; family Micromonosporaceae; genus Micromonospora; species Micromonospora sp. NPDC051141. The sequence goes on from NZ_JBITFD010000006.1 coordinate 282,796, forward strand.
GTCGACGTCATCGACCTCTACCACGTGCACCGGGTCGCCCCGGCGACGCCGGTCGAGGAGACCGTCGGCGCCCTGGCCGAGCTGGTCGCCCAGGGCAAGGTCCGGCACCTGGGGCTCTCCGAGGTCACCGGGGCACAGCTCCGGGCCGCGCACGCGGTGCACCCGATCGCCGCCGTGCAGTCGGAATGGTCGATCTTCTCCCGGGACGTGGAGACGACGGTCGTCCCGACGGCGGCGGAACTCGGCGTGGCGCTGGTGCCGTACGCGCCGCTGGGCCGCGGCTTCCTGGCCGGCGCCGTCACCGGTGTCGACCGGCTCGCCGCGGACGACTCCCGTCGGCACATGCCCCGCTTCACCGGTGAGCGGGCCCGGCACAACGCCGCGCTGCTCAGCCCGGTCCACCGGATCGCCGCCGCCCGCTGCGTCACGGCGGCACAGGTCGCGTTGGCCTGGGTGCACCAGCGGGCGGCCGTGCACGGCCTGCCGGTGGTGCCGATCCCCGGGACCCGGAACCCGGTCCGGCTCGCGGAGAACGTGGCCGCGGCCGGTCTCGTGCTCACCGGGGCGGAACTGGCCGAGCTGGAGCCGATCGCCGCCCGGGTGGCCGGTTCCCGGGACGCCGGGCTGACCATGGCGGCGGTCCGCCGGGACTGACCCTTGGCAAGCCCGGCCGGCGACGGTCCGCGCTGAGCCGATCATCCGCGAGCGCGGCACGCGCGTCGTGGCGCGGGGTGATGAACGGGGCACGCCGCCGTCGCGCGCGCACCTGTCGCATCCGATCCGCTCGGCTGCGGACCGCCGTCGCCGGTCAGTCGTCCCGGTCGGTCCCGTCCGTAGCCGAGCGACGGTTTCGACGTACCGCATGGGCGCGACGCATCTTGACGTAGTTGCCGCAGCCCGCCATGGAGCACCAGCGGCGCGCCTGATTGCGCGACGCGTCGTAGTAGGCCCATCGACAGGTGTCCCGGTGGCATACCTTGAGCCGAATCCAGGCCCCGTCCTCGGCGCACTCTCGGATCGCCTCCACGAGCCCGGCCAGCGCGATGTCGAGCGGTCGGTTCCCGGCCGCGCGTAGACGCGGACCACCGTCCGCGAACGTGAGCCGTACCGGCACGGCGGCCAGGTTGTCGTCGAGGCGCCTCAAGGCGGCCCGGTCCGTGGCATGCCCGCCGTGACCGAGCAACACCTCGCGCAGTCCTTCCCGGAATGCCACGGCCGTCCTCAGATCAGCCGGCCGCAAGCACACGCCGGCCGACAGCAGACCGTGTTCGCACAGCCAGTCGCTCAGCGCCTCGGGCCCGGTGAGGCGCTCCTGGTCGACCTGCGGTTCATACGTGTTCACGAAGTCGCGCAGAAGCAGAGCCGAGGACGACACCTGGCCATTACTCACCGTAGCCCCCTTCACGTGCCCACCAGCGTAACGCCTTGACTGGTGGTTATCTATCTGCGAAGCTCCATTTGACACCATCGAACGGTCATCGCCGGTGTCACCGCCCATCTCCGTCGCTCGCAGGCAGGAGGACGCCGTGGCGGCCACGAGGCTCAAGGAAGTGGCAGCGTTCGCCCGGGTGTCCGTGAAGACCGTCTCCAACGTCATCAACGACTACCCGCACGTCAGCGCCGACGTCCGCCGGCGTGTCCAAGACGCCATCAAGGAACTCAACTACCGGCCCAACCTGGCGGCCCGGGCGCTCCGCAGTGGCCGCACCGGGCTGGTCGCGCTACTCGCACGTGACCTCGACACGACGTGCCTGCCCGGGCTGACCGGCCACGTCATCCGCGCCGCGAGCGCCCACGGACTCCGCGTCGCGGTCAATCCGTTCGGTCCGGGAACGCGGGCGACCATCCCGCCCGGTTACGCCGACGTCTCACTGCGCGTCGACGCCGCCCTGGTGGACGCGGACCTGATCTCGCACGCCAGGCTGGCGACGAATCTCACCGCCGGCACACCGGTCGTCGTGCTCGGCGAAACCTCCCATGCCCACTACGACCATGTCCACCCGGACGCGGCGCAGGCGGCGCGGGACGCCGTCAACCACCTCGTGCACACGGGCCGGCGACACATCGCCGCGATCGGCGCCCGCTCCGACACCGACCGCCGGGCACCGCACCCCTACACCCTCGGCTATGAGCAGGCGGTTCACCGTGCCGGGCTGCGCCCGGCGATCGGGTTCCTCCAAACCACCACGGACACCCGCCACGAAGACGGCTACCGCGCCGCCCGGAACCTGTTCGCGCAGGAGCAGCGACCCGACGGCATCTTCTGCTATGACGACCGGATCGCCATCGGGGCCATCCGCGCCGCCATCGACATCGGCCTGAGAGTGCCGCAGGACGTCGCAGTCGTCGGCGTCGGTGACACCGAGGAGGGCCGCTACTCTCGTCCGACGCTGACCAGCGTCTGCGTCGATGTGGCATTCGTCGCCAGGGAGGCGCTCGACCTGATCGCCACCCGGCTCGGGTTCGGAGCCGGGCCTCCCGTCCGGCTCGTCGCACCGCACGCCGTGCTGCCCCGGGAGAGCACCGGCCCGACCGGCTGACCCCGGCACGGCGACGGCTGCGCGATTCGGAGCCACAAGCCCACAAGCCAGAAGCCGCTCGGCCGGGACCGAGACCGTTGCCGTCCGGGCACCCGCGATTCGCTCCGACCGGGTGGGTGGCCGGACGCGAGGACGACGGCTCGCGCACCGAGAGGCATGGCAGCCGGACGGCTGCCATACTTGCCGCGGGCTGCCCCGCCCTCAGTCGGGCGTGGGGCCGTTCCGGTGGCGGCGGATGACGTCACGGAAGTAGCCGATCAGTTCATCCAGGTGGCCTTCGAAGCTGAACTCCTGCCGGTGCCGTGTCATGTTGGCGGTCAGCTCCCGCATCCGCGGCCGGTCGCTCAACGTCCTGGCGAGCTCTGGCATGTCCCGGAAGGGCAGACCGACGTCGAGTCGTCGGGCGAGTTGCTCGATGGCGGTGACGGAACCGGCGCTCGCGTTGTCGTAGAGGATCCAGGGCAGACCGGCACAGGCGTACGTGGCCAGCCGACCTGGGTAGTTGAGGTCGCTCCAGGTGGCCGCCCGGAGGTCACCGCCGTTCGTGCTCACGAACGGATGCAGCCAACCGGCGTCGTACTGCGACAGCTCCGACACCCAACGGTCCGGCCCGATCGTCTCGTGGAGATGGACGTGCCCGGTCTCGACGCCCCTGGGGATGGTGCCGTAGGCGAGCCCGTGATTGATGTCGCCGTAGATGTGGACGTGGATGCCCGCCTTGACGATCTCCTGCCAATCGTCGAGACCCATCCAGCGCCCCGCGCAGACGGTGTGGATCAGCCCGTCGCGGTCGGACAGCTTCTCGCGGAACTCGTCGGTGAAGTAGGCGACCGGCGGTAGGTCGCCGTCCATGATGAGCGCGTCGAGGGCCACCTCGCCGACGGCCTGGCCGAGCCATCGCCGGCACTCGTCGTTGATGAAGACGCGGCCGGCGCTGGAACGGAGCAGACGAACCAGTCGCGGCCACATACCGTGCGTGTACGCGTAGCCCGGCCCTTCCTTGAAGTGGAGAACCAGCGGAGCGTCCAGTCCGGCGTCGAGCACCTGCTCGGCGAGGGGCAGAGCCTGCCAGTTCAGGCCCGCGTAGACGATGTCCGGTGCGAAGGCGCGGGCCTGCGTCAGCCAGTCGTCGTGATCCAGGTCGCGGATGGCACCCCACGGGAAGGGACCCGCCGACGTCCACACCTCCGGCTCCGGCAACCACAGTCCGGCGAGGTGGTGGCCGGCGTGCTCCAGGGACAGTATCCGCTCGGGATTGAAGCCCAGTTCACCGACGAACAGGATCCGTAGTGGGTCGGATCGCGCGTACGTGGCGGCAGGGACGTGGGTCCGCTGTAGCCGGGCGAGGCTCTCGGCACGGGCCCGCTCGTCGATCGGGAAGCCGCTGGCCGGCCGCCAGTTCAGGTATTGACCGGCGGGAATCTCGTAGTGGGCCCGGTACATGGAGAGCCCTCCGACCATCCGCATCTGGCCGTTCGGCGTGCCGCCGATGATGCGATGGCGCTGTTTCGGATGCTGCACCCACTGGCACGTCACCCTGCCGGCGTATCCGAACCGGGCCCCCTTGGCGAGCAGCGCCCGCCACTGGTCGGCCTCCAACGTGTCGGACACGACCGTCGTCCGCTCCGCCCACGGGCAGCCGCGATCATGGCCACGGCGGTGCATGACCTGCACCAGAGCCAGCATGTTCCCGCTCTTGAGGTGGTCGAGGTAGGAGGGGGGCTTCGGCGCGGCGAGCACCTCGGCCTCACGGCCGACCACGTCGTCGCCCTGCAAGGTGGCTGCGTGCAACCAACTCGGGTCGTCGTAGAAGATGGCGCCGATGCCCGTCTGCACCCCGCCGTACGCCAGGTACAGGTCCGGGTCGGCGTCCAGCATTCGGACCAACACGTCGAGGTGATCGACGAAATAGACATCATCCGAGGGCAGGTAGGCCAGGTACTCGCCGTGGGCCTGCTGTACGGCGAGGTTCAGACACGCGCCGAGCCCGAGGTTGTGGTCGTTGCGCAGGTAACGCACCCGCGCGTCGGCGAGATAGGGCTCAAGCAGCCTCGCCGTGCCGTCCGGCGAGGCATCGTCAATGACGATGAGCTCCCATTCTTCGAAGGTCTGGGCGAGAAGACTCTCCAGCGCCCGCAGGATGAACATCTCCTGCTTGAAGGTGGGCATCACGACGGAAACGCGTGGGCCACGATCCGGCACAGTGAACCCCCGGCAGCTGTCGACCGGCAACGCGAGGTCCACCGGAAATGGATAGTGTGGTGACACGCGAACACGTACGGCCGACCACGTTCGTGGGGCGTCGACACCTCGAGCGGACGGCGACGACGTGAACAGGCACCGCCTTTCGCCGTGACGGGTCGGGCGCTGTGCCGTCGTGGATTCTACCGGATTCGGATGTGCGGACGCAGCCATCGGATCTCCGGCGCCCGACCGCGGATGCCACAGCGGCTCGGTGGCCGCCGGCCGGGATGGGCCCTCGGGTCGTCTTTCGCTAAGTCTGACAAGGCACAGGCGGGTAGCGCTCACGGTGTGCGACTAGCAATCCTCACCCACCGTCGATCGACGACCCGCATGTCCCCGAGGTCAATTGCGCTTCGTGAAGCCAGGCCCGGATAAGCACCCTCCGTAACTATTGATCCGCCGCCTCGCCAGGGTTGCCGCAGTCCACGTCCTGCGGTATAACGTTGGAAACACCTAATTCGAGCGAGTCTGTCGGGGGCGATCGTGGCAGGTGTGTCAGGACATCATGTTGCTCCGGGCGACGTCCAGCTGCAAATCACCACCCTGGGTCCTTGCCGGCTCAGATTGCGTCGAGCTTGCCGACGCTTCCGTCGCATGCGCGCGTCGACGCCGAACTGACGAGATTCGGGGCGTCTCTCCCGCCCCGCAGGCCGTGGGCTCACCGATTTCGCCTCGAAGTTCCGAAGGCGTTCCACGCAAGTATCTGTTCCCTATTAGTTTTCTACGCGGGCCGGCATGATTCGTCAGTGAACAGCAAAACGGGGGTGTCATGACCATCAGCGTCATTGTTTGCGCGGAGCGCGCAGTCGTTCGTGAGGGACTGCGCACAATGCTGGCCGAATCATCACGGGTATCGGTGTCAGGAATCGCGGCGGATCTGCACAGCGGCATGAATTCCTGGGTGGCCACGGGATCGGATCTCGTGATCGCCGATCTGGCGTTGGGATGCGGCGAGATGGTCGAGGCGATTCGCCCGCTGCGCACCGATGACACGACTCGCCTACCGATCATCGTCGTGTGTCACGACAAGCACCCGGCAACCACGAGCGCTCTGCTCGAATCGGGAGTGAGCGGGGTGATCGCGGGCGATGCCGACTCCGAGGAGATCGTCCGCGCGGCGGAGGCGGGGGCAAAAGGGGATCTCTACCTGGCACCCAGCCTGGCGGGCGAACTCATCGACTGGCTCCGGGCCCAGACAAGCGGCGTCGACCGAAGTCTGCAGCCGTGGACGGAGAGTCTCACGCCTCGCGAGCGCGAGGTGCTGGTGGCCCTGGCCCACGGCAAGTCACTGGACGACACGGCGCGCTCCCTGTACATCAGCATGTCGACGGTGCGTACTCATATCTACCGGATCCGCCACAAGGTTCACGCGCGTGATCGCGCCGAACTCGTGTCGTTCGCCTTCCGCGCCGGAATAGTGTGATCAACGGCGCCGGCCCGCCGTCGGCCGAGCGCCACCATGATCGAGAAGGCCAGGACACCGCACGCGCCGCCCCACACCGACACGCCGTAGCCGGCGTTGCCGTTCCATCGGTCGACCGTGGCACCTGCCAGCAGGTGCCCGATCGCCGTTCCGGTGACCAGCGCCGACCCGGTCCAGGCCACCGCTTCGGTGAGCCGCTGCGGCGGTGTCATCGAGTTGGCGAGGGTGCCGGCCGTGATGATCGTCGGGGCGACCGCGAGCCCGGCGAGGAAGCCGACAGCCAGTCGATAGGTGGTGGTCTCGGTGAACATCATCAGAGCGACCGCGATGGTCAGCATGCCCAGGGCACCATGCAGCAGCCGTCCCGTCGACAGGCGCGCACCCAGTCGACCGACGACGATTCCCCCGACCATCGAGCCGATCGCGGCGAGCGCCAGGACGAGGCCGCCCGACTGTGGCCGGCCAGAGTCGATCGCCACGGCGATGGTCGCCACCTCGAAAGACCCCAGCCACACGCCGGCGAACAGGAACACCGGCAGGATCTCCGGTATCCGGGGCGGGACCAGGGTGCCTTCCCGCGCCCGTCGGTCCCCGCTCGCACGGGTCGCCGGCGGCTCCGTCCCGCGCTGAAGCGCCAGGGACACCGCGCTGATCGTCACCGTCACCGACGCGATCACCAACGGTGCTGCGGGGAGGAACAACGCCGCCAACGCGGTCGCCAGGGGGGCACCGCACGCGATGAGTCCGGCATCGATCGTCGACTCCATCGCGTAGGCGGTCCGGAGCGCCGGCGTCCCCCGCAGCAGCGCCGACCAGCGGACCCGGACCATCGACGGAACGGTCGGATTGGTGGCGCCGCCCACGGCACTCAGCGCGATCTGCAGGCCCACCGGCGCGTCGTGCAGGACCGCGACGACCAGGCAGAGCATGGCCGGCAGATGGACCGAGGACAGCCACAGCAGCAGGAGGCGCTGGCCGCGCCGGTCGGCGAGCTTGGACAACTGCGGCGCGAAGACGGCGCTCGCCAGCGCGTGCGCCCCGGTCAGTGCCGTGGCGACGGAGTAGGAACCGCCGCCCGCACTGACCAACAGGATGATGCCGAGGTACACCATGGCGATGTCGAGACGGGCCAGCATGCCCGTCGTGACCATGGCCACCGTCCCGGGTGACCGGAGGATCGCGACGTACGGACCGAGCGCGGTCCGGAACAGGCGGGACAACCACGCGCGCCCTGGTGCCTGGGCACCGGTCGGCAACGGGGTCACGCGTGCCCCTCCAGCAAACCACCCGGCTCATCGTCCCCCCGCGCACCGGGGAACACCGTCCGCGGGTTGGTGAACAAGCCCTCCCAGAAGCCGCGGCCCAGATGCCACACGAACAGGTCCTTGCGGCGCGCGTGTCTCGCCTGCGACCAGATCCCCGTCCAGAACCCACCCGCCGCACGTTCGCGACCCCGATCCGACGCCAACGTCCGGTTCTTCAGGATCCAGATCCGGTTGCGGACGTCGAAGCGCAGGCGTGGTCCGAGGTCCCGCCACTCTGCCTTGTCCGGGTGGACGACCACACTCGTCGTGCTGGCCAGGCCACCACCCAGTCGTTGCAGGCGGGAGGTGTACTCGGAGTCGTCCCACCAGATGAAGAAATCCGCGATCGGCAGGAAGGTCCGCCTCGCCACGTCCAGATTGATGAGGACGCCGACGAACGTCGAATGGGCTGCGGGATACGTGTCCGCCGGAGTCGGAAGGCCGCGGTTCTCCTGGGCGGGGATGCGGAGCGGGACGTGACTGGCGATAGGGTTCCCCTCCGGGCTGAGCACCGTCGAGGCGACGAATGCCGGCTTCCTCGTGGCATCGGCGTTCATGGCCCTCAGCAGGGGCGCGAGGGCATCGCGTCGCGGTTCGGCGTCGTCATCCATCAGCCATGCGAAGCGGTGGCCACGCTTCATCAACTCCTCGACGCCGAGGGAGAAGCCGCCTGCTCCACCCAGGTTCTTCCGGGACCGGAGCAGGGTCACCGACGGAAACTCGCGGCGTACCATCCGCACCGCGCCGTCGGTCGAGTTGTTGTCCACCACCAGGATCTCATCCAGTGGCTCGCTCTGGGCAAGTAGCGCCGACAGGCAGTTCCTGAGCAGTTCGCACCGGTTGTGCGAGACCACGAGCGCCGCAGCCGTCATGGCTTCTCCTGAACGGACGAGGGATCGACCGGCCATGCCGGAAGGTTCATCGTGTCGGCAGGGCGATGTGACCCGCCGGCGCGAACGTGCTCACCAGGTTGAGCGCCGAGGCGATCGCCATGTGCATGTCCAGATACTTGTAGGTCCCGAGCCGTCCGCCGAAGTGGACGCCGCGTTCGCGCTTCGCCCGCTCACGGTACGCGACCAGGGACCGTCGGTCGATCGAGGAGTTCACCGGGTAGTAGGGCTCATCAGCTCCACCGGCGAACCGCGAGTATTCCCGGGCTATCACGGTGCGGTCATCCGGGTGGTCGCGTTCGGGATGGAAATGCCGGAACTCGATGATCCTCGTGTAGGGCACCGTGAGGTCGGCGAAGTTCATCACGGACGTGCCCTGGTAGTCAGCCGTCGGGACCACCTCCTGCTCGAAGTCGAGCGTGCGCCAGCCGAGCGCACCCTCGACGTCGTCGAAGTAACGGTCGAGTGGTCCGGTGTAGACAATGGGAACGCGGCCCACCGTGTCGGACTTGCTGACCGGAGCGCCGGCATCCAGGAAGTCGTTGCCGAGCAGGATCTCGACCCGGTCGTTGTCTGCCATCCGCTCGAGCCATCGCGTGTACCCGTCCTTCGGCAGCCCTTCGTAGGTGTCGTTGAAGTAGCGGTTGTCGTAGTTGTACCGCACCGGAAGCCGGGCAATGACGTCTGCGGGCAGGTTCGTCGGGTCGGTCTCCCACTGCTTGGCGGTGTACCCGCGGATGAAGGCGTCGTAGAGCTGGCGCCCGATGAGGGCGATCGCCTTCTGCTCCAGGTTGGTCGAGCCGGCGATGTCATGCCCGTCGGTCTGCCGGCGGACCCAGTCCGCGGCCTCTGCCGGGGACATCGCGGATCGTGTGAACTGGTTGATCGTCGCCAGGTTGATCGGCATGGGATAGATCTCGTCCCCGTGTCTTGTGAACACGCGGTGCACGTAGTTGGTGAACGACGTGAACCGGTTGACGTAGTCCCACACCATCTCGTTGGAGGTGTGGAACAGGTGTGCCCCGTAGCGGTGCACCTCGATGCCCGTCTCGGGATCGAACTCACTGTAGGCGTTTCCGCCGATGTGATCCCGCGCCTCCAAGACGAGCACCCGCATGCCGAGTTGTGTGCTGCACCGCTCGGCGACAGTCAGGCCGAACAGTCCCGCCCCGACGACGACTAGGTCAACGTTCATTCGCGCTCCAGGTTCGTGGGCGATGCGAGCACCGTCACCGGTGGAACGGCGCCGGCGCGGACGCCCGTCGGCGCGGCAGGGCTGTGCCGTCGACTGCCGGCGTCGTCCTGGCGGACATCGACGCCCCTCGCGCCCGATCGCACGGCGCCGAGCCGGTCCGTCACTGGGACTTCGGCGTGGTCCCGGTAGGGTACGGCAGCCTGTCGCGCCATTTCGTCAGCCCTCGGTCCCGGAAACGGTGGCCGCCGTCAACAGCGCGATTAGCGGCGATGAAACGACTCGGTGAGGCAGTCGGCCGGCGGGTCATCTCCCGGATGGATGTCCTCGACGTGGTGGGAGAGGAACATGCCTGTAGACCGAACGGGGCGCTGTTCCTCCCGGAAGCGGTCGGAAGTGCCCGCGTCCACATGAGGTCCTGGCCGCTGAATCGAGACCGTGATGAAGATCGAGTACCGGGTCCTGACCGACACCCAGGAGATGGGCGAGGCATGCCAGGTCTTCTGGCGCGCGATGGTGGGTCTGCCACCGTTGGGCGACATCGATCCCGTACCGGGTTTGGAGCCGGGTCGGTTCATCGGAGCCTTCCACGACGGCCGTGTCGTCGGCTGCCTCGACTCCTACCGGAGTTGGTTGACGGTGCCCGGCGGTGCGCGGATCCCCAGCTCGGCGATGACCCACCTGGGTGTGCTGCCGACCCACACCCGTCAGGGGATCATGCGGGAACTGGCCGTCCGTCAGTTCACCGACTCCCTCCGACGCGGAGAGATCGTCGGCGCCATGTGCCCGGCAGAAGCTCATCTCCACGAGAAGTTCGGGTGGGCGCCGGCCACCAGCGCCGTCTCGGCTCGGCTGCACCGGTCGGGAGCCCGGCTCAGGGCGCCGGACCACGGCCGCCACGAGATTCGGCTGGTCGATCAGCCGGACGCCCGCAACGTGCTGTCCGCGATCTACGAGCCGATCCGGTGGAACGGCTCGATCAAGAGACCCGACGGATGGTGGCTGCTGCACCACCTGGCGCAGGCCGCCGAGCCGATCAAGCCGTACCGCGCCGTGCACGGCCGCCCCGGTGCGGAGGACGGCTTCGTCGACTACCGGCCCACCAACCCGGACGAGTGGATGCACGGCTACGAGCGGAGAATCGTCGTCGACGACTTCGTCGCCCTCTCCCGGGACGCTTACCACGGCCTGCTCCAGCATCTTCTGAGTCTCGACCTCGTCAACCTGATCGACTTCCACTCGTTGCCCGCGGACGACCCGCTCCCGGAGCTTTTCACGGACCGTCGCGTGGTGCGCGACGTCCAGTTGCGGGACGAACTGTGGATCCGCCTGCTGGACGTCGCGGCGGCGCTGAGCGCGCGGACCTTCCGTCCCACCGGCTCGGTGGTGCTCGAGGTCCTCGATCCGCTCTTCGACTTCAACAACGGTTGCTACGACGTCAGCGGCGACGGCGTGGTGCGGACCACCGCACCGCCAGGAATCAGGGTCGACGTGGCCGGCCTCGCGAGCGCGTACCTGGGCGGGACCAAGTGGTGGCAACTCGTCGCGTCGCGGCGTGCCGAGGAGCTGATCCCCGGGGCGGTCGAAGCCGCGGACGACCTGTTCGCGGTCGCGACCCTGCCCTACTGCGGCACGTCCTTCTAGCGCCCGAACGTTCCGCTGGGCCGGCGCCACCGCGGTCAAAGCCCCGGGGGTCGTCGCCACCGAACGGTGGCGGCCCGGGAGCCGGGCGCCCGACCGCCCAGACCGCTCTCCAGCGTACGGCCAATCGAACCCGAAACGATCGAAGGGTGTTGGGATGGGCTTCCGATTCTCGTTGATTCTCGGTCGGGCAGTGACCGACGAGGAGGTGACGGCGCTGCGCAACGCGGGATGCGGGCAGGCGGTGTTCCGCACCGACGCGCTTCCGATGGACGCGAGTGTCACCGTGGCCCGACTCGACTTCGACGACACCGTGGCGCCCTCGCTGTCAGCGGCGATCGAGGCGGGCCTCGAAGCTGTCGAACGGGTGCCGGACCTCACGGTGCCGGGTCTCCGCGTGTCGCAGCACCCCTGCACCGGCTGACGGCCGACGCCGGGCCCGAGCTGGCGCGGGACGCCGGCAGAAACCGGCGGCGGAGGAGGGTTCGATCGTCGAGACCGGGTCGTGCCGCTCAGTGAAAGGCTGAGGCCGGCACCTCGACCGACCCGATGCCCTGCTCCTGGACCCGCGCGCCGAACTCCCGAACGGCGTCGAGCAGCACCCGTATGTCGTCCAGGGTCGTGCCGTGGTGCAGCACACTGGCCCTCAGGACGAATCGGCCGTTGACGACGGTACTCGTCAGGAAGGCCCGGCCGTCGCTCTGCACGAGCACCTCGACCGCACGGTTGAGAGCGTCCAGGTCGGCGTCATCCCGGCTCCCGACGCCCACGTACCGGAAACACACGACAGCCAACTGCACCGGCACGGCCAGTTCCAGGTCCGGAGCGGCGTCGACCAGCTCTGCCATCTGCCGGGCCAGGCCCACGTGGCGGACGACGAGGTCCGTGACGCCGCCTCGGCCGGCGTGCGCCAGCGTCATCCAGAGCTTCAACGCCCGGAACCCGCGAGTCTGTTGGAAACCGTACTCCGCGTAGGAGGGTGGACCACCGATCCCCTTGCCCACCTCCACGAACAGGTACGGTGGGACCAGGCTGAACGTCCGGCGCAGCAGTTCCTTGTCGCGTACGAGCACGCAGCCGCACTCGACCGGGACCGACAGCCACTTGTGCGGGTCGACCGTCAGCGAGTCAGCGCGGGACAGACCGGCATAGGCGTCACGGAGGTCGGGATGCAGGCCTCCGAGCGCCCCGTACGCGCCATCGACGTGCAGCCACAGTCCGTGCCGGGCGCACACGTCGGCGACGGACTCGAAGGGATCGACCGCGCCGGTGCTGGTGGTGCCGGCGGTGGCCACGACACAGAAGGGCCGCATCCCCGCGGTCCGGTCCGCTGCCACCATCTGCGCCAGCCGTACGGGGTCGAGCCGGTGTCGCTCGTCGGTGGGGACCTGACGGATCGAGCGAGACCCGAGGCCCAACAGCTCGACGGCCTTGCGGACCGAGCTGTGCGCCTCATCGCTGGCATAGACCACGGGTCGACCGTCCGGGGCCCCACCCACCCCGTCGGCGCGGACGTCCCAGCCGTCCGTCTCGGCCAACCACTGCCTCGCCGCGGCGAGCCCGGTGAGCGTAGCCATGGAGCCACCGCTGACCAGGATTCCCATCGCCTCTGACGGATAGCCGACCAGCTCGGCGAGCCACCGCACCGCCGCAGACTCCAGGTACAGGGAGGCGATGTCACCGACGTCGCAACTGGGGCCCTGGGCCGCCGCCAGCAGTTCGGCGATGATGCCGATCGGTGCCGGTGGCGAGTTGACCCAACCGAAGAAGCGTTGGTGACCGTTGCCCATGGCGTACGGGAGGATGTTCTCGGCGAAGTCCTCGATGAGCGACGCCGGGGCGACGCCGTGTTCGGAAAGCACCTGATCGGTCAGGTGCCGTCGTTGCCGCGGAGACATCGGTCGGAAGACCGGCGTGTCGGGAAGGCCGGCCAGGTAGTCGGCGACCAGGTCGACCGAGACATGGGCCAGACGTCGGAACTCGTCGGGGTCCATGCCAGGAGCGAGCGGTTCCATCGTTCGCCTCCCGTGGCTGTCACCTGTGATCGGGGAATCGCCGGCCGTGCGGTGCCGGCTGGGCGGGAACATGGTCGGGCCGGCAGCTCACCGTGGGTCGACGGTGGCGAGCACGGCCGTGGGAACGAGGCGCAGCATCGTCCAGGAGACGGGAGGCAGTTGGGCCTCCAGCCGCCCGTCGACGATCTTGTGCGCATCGCTGTCGACCGGTACGCACCGGTTCGGCGCCGTCTCGGTGTTGGTGTTGGAGAGCGCCCCACCGCCGAGGGTCACGTGCGCTACGACGGACATCTCAGGCAGCGCGCCGAGCGTCGCCCGCAACGTGGCCGGCTGGTCCTGGCGGTTCACCACGAAGACCGCGACCTCGCCCCGCTCGGGTTCGCGGGTGGCCAGGACGTCGACCGCCGGAATGTCACCGTAGGTCGGCGAGTGCAGCGTGCCCACCCGCGGTTCGACGCGCAGCACGTCGCCACGGGCGTACCGCGCCATCTGCGCGAACGGGTGGAAGATCGTCTGACGCCACGCGGCGGTGCCCGGCTCGGCCCGGATCGGAGCGATCACGTTCACCAGCTCGGACAGGCAGGCGACCGTGACCCGGTCGCTGTGCCGCAGCAGGCTCATCAGCATGCCCGCGAACGCCACGGCGTCCTCGACGGTGTACGTGTCCTCGATCAGACGGGGTGCCACCTCCCACTCCAGGCTGCGGTCCGCGTAGTGATCGTCGATGTTGAAACGGCTCTCGTACCACAGGTTCCACTCGTCGAAGGCGACGTTCAGCTTCTTCTTCGACCGCTGTTTGGCGCCCACATGGTCGGACGTGGCGATCGCCGCCTCGATCAGGTTCTCCATCACCAGTCCCGAGGCGAGGTAACCGGCCTGGTCACCCTCGATCGGCTCGAAGTACGCGTGCACCGAGACGTAGTCCACATACTCGTAGGCGTGCTCCAGCACGGTGGCCTGCCAACTACCCATCGTCGGCAGGAACCGCCAGGCGCTGGCGCATGACACCACCTCGATGGAGGGGTCGATGCGTTTCATCGCCTTGGCCGTCTCGGCGGCGGCGAGCCCGTACTCGACCGCCGACTTCTGCGCGACCTGCCAGGGGCCGTCCTGTTCGTTGCCCAACGACCACAGCTTGATGCCGTACGGGTCCCGGGCGCCGTGGGCGATCCTCATGTCCGAGTACTTGGTACCGCCGGCGAAGTTGGTGTACTCGATGAGGTTGCAGGCGTCCGCGACGCCCCGCGTGCCGAGGTTCACCACCATCATCGGCTCGACGTCGGCACGTCGGGCCCAGGTCATGAACTCGTTGAGCCCGAACGTGTTGGGCTCAAGCTGTCGCCAGGCCAGCTCCAGGCGCGTCGGACGGGTCGCCACCGGTCCGACCCCGTCCTCCCACTCGTAGCTCGACACGAAGTTCCCCCCGGGATAGCGGGCCACCGTCACGCCGAGTTCCCGGGTCAGTTCGAGGACGTCGGCCCGCAGGCCCGTGCCGTCGGCCGTGGGGTGGCCCGGCTCGAAGACTCCGCCATAGACGCACCGGCCCATGTGCTCGACCAGGGTGCCGAAGATCCGGGGCGGCACAGGCGCGACGACGAAGCTCGGCTCCAGGGTGACGTCGCAGACGGTCATGACGGCTTCCTCCGGGGGTGCGGGCGAGCTGCTGGCCGTCCTGATTGTTTCCCGAGCCGTGCTCGCCGTCGTCCGTCCGACGATTACCGACGCTCCCCCGCCATGGCCACCCGAGCGTGCGTCGGTAAGCGAGCTGATGACACGTGGCCGCACGTGACCCTCACGTCGACGCTGTCAGATCCGTAGCCGCCGCCGGTCGAGATCTTCGTAGAAGGGCAGGTGATGCTCGTAGAAGATGCGCAGCAACGCGTCGGTGTCGATCGTCCGGGGATATCTGGCGTGGCCGCGTCGGACCGTCGAGCTGACGCTGACGTCGGTGTGCCACCGGGCGGACTGACTCCACTCCGGCCGCTCGCCCGGCTCCCAGCGCAGCAGGTCGGCCCGGAACGGCAGGTCCACCGCGGCGCAGTACGCCCGCACCGTGCGCTCGGGCCGATCGACGAAGTCGTCCGAGTGCAGGACCACCGGGTCGCCTCCGGCCTCGCGCACCGCCCGGTGGATGCGGTACAGGTACTCGATGCCGACCTCGTGCACGGCCATGTCCGCCTTGAGGGCGGCGAAGGAGGGGATGATCTCCCGCGGGTCCCGCAGCAGGAATGTGTGCCGTGCGTGCCGGAGAAAGTCGCGGCGTTCGAAGATGCAGTCGTACCGGCAGTCCGTGGTGTCCTTGAAGAACACCGTCCGCTCGCCGGAGAGGGTGAGCAGCGCATCGACGAGGTCGTCCGCCGAGGAGACCACCCGGTCACCGACCCGGGTGCTGCCGTCGTTCGAGATGTTGCAGAACGGCTCGTGCAGGGACAGCACATCCGGGTGCTCCAGCATCATCCGGAAGAACGCGGTGGAGCGCGAACGCGGTGCGCTCCAGAGCGCGAGCAGGCGGGGCGGGTCTCCGGTCGTCACGCCCGTGCGGCCGCTTCCGCCGCCTCCAGCTCGGCCACCGCCCAGTCGACGATGAAGCCGGCGACGTCCGCGCCGGTGGCGTCGATCGCGCCGTGGAACTCGGGTGTGTGGTTGACCTCGTTGGCGTACAGCCGGTCCTGCTTGTCGACAAGGAGGTCGACGCCGAGGAAGCCGCCCCCGACCGCGTGCGCCGTCGCGACGGCGAGCGCGCTCAGTTCGGCGGTGACCGGGCACGGGGTCGCCGCGCCGCCGATGGCGGTGTTCGTTCTCCAGTCGTCGACCGCGTTCTTGTAGATGGCGCAGACCACGCGGTCTCCGGCGACGTACACCTTGATGTCCCGGCCGGGCTTGTCGATGTGTTCCTGAAGATAGAACACGTGCTGCTGCGGGCCCGGCAGGGCTGCTCGGTGCTCGATGATGGCGCGGCCCTGTTCCCGGTCGTGGACGCGCACGGTCAGGTGCCCCCAGGATCCCGTCACCGGCTTCGCGACGACCGGGAACCCGATCTCGGACATGGCGTCCAGCGCCGACGCGGCGCCCCATGCGACCGCCGCCTCGGGGACGGGCAGCCCCGCGCCGCGCAGCGCCAGCGTGGTGCGGAGCTTGTCCCCGCAGACGTCGAGCACCGCCGGCCGGTTGAGGGTGGGGACGCCGAGGGCGTGCAGGGTGGCCGCGACGGAGACGGCACGGCTGTGGCTCACCTCCCGCATCAACGCGGCTCGATAGGGAGGCCGGTCGCCCTTGAGCAGCACGGTGAGCTTGCGTGGATCGACGTGCTCGTGGCGCACCCCACGTCGCTCCAGCGCTTGGAGGATGAGGCGCTCCTCGAGGCGGACCCGGGAGGCGATCATGGCTATCGGCAGGTTCCTTCTGTCCACTTCGGTCCCTTCGGGAGGCTCACGGTCACGGCCGGTCGTCGGTGGGCCACTCACCCGGAGACCGCGTCGGCGGCCCGGTCGAGCCGGGCGAGTGCGACCTCCAGGCGGCGTACCAGCTCGGCGCTGTGCCAGCGAAGCTCGTCGAAACGGCGCCGTTGCCAGACCCGCGCGTGCGCGCCGGTCATCCGCACCGCGGTCCAGCCGTGGGCGACGGCGTCCACGGCGGCGGCGGCCTCGGCCAGTTCGAGGACGGCCCACCGGACCCCCGCACGCCGGAGGAATTCCGCGTGCAGGCCGGCCTGCGCCTGGATGTTCCAGCTGATCACGTACAGCTCACTCAGCGCATCGGCGGCGGCCCCGGTGCCCGGTCGGAGGGAGCAGAGCTCGTCGAGGTAACGGCGTAGTCCGGCGAGGCCGGTCTGCACGTCCGCCGTTGTCTCCTGCCGGTACCGCCTGACGTTCTCCCGGATCACGTGCCCGAGCCACCGCCGGTCGGGCTCCGGGACGGGCCCCCGCATGACGGCACGCAGCCAGCGCCGGCCGCTGGGGCTGGCACTGAAGAAGACGTCCGCGTCGTCGGCCGGGTTGAGGGAGCCCCAGCTGGCGAGGAAGTCGGCGGTCGGGATCGGCCCCTGGAAGGCCGGCGGCTGCGCGTCGGAGACGAACACCTCCGTAGCGGTGATCCCATACACCACCAGCAGATGTGCCGCGTGCACGTCGCGGTAGGCGGGACGGAACGGCAGATGGAAGTTGTCCACCGCGACGATGGGCAGCACTCCCACGGCCAACGCGTCCCGGAGTTGCTCCAGTCCACCGTCCCCGCCGTGGTGCCAGCGGGACTCGAACGGGTGGAAGAGCGCGAGCCGCTTGGCGAGCGAGTCCGGCTCCGCCAGGAAGTAGTACTCCTCCGGGCTCCAGGCACCGGGCCGGCGGCGGAACTCCCATGGCGCGCCGAGGACCGTGACCGGATCGTACCCACCGTGCAGCAACACCGTGGCCAGGGTGGCGTGCAGGCAACTGCCGAGGTCACGCGTCCAGAGCTGGACCGACCGCGCGTTCGTGGTCATCTCGCGCTCCCGTCCGCGGCGCGCGCGTCCGCCGAGGTCAGCAGCGTGACGGCGAAGACGTGCAACGCGACCAGTCGCGGCAGACGCAGCGCGTGGGCGTTGCCCCGACGCGGCACGCCCACCCGGCACGACCACATCGTGGTGGGCAGGTTCGGCTGGACATGGTGCGGGTAGTGCATGCCACCGGTGCGAAAGGCGGGCTTCTCCCCGAAGACCGGGGTGCCGTCCAGGAAGTCCGAGACGCCCAGCGGCAACGGGTCGGCGTGGCCGTCGTCGTAGAACACCCAGAGCGTGTCCTCGCTGCGTCGTTCGGAGGCGGCCAGGAGGTATACCCACTCGTACCGACCGGAGGGCAGGTCGATGACCTGCCCCTCGCACCGCACGTTGTCGCCGTCGACGTGACCGCGCGGCCACCGGAAAGGCACGCCGTCCACCGTGATCAGCGCACCCGGCTCGGGAAGCTCCTCGGCGGGGAAGGAGTTCCCCCAGACGTTCAGCCGGCCGTGATCCGTGTCGGCGATGCCGGTCGTCCCCCGATTGTTGAGCAGGTCGTCGACATTCAGTACGCAGAACTCCGGAACCGGCGCCGCCGCGGGGATTCTCCGGGCGACCCGGTCGCCCCCGCGGGCGGGAACCAGCCCGTCTGCCACATGTCGCATCCGTTCCTCCGTCAGTTCAGCCAGCGGTGCGTACGCCCCGCCGGGCCGGCCGGATCGCGAACCGGGTCGAAATCAACGATCAACGTGTCGCGCCAACCCGACCCGTGTGGATCGGCCGAGCGGATCTCGCTCACGGCGTGCTCCGTCGTCGTGTCGTGCAGGACGAGGGTCTCCAACGGTTCGGTCATGGTGGTCGCGTACTCCGCCACCGGTGCGCCGCGCCGGTACACCCGGTTCTCTCCGCCCACACACCGGTGGCGTCCGACCAGGTGGATCGACACATATTCGTGACCGTCCGAGTGCCGCCCCTCCGGCGCCGGTTCGGAGCCCGCGTCCCGGTCGCCGACCACCCGGATGAAGTGCACGCCGAGTTCCCAGTCCCGGGCGCCGGCCACCTCGTTCACCAGCGCCACGGACTCGCGCAGGACCTCGACGAACCGGGAGCAGGCAAGCGCGTCGGCGGTGAGCGGCTCGAACACCCGCACCTGATCTCCGAACACCGGGTTTATCGCCCGGCTCTGGAAGAACTCCGTGCCGTGCAGGGGCTCCAGGCGCCCGTCGCGGTGGGCCAGGAGCCTGCCGTACCGGCGACGGCGAACGCACCGCGCCTGCCCGAGGTACCTGTCCGTCACCAGGTTGTCCCAGCACGACGCGAACCGTCGCCAGTCGGGACCGTCGGCCGACGCGCGCAGGCGGCCGTGCGCCCAGCCGTGTTCCGTCAGATGGTCGGCGCACGGCGGGCCCAGGGCCGGCCCGCTCCCGCCGCCCGTGTCACGTCCGGCCGTTCCGGTCCGATCCGGCGTTCGGGCGGTGGTATGGCGCACCTGGTCGATCTGGTGGGAGCTGTCCATCGGTGGCTTCCCCTCGGCGAAGCATCAGGAACGGGTGTCGGTCGGCCCCGGTGGGACCGACGTCCGGCGGGCGGTGGGCTCGGGACGGTCACCGCCGTTCCGGACGGTGGCGCGGGCGTCGGTCGGGGCGCGGTTGCCGGCGGCTCCGGCGGGGGGCGGGGCCAACTGCCGCGCGATCCGGGGCAGGGCGAACGTCAGCACGTCGATGGCCCGGTGCACCTCGTCGATGGAGACGTGTTCGTCGGCGGTGTGATCCAGGTGCGCGTCGCCGGGCCCGTAGGCGGCCATCGGCACGCCCCACCGGTCGACGGTGTTCATGTCGGAGGTACCGGCCTTGCGTTTCCGGACGGGCCGCGCGCCGTGGACGGCGATCGCGGCGGAGAGCTGACTCACCACCGGGTCGGCCTGTGGCCGGGTCACCCCGGGCACCTGCTCGTCGAACCAGATCCGGTCGTGGGGAAGACCGCGCGCGAAGTGTTCCAGCGCCGCGAAGTCGAACCCGGGCGGCACCCGGCAGGTGAGGAACGCCTCGGCCCGGGTCAGGTCGCCGTGCAGTCGGGTGACGGCGCCGGTGGCGGCGCCGAACGCGACCGGGTCCTGCGCCGGCGACAGTTCGCGGAGGTAGTCACACACCTGCTGGACGAAACGCACGGCGCACATCGCGGCGGTCGGCTCCGGGCTGCTGGTGTGCAGCGGTGGCCGGCGCACCTCGTAACCGATGCCGGTACGCCCCTTGTAGCCCAGGCAGACGCCGTCCCAGCCGCTGGGCTCGCCGATGACCACCGCGGCCGGAGCCGGCACCGTGGCCAGCACGTGCCGCGCGCCGCGCGAGCCGGGCACCTCCTCGCCGACCGCGCCGACCACGTGCACGCGTACGTCGCTGCTGCGCGCCGCAGCACAGATCATGGTGACGATCGCGCCCTTGGCGTCCACGGAACCGCGGCCGTAGAGCAGGTCGCCGGTCCGGCGCACCGGGACCTCCCCCGGGACCGTGTCGATGTGTCCGAGCAGCATCACGGTGGACCCGCCGTCCGGGCCGATCACACCATGGACGTTGCCCACGTCGTCGACGTACGCGTCGAAGCCGAGCCCGGCCATCTGCTCGGCCAGGAAGGTCGCGACGGGGAGTTCCTCGCCCGAGACCGAGGGGATGGCGAGCACCCTGCTCAACAACCAGCCGGGGTAGTCCTCGGGCAGCGTCGCGGGCCCGACCGACGCGGCCGGACGTGTCGACGGCGTCGCCGTCCGTGGGGGCACCGGCAGGGCGACCCGCTGGTCGCTCATGCCACGCTCCCCTCACACACCCAGGTCCCGCCGCCGGAGAGGGCGTGCCGGATCGGCCGGTGGTGGTTCCCGCCGCCGATGGCGACCCGTCCCACCGTCCGACTGGCCCGTAACGCCGCCCGCACCTTGTGCCGCATCCGTCCGCGTACGAGATCGCCGGCCAGATGGTGCGGACCCACCTCACGGAGTCGGCTCGACGGTTCGTCGAGGTCCGCCAGCACCCCGCACACGCGGGTGAGGAGCACCAGCGCGGACGCGTCCAGGGCCTCGGCCAGTCCGGCGGCCACCCCGTCGGCGTCCGCGTTGAGAAGGTTCCCCTCGGCGTCGCTGACCGGCGGAGAGACCACCGGGACGACGTCGTGTTCCAGCACCAGGCGCACGAGCGTGGGGTCGATGTGCTCGATGCGCCCGGACCGGTCGTCGCGGATCAGCACCGTCCGCCCGTCCCGCACCGACCGGATGACCGGCTTGCGCGAGGCGGTGATCAGAGCGCCGTCGGCGCCGCACAGGCCAACCCCCCGCACCCCCCGCGCGCGCAACCCGCTGAGCAACTCCGGCTTCACCCGCCCGAGCAGCGCCAGGGTGAGGACGGTGAGCATGGCCGGAGTGGTGCGCCGGCTACGCGTGCCGTCCGGCGAGGTGATCACCTCGCGCGCGACGCCGAGTTGGTCGGCCAGTTCGTCGGCGGCGATACCACCGCCGTGTACCAGCACCGTCGGCCGACCGGCGGCGACCAGCTCGGTCACCTCGTCCAGCACCGGTGCCGAATCCACGTCACCGCCCACCTTGACCACGATCACCCCGTCCCGGCACAGGTGGCTGAGCGCCGCCGGGGATCCCGCCGCGTGTCGGGCCATGTCCCACCACCTCTTCGTCACTGCGCTGTCGACGCCCCCACCGGCGGTGAGGGGCGCTCAGGCGGGGTGCAGGCCGGGAAAGCCGAGGCCCGCCGTCTCGGGCAGCCCACGGGCAACGTTGAGGCTCTGCACCCCACCGCCGGCCGCTCCCTTCACCAGGTTGTCCAGTGCGGCCACGAGTACGATCCGTCGGCCGTCGTCGTCCACCGCGCATCCGATGTCCACGAAGTTGCTGCCCGACAGGAACTGCGGATCGGGCAGCCGGTGCACTCCCCGCCCACGGGTCACGAGCCGCACGAACGGGCTGTCCCGGTAGGCGTCCCGCAGCACCCGCAGCACGTCCGGACGGGTGGCCGGCCGCGGCGGCGTGACGTGGCAGAGGACCTGAACGCCGCGTACCGCCGGAACGGCCGTCACCGTCATCCGCGCTCGTACCCCGGCCAGCGCGGCGATCTCCGCCTCGTGCCGGTGGCCCGCGGGACGGTAGACGCGGAACGCACGTGCCCGCTCGGCGTGGTGCGACGCCGGCCCGGGTTCGGCTCCGGAGCCCGACGAACCGGCCAGGGCGTCCACCACGACGTCGCCGTGCACCAGGCCGGCCCGTTGCAACGGGGCCAGGGCCAGCACGGCGGCGGTGGCCATGCAGCCGGGCACGCTGATCCGGCGGGCGCCCGCGAGGTCGTCGGCGAACAGCTCGGGCAGCCCCGTCCGGTATGCCTCACCCGACGCCGACCGAGCGCCGGCGCGAAAATCCGGGCTCAGATCGATGATCGTCTCGGCTCGTTCACCGACCATGGGCTCCGCCTCCACGGCGGCTCCCGCGGGCAGGGCGAGGAACGCGGTGTCCACCGGCTCCAGCTCGGCTGGGGGGTGAAAGACCATCCCGAGATGGTGGAGGTTGGGGTGCACCTCCCCGACCGGCCGACCCGCGTGGCGGCGTGAGAGAGCCTGCGCCAACTCCAGTTCCGGATGATCCTGGACCAGTCGCAACAGCTCACCGCCGGCGTAGCCAGCCGCACCGAGGACGCTGACCTTCATCGGAGCCTCCTCTCACCTCATCGTCGACCACCGGCTGCGCGGCCGGAGGTGGCGAGTACCGCCCCTACTCGCCCCAGTCCTCTTCCGGCTCGGGCGCACGGGCGAGCAGCACCGGGTTCGTCGCCACCACCTCGAGTTCGCCGGAGCAGTGCTGACAAACGACGATCTCGGCCACAAGCAGGCCCCCCGACACGTCCACCCGGCCCCGGCACTCGGGGCACTGCGCGCTCAGCGCCGTGGTCATGGGTTGCCTCCTACGATTCGCATGTCTACTGTCTGCACCAACACACTGCAAAAGCTAACACACACTCTACGAACACCACACCCCGCAGAGGTCAAGATGAATCGGCAATCTCACCTGACTGATGCCGTCAAAGTGATCGAAAACGGGCCGGACATCGAGGGCGACCGGGCAGTCGAACCGCTTCCTGCGGGCTCCGACACGACAAGAGTCCACAAGAGTCTGCACCCTCGGAGAACGTCCGTTCCCGCGCCTTCCCCGTCACCGCTGCCTGACGCCGCCGGCACCTCGACCGACAGGCCGCCCGGTGGAACCACTCTCGCCCTGTTCGGCGGGACCCGGGCGGTCCCTCCGGGCATCCCGGGCGGCACGTGGCCGATCGTCACCGCCGACGACGAGCAGGCCGTACTTCGCGTACTGCGCAGCGGCAAGCTGAACGCCGCCACCCCCGGAGAGCCGGAGATCGGTCGCCTCGAACGGGCCTGGGCGGACGCCACCGCGACCCGGCACTGCGTGGCCGTGGCCTCGGGTACCGCCGCGTTGGAGCTGGTGCTGCGGGCCTGTGGGATCGGTCCCGACCACACCGTGGTCGTCCCGGCCCTGACCATGAACGCGACAGCCCACGCCGTGCACACGGTCGGAGGCACCGCGGTGTTCGCGGACGTGGACCCGGAGACCTACACGATGGACCCGCGGTCCGCCGCCTCGGCCGCGGGGCCACGCACGGCCGCGTTGCTCCCCGTGCACCTGCACGGGCTGCCCGCGGACATGCCGGCGCTGAACCAGCTGGCCGCCCGGCTCGGCGTCCCCGTCGTCGAGGACGCCGCCCAGGCGCACGGCGCACAGCTCGACGGTCGCCGTGTCGGCGCACTGGGCACCGCCGGTTGCTTCAGCCTGCACCCGCACAAGAACCTGCCCACCTGCGGTGAAGGTGGGCTCGTCACGACCGGGGACGACGCGCTCCACGAGCAACTGGTCCGCCTGCGCAACTTCGGTGAGCGGACGCCGTCCGGGGCGCGGACCTACATCGCTCACCAGGTCGCGTCGAACTCCCGGATGGCACCACTCGCCGCTGCTTTCACCCTCTCGCAGCTCACCCGCTTCGCGGACAACGCGCGCCGCCGCGAGCCGGCGATCCGCCACTTTCTCGACCGGCTGGCGCAACTGCCCGGACTGCGGGTTCCGGTCGTCCCGCCCGGACGCACCCACGCCTGGCACATTCTGCGCCTGATGCCGGAACCGGACGACCTCGGACTGTCGCCGCGGTACCGAGCCGCCCTGCGCGCCGTCCTGCACCGCGTGCTTCGAGCCGAGGGAGTGCCCGTCTCCCAGTACCAGGTCGTCCCGCTCCCGGCGCACCCGGCGTTCCGGCCGGCAGAGCTGCCCGAGTCGACCGTCCTGGCGCAGGTGGCCGAGCGTTTCCCGGTCACGGTGGCCGTCGTCGAGGGATCGCTGTGCCTGCAGCGCCGGCACCTGGACCCGGCCGCCGCGCCACTGCTGCAGCGGTACGCCGACGCCTTCGAGAAGACGTGGGAGCACCTCGACGTGATCCGGCGGATGACCCGCTCCCACCCTGCTCCGGACTGGCGGCAGGTGCTGCGCCGGGACTGAGCCGGTTCGTCCGATCGCCATCCGACACCGAAGCGAGGAGCCAGATTGGCCGCCGAGACCAGCACCGGCCCGTCGCACACCGCCGGGGGGGCCGACGCCCCCCGCCCGGCGTCGACAGCGCACGTACCGGCGACGACCGTGGCACAGCGGGATTCCGCGGCAATGGCCCGACGGATCCGCCAGGACGTGATCCGGATGGCCGGCAGTCCCGAGGGTGCGCACGTCGGTGGGAGCCTGTCCTGCGCGGACCTGCTCGCCGTGCTGTACGCCGACTTGCTACGTCCGGGCGACTCCTTCGTCCTCAGCAAGGGTCATGCGGCGCCGGCCCTGTACAGCGTCCTGGCCCAGCTCGGTCGCATTCCCGCCGAGGAACTGGCGGATTTCGCCCGCCCCCACAGCCGGCTCTTCGGGCACCCGCCCGCTGACCTGCCCGGCGTCGAGTTCGCGACCGGCTCGTTGGGCCACGGACTCGGACTGTCCATCGGGCTGGCCCTGGCCGAGCGGCTGCACGGCGGCGACCGGCACGTCTACACACTGCTGGGCGACGGCGAACTGCAGGAGGGCAGCATCTGGGAGGCCGCGCTGCTGGCGGGACACCAACGACTCTCCGGACTCGTCGCGGTGATCGACCGCAACGGGCTCCAGATCACCGGGCGAACCGAGGACTGCGTCGGGTTGGAGCCGCTCGACGCCAAGTTCGCGGCCTTCGGGTGGGAGGTGCGCGTCGTCGACGGGCACGACATCGCCGCCCTGCGCCACGCGTTGCCGCCGTCCGCGAACCGCCCGGTCGCGGTCATCGCCCGGACGGTGAAGGGTCGGGGCGTGCCGTTCCTCGAACATCGGGCCGCCGGACACTACGCCAAGCTCAAGCCGGTCCTGGTGCAACGGGCCATGGCCGCGCTGCAACGCTCGACCTCGGAAGGCAACTCGTGAACAGAACCTCGCCGACGCATCTGCGTCCCGTCCCGGCAACCGCGGACGACCCACCCGCGATCGTCGGGCTGTCCCCGGAGCCCGGCGGAGGAGCGGTCCTCGGTCCGGACCCCCGCGCCGCGTACCGCGAGGCCCTGTTGACGCTGGCGAGCGCCGACGAGCGGGTGATCTGTCTCGACTCCGACACCGGCGGCCTGGAGAACAGCTTCGGCAAGCGGTTCCCGGAGCGCTATGTCAACGTCGGCATCGCCGAGGCGAACCTGATGACCGTGGCGGCCGGGCTGGCGCGACGCGGCTTCATCCCGTACGTGCACACCATGGCCGCCTTCGCCAGCCTGCGTGCCGGGGAGTTCCTCAAGCTGGACGTCGTGGGTCCCCAACTGCCGGTGCGGGTGATCGCGACGCACGGCGGCCTCGCGGCGGCGCACTTCGGCACGACCCATTTCGCCTTGGAGGATCTGGCCGTGATCCGCGCCCTGGCCGATCTGACGCTCGTCGTGCCGGGGGACGCTCGTGAGATCGGCACCGTCGTTCAGCAGATGCACCACCTGCCGGGACCCAGCTATCTGCGGTTGGGCCGTTCGGCCACGCCGGTGGTACCGGGTCGGGTGCCCGACCTTCGGCTCGGCCGGATCCGACCGCTGCGGCAGGGTGCGGACGTCACACTCGTCGCGGCCGGTCCGTTGCCGCTGCTCTTCGCGCTGGACGCGGCCCGGGGACTGGCCGACGACGGCATCGATTCGCAGGTGCTGGACCTGCACACGCTGCACCCGCTGGACCGCGACGGGCTTCTCTCCGGTTGCCGGGGCCGCGCCGGAGTGGTCACCGTGGAAGAACACCGCCCGCAGGGTGGACTCGGCGACGCGGTGGCGGATGTGGTGTCCGCCGAGCTGGGGCTGCCCGTGCGCCGGGTAGCCGTGACCGGCCGACCGGGGAACCGGGTGGACGATCAGCGCGGCATGCTGGAGGCACACGGCGTCAGCGCCCGAGCGGTGGCGGAGGTCGCACGGGAACTGCACTCGCGCGCCGTCCGTGCCGGCGACCGGACCTGACGGACGGAGCACCGCGCGGCGTGCGTCCCGTCCCACCGCAGCGCGCGGGCGCTCGTCACCGCGCAGACGTCTCCAGCACGCCGCTGCGCCGAAGCCGGTCCACCCACGCCTGTGCCGTGTAGCGCGGGACGTCGAAGTGTTCGGCCAGTTTCCCCACGCTGCCGGTTCGGCGGAACTCGCCGGCCACCAGATCGGCCTGCGGCATCCGTCGATAGGGGCGGTCAGGTTTCGCGCGGCGGGCCCGGCCGCCGTCGCCTCCGGGCGGCGGCCCGGTGGGCAGGGTCGCCGCCACCACACTGCACAGCGACTGCGCCAGCATGTCGAAGTCGATCGACCGGGCGACCTCGTTCACCCCCTCCGGGGCGACGACCGACAGCTCCACAATCTGCGCTTCCCGCTCGGAATCGATCCGGACCCGTGCCGTGATGATCGGCGGCGGCCCGTCGCCGTCCAGGACTTCCGCCACAATCTGGACCCGGTAGCACGTGCCGGCGCGATCCCGATCAATGTTCATGTGAGTCGCCTGATTCCTGTCGGCCGCCCCGGCTGCTTCAGCAAGCAGCTCACGCCAGGTCGGAGGCGGTGAAATCACTATACAAGGCCCGTCCGGCGGCGCCGCCCGCGATCTCGCCACCCGGACAGGTGCGCGGGAGCTGGCCCGGACCTCACCGGAGGGACACGCGCCCGACGGCGAGAGGCACCGTAAGTCAACATAGACTATCGGCGGGGCGAGGACCGGCTCCGTACGCCTGCACCCGGACCCTGTCCGGCCGGGGCGGCACTCCACGGGTCAGCGGGAAGACGTGCGCGTCGCGCCGTCGAGGCGGGCCACCTGGTCACGGGGTTCGTCGTGGCCGATGCGCGACGGCAGCACGAGAGAGCGGGTTCGTCGAGACGGCTGGGCACGGCACTCCGGCGGCCGGGCGGCCCGGGAGAGGCTGGCGTAACGGTCTGCGACACCGGCGTCCGCATGACGCCGGGCACGAGCGTCGTCACCGGAGGCCCGTGCCGGCCAACGGCCGCCGGCCGCGGTGTCACCCCTGGACGGCTATGGCCACCTCCGGCGCCGCCCGCTGGAGCGGATGACGCGCGTCGTCCGGGTCGCGTGGCGCGACGAGGACGCCAGCGAGGCGCACGGTCGTCCGCCACGGTAGGCGACGAAGGCTCCCGGACGACGGTCGGTCACGGTTGGCCGAGGTGACCCAACGTCGCCCCGTCGTCGTCGCTGTGCGGCACGAACTTGTCCTGCGGGTGGTAGTCGAAGCGGGTGAGAGTCAACGTGGGGGCACCGGCTCGAATGGCACCCACCGCTACCCCGAGGTCGTAGCTCCAGTCCAGGACGACCGCGCCGACGTCAAGCAGGTCCGCGCGGCCCTTGAGGTTGCGCCGGCGGGCCAGTTCCCGGATCGCGCACAGCACGACGGGCAACGCCGCCAGCGCTGCCGTGGCGACACCGCGCCGTCGCGTCGGCACCAGGGCGCCCACGGCCCCGCCCAGAGCGCCCAGCACGACCGGGTTGGGATGGAATATCACATATTGCCCATGTTCCTGACACAGCCAGTTGTCGGCTCGCCCGTAGGTGAAGAGTTTGGCCAGCGAGCGTCGTACGGCCAGGCCCGACGAGCGCGCGTGCAGGGCCAGGCCGTCCGGCGCCGTCGAGGTGACGTAGCCGGCTTCGTAGAGGCGGATACCGAGGTCTACGTCCTCGCCGCCCACCACGGTGAGGGGCCGCTCGCTGAAGCCGCCCTGCGCGAGGAAGACGTCGCGCCGCACGGACAGGTTGGAGGTGGTGCCCCACAGAACCTGCGCATGGGTGCGTGGGGCGTCGAACGCCTCGTACACCATTGATCGTTCGGTGAGGCGGGCGCTGAACGTCGTGCCTCCGTAGAAGCGGGTCGGACCGGCCACCGCAGCCACGTTGTCACCGGCCTTCAGGTGCGCCTCCCAGTGCGCGCGCAACAAGCTGTCGGTCGCCACGCAGTCCGAGTCGATGAAGAGCACCAGGTCGTGTCGGGCCCGCCGGGCCCCCAGGTTCCGCTTGCGGCCCACCGCTCGGGGACCGCTGACGTAGTCGGCGCCGAAGTCGACGCAGAGAGCCTTGATGGCGGTGGACTCGGCCGGGGGCGAGTCGTCGACGACGATGACCTCGACGTCGAACTCGGCTGCTTCCGCGCAGTCGCGCAGGCTGCGCAGCAGCTTGGCGACCAGTTCCGAACGTCCGCGCGTCGGCGTGACCACGGTGATTCCGAGGGCGTTGGAGGACATCAGGATCCCTTCTTGATGGACGTGCGTCAGGTCTCAGTGACGGCCGGGACGGTCGAGCAGGTAGGGGGCCGGGGCTTCGAAGCCGTCGGCGCCCGCGCGGGTTCCGGCGCTGAGCACCACGGCCAGGTGGCGGCGCAGTCCCGGCCACAGGGTCTCCGGCGCCCGCTTCTCGACGACGCCGCCGGCCCAGGACTCGAACGTCTCGCGGACGAGCGGTTCGGCCAGTACCGAACCGATCTCCGGGTCGGAGGCCGAGGGCGTGGTGAGCCGGTAGGCGACGCCCAGCAGCGCGGCGGTGCACCACAGTTGGAAGAGAATGTCGCCGAGATACTCGGTGAGACGCGGCGAACGCTCCGCGTGGGGGGCGAGTTGGGCGGCCAGCCGGTCCAGGCGGACGCCGCACTCCGCCATCACCTCGACCGCCGGACGAATGCTGACCCGCCCGTCAGGCTGCCGGAGGTACGCCACCGCGTGCCGGTGCGGTCCGGGCCCCAGGTAGGGGACCACGGGCGGGTCCACCGGTGGCCGCTGCCACTCCACCGGCCCGGTGGCCCGATCGAAGCACATCGCCCGCCGGCCGTCCGGCGTGCGGTTCCCCTCGATGCTCGGGAACGGCAGGTGGTCGCTGAGGTTGGGCACCGTGACGAGGCGTGGGACGGCGACCCCCTCGAGATAACGCTTGAGCAGGAGGTCGTTGTGGTCGCTCAGCTCAGCGTGCCGGTCGATGTAGGCGCCGAAGCCGACGGCGAGGGATCGGGGCATGACGGCCGCGACGGTGGGCACGTAGTCGCCGATGACCGGCGCCCACGGTGAACTGCGCATGGTGGCGAGGCGACCCGAGAACGACACCCGAGACGTACAGGCGGTATGCAGCGAGACGACCGCCTCGGGTTGAGCCGCGAGGGCGCCACGGAGGTGGTCGAGGAAGCCGTCGCACAGGTCGACGTCGTCCTCGAGAACGAGATGATGGGTGCAGTCCTCGGCGGCGGCGAGCCAGGCCAGTCTGCCCGCCCGAACCGAGCTGGGTGGTCCCGTGGGGTCCGGGTCGAGGACCAGCCGAAGCCCGAGCTCCGGGTACTTGGCGCAGAGCGCCTCCGCGTGTGCCTGCCGCTTCGGATGCGCCATCACCACGGCCGAGAGCGCGATCGTGCCGCTGGTCGTCATCGGTGACCTCCTGTGGTCAGTTCTGGCTGTCGTGGTGCGACGTCAGGCGCCGCGGCGGTGGGCGCGCCGCGGAAGAACCGGACGAGATCGGGTACCTGGGTGTCGAAGGCGAGTTGCTCGCGTCGCACGCGCATGTTCGTCGTGAGCTGCCGCAGGCCGCTCTCGTCGCGCAGCCGGTCGGCCAGGTCGGCCGCGGTCCGGAAGGGTATGCCGACGTCCAGACGCTCGGCGAGAGACCTGATCGACGTGCGGGCGAGCCCACCGTCTCGGAAGATCCACGGCAGACCGGCGACGGCGTAGGTCCCCAGCCGGGCCGGCAGGTTGAGATCCGACCAGCTTGCGGCCCGGATGTCGCCGTGGTTGGCCGGCTCGTGCCCGTGCAGCCACGCGGCGTCGTACCGGGACAGCTCGCGTACCCACTGCTGCGGCTCGACGGTGTCGTGCAGGTGCAGCATCCCGGACCCGTGGTGACGCCGTACCAGATCCTCGTACCAGGTGTGGAAGTGCGAGCCGTAGAGGTGCAGATGGATGCCGGCGCGTAACACGTCTTCGAGTTCCGCCACGCCGGTCGGGCGGCCGGCACAGACGGTGTGTGGTTCCGAGCCCCACTCGGCCGGTCGGGCCGCCCATTCGCGCGTCATCCAGGCGCGGCGGGGAAGATCGCCGTCGAGCAGGAGAACGGGTTTGCGGCCGACGGCGTGCGGCACGTAGCTGGCGAACCACTCGAGATTCTCCTGGCTGATGAAGATCTGCCCGTCGCAGGCCTCGAGGATGCGGACCAGTCGGTCCCAGATGCCCAGCCGTAGGCAGTGAAACGCCGATTCCTTGAAGTGGAAGAACAGCGGGATGCCGAGGTCGGCCCGGACCACCTCGTCCACCAGCGGGACGGCGGCGGTGTTGAGCAGCGCGTAGATCGCGTCGGGTCTCAGCTCGCGTACCCGTTGGCGCCAGTGCCGGTCGTACGGCACGTGCCGCACCCACCCGACCGGCAGTCGTCCTGTGGCGTCCCACGTCTCGGGCGCGGGCGTCCAGAGGCCGTGCAGTTCGTGGCCGTCGTCGGCGAGCGCGCGGATCCGGTCCGGATGGAAGCCCAGCTCGCCGACGAGCAGGATCCGCAGACCGTCCGGGGCCGGGGCGCCTGGATCGTCCGTGACGTCGGCGTAGCGGGCGCTCTCGTCCATCCGTGGTCCCCGCCGGGGCTGCCAGTTGACGGTTTGCCGGCCGACGCCGTAGAACTCGCGGTAGGCGGCCAGTCCACGGCCTGACGTCGGCGCCCCCGGCACCCGGTCGGTCCGCTGTTCGTGGGTCTCGCCGATGATCTTGTGTCGTTGGTCGGGGTGGTCGGTCCACTCACAGGTGACCCGACCGCAACAGACGAACGTCGCGCCCTCGGCGAGCAGCCGGCTCCACCGGTCCATCTCGAGCGTGTCCGACTCGATCTCGGACCGGGTCGGCCACCGGCCGACCGACCCCGGCAGCCGCCGGTGCA
Organism: Micromonospora sp. NPDC051141; assembly: GCF_044455765.1. Lineage (NCBI taxonomy): Bacteria > Bacillati > Actinomycetota > Actinomycetes > Micromonosporales > Micromonosporaceae > Micromonospora > Micromonospora sp. NPDC051141. Next base: position 313,966 of record NZ_JBITFD010000006.1, read on the forward strand.
TGACCTGCACCAGCGCGAGCGGGTTCGCCGGCCACCCCGGCGCGCCCGCGGCGGTCAGCGGCTCGTCGCCCAGCAGGGTGAGGCCCCGACTCCCCGCCCAGTGGCGGTGCGTCTGCGCACCACCATAAGCCAGGCACGCCTGCGGATGCTGGTCGAGTGAGTCGCTGAGCAGCGCCAGATGATCGGGAAAGTAGACGTCGTCGGACGGCAGGTAGGCGAGGTAGTCGCCCCGCGCCAGGTCGGTGGCGACATTCAGGGCGTGGCCCAGCCCGCGGTTCTCGTCAAGCCGGTGGTAGCTGATCCGCCCGTCCCGGGATTCGTCGGCGAACACCTGGCGCGTGTCGTCCGGCGAGCCGTCGTCGACGACGATCAGCTCCCAGTCCTGGAGCGTCTGCGCCCGCAGGCTCGCCAGGGCCCGCCGGACGACCCAACCGTGCCGGTAGGTCGGCATGAGCACCGAGACGCGGGGCCGGGAGGCGTCAGCCGGCATGGCGCGAGGTGTCCTGGCGCGAGATGAACAGGTCGTCGTTGAGCACCAGGAAGTCCAGGCCCAGCGTGGCGGCGCAGCGCAGCGCCTGATCCGCGGTCTCGACCACCGGTTGTCCGGGACCGTTGAAAGAGGTGTTGATGAGCACCGATGGGTGGCCCGCGCCGCCAAGTCCGGTGAGCACCGCGTCCACGAACGGCTCGTCGTCGGGACCGAGCCGCTGCGGCCGTGTCGTGTGGTCCACGTGGGTGACCCCGGGCAGGACCTCCGCGCCTTCCGGGGTCAGTTCGGCGGCGCCCACCATGTAGCGCTCGAGGTCCCCGGCCGACTTCCACAGGCCGGTGTCGGCATTGCTCACCGGCCCGAAGGGACGCCAGCGCTCCCGGCGCTTCACCGCGTTGACGCGGTCCTGCATGTCGGCCGGGACGGGCGAGGCGAGGATGGAGCGGTGGCAGAGGGCGCGCGGGCCGACCTCGCTCCGACCTCGGCACACCGCCCCGACCTTGCCCTGCAGCAGCAGGCCGACGACCAGATCGGGATCGGCGGCCGTCCGGTGAGCCTGCCACTGCCCGACGTCGGAGGGGTGGCCGGGAAGATCCCCGGAATACGGCGAGAGTGGCTCGCGATCCGGCCGCCGGGCCAGCGCCCACGCGGCGCCGACGGCCACCCCGGCGTCGTGCGGCACGGGAGGAACGAACAGGGGTCCGGGCAGCCGGCCGTTGGCCGCGCAGTTGAGCCCCACGCCACCAGCGATGCAGAGATTGCGTTCGCCGGTCGATCTCCGCGCCAGGTCGGCCAGATCGGCGATCGCCCGCTCCACCACTGACTGCGCGGCCCAGGCGACTCGGACGGCGAGATCGTCCCGGGCAAGGTCGGGCACCGCCGTGCGGCACCGGTCGAGACCGGAGAAACGCCTGATCTCCTGTCGCCAGAAGTCCCGGATCTCCGCGTAGTCCCAGTCGGGATGGTTTCCCACGAGCGACCACAGGCCGTCGTCCGGCGTGAGCTTGATCCAGTCGGGCGGTTCGATGCCACGGCTGCGACCGTAGGCCGCCAGGCCCATCGTCTTCCCCGCGTCGAGGCGGCTGAGTCCCAGCCACTTGCTGGTCTCCTCGTACAGATAACCCAGACTGTGTACGCGGGGCCAGCAGGCCACCCGGGTCGGGGGAACACCCCGGCGGGCGTGGAAGACGGAGATCGACTCGTCCTCGCCGTTGCCATCGACGACCAGAACCGCGGCACTGTCGAAGGAACTCGCCTGGAACGCCGACTCCGCGTGCGCGCGGTGGTGCGGCACGAACTGCAGATCGGGAAGGGCCGAGGCGCGGAAGCCGAGGCCGGTCAGGAACTCGCCCGCCGACGTGAAGCCCCAGGGCTTCCCCTGGCGCTCCGACATCCGGGGCTCGTCCCAGCCGACGGCGACCGCATCGACGTCGTCGACGGTGATACCGGCGAGATCGAGGCACCGGTCAAGGGCCAGGAGCGGGGCCTGGGCCGGAGCGTGCCGGACCCGGCTCAGACGTTCCTCCTCCATGAACGCGAGCACGCGACCGCGTTCGTCCACCACGCAGGCGCTCGGATCGTGCGAGGCGGCCGAGCCGGCGTTCAACCCAACGATGTACGTCATGTCGGACTCCGTTCAGTAGAGATCCACGTCCCCTTTGTTCCTGATCAGGTGCTCCACCCACCGCAGACTGAGCAAGCCGGCGGCGCACCAGGCGACAGCGTGGGTGGCGAGCGGGACGAGTTCGGGCAGCATCTCCGCTACCGACGGGGCCCGGAGGGCGGCGAGGGACATCGCCTCCGTGGCGGCGCCGAAGGGCAGCAGGTGCGCCGGGACCCGCAGCACAGCCGGTAACGCGGTGAGGGGGTAGTAGAAGCCGCCCAGCAAGGTGATGACGGGAAAGATCAGGTTGGCCAGGCTGGCCGTCTTCTTCACCAGGACAGCCAGCGCGGAGAGCGCGGCACCGAAGCCCCACGCCGCCAACAGGTACAGCAGAACCGTCATCGCCAGTGCCGGGTATCCGGGGTCGAGCCGGATGTCCAGCACGGTGATGTTGAAGGTGATGGCGACGGCGCCGATCAACGCGGCCTCGGCGAAACCGGCCAGCAGGTAGCCCGTGATCCAGACCAGACGGGGCACCGGTGTCTGCAACAGGAACGTCAGCGTCCCGGCGATCCGCTCGCGCTCGATGACCACACCGAGGAAGAAGACCGAGTTGTACGCCAGGACGGCCGCCGTCAGGCCCACCGCGGCGTAGCTGGCCAGGTCGGGTCGGTTCGCGCCGTAGATCAGGTAGGCCAGAACCAGCTCCGAGAGCGGCATCAGCATGAGTACGACGAAATAACTGCTGCCGTTGCCGAGCCGGACGCGCTCGCGCAGTTTCGTGTCGGCCGCCACCAGTGACGGTGCCACCATGACAAGCCTCCATCAGTAGAGGTCGACCAGACCGGTGCGCTGCGCGTGGCGCTCGGCCAGACGCAGGGCGAGCCGGCCCGCCGCGGCACAGAGCACGGCCAGAGCGACGGCGGTGAGCATCGACGGGAGGAGATCGGTGAGGTCGGCGCGGGTCGACGTGGCGGCTCGTAGCGCGTCGAGAGCGTGGCTCATGGGCACGCACCGGGCGAGCGCCGCCAACGGTCCGGGCAGGTCGGACGACGGTACCAACGCGCCGCTGAGCACCCAGATGGGAAAGTTCAGCAGCGTGGCGACGTTGTGTGCGTTGCGTGTGAACAGGAACAACGCCGACATCGCGTAGCCGGCGCAGACGCAGACGGCCATGAGGACGGCGAACGCCGTCACCGCGAGCGGCAGGCGTCCGGTCGGCAGGCGTACGCCGGTCACCGCCGCGAGCGTTCCCAGCGCGGCCAGTGACGGCGCGAGGCGCGCCACCGCGCCGATGCCGTAGCCGATGACGATGGCGCTGCGGCTGGCCTTCGTGCCCAGGAGGGCCTGCAGGGTGCCCTCGGCGCGTTCGTGTTCGAGGGCGAAACCGGCCGACCAGACCGTGCCGTTCCAGACGACGACCGCGAGCATGCCGACCGCCAGGAAGTCGAGGAGGTCGGTGCCACCGAGACTGCCGCGGTCGGCGGCGGCGTAGGCGAAGTACATGGTGGGAGCCAGCAGGATCGGATACAGCGTCTCCTGGACGATGGCGATCCGGTAGCGGTAGGAGCGGCGTACGTGATTGGCCGCCGTCGCCATCGCCACCCGGACGAGATCCCGGGCGTCGCGCGCCGCGGTCATCAGGCGCCCACCAGAGCGAAGAAGGTCGCCTCCAGGTCGGGCGGGATGACCCGGATCTCCTCGACCCGGAGCCCGAGCGCGACGAGCGCGGCGGTGGTGTCCTGGACGCCCGTGCCGGCGCCCCGGTGCGTCAACGTCAGCCGTACCCGACCGTCACCGGCGTCGCTCGCTTCGATGCTCGTCACGTCCAGCACCGACCGCACCCGGTCGGTCACCTCGGCCGGCGAACCGCCGTCGACCACCGCGCTGACCCGGTGCCGCAGGTCGGCCTGCACGGCGAGTTCCTCGGGCGTGCCGGCGGCCGCGACGGCGCCGCGGCGCATGACAGCTATCTCGTCGCAGAGGCGTTCCGCCTCGAACAGGTCGTGGGTGGTGAGCAGCACCGTGTGCCGGGGCACCAGGCTGTGCACGAGCGCACGCATCTGGGCGGCGGCCACCGGGTCGAGTCCCAGGGACGGCTCGTCGAGGATGAGGATCGGCGGCTCGTGCAGCAACGCCCGGGCCAGGTGCAGGCGTTGCTTCATCCCCCGCGAGCACGCCTCTACGCGCTCGTCGAGAAAGGTGAGGTCGAGCTGCTCCGTCAACGCGGCGACACGATCGTGCAGCCGGCGTCCGGAGACTCCCACCAGGCTGCCGAAGAATCTGAGGTTCTCCCGCCCCGTCAGCCGTTGGTAGAAGCCGCGGTCGCCGCCCAGCACCACACCCAGCAGGGCACGGACCCGCTTGGCCTCCCGGACGACATCGTGGCCGGCCACCCGCACGGACCCGCTGGTCGGAAGCAGCAGGGTCGAGAGGATCTTGACGGTCGTCGTCTTGCCGGCGCCGTTACGCCCGACTATGCCGAAGGTCGTGCCGGCCCTGACCCGCAGATCGATGCCGGTCAGCGCCTCCCGGGTCACCCGGGGCGCACGCCAACCCACCCGCCGCTCGAAGACGCGGCGTAGCTGATGAATCTCGATGGCATCCGTCTCACCGGGCCGCATGGGCGATCACCTCGCGATGACGGCGCACCCACGAGAGCTGCCGTCGCAGATCGTCGGTCACCCCGGCGGCGGCCAGCCGGACGAAGACCGCCTCGCCGCGCGCAGCGCGCGCCTCGATGCCCAGTAACGTGGTGCGGATCCGCAGGGCGACCAGACCGGCGAACGCGTCGGCGTCCGTCGTGCGGGGACCGTAGGCGAGCACCATCGCGCGCATCCGCTCGAGCCGATCGGGCGCCGTCGTGAAGCCGCGTTGCCGGCACCCCCGGTCGTCGTCGAGCGGGGCGAACTGCCAGACCGCGTGCGCCAGGTCCCAGTCCGGGATCTCGGGTCCGGCGAGATCCCAGTCGATCAGCCCCACTGGGCGACCGTCGCGGAGCACGGTGTTCCTCGGGGCCACGTCGTTGTGACAGATCGTCAGCCGGGAACCGCCGGTAACCCGCTCGCTGGTCCACGCCACGGTCCGCCGACTGACGAAGTCGTTCCCCGTCTCGTGCAGCTCGGCGAGCAGGTGCGCCACGCCGGGCAACGCCGCGTCCGGCATGTCGGCCAGGTGGGTGTCGGCGAAGACCGTGCCCGCCATGAAGGAGAGCACCTCGTGCTCGCCGTCGGTGCCGAGGAAACGCGGCGCACCGCCGAAGCCGCGTTCCTCGAGATGGTTGAGGTACGCGTGCACGGCCGGCCCGGAGCTGGGACGCCGGACCCGGTCACCGGTGCGCACGACGCTGTTGATCGCACCGGAGAGGATCTCCGAGTCGTTCTGGGCCGACGCCGTCATCGCTCGGCTCCGCCAAGGGCGTCCCAGACCAGATTGATGTTGTGCGCGACGGACCGGATCCGGGCCCGCTCCCGCTCGGCCTCTGGGGCCGTCGCGCCCTCGCCGACCAACCGCATGAACGTGCCGGCCATCGCCCGGTACGCGTCGGCGGAGGCGACCCGGTGGTGCTCGCGTGCCGCGCCTTGCCGGTCGACGAGGATCTCGGTGGGTTCCGCTCCGGGGTTGTAGGGGTGTTCCAGGCGGACCGTGCGCGACGGCGTCCGAATCTCCAGGGGCGTCGTCGTCCAGTCGAGTAGGAAGTCACTGTCGAGCACGGCGAGCCGGTCGTCTCGGAAGGTGAGGTACGCGACGGTGAGCGTGTCCACACCCGTCTCGGGATGCCGGGCGACGACCTGGGCGGTCGCCGTCGTCGCCTCGCCCAGTAACTCGGTGGCGGCGGCGACGGTGTAGCAGCCGACGTCCAGGAAAGCTCCACCCCCGAGTTCGCCGTGGAGCCGGATGTCGGCGTCCGCGGTCATGCGGTAGCCGATGTGCGAGCGGACGACGACCGGGGCGTCGCCGGCGTCGAGGACCGCGCTCAGCGTCGCCCACTGGGGGTGATGCCGGAACATGTAGCCCTCCATGAGCACGAGGCCGTCACGCTCGGCGAGTTCGGTGAGCGTTTCGGCGTCACGCCGGCTTCGGGTCAGCGGCTTCTCGCACAGGGTGTGGCGACCGGCCACGAGTGCCGCCCGGACCCAGTCGGTGTGCAGCGCGTTGGGCAGCGCCACGTAGATCGCTTCGAGGCGGTCGTCGGCGAGCAGTTCCTCGTAGCTCCCGTACGCGGCGGGGATGTCGAGCTTGTCGGCGACCTCCCGCCCACGGTCGCCATCCCGGCTGCCGATCGCGGCGACGCTGCCACCCGCGGCGCGGATGGCGGGGATGACGTACTCCGTGGCGATCCGGGAGGTGCCGATGACCCCCCACGAGAGCTCGGTCGGTCGTCGCGGTGTGTTCATCGGGGTCCCCCGTCGCCGTGGTGGTCTGACGCCGCGGCGTAGAGCTGGTCGAGGACGTCGAGCACTCGCAGTCCGCTCTGCACGCTCAGCCTTTCGTCCGCGCCCGCGCCCACGTCGAGCAGGTGCCGGTACATCTGCTCGTAGCTGTTGACGCCGACGCGGCCGGGCAGCGTCGTCCACCCGGCACCCGTGTTGATCTCGCAGGCGTTCTCATCTCCCAGAAGTCTCAGCGAGCCGGTTTCGCCGTGGACCTCGAGCACCGGACGGGCGGAGATCGCGCACCACGCCGTCGTCACCGTCGTCAGCGCCCCGTTGGCATGCCGAAGGACGGCGTGGCCGACATCCTCCACCTCGTCGCTGCGGCGGGAGGAGACGCGGGCCGTCGCATCGTCGATCTCGGAGTGGCAGAGGGCCGGGGCGAGGTAGATCCAGTGGTAGGCGTTGTCGCGTAGACACCCACCGTGGCGCTGCGCCGAGCGTCGCCAGTGCGGATCGATTCCGGAGCCGACGAAGTGCCCCCCGTCCGGACGCTCCAGCCGGGTCAGGCGGACGGCGCCGATCGCTCCCTCGCGCACCGCAGCGACCGCCGCCTGGACGTCGGTGCGGAAGAAGTAGTTGTGCACCATCGACACGCGGCCGGCGGTTTCCGCGTCGCCGAGGATCTGCCGAGCCTCCGCGGCGGTGGCGGCCAGCGGCTTCTCGGCCAGCACGGTGTAGCCGGCCGCCGCCAGTCGGCCCGCCGTCACGCCGTTCGCATCGGGAGGCAACGCGCTGACGACGAGATCCAGTGACGGCGCCGTACGGAGGAAATCGTCGACGGACGCGGCGACGAGGCGGACCTCGGGCATGGCCGTCGCGGTCTTGCGGCGCTCCTCGGAGCTGTCCACCACCGCCTCGACGGCGATGCGCGGCGCGAGCGCGCGCAGGGCGGGCAGGTGGGCGAGTTCGACGATCGATCCGAAGCCGACGATGCCGACGCGGAGTCGGGTCACTGATCGGCTCCCGCCGACGGGTGACCGGCGTAGGCGCGTAGCCGATGGACGTCAGCCAGCACGGCGCCTTCCGGATCTTCCGCGGGATTGTCGCGTTCCACGACGGCCCACGCCAACGGACCGGCGGCGGTGGCCGCGGACCACGCGCGTTCGAGGTCGACCTCCCCCTCGCCCAGGCCGTAGGACTTCGTCGCCGCGTCGCCCGCTCGCAGTCCGTCCTTGAAGTGCACGAAGTCGCACCGGCCGGTCAGCGCCGCGAACAGCGCGTCGAAGTCGGCGCCCGCCCGGTTCGCCCAGTAGACGTCGACGACGAATGCCACGTCCTCCGGCGTCGTCCGCTCGGCTATCACCTGGATCGGAAGGCGCCCGTCAGGGAACGGCGCGCACTCCTCCTCGTGGTTGTGGACCAGGAACGTGGCGCCGGCCTGCCGGGCCGAGGCAGACCAGTTCCGTATCGTTTCGATACTGCTGTCGCATTCGGCCGGTGACGAGACGGGTACGCCGGAGCAGATGAGGCGCGGCACCTCGAGTTCCCGCACCTTTGCCAGCAGCGCGTCGTCGAGCTCCGACCAGAAGACGTGCAGTCCGATGATCTCCAGTCCGGCATCCGAGCAGGCGGTACGGAGACGGTGCGGATCGTCGATCAGGTTTGTCATCACCTCGACGCCCGTCGCTCCTGCCGACCGCACGTACTCAAGGCTCTTCGGCAGGTCCCGCACCGGGAGACTGCCCATGATGCCGTATCCCCTGGTACCCATTTGCACACCGACCTGGCAGGTCACTCCACTACTCCCTTCGTAGGTCAGAAACAGAATTGTTGGAGCGGCAGCAGGTCGCCTTGACGTTCCACCACGAGGTCACCGTCGAGCTCCGACGACACCACTCGGGAGACATAGTCCGGGTGCAGCCTGTCCTCGAAGTCGACATATCTGTTCTTGAAGCACCAGCGACACGGGGAGAACCGGTCGGAGATTTCCGCCGCAGCATGCTCGTTGCGCAGCCTGACCCATTCGTCGCCGTTCCAGATCTCCTCGAAGGACTGCTCCTGGAGCGAGCCGAGGGTGTATTTCTGGTTACCGATCAGGTGGTCGCAGAAACCGACCCGGCCGGCGTAGTCCACATATGCGTAGGACCAGGGATGCATACAGGGATGGGTCTTCACCATCCCCGGGATGGCGAGGTTGCTGTCGGGCGCCGCCCCCAGGCGCAGGACGACCCCCTCGTCCCGGGCCCGCGCGGTCGCCGCGAGGTAGGCGTTCTTGGTCGCCTCCAGGTCGTGACGCAGGTGGCCGGGATCGTCGGCCGGCGCCTGGAGCGGGAAGAAGGTGACGTGACGGACGCCCACCCCGGCGGCCATGGACACGATCGCGGGCAGGTCGTGCAGGTTGTCCCGGCTGACGATCGTGATGAACTCGAGGTTCCGCTCCGGCGCTCCGTACGCCTCGCGCATCTCCACGAGCGTGGCGGCGGTCTGGAGGAGCTTCTGCACCCGGCCACCGCCGCGGAGCAGGCGGAACAGGTCGGAATCGGCCGCGTCGCAGGACAGCGAGATGGTGGCATGCGCCCGCATCAGCTTCTCCCACGTCGGGATGCGGTTGACCTGCCCGTTCGTCACGAGCCGAAGCTGCGGCCGGTAACTGACCGCCACGTCGACCAGCTCCGAGAAGTACGGCAGCATGGTGCTCTCGCCCCAGCCGCGAAGGTCCACCACGTTGGCGTACGGGAACAGCTCCTCGGCGAGCTGATGGTAGCGGTCGATTGACAGGTTGTATTCGGGTCGGTATTTCTCGCCCGAGCGGCACATGGGGCACTTGAGGTTGCAGTTCTGCGTGAGTTCGACGAACAGCGTCACAGGGCGACTGGCGAGCCGGGGCTCACGTCGGGCGAACTCCTCGCGGTTGAGGCGTTGGTTCTCCCGGCGCAGATCGGTGAGCTGCGGAGTGGTGTCCTGACCCTGCACGTCAACGGATGTGTCCATGACGATTCCTCTGCTCGGAGTGCTCGGTGGACGCGAAAAATGGCCGGCATCAATCGAGATAATTTGCGCCGCTCAAGCTGCGTGCGGGGTCAATAATTCCGCACCGGCGGACTGCGAACGTCAGCCGTCGCACTCTCGTCGAATGGCGCCCATGGCCCGATCGTGGCATGGCCGTTATGCGCTGTCAAGGCGACAACGGAGGAGCAGATGATCACGTGCGCCAATGTCATCGAGATGGTGACACGGGGGTAATCGTGGCTTTGACAATTCGGCGGTCTCGGCTGGTCGAGAGGTTCCGGAAAATGTCCGATCGACCACACGGGCGCTGGAGCGGCGCGCCGTGTTAGGTTGGACAACCATCAGTCGACCGCCGCTTTCCGCTTCCTTGAATTCAGTCGGCGGCACCGCACTGTGGATGCGCGAGTACGTCCGCAGCCATCTCTTCGACAGCACGGGGTTTGGCATGCAGCACGAGGAACAAGCCGGCACCGCACCCACCGTCGGCCTGCGGCAGGCCGCCGCCTACGACGCGATGGAAGCGATGGGAGCCGCAGTTGAGCAGGTCGCCCGCGCCCAGCGCGATGGCCCCGAAACCGTGATCCTGCTGGGAGATGCGCTGGACAACGTGCGCGCCGCCGCGAACTCGCTGCGGTTCGCCCTGGCGGACGCCCGCCGTCTCGAGCAGCAGGATCCGTCCGCCACCGGGACAGGTCGTTGACGTTGCTCACGGGCCGGACCGGCCGTGCGCGCACGAGACGGCGTGCCGATGACGACCGCACGGGTACCCCGGCGGGATGCGCGCCGGCCACGACGCCACGGCGGCGCAGGTCGCGACGGCCCGGGTGCACCCGTGTCCGGCCCTCCCCACCGCACCCGTCGGCGCTGACGGGCGCGGTGGGCGAACCCGACCGACGGCCTGCTCGCGACGGATCGACTCCTCGCTGCCGGGCACGGCGGCCGACAGCCGCTGGTCACCAGGTCACGGGCAGCTTCGACACGCCGTAGACGGCCGCCTCACGCTGGAAGGGAAGCTGGTCGAGCGGCACGGCCAGCCGCAGGTCCGGAATCCGGCGCAGCAGCGTCTCGATGACCGCCTCCATCTGGATCTTGACCACGTGCTGCCCGAGACACCTGTGCAGTCCGTGGCCGAACGACACGTTGCCGGCGTGGGTCCGGCGCATGTCGAGCGAGTCCGGGTCGTCGTACCACTGCGGATCGAAGTTCGCCGTCGGCAGGTAGACCAGCACCGCCTCGCCGGCCTTGATCTCCTGTCCCCCGATCCGGGTGTCGCCGACCGCGATCCGGGGCAGCCCGGTGTGGAAGTTGGTGCTGTACCGGAGCAGCTCGCCCAGGCCGCCCGCGATCAGGCTCGGGTCCTCGCGCAGCAACGCCAACTGGTCCGGGTTGAAGAACAGCGCGGCCAGGCCGAGGGAGACGCCGTGCACCGCCGGCTCGTACCCGGCGACGATCAGCACGCGGGCCATGCCGATGATGTCGGCGCGGGTGAGCGCGCCGTTCGCCTCCTGCTCGGTGATGAGGCGGCTGAGCACGTCGTCGCCGGGATTCGCGGCCTTGGCCTCGAGGACCTCGACGATGACGTCGGTCAGCTCGTCGCTGGCCCCGTCGAGCTTGTCCTGCCCGACGTAGTGGTCGGCGAACGTCGAGGCGACCCGCAGGAAGAGGTCCTTCTCGTACGGGATGTCGAGGATCAGGCACATCACCTGCGCCGCCAGCGGCTCGGCCAGTTCGGCGACCAGGTCGGCGGGGGGCGACTTCGCCAGCAGGTCGTCCACCAGCCGGTCGACGATCTGCTGGATCCCCGGCCGCCACCGGGCCGACGAGCGCTGCGTGAAGTCGGCGTTGACCATGGCCCGCTGCCGGGTGTGCTCCGGCGGGTCCATCCGGGCGAACGTCGGGTTGTCCTCGGTGAGCGTCTCCGACCCGGCGCTCAACAGCGGGAAGCCCGGCCGGCGGTTGTCCGCGCTGAGGCGCTCGTCGGCGAGTGCGGCACGCACGTCGTTGCGTCGCGTGATGAACCAGACCTTGCTGCCGTCCCACATGGTGACCTGGCTGACCGGGTTCTCGTCGCGGAGCGTCTGGTACCGCACCGGCGGGTGGAACGGTGACCTGCCGTCGCGCTCGGCCCGGTAGTCGTAGATGTCGGTCACGTCGGTTCCTCTGCCCTCGCTCATGCCCCGCTCCATTCGCCCGCCTCCCCGCAGCCGCAAGGCGCGTCGCTGTACACCTGTTCGATCAGCCTCACCGTCGGCACCTTTCGTCCGCATCTCCACCGTTGCGGCGCGTCCGGCGCGGCGCGGGCGACCCGGTCCGGGCCCGACACAGAGCACGATCCTTGGGATGCGGCCGTCGTCCATATGGGATGGTGGGCGCGCGGCGTCCGAACACGCCGTCCGGTCCGGGCCTCCGCGACGGCAGGAGCATGACCCGGCCGGCGCCACGGTCACGACTGGAGGCAGCACAGCATGGCGCACATCGATCTCGGGATCGACGAGAAGCAGTTTCCCGGCATTTCCGGTCCCATGCGGTACCGCCCGGAGACGGCGAAGCCGCTCAACGAACTGGCCGAGGTGCTCCTGCGCGCCCCGCACACGCTCCCGGCCGGGGAACGCGAACTGATCGCCGCGTACGTCTCGGGGCGCAACGAGTGCCGGTTCTGCTGCGCGTCGCACTCGGCGTTCGCCGCCGCGCAGCTCGACGACGGCATGACCCTCGTCGACCAGGTCCGCGCGGACCTCGACAGCGCGCCGATCTCGGCGAAACTGCGGGCGCTGCTGCGCATCGCCGGCGCGGTCCAGATCAGTGGCCGCCACGTCACCCCCGAACTCGTCGCCGATGCCCGCACCCAGGGCGCCACCGACCTGGAGATCCACGACACCGTCCTGATCGCGGCCGCGTTCTGCATGTACAACCGCTACGTCGACGGCCTCGGCACCTTCGCGCCCGAGGGGCCGGACGCCTACGCCGAAACCGCCCGCCGGATCATCGACGTGGGCTACGGATCGTCCGCTCCGCTGCGGTCGACCACCGCGCCGACGAGCTAAGCACGGACGAGGAAGACCCACATCCGGTCCCCCTGCGACGGTGAAATAGGCGGGCATCATATCGAACCCGTCAACCATGCAGTTGGAGGGACCAATGGGCCGAAAACGCTCGCTACTCGGCGCCGCGCAGCAGTACCAGGCGGACATGGTCGACCGGCTGGGCACGCTCGTCTCCTGCGAATCGGCGCCGGGCTCGCTGCCCCACCTCGCCCGCTGTGCCGACCTGCTCGCCCGCTGGGGCGAGCAGGTCCTCGGCCGGCCCGCCCAGCGGGTCGAGATCGACGGCCTGCCGCACCTGCTGTGGCCGGCCGTCGATCAGCGCGTGCTGCTCCTCGGCCACTTCGACACCGTCTTCCCGGTCGGCACCGTCCGGTCCCGGCCGTTCACCGTCCGGGGGGACGTCGCGACCGGCCCCGGCGTGTTGGACATGAAGGCCGGCATCGTGCAGATGTTCACGGCGCTGCGCCTGATCGAGGACCCGTCGGCGGTGGGTGTGCTGCTCACCTGCGACGAGGAGACGGGTTCCGGCACGTCCCGGCCGCTCATCGAGCGGGAGGCACGGCGGTCGGGCGCGGTCCTGGTCTGCGAGGCGGCCACCCCCGAGGGGCACCTGAAGGTGGCCCGCAAGGGCGGCTCGGTCTACCGCGTCACCGTCTCCGGCCGGGCCGCCCACGCCGGCGTCGAACCGCAGCGCGGGGTCAACGCCACGGTCGAGGTCGCCCACCAGGTCCTCACGCTGGGCCGCATCGGCACGGCGGACAGCGACGGCACGTCCGTCACGCCGACGCTGCTCTCCGCCGGCACCACCACGAACACGGTGCCCGACTCCGCCTGCCTCGCGGTCGACGTGCGGGCCTGGACCCGGCACGAACTCGAACGCGTGGACCACGCCATCCGCGGACTCGCGCCGGTCCTGCCCGAGGCGACGCTCGACGTGCAGGGCGGGATCAACCGCTATCCGATGTCCCCGGAACTCGCCCGCCCGCTGCTGGAACTGGCCCGGTCGGTGGCCCCGCAGATCGGCGTCCCGAGCCCCGACGGCGCGTACGCCAACGGCGCGTCCGACGGGAACTTCACCGCCGCGATCGGGGTGCCGACCCTCGACGGCCTGGGTGCGGTCGGCGGCGGGGCGCACGCCGACGACGAGTACGTCTGCCTGGACCGGATGCCCGAGCGGACGGCGCTGCTGGCCGGTCTCGTCGACACGCTGTCCATCGTGGAGCGACTCGTGCCGTCACCGGGGGACGACATCCCGTAACCTGCTCTACGTCGGCGAACGACCGGCAGCGAGGGGTCGGCGGCGTGGTGACTACGGAACAGGGCGGGCCAACCTCCGTACCCCGGCTCGGTGTCGAGGAGGAGTTCCTCGTCGTCGACGCCGCGCACCGCGGGGTCGTGCCGGAGGCGGCCACCGTCGTCGACCGCGCCCGGCCGGCCCTCGGCCCCCGGGTCGACGGTGAGATCACCAAGTTGCAGGTCGAGACCCGGACGGACCCGTGCCGGAGCCTCGACGTGCTGCACGCGCAACTCGTCGACGGACGGGCCGCGATCCAGTCCGCGGCCCGGTCCGCCGGCCTGCGGGTGCTCGCCAGCGGCTCGCCGGTGCTCGGGCGCGCGGTGCCGCCACCCGTCACCGAGGGACCCCGCCAGGACCGGGGCACCGCCACCTTCCGGGGGCTGCACGACGAGCTGGCCATCTGCGCCCTGCACGTGCACGTGGAGCAACCCGACCGGGACCGCGCCGTGCTGATCGGCAACCACCTGCGCCCGCACCTGCCGGCGCTGCTCACCCTCACCGCCAACTCGCCCTACTGGTCCGAGCGGGACACCGGCTACGCGAGTTGGCGCACCATCACCTGGGGGCGCTGGCCGGTGGCCGGCCCACCGCCGTACCTCACCTCCGCGAAGCAGTACGACGACCACGTGGACGCGCTGCTCGAAGCCGGCGCGCTCGTCGACCACGGCACCGTCTTTTGGGATCTCCGCCTGTCGACGAGGCACCCCACGATCGAGGTGCGGGTGGCCGACGTCCCGCTCACCGCGCCCGAGTCCGCGGCGTTCGCCGCCCTGGTGCGGGCGTTGACGGTCGTCGCCGGGGAGGCCGTCGACCGGGGTGACGAAGGGCCGCGCCCGGCCCCCGAGCTGATGCGACTGGCGTACTGGCGGGCCGCCCGGGACGGGATGGGCGGCCAGGGCATCGACGTCGCCACCGGTCGCCCCCTGCCGGCGGCGACGCTCGCCGAGCGGCTGGTGGAGCGCGCCCGGCCGGCGCTCGACGAGGCGGGCGACCGCGAGCGGGTGGAGGGCTGGCTGGCCGGGCTCGCCCACGGCGGCGACGGCGCGACCCGCCAGCGGGACGCCCGGGCGTCGCGCGGGCGCCTGACCGACGTGGTCGACACGATCGCCAGGCACACCGCGCCCGAGCGCGAGGAGCGCACCTCTGAGTAACGACACGGCGACCACCGCCGGGACATGCTGGACGCACCTGATCAGGGAGGTTCCAGGTGAACGACACCAGCCTGCTGCCCACGGTCCCCGTCCGGCACCGTCGCCGTCCGCCGGCGGACATGGTGCGTGAGGCGGAGGCGTTCGCCGATCGGATGGCCCAACGCCGCTCGGTGCGCGACTTCGCCGGTGACCCGGTGCCCGCCGGGGTGGTCGAGGCGGCGATCCGGGCCGCCTCGACCGCGCCCAGTGGCGCCAACGTCCAGCCGTGGCGCTTCGTCGTCCTGACGGATCCGGTCCGCAAGCGCCGGCTGCGCGAGGCCGCCGAGGCCGAGGAGCGGGCCTTCTACGACCGCCGCGCCTCACCGGAGTGGCTGGCGGCGATCGCCGGGATCGGCACCGACTGGCGCAAGCCGTTCCTGGAGAACGCACCGGTCGTCATCGTCGTGTTCGAGGTCCATCAGGGACCGAACAGCCCGAAGCCGTACTACGTCAAGGAGTCCGTCGGCATGGCGGTCGGCGTGCTGATCACCGCGCTGCACCACGCCGGTCTGGCCACCCTGACCCACACGCCCAGCCCGATGCGGTTCCTCAACGAGGTGTGCGAGCGTCCGCCGGAGGAGCGTCCGTACGTGGTGATGCCCGTCGGGTACCCCGCCCCGGACGCCCGCGTCCCCGACCTGACCCGCAAGCCGCTCGACGAGGTCATGGTCTGTCGGTGAGGTCCTCGGTCAGGAAGTCGACCAACGGCCCGACGTGCCGGTCCGGGCGTCGCCACTCGGCCAGCAGGTCCTCCAGCAGATGCTGCTCGGCGAGCAGTTCGGCGCCGCGGTAGCGGCGGATCACCGGGTGGATGAAGGCGCTCTCCCGGGCCCGGTCGGGCGTCGGGTGCCGGTCGATGGCGAAGACGTCGCCGTAGTCGTCGCGGCCCCACCGCAGCGCGAGCGTGTACCAGTGCGGGGCGGTCCCGAAGCGTTCGACGGCGTAGTCCTCCGGCAGGTCCTCGTAGTGGTGGAAGTCGCCGGTCACCTCGTCGCGGACGAAGGCGTCACAGAGGTACTCGAACTGCGTCCACAGCGCCGAGGACCAGTTGACCCGGTCGAGCATCAGCTTGGTCAGCGACGCGGCGTCCGCCGGCGTCGTCGCGTACGGCAGCGGCACGTCGTCGTACCGCTCCCGCAGCATCCGGGTGAACGTCCGGAGGTTGTACCGGAATCCGTCGATGAACGGCGAGGACGCGTGTTTGACGTCCCGGTCCTGGGCGATGGTGCCGGCGAAGTACAGGCCGTCGACGTTGCGCGACTGCCAGTCCGGGCGCAACCCGGGCATCCGACCGTCGCGCACCATCTCGGGACGGCACGACTCGTCGAACATCGACGTGTCCATCCGAAAACCGGTGCACCTGAGCACGGTGTGGTAGTCCAGCTCGGCGGTCTCCCCCTCGGCGTGGGTGTACGTGATCGACACCCGGAACCGCCCGTCGACGGGCCGGATCTCGTCGATCGTGCAGTCCAGCACCGAGTGCAGCGTCTTGAACTGGTAGCTGTCCAGGATCGCGCCGTACTGGCCCCGGACGTCGCCCGGGTGCTTGGTGTTCCACGCCAGTCGCAGTGGCTGCCGGCTGGCGAGGTGCACCATCGAGGCCCGGCCGAGAATCGCCGACGCGGTCTCGAAGGCGGAGTTGCCCTTGCCGATGATCAGCACGCGTTGGCCGTCGTACGCGGTGGGATCGACGACCATGTCCTCGTACCCGACGGCGTGTTCGATCCCCTTGATCGCCGGCACGAACGGCCGGCCCCAGCCGGTCGCGACGATCAGGCAGCCCGCGCGCACCTCGCCCCGGTCGGTGCGCACGATGAAGCCGTCGCCGGTGCGGGTGATCCCTTCGACGGTCGTGCCGTAGCGGACGTTGAGCTGATGCACCCGCTGGAACTCGGCGAGGTAGCGCACCAGGTCGTCGGCCGCCGGCAGGTACTCCTCGCTGAACCGCGGGAAGAGCAGGTCCGGCGCGTCGTTGAGCAGCGAGTTCCAGTCCCAGCGCAGGCGGATCTCGGGGTCGGTGCTGTCGGTGTGCACCTTGTTCAGGGAGATGAGGCGACGGTGCCGCGGGAACCGTCGGAAGAACCCGCCGGGGGCGTCACCCCGTTCCAGCGTCAGGTAGTCGGCGCCCTGCCGCTGGAGGTAGTAGCTCAGTTGCAGGCCGGCGGGCCCCGCCCCGACGATCACGTACCGGTGTTCGCTGCTGACCATGCTGCGCCCTTCGACGGAGAGGTGATTCCATCGACCATGGAATGTGGAGCGAGGCGTGTCAATGCCGGGCCGGCCCCGCCCCGGCGCCGGGATCTCAGATCACCCGCTCGTTCCCACCGTCCACACTGATCTGCGCCCCGGTGGTGGCCGCGAACGGCTCCCCGCAGAGGGTGGCGGCCAGCTCCCCCACCCGGGCGCTGGTGATCTCGGCGCCGAGCAGGTTCCGCCGCTTGTACTCCGCCACGGTCAGCCCGTAGTGCCGGGCCCGGGCGTCGAGCACCTCCGGGCTCCACAGCCCGGTGTCGAAGACCGCGTCGGGGTGCAACACGTTCACCCGGATGCCGTCGCCCGCCCATTCCAGCGCCGCCACCCGCGCCACCTGTGTCACCGCCGCCTTCGAGGCGGAGTAGGCGACCGCGCCGGGGCCGGGGGCGAGGGCGTTGCGGGAGGCGATCACCACCACCCGGCCGCCTCGGGGCGCGAGCGCGAGCAGCGGGTGGGCCCGGCCGAGCAGGTGGGCCACGGACTCCGCGTTGACCGCCATGGTGCGCTGCCACCCGGCCGGGTCCGGGTCGGCGATCGCCCGGCTCGGCGGGAAGATCCCGGCCGCCGCGACGACGATGTCCACCCCGCCGAAGCGGTCGACGGCGGCGTCCAGGGCGGCGTCCACGGCCGCGGCGTCGGTGACGTCGACGGTCAGGCCGAGGCGGGCCGGCCCGTCGGACGCGCCGACCGACGGGTCCCGGTCCAGGGCCACCACGCAGGCCCCGCGCGCCAGCAGCGCCTCGGCGCAGGCCCGGCCGATGCCGGAAGCCGCTCCGGTCACCACCGCCACCTCGCCGGCGAACTCCGGCGTCGGTCCGCCCCGCCGCAGCTTCGCCTGCTCCAACTCCCAGTACTCCACGTCGAAGATGTCCTCCGCCGGCAGCGCCCGGTAACCGCTGACCGCCTCGGCGGCCTCGATCACGTCGACCGTGTGCCGGTAGATGTCCCGGGCCATCAGCGTCTCGGCCGCCGACCGGCCGGTGGTGAGCATCCCCAGCTCCGGGTCGAGGATCACCCGTGGCGCCGGGTCGAGCATGGTCAGCGTGGTGCGGGCCCGGGAGCGGTGCTGCTCGACGTACCGGCGGTAGGCGTCGGCGTAGCCGGCCGGGTCGGCGCCGACCAGCGGGATCCGTTTGGTGCGCAGCACGTGGTCCGGGGTGACCGGGCCCCGGGTGGCGACCGCCGCCAGGTCGGGCCGGTCCAGGAAGGCCCGCACGGCCGGGTCCTCGTGGCGGCTGAGCAGCATCGGGGCATTCGCCGTGGCGGAGACGTCGCGGCGCAGCCGGGCCAGCCGGACCCGGTCCACCGGCGGGGGCGGGACCGGCGCGACCGGGGGTCGGGGCAGCCCGACCCGCTCCTCCGCCAGGCTGATCAGGTCGATGTGCCGGCGGTACGCCTCCTCGGCGTCCGCGCCGAAGGTGAAGAGCCCGTGGTGGAGCAGCACCATGCCGACCGTCCCGGCGTGCGCGCGGGCCGGGTAGAGGTCCGCGCACCGCCGGGCCAGGTCGAACCCCGGCATCACGTACGGCACCACGACGACGCTGTCGCCGTAGAGTTCCTCGACCAGCCGCGCGCCGTCCGGCTGGTTGGTGAGGGCGAGCAGCGCGTCGGCGTGGCTGTGCAGCACGACCGGGTGCGGCAACAGCGCGTGCAGCAGCGTCTCCACGCTCGGGTCCGGCGCCCGCGCGTCGAGCCGGGCACAGCGCAACTCGTTCATCATCTCGCTGTCGCCGAGGCGCTCCAGCCGCAGCAGCGCCCGCAGCCGCTCCAGCCGCAGCGCGGTGAACCCGGACTCGTCCATCGTCGCCAGATCGGAGCCGCTGCCCTTGACGTGCAGCACCGCCACCGGTTCCCCGGTGAGGTCGGTGACCGTCGTCTTGACCGAGGTGTTCCCCCCGCCGTGCAGCACCAGGCCGGTGTCGGCCCCGAGCAGCCGGGACGCGTACACGAGTCGCGCGATCGGGGCGGAGCCGTCCGGGGCGTCGGCGGCGGACCAGCGGTTACGCATCGGGGTGTGCACTCCTCGGGTCGGTGGGTCAGCTCCGGCCGATGGGGTCGTCGGGGCGACCGCCGGCGGCCGGCAGGATCACCCGACGCTCGGTGACGATGGCGGTGACCAGGTCCGCCGGGGTCACGTCGAAGGCGTAGTTGAGCGTGCCGGTGCCCTTCGGGGCCAGCGCCACCGCCCCCAGGGCGGTGATCTCCTCGGGGTCGCGGACCTCGATGTGCACGTCCCGGCCGGAGGGCGTGGCGAGGTCCACCGTGGACTCCGGGGCGGCGACCACCATCGGCACCCCGGCCCGGGCCGCCGCCAGCGCCAGCGGGTACGTGCCCACCTTGTTGATCACGTCGCCGTTGGCGGTGATCCGGTCCGCGCCCACCACCACCGCGTCGACCCGGCCCTGGGCGAGCACCGACGCGGCGGCCGAGTCCACCACCAGGGTGTGCGCCGCGCCCATCTGGGCCAGCTCCCACACGGTCAGCCGGGCGCCCTGGAGCAGCGGGCGGGTCTCCGAGGCGTACACGTGGGTGAGCGCGCCGTGTTCCTGGAGGGACCGGACGACCCCGAGGGCGGTGCCCCACTCGACGGTGGCCAGCGCGCCGGCGTTGCAGTGCGTCTGGACGGCCACCTGCGGTCCGACGGTCTCGACCAACCAGCGGGCGCCGCGTTCGCTGAGTTCCCGGCAGCAGCGGACGTCCTCCGCCAGCACGGTCAGGGCCTCGGCGAGGGCCGCCTCGGCGCCCTCGGCGTCGAGGCGGGCGCGGACCCGGTCCACGCCCCAGGCGAGGTTGACCGCGGTGGGACGGGCGGCGCGGAGCGCGTCGACGGCCTGGCGCAGCTCGGTCGGGTCCGGGTGTCGGCGGGCGGCGAGCGCCACGCCGAGCGCCCCGGCGACGCCGATCGCGGGCGCGCCCCGGATCGCCAGGGACCGGATCGCGGCGATCAGGTCCTCGACGGTGTCGATCTCCAGGAACTCGACCTCGTGCGGCAGCCGGGTCTGGTCGATCGCGACGATCCGGTCGTCCCGCCAGTCGATGGTCCGCATCCGTACCCCTCACCGCCCGGTTGCCGATCATACGTCGAACACAGCAGGAGAGTTCCCCACGAATCGAGAGCTGTCAACAGCTTGTGCCGGACCCCGCACGGAGCGATGTTCCCGTCGGCCCGCGACCGCGACCTCCTCGGGGCCCCGGCCGGGGCCCCGGCCGGACAGCTTTGCGGAAATGGTTCCCGCCCCGGCGAATCGCGCTGTTCGCCGCCATACGGCGACACTCCCTTCAAAAGCACCGGCAGCGGCCATTCATCGCGCAATCCGCTTTGTTCGACGATCCGCCGTAGCGCCGCGACAGCACATCAGCAAAAACCGCCAAAGTAGATCATAAGCGGGAAATTGCGTGACCCAGCGCACTTCTGCGAACACGCCTGGTGTACCAACTGGAAGATCCAGAGCAAAATACAAGACTGTAAATTCGTTGCGATCCTTCTTAGGCTGACCGTTCCCGGAGCCGCCGGTCCCGATTCCTACGACCCCGGTCGGATATGTGTCCCGACGCTTCGAGGGTGACCAGGCGTTCCGTTCTTGTTCCGAGACAGGGAGGTGCCATGCTCGCCGGGAGTAATTGTTCGCTGCCCGTCCTGGTCGCCCGCGACCACCAGCGGGACCTGCTGCACGCGGCGGTGGACCGGGCCCGGCAGGGGCACGGCGGCTGCGTCTTCCTGGTCGGCGAGGACGGCACGGGCAAGACCCGGCTGGTCCTGGAGGCCGCCCGTCGGGCCTGGCAGTCCGGCATGTCGGTGCTGCCGGGGCGGGCGGGCAGCACGGGACCCGTCGTGCCGCTGCGCCCCCTCACCGAGGCCCTGGCGCACCTGTCCCGCAGCGAACCCATCCTGGAGCATCCCCGGCTGCGCCCCTACCGGTCCGCCCTGGGCGGGCTGCTCCCCGAGTACCGCTCCCCCGACACCGCTCCGGCGCCGCCCTCGCCGGTGCTCCTCGGCGAGGCGGTGCTGCGGCTGCTGTCGGTCGCGGGCGCCGAGCGCGGCTGCCTGTTGGCGCTCGAGGACCTGCACGACAGCGACCGCGAGACGCTGACGGTGGTGGAGTACCTGGCCGACAACCTCGTCCACCAGGGCACCCTGCTGCTCGCGACCGTGCGGCAGGGCCCGGGGCCGGCATGGGACCTGACCCAGTCGCTCGGCCGGCGGTGCCGCGGCGCGGTCCTGCCGCTGGACCCGCTGGACCCGCCGGCGGTCCGCCTGCTCGCGGCGTCCCGGCTGCGGCTCTTCCCCCACCAGGTGCCGGAGGCGGTCGTGACCCGGCTCTACCGGGACAGCGCCGGCAACCCGTTCCTCGCCACCGAACTGCTCCAGGCCATGGTGGACAGCGGCGCCCTCGTCGTGCACCCGGGTGGGTGCCGGCTGGTCGACGAGGTCCCCACCGCTGTGCCGTCGAGCGTCCGGCACACCGTCGCCGGCCAGGCGACCCGGCTCGGGCCCGCCGGCCACCGCCTGCTCACCGCCGCGGCCGTGATCGGCGAACGGTTCCCCGTCTCGGTGCTCGGGCAGACCCTGCGGCTGGACCAGGACGATCTGCTCCGGCACGTGCGCGCGGCGGTCACCGCCGGGCTGGTCGTGCCCGGCCCCGACGACCACGACTGGTACGCCTTCCGCAACCCGACCATCACCCTGGCGCTGCTCGACCTGCTCACCCCGGCCGATCGGGCCGTCCTGGCGCAACGGGTGACCGAGGCGGTGCACGAGCTGCACCCGGAGCTGACGGGGGGATGGTGCGCGTTCGCCGCCCGCCTGGCCGGTCGGGGCGGCGACCCGGCGCGGGCGGCCCGGCTGCTGACCCTCGCCGGCCGCCGGTCGCTCGCCACGGGCCGGCTGCACGCGGCCGTCGAGACCCTGGAACAGGCGTGGCGACTCGCCGAGACCGCCCCGGACGCCCCGCTGCGTGCCGAGGTGCTGCACGAGCTGCTCTGCGCGCTGGTGGAGACGGGCGACGCCGAACGCGGGCTGCGGCTCCTCGACAACCTCGACGACCTCTGCCACCCGGGCGTTGCGCCCGAACGGCTGGCCGACGTGCACGTGCAGCTCGCCCGGCTGGCCGGCCTCGCCGGGCGGCGGGCCGACGCGGTCGTGCAACTGGAGACGGCCCGGGCGGTGCTCGGCCCGGACGCCCCCGGACCGCGGACCGCGTACCTGGACGCGGTCGCGGCCCACCTCGCGATCGGCGTGCCCGACCAGGCGGTCCGGCTCGCCGAGCGGGCGGTGGCGGAGGCCGAGCACGCCGGACTGCCGGCGGTGGCCTGTCTCGGCTGGCAGGTCCGCGGCCTGCTGGCCCGCCGGCGGGAGACCGACGAGGCGCAGACGTGCTTCTTCCGGATCCGGCAGCTGGCCGACCGCCACCACCTGCCGCTGTGGCGGGCCCGGGCCACCCTGCTGCTCGCCGAGCACCAGTGGTTGCTTACCGGTGACGCCGACGCCCTGCGCCACAGCGCGGAACGCAACGGACGGCGCGGCTCCTCGGCGCTGCGCCACACCGGGCACACCCTGCTCGCCTGGCACCACGCCCTACGGGGCCGGTACGACGAGGCGGAGCGCCTGGTCGCCGCGAGCGTGGCGGAGGCGGGGCGGCTGGGATTGCGCGACGTGCTGGTCCGGTCGTCGCTGGTCCGCGCGATCTGCGCCGGGCACCGGGGCCGGCGGCCGGAGCTGGACGAGGCGCTCGTCGAGCTGCGGCGCCACGGGGACACCGGCTCGCCGTACCTGGCGCTGGCGCACGGGATGGCGTACGCGGTCTGCGCGCTGCTGGAGGAGGACCCGGACCGGGCGCGCGACGAGCTGGCCCGCGCGGCCCGGTACGACGCGGAACGGCCGGCGCCCTATCCGCTGGCCGGCGAGCACGGGCTGGGGTTGCTGCTGGACGTGTTGGGCGGTGCGGCGAGCTGGTGTCGCGGACGCCCGACGAGCGGCGGCGACGCGGGTCGCCTGCACTGGAACCGGCAGTTCGGGTCGCTCGCCGAGGCCGTGCTGCTGGGCCGGCAGGGCCGGCGCGAGGAGGCCGCGGCGGCGGTGGCGGCGGTGCGCCGGGACCCGCACGCGCACCCGATCGCCGTCCACCTCGGCCTGCGCCTCGTCGCCGGGGCGGCCCGGACGGACCGCTGGGGAGAGCCGGTCGCCTGGCTGCGCCAGGCCGAGGAGCACTTCCGCCAGGCCGGGCTCGGGGCGCCCGCCCGGGCCTGCCGGGCCGAGCTGCGCCGGTGCGGCGTGGTGGTGCCGCACCGCCGCGACACCAGCCGGGTGCCGCCGCCGCTGCGGCTCAGGGGAGTGACCGAGCGGGAGTACGAGGTCCTCGAACTCATGGCGGACTGGTCCGACAACCGCAGCATCGCCAACGAGCTCTTCATCTCCCCGCGCACCGTGGAGAAGCACGTGGCCAGCCTGATCGCCAAGACCGAGCAGACGAACCGGGCGGCGCTCAACCGGTACGCCGCCCGGTTCCGCGAGCGGGTCAATCCGGACTGACCGCCCGGTACCGTCCGCCGAAGAAGACGGCCGGCTCCCCGCCCGCGCGGCTCTCGCACCAGTACGGCGCGCCCAGCACCAGCGCGTGGTCGGCGACCCCGATCACCTGGCTCACGGTGCAGACCGCGACCGCGAGCGCGCCGTCGAGCAGCGGCAACCCGTCCCGGTCGCGGTACGGCACCCCGGCGAAGCGGTCCGGCGCCCGGCCGGCGAACTGGTCGGCCAGGTGGCACTGCCGCCGGCTCAGCAGGTTCACCGCGAAGACGCCCTCGGCGGTGAGCGCGGCCAGCGTGCGGCTGGCCCGCCCGAGCGAGACGAGCAGCAGGGGCGGGCTCAGCGACACGGAGGTGAACGCGTTGACCGTGCAGCCGACCGGCTGCCCGTCGGTGTGACTGGTGACCACCGCGACGCCGGTGGCCCAGTTGCGCATGAACTCGCGCAGCAGCGGACCGCTGACGCCGCCGGGCCGGGCCGGGTCGCCGGCCCGGTTGCCGGCGGGCGCCGGCGGGTCGGCGGCCGGTCCACCGGCGGGCGCGGGCGGGGCCGCGGCGCCCACCGGGGAACGGTCGGCGGCCCCGACGGGCCGGGAGCGGTCGGCGGCCCCGACGGGCGGGTGGGACGCGTCGGGCTGCGCCCCGGCGCGCGGCCCGACCGCTGTCGAGTCCCTGATCGAGGCCGTGGTGGTCATCGCGCCCCGGCCAGGTCCAGCCGCTCGGCCGCGCCGGCCGTCTCGTCGGCCCGGGCGGCCTCGGTGTCCCCGAGCTCCGCGTGACACCGGGCCCGCTGGCTCAGCAGCTCGCCCCGGTCGGCTCCGGGCAGCTCCAACGCGCGGCTGTAGTCGGCCACCGCGTCGGCCCAGCGACCCGACGCCTGGTGGACGAAGCCCCGGTTGTACCACAGGTCCGGGTTGTCGGGCTCGACCGCCAGCGCCGCGGTCAGGTCCGCGACCGCGGTGGCGTGGTCCCCGCCGTCGAAGGCGAGGGCGGCCCGGCTGGCCAGCGCGGCGACCAGTTCCGGGTCGGCCCGCAGCGCCGCGTCGAAGTGCCGCCGCGCCTGCGCCCCGTCCCCGTCGGCCAGCGCGAGCACGCCGCGCAACTGCCGCAGACGGGGCTCGTCGGGGTGCCGCAGCAGTCCTTCGTCCAGGTGCGGGCGGGCGTCGTCGAGCAGCCCGTCGTCGAGCAGCAGGCTGACGAGGTTCACCCGGGCGTCCACCTGGTCCGGCTCCAGCTCGACGACGTAACCGAAGTCGGCCACCGCGCCGGCCAGGTCGCCCAGCTCGGTCCGGATGTCCGCCCGGTTGTAGTACAGCTCGTAGAACGGCGGCGACAGGCTGATCGCGGTGTCGCAGTCGGCGACGGCGCCGACCAGGTCGCCCAGCCGTCGCCGCACGTCGGCCCGGTCGAAGTAGTAGTCGGCGTAGTTCGGGTCCAGCTCGATCACCTTGGTCAGGTCGGCCAGCGCCTCGTCCAGCCGGCCGAGCGCGAGGTACGCCTTGCCCCGGTTGTGCACCAGCACCGACCGGTGCAGCCGGTGCTTGTCGCCGGGCAGCTCCTGGTCGAGCCGGCGCAGCCCCTCGTCGACCAGCCGCAGCGCCGCCGGCAGCCGACCCAACCGCATCTCGATCAGCGCCAGACCGTTGTTCTGGAACACCGAGTGGAAGGCCCGCTTCTCCAGGTCGGGCAGGAGCGAGGCGATCGCGATGGAGTTGTTGATGTAGCCCCGGGCCAGATGGTGGTCCCGCAGCTCGTCGGGGTGGAAGCGGGTGTAGAGCATCGCCAGCGCGTACCCGGTGGACATCTGCAACTCCGGGTCGGCGTACCGGCTGCGCAGGTCCAGGTAGGTCGGTTCCGCCTCCACGGTGCGCCCGAGCACCACCATCGCCGAGCTGGCCCGGGTGCTCAGCAGCCAGAACCGTTGCATCTGGGTCTCCGGGTCCACGATCGCCCGGCCGCGGGTCCCGTAGTCGATCACGGCGTGGTAGTAGCCCATCGCGCCGCAGTGCCGGGCCGCCTCGTAGAGCGCGTCCGCGCCGGCGCCGGCCGGATCACTGCCGCGCTCCAGGTGCCACGGGATCGCGCCCAGCTCCAGGCTCCACTCGCCGCGCTCGCGCAGCAGTGCCGCACGCGCGTCGTGCAGCCGTACCCGGCGGTCCGCGTCCGTCTGCTCGTACGCGGCCAGCTCCGCCGGGTCGGTGGAGGTGCCGTCCGCGTCGACGTACGCCTGCGCCAGCTCCTCCCGGTCGCGGCCGGCGGCGGCGCCCGGTCGGGGCAGGTCCGGCAGCCGGGTCGCGTACCGTTCGAGCGCGGCGGACAGCTCGGGTTCCAGGGGACCGCCGTCGGTGCCGATGGTCACCTGCACCCGGTCCGGCCGGACCCGACGCAGGAAGATGGCGAGGAACTCCTGGTCCGTGGGGTCCGCCTGGCCCACCCGGTCGAACGCCACCCGTAGCGGCAGCCGGCCGGTGGCGGCGGCGTGGCCGGCGACGAACTCGGTCGCTCCGTGCGCCAGCCGCCGGGTCCGGTTGGCCGGGTAGATCCGGGTCCGCTCCTCGGGGACGGCGAGGGAGGTGAGGGTCTCGGGCGCGGCGTCGATCGCGCCCCGCAGCTCCGGCGCGGCGGAGAGGATCTCGGTCAGGTGCCGGCGGACCAGGTCGGGCCGGCGCTCGTAGGTCTCCGGCACGATCAGGCGCAGCAGGCTGCCCAGCCCGGTGTACGGACCACGCAGGCCCCGGTGCGCGTCGACCGCGAGATCGGCCCGCTCGCCGTCGGCCGGCGACGGCCCAACCCGCCATTGGTGTGCAGTCATGCCTTGCTCCTCGGTTGGGGTGGGTCCGGCGGCTCGGTGGCCGTCGTGGACGGTCGTGGTGGGCGGGCGGCGGTCAGCCGGCCGGAGCGGGGCTCGGGCGCTTCGCCCGCCGGCGTTGGAGCCGTCCGGCCAGCAGCGGCAGCAGCACCAGCTCGAACGTGACCAACAGGAGGGACGCGACCGAGTCCCAGAAGCCGGGCCCGGTGGGCGAGCCGTTGACGAGGGCGCTGAGCACCCGGGTGCCGAACTCCCAGATCAGCGGCGCGGTCCAGAGCGCGACGGTGACCAGCAGCACCCCAACACCGGCGCAGGTGACAAGCGCGAACCAGGGGGCGAGCCGCCGGTCCCGCGGCGACCAGTCGCCGTCGGTCCAGTCGGCGCGGCGTACCCAGGGCAACCAGCCGAACCGGTCGCGCAGGTACGCCCGGCTCACCTCGTCCAGGTTGGTGCAGCCCAGGGCCGTGGTGGCGACGTAGTACATGTCGGTGCGCAGGAAGACGTAGAACTGCCAGGACATCCGCAGCAACACGGTGTACGCCACCGCGAGCGCGAGCCGTCCCGGCCAGGACAGGCCGTCGGACAGGTCGGCCGCGGCGGCGAGCACGAGCGCGCCGAAGAGCACCGCGTCGGCCAGCAGGCCGGCCGTCATCGGCAGGTAACGCCGCCGCGCCGGCACGGTGAGCAGCGCGTCCAGCTCGGTCTCGACCACCACGTAGTAGAGCCGGCGGCCGATCCGCATCCGGGTGGGCAGGCCGAGCCGGCGGGCCGCGAGCAGGTGGTAGAACTCGTGCCAGAGGATGGCCGGCGACTGGCAGAGGGCCAGGCCCACCTGTACGCCGAGCAGGGAGGGCACGAAGAAGACGTGGTCGGCCTGGGGGCGCAGCTCCGGTCGGTTCACCATGGCGACGACGGCGGCGCCCGTCACCAGCAGGTAGACGACCCAGGCCAGCGGGGAGAAGGCGAGCCGGCCGAGCCGCTGGAAACGCACCTTCGGCCGCGTGGCCAGCGGTTCCCCCTCGGCCCGGACGAACCTCAGCTCGCGCATCGCGGCCACGAAGTCGGCCATGTCGACGGTCTCGCCGTAGGTGCGCCGGTACCACTGCTCGGCCTCGTCGACCGGCATGCCTCCGGCCAGTCGGCGCAGCAGCGCGACGCCGTCCTCGGGCAGCATGGCGAAGGAGGCGGCGTCGACGCGGCCGACCGTGATGCCGTCCCGCTCCGGCACGTACGTGAGCGGGTGGAACTCCAAGCGGGTGGGTGACATCGGCCCTCCATCGCGGTGACGGCCGGCGACGGCCGCCCCGGCGCCACAGGCGTCGGGGCGGCCGGACCGGTCAGCAGCAGTCCGTGCAGTACAGCGGCGCAGACGTGGTGAGCTTGATGGAACCGGTCTTGCGGATCGTGATCTTCTTCATGACGTTCACCTCCTCGGACGGGCGTCGGGTGGCTGGCCGGCCGGGGCCTGGGGAAGAACCTGCCACCCGGCCGGTCCGGACGGCATGGGGAACGGCCCCCAAACTCCCGGCGGGCGGGGGCGCGAAGACGGGGCCGCTCCCCCATGTCCGGGACCGGGTCGGCACGCCACGCTGTCGCCATGCGAGATGACGCACTGTCGGTGATCGTCAGCGGCTCGAGCGCCGCGATGGCGACCTCGGGTTACCTGTCCTGGCTGCGCCAGGAGATCGACCTGCCATTGCGGGTGCTGCTCACGGCGAGCGCCGAACGTTTCGTGCCGCCCCAGGTGGCCGCCTGGTACGCCGACGAGGTCTGGACCAGCGCCGATCCGGGGCTGAATCCGACCGAGTTCGCGAAGCGTTCCGTCGGCCTGGTGGTGCTGCCGGCGACGGCCAACATGCTCGCCGCGACGGCCCTCGGCCTGGCCGGCACGCCGGCGCAGACCGCGTTGCTGGCCAGCGACCGCCCGTCGCTCTTCTTCCCCAGCATGAACCGCTCCATGTGGGTCAAGCGGGTCACCCAGCGACACGTCGAGGCGTTGCGCGACGAGGGGCACACGGTGGTGGAGCCGCAGGATCGCGTGATCTTCGAACTGTGGCAGCGGGAGAACGCGATCGGCATCGCCATGCCGCCGCCGGACACCGTCGCCGAGCTGATCGCGAGCTGGCTGGAGACCACCCTCGCCGCCGAGGGCGAGGAAGCCACCGGGACCGAGCAGACCGCCGACCCGCTGGCCTGAGCCCGCCCGTCACGGGCAGCGACGCTCGCGCCTCACGACACCCGGCCCGCTCGCGCGCACGCCGCCCGGCATCGCCGCCCGGCATCACCCCGCGGGACCTGAGCGCCGGTCACGGCCGCCGCCCAGGTCCCGAGGAGCAGGTCGCCCTCATCGTTGCGGGCTGCTCACGACCCGCGGTACGCGTCCCCGGCCGGAGTCAGGACGCCGTCCTCGCGATACAGCCCGAGTGCCGCCGCCTCCCCCGAGGCGGGCAGCGCGAACAACGCGTAGCGCTCCACGTACGGGGTCGCCTGGAGCCGGGCGGTGGCCTCGCGGACGAACTCGCTCAACTGCCCGGCGCTCGGGTAGCGCGGATGACCGGTGAAGTTGGTCAGGCTGAACTCGGTGACCCACACGGGCAGCCCGTAGCGCTCGCGCACCGCCTGCACGTAGTTCATCAGGTGTTGCGGGGCGGCGGGGCCGAAGTCCGAGCCGTACCAGTGCAGGGCGATGAAGTCCACCCGCATGCCGCGCTGACGCGCCCCGCTCAGGAAGCGGTCCAGCCATCCGCCGGGGACCTCGCCGCCGAAGGCGACGGCGGGACTGCCCAGGCGCATGCCGGTCCGTTCGAGCCGCGGCCACAGCGCCAGCGCCTGCTCGACGCTCATGTTCGCCTGTTGCGGCAGGTCGGGCTCGTTGAAACCGAGCAGCGTGGTGCCGGAGCGCCGCGCGCTGTCGAGGTCGCCGTCGTTGACCGCGCCGGCTCCCCAGATCATCGGTACGAACTCCGCCTGCGCCGGGACGTCGTCCGGGTTCGCGGACCAGTCGTAGTACCAGTCGGCCCCCACCGCGTGGACGCCGTCGGCGACCCGGGGGAAGGCCCACGTGCTCACGCCCTTCTTTCCCGCCGCGCCGGCCGGACGCGGTGCGCCCGGCACGCTCCACCGCTGGTTCGGGCCGCCGGTGCAGGTCCACAGCCGCAGGTGCGTGCCGTCGGCGTCGCCGGGGGCGTCGAGGCACTTGCCGGAGCCGGTGTTGACCAGTTGCCCGTCGGTGAACCGCCACTGCTGCGCGCCGGTGCCGTTGCAGTCGAACAACTGGATGCGCGTGCCGTCCGCCCGGTCGCCGCCCGCCACGTCGAGGCACTTTCCCAGCGCCCGCACCGACCCCGAACCGTCGTGGAACCAGTCCTGAGCCACCGTGCCGTTGCAGTCCGCGAGCTGGATCGGCGTGCCGTTGGCGCTCTGGGTCCACGCCACGTCGACGCATCTGCCACCGGCGCCGACGATGGTCGGGTGGGCACTGGCCCGCGCGGTGGGCACCACGGCCAGACCCGCGCCGAGCACGGCCCCGACCGCGCCGAGGACCACCACGGCGCGCACCGCCCGGTGCGCGCCGCCCCGCTGCCACATCTGCATTCGACCCCTCCACCACTCGCCGGACCCGCCCTACGACAGGCGGGACTGCGCCTACGACGGTCGGGGACGACCTTCGGTTCACCGGTCACGCGATCCGATCGGACCGCGACGCCGACAGGTGACCGCACCGAACACCCCCGAGGAGTCGCCGGGCGGCACGCTACCGCCAGTCGTGTTCGCGGGGCGTCAACCGATCAATCATGGTTACTTCATACGGCGAACGAACTAAGCAGTCAAGTGGCCGAACGGTTGATGCGGCCCGTATCCGAAGCGCCCTTGGCAGCGAAAACGTCGCCGATGCCAGGTTCGGGGCACCTGAGCTTGGCGTCACGGACCGCGTCTCACAATCCGCGACTGAGCGGCAACTTGTTTTCTTCTGGAAATTAAGAAAGTCCTTGCAAAGCATTGACGCGCCGACGCGCCGGTCCCTAGCGTCTCCGGCGAAGGCCTTCCAGTGTGTACGGACCGCCGTGCTGCTGGCATTCCGTCCCATGCCTCCACTCCGGCCTGCCGCCGTTGGCGGGCCCACCTACCGTCCACCGGCGACCCCGACGTCGGCGCAGCCGCGCCCGACGTCGTCGGCCGCTGCGCGGACCTCGCCGCACGCGAAAGGATCTGCATGCGCATCAAGGCGTTCCTGCTACCCACGGCGCTCGCCCTGGCCCTGTCCGGGACACCGGTCGTCGCCCACGCCGCACCCGCCACCGCCCGCCCGACCGACGCGGTCGACCTGGACGTGCTCTTCGTCAGCGCGCACCCCGACGACGAGGCCGGCAGCCTCGCCACCCTCGGCCAGTGGAAGGAGAAGTACGGCACCAAGGCCGGCGTCGTCACCATCACCCGCGGCGAGGGCGGGGGTAACGCCGTCGGCCTGGAGGAGGGACCACCGCTGGGCATCATCCGGGAGCGCGAGGAGCGCACCGCGATCGGCAAGGCCGGGGTGGAGAACCTCTACAACCTCGACCGCGTCGACTTCTGGTACACGGCCTCGGCACCCCTGTCGGAACAGATCTGGGGCCACGACGAGACCCTGGGCCAGATCGTCCGGGTGATCCGGCAGACCCGGCCCGAGATCCTGATGACGATGAACCCGTCCCCCACCCCCGGCAACCACGGCAACCACCAGCAGGCCGCCCGGTTCGCCGCCGAGGCGTTCCACGCCGCCGCCGACCCCAGGGCCTTCCCCGAGCAGCTCACCCGGGAGGGGCTCACGCCGTTCCGGGCGGCCAAGCTGCTGCGTACCGGCGGCACCGGCACCTCGACGGCCGGGCCGCGGTGCGCCTCCAGCTTCGTGCCGACCGTCCCGACCGACCAGGTGTTCGGCGTCTGGGAGGGCGCTCGCGCCGCGGACGGCCGGACCTGGGCCGAGATCGAGGTCGACGCCCGCCGGGAGTACGTCACCCAGGGCTGGGCGGGCACCGCCGCCGCCCCCACCGACCCCGCCGCGATCCGCTGCGACTTCTACACCCTGGTCGACAGCCGCGTCCCGTACGACCCGTCGGACACCTCGCCGGAGGCGATCCTGCGCGGGTCGGTGCTGCCCCCGGCCACCGGCGGGCTGCCCCGCGGCACCGAGTTCCAGTTGACCGCCGACCGGTTCGACCTCGCCCCCGGGCAGCGCGTCACGGTCACCGCCCACGTCCGGGCGCCCCGCAACCGGGCGCTGACCGCGCCCCGAGTCGCGCTGCGGCTGCCCGAGGGCTGGACCGCCGGCGGCTCCGGCACGATCCGCGGCGCGGTACCGGCCGGCAAGGAGCGCACGGCCACCTTCACCGTGACCGTCCCCGCCGGCGCCGGCACCAACGCCCAGCACCTGCTCGGCGCGTCGCTCACCACCGGCCAGGGCGCCGGCCGAACCGACCGCGCCGTCCGGGTGGTCGCCGACGTGCGCGGCACCCTGGAGCCGCTGCCCGAGGTCGGGCTGTTCCGGAGCTGGGCCGGCGACAGCGGCTACCCGCAACTGGACACCCTGATCAAGCCGGTGCTGACCATCGGCTCGGGTAAGAGCCGGACCGTCCGGATCGACCTGCGCAACCACGGCACGACGACGCAGAGCGGCACCGTGGCCCTCGGCCTGCCGGCCGGCTTCACGGCGGACGCGGCGACGAAGAGCTACCCCGGCCTGGCGCCGGGCGCCACCGGCGCGGTCACCTTCACCGTCACCAACAGCGACACCGGCCTGCCGACCGCCAACGAGGGCGGCGACGGCGGCGACTACGGATTCACCATCACCACCACCAGCGGCACCGGCAGCACGGTGGAGACCGGCGCGCTGGAGATCGTGCCGACCAGCGTGGTCCCGCGCGCCGGGCAGAACCACGCCGTCGACGGCGTGGCCGGCCCCGGCGAGTACCCGGGCGAGGAGCTGGACCTGTCCCGCGTCTGGGAGGGCCAGGCCACCACGCCGCAGGACGCCTCGGCCACCGGGCGGATCGCCTGGACCGACGACGCCCTCCTCGTCTTCGTGCGGGTCACCGATGACG
Source organism: Micromonospora sp. NPDC051141 (assembly GCF_044455765.1). Classification (NCBI taxonomy): domain Bacteria; kingdom Bacillati; phylum Actinomycetota; class Actinomycetes; order Micromonosporales; family Micromonosporaceae; genus Micromonospora; species Micromonospora sp. NPDC051141. Next base: position 346,636 of record NZ_JBITFD010000006.1, read on the forward strand.
TCCTCGGCAAGAAGGTGGTGCCCCAGGACTGCAAGCGGCAGCGGCGTACCGACAGCGTCGAGATCATCGTCGACCCCGAGGGGAACTCGACGGACACCTCCACCGTGTTCAAGGCGGGCATCTTCCCGGTCACCGACGACCCCGCCAACGGCGACCCGCCGTGCTGGCAGCGGGACGCCGACAACCGGCAGGGACCGGGCGCCACGACCGCCCCCGGCATGACCGTGGTCAGCACGGTCACCGCCCCGTACACCGGTTACACCATCGAGGCCCGCATCCCGTTCGCGGTGCTGCCCGACGCGATCGACCCGACGCACATGGGCTTCAACGTGCTGGTCTACGACTCGGACACCCAGGACCTCAGCTCCCAGTCCCGGCTCGGCTGGTCCACGTTCACCGGCGTCCGCGCCGACCCGTACCGGTACGGGCTGGTCACCCTGCCCGGCCTCACGCCGGTGGACCGGCAGCCCACCGCCCCGGTCTTCCCGGACACCGCCGCGCGCAGCGTGCACAGCGCGCAGACCATCGCGCAGTCGGCGGTGGACGGCGTCGCGCCGGCCGCCGTGGCCCGGCTGCCCGAACGGGCGCTGCGGCTGACCGGCCAACGACAGGTGGCCGGCGGCGTGCGGGTGACCGTCCGGGCCGACCGCGCCGGCACGGCGTACCTGCACACCTACGACGGCGACCGGTCGCTCGGCGAGCGTACGGTGCGGCTCCGTCCCGGACGCCCGGTCACCGTCCTGGTGCCGGTGACCGGTGGCAAGCCCACCTCCGTCCTGGCCGCCTTCGAAAGCGGCGGTGCGGCGCTCGCCCGCCAGGTCCCGTTGAGTTGATCTGATCCGCGTGCCGGAACCCCCGCCGACCGGCGGGGGTTCCGGTCCCGTCCGAGGTGGGTTCCTCGCCCGGCCCCCGGCGCTCCCGCTCTCGGGTTCGCGCACGCGGGCGCCGATCAGGCGCCGACGCGGCGTGTCTCGTAGGCCCACATGACGATCTCGACGCGGTTGCGGGCGTTAAGCTTGCGCATCAGGGCGGCGATGTGGGTCTTGACGGTACTGAGGCTGATGGCCAGCTCGTCGCCGATCTCGCTGTTGGTCCGCCCGCGAGCGGCAGCCAGCAGAACCTGCTCCTCGCGAGCGGTCAGCGGCTCGACCGGCTCGGGCGGCACCGGGCGCGGACGGCTGTTCGCGAAGGAGGACAGCAGTCTCGCGGTGACGTTCGGGGCGATCAGGGCGTCGCCGCGGGCGGCGGCGTGGACGGCCTGGGCGAGCATCTCGGCGCCGGCGTCCTTGAGGAGGAAGCCTCGGGCGCCTGCCTTCAGCGCGCCGTAGACGTACTCGTCGAGGTCGAAGGTGGTGATGACGACGACGGGCAGCGGATCGGCGACGTCGGCGCCGGCGAGTCGGCGGGTGGCCTCGATCCCGTCGACCTCGGGCATGCGGATGTCCAGCAGGCACACATCGGGGCGCAGCGAGCGGGCCAGGGCGATCGCCCGGCGGCCGTCGGCGGCCTCACCGACGACGGTGATGCCCGGCTGGGCGTCCAGGATCATGCAGAGCCCGGCCCGGACGATGTCCTGGTCGTCAGCGACCAGCACGCGGACGGTCATGACGCCCGCGCCGTCCGGGGCAGCGAGGCGTCGACGCTCCAGCCGCCGTCCGGGTCGGGTCCCGCCCGGAGGGCGCCGCCGAGCAGGCTCGCCCGCTCGGCCATGCCGCGCAGCCCGTAGCCGGCGTGCGGGGAACTGGTCGTGGTCGCCGTACCGTCGTCATGCACCCGCAGGTGCACCTGGCCGCGGGATGCGGTGACGTCGACGGTGACCCCGGTGGCGCCGGAGGCGTGGCGGGTCGCGTTGGTGACCGCCTCGGCGGCGATCAGGTAGACCGCGGCGCCGACCGCCGGCTCCACGGTCTCGACGTCGCCGGAGACCCGCACGCGGACGCCCAACACCTCGCCGCCGGGACGAGCGAGTCGTTCGACGTCCGCAAGCCCTCGCCGGGGGGCGAGCTCGGCGTCCGTTCCGTCGCGCAGCACCCCCACGAGGGCCCGCATCTCCCGGAGCGTCCGGGACGCCTCCTCCTCGATCGTGACCAGGGTGGCCAACGCGCGCTTCGGATCCGCGGCGGACAACGCGCGACCCGCCTGCGCCTGGACGGCGATGGCCAGGACCCGGTGGCCGACCGTGTCGTGCAGCTCGCGGGCGAGTTCGTTGCGCTGACGGAGGCGCACCTGCTCGATGTCGCGGTCGTGGCTTCTGGCGCGGTAGCGCACCGCCGCGCCGAGGGCGGCCGAGAACAGGAAGAACCCGTAACCGGCGATCTTCTCCGCGGGTGTGGTCGGGTCCACGACGAGGGTGACGGGCAGCCAGACGAGGATGATGCCGAGTCCGAGTGCGGCCTCTCGACCTGCCCCCCAGCGCAGCAGGGCGTAGGGCAGCACCAGCAGCCCCGCGATGCCCAGCAGACCGGTGGCGTCGATGACCGCGATCCTCGCGACGTCGAACGCGAGAACGGTTCCGAAGGCGACGGCGACCGCGGCCAGCGGTCGCGTGCGTCGCCAGAGCAGGCACGCAGCGACCACGACGCTGACACCGACCAGCAGCGGCGCCCAGGCCCGGTCGTCGCGCAGCAGCATCTCGACGAGCGAGATCGCGACGAGAGCCGAGGACAACGCCCAGTCCCGCCAGACCCGCGCCGGCGGGCGCGCGGGGCGCGGCTCAGCCCAGATCCCAGCAACCATGCTTCCCCCTCCCGGACAACGTAGGAGGGTCACCGCTCGGGCGAATCAGCCGAAAGTACGGCGGCTCTGCCGTGCCGGGGACCGGGACAGCGCGAGCCCGCGAGCCGATGTGGCGGCCGTCAGCGCTGCTCATAGTGAAGACGTCGAGTGAGCCGACCCGGCTGACACCAGCACCCAGGAGACGTGATGATCAGAACCGACAGGCCAGCCGACGCGCTCCGGGAGCCGCGCCTCCCGGTCCAGGCGAAGCTCGCCGCGGCCTGGACCAGCTTCATGTTCCTCTACATCTACGTCGACTACCTCGCCCTGTACAAGCCCGGCTTCATCGAGGACATCCGGGGCGGCGTCGTGCACGAGTTCGACACCGGCCCCACCTTCGTCGCCCTCGCGCTCACACTCGTGGCCGTCCCGATCCTCATGATCCTGCTCTCCACGTCCCTCCCCGCCCGGGTCAACCGCGCCGTCAACCTCGTCGTGGCGACGCTCTACGTCCCCGTCTCGGTATACAACGCGGCCGGCGAGTCCTGGACGTACCTCTCCTTCTACGGCCTCTCCATCGGGCTCGAACTCCTGCTCCTGGCCGTCATCCTGCGCGCCGCGTGGACCTGGCCGCGGGGAACTCGGGTAACCGCCGGCCGCGACCTCGCCGAGACCCGACCGTGACGGAGAACCCGTGGTCGCCCGGTAGCTCCCCGGCCCGGAACACGAGCCGGGGAGCTACCAGGGGGGACAGCCAATGGACACCTCCGGGCTCACCGCGAGCACCGTCCCCGCACCGTTGCGGATGGTCGCCCTCGCGGTGGCGAAGGCGATGATGTCCTCGGTCCAGAACGAGTGCCCGGCGATGGTGCCGTCGGGGGCCACGGTCTGGGTACGGCTCTCGGACTCCAGGTCGGACATCTGCCAGACCTCGACCGTGATGGTCACCGTCGTCCCGGGCGTCAACCCGTAGCCGTCCCCGTACCCCCAGATCTCCAGCTCGTTACACCCTCCCCCCGCCACCGCGACAGGCGCCGCAGCCGCCACCGCGACCGTGCCGGGCGCGATCGCCAGGAGGGCCGCGCCGGCCAGCGCAGTCGTGGCACGTCCCACCCGCGTCCTCAACGCGTCCATCATGTGCCCTCTCTCTCGACCGACAGTCGTGCGCGCGAGGCGAGGGTATGGGCGACATCTATAGCCGGCCTATGTCGACGGACCCGACCCGCCCGCTCCCCCACGGGCCGCGTCAGGTCCCCGCGCGTCACGCGCCCGTGCCCGACAATGGTCCTCACGACCGTCCCGGTGCTCGCGACGCCCCGCGCGCGATCTGCTCCCCGGGAGTCCATTCGTGGCGGCGCCGGTCCGTCACTGAAGCCAGGGTGGTGCCGACCTCCATGGAGTCCCGACCGCTACGCCGCGACATCCCTGAGTCAGCGTGATTCCCGAGGTGCTGGGCACCGTGGGAGTCGGCTTCGTCTCGGCCTTCCTTCCCGTCGTGCCCGCCGAGCCGTACCTCGTCGGGCTGGTCGCCACGACGACGACCAACCCCGCGCTGCTGGCTGCCGCGGCGGCCCTCGGTCAGAGCGTGGGCAAGCTGACGATCTTCCTGACCGCCCGCGGGACACTGCGGTCACCGATGCTGCGTCACTGGCTCGCCAGGAAGCGGGCCCTCGTGGCCCGGCGCGGCGACTCCGCGAGCCGGCACCCCGGCCGGTTGCGTCGGATGGCGGACAGGCTGGTCACGGTGGTTTCGGGTGATCGTCACCGGATCACCGGCCCGCTCCTGCTGTTCGTGAGCGCCTTCACCGGCGCACCACCGCTCATCGTGATGACCTTCACCGCTGCCGCCGGCAAGATGCGTACGGCGGTCTTCGCCTCCGCCTGCCTCCTCGGCCGCACGGCCCGCATGATGGTCGTGGCACTGCTCCCCGCTCTCGCCGGCCTGTCGCTCCATCTCTGACGGTTCGGGTCGCCGCCTGCCGGCCGCCTTCGACGCTGGTCCACGTCCCGCCCGGCAGGCACGACATCCGTCCGCTGATCGGACCGACGCCGCCCCGGCTGGCCGCCAAGAAAAGCTTGCAGGTGTCCCCGTCGACCCAGGCGTCGGCCGATATGCTCGTTAGCCCGAGAGGAGATCTTTATGATCACCACGGACGGACAGCCGACCCGGTCGCCGGTGGCGCTCGATGCCAGCCACGGATGGGCTCGCGACGTCCCGACCTCGATCATCAATGTCCCCAACACGATCACCGTGGTCCGCACCGTGGTTGCCGTCCTCCTGGCCGTCACCGCGATCTTCTCCGGGAGTGGGCCGCTGCTCGCCTGGGCGGTCGGCACCTACTGGTGCGGCGACATCCTGGACGGTTGGGCGGCCAGGAGGCTGGGGCAGGAGACACGGTTCGGCGCCGTTCTCGACATCGCCTGTGACCGGTTGTGCTGCGCGCTCTGCCTCGCGGGCCTGATGCTCCGCTTTCCGGAGATGACCGCGCCCCTCGCGCTCTTCGCCGCGCAGTTCCTCGTCCTCGATCTCGTGCTCAGCCTGTCGTTCCTCCGGTGGCCGGTGCTGAGCCCCAACTACTTCCACCTGGTGCACCGTGGGGTCTACCGGTGGAACTGGTCGCCGGTGGCCAAGGCGGCGAACACCGGCGGCCTGGTGGTGCTCGCCGTGGTCACGCCGTCGCCGGTCTGGCCGGCGCTTCTCGCCGTCGCTGTCGTCCTGGTGAAGGCGGCCTCGCTCGTGGTCGTCCGACGGCTGCCGCGCCCCTAGACGCCCCGGGCCGGAACCCACCGCCCGGACGAGAGCCCCGCTCACGCTGGCCCGCGACCGTCGCCTACCGGGTCGGGGACGTCGCCGACGGCCGGACCGCCCGCCGGATGAGCCAGGAGACCCGGCACGGCGCCGTCTTCGACATCGTCGCCGATCGAGTGTCGAGCGTGGCTGTCATCCTCGCGCCGACCGAGGCGCGGCCATCAATGGCAGTCCCCTCCTGCCATTTCTCGTGCAGTTCGACGTGCTGGACCGCGTGCGCGGTCTCCGATTCTTGCACCGGCCGATCCTGAGTATCGACTACTTTTACCTCGTCCGCCGGGGCGGCTACCGGTGGAACTGGTCGCCGATGGCCAAGGCCGTCAATACGCGGGCCTGGTTCTGCTCATCGCCTTCGTGCCGTCGCCGGCCTACGCCACCGTTTTCGTCATCGCCGTGATCATGGTGAAAGTCAGATCATTGCGCACACTCCACCGCCTTGCCGCCACATCTTCCGAGGTGAGCGCGGCGGCTCGACGCGCTGTCCGAAATAGGCTACATGACGGATAAATAAATTTCGACGTCTGCTGATTGACGACTACGCAGCGGTGGCAATATTCAGCACAAATCCGTCATAACCTGCCTCCGGAAACGCGCTCGTAACCCTGTGATGACGGAGCGTTCCGGAGCGGTCGAGCCGCGCCGCCGCCGGAATCCGCCCGACTCGGCCCACCCCCGGGGGCGGTGCTGATCGGACGACCGTGACCTGCGCCGGAACCGTTCGGCAGCAGGCTGCGGTCGTGGTATCGGGACCACCAACAGCCCGTTGATCGGCGGCGGGTGCGACCCCGGCCAACTAACACAGGTCGCGGGAGCCTGCCAAGTGCACGCGATCGGTGCCGGGCGCAATCCTCCGCTCGGATTGCCTCTCCGGTGAGGCGATGTGTACCTTCCGTGTAAGCGGTGATTGACTGGTAGATCGCAGGCAGACAAGACACCTGTTTGTGGTTGCGGCCGACGGCGGATCGTTCTGCGGAGCGCCTTAAAGATCTGCTCCGGAGATGCCCTGTCCGACCGGCTCGTGACCTACCACGGCAGTCAACGGGGGACGTCGTGCATTTGTATTCTTGTCCGGACAGTCGGCTCCTCAGGCCCACGTTGGGAACTCCCCGCGGGTGCACCTCGTCCGGCCCCTCTCCTCGCGCGATAGCCGCGCCGCCGTCCCGGTCCAGGCCGGGGTGGAGCGCGCCGGACGGTCGCGCCGCCCTCGCCGGCTCGCCGGCGGTGACGAGCGTCGTCCGCTCAGGAACTGCCTCCCACCAAGCTCCCGCGCCGCGGGGTCGAACGAAAGGCAGACGATGCAGTTCCGCATCCTAGGACCGGTCGGCCTCTGGACCGACGACGACGAGGTGCCGCTCCACGGCATGAAGCAGCGCACCCTGATGGCCGCGCTCATGCTGTCCCGCGGGCGGGCGCTCTCCGACCACCAGATCGGCGAGCTGCTGTGGGGCGCGGATCCGCCCGAGACGTTCCAGGCCCAGATCTACACCTACGCGTCCCGGCTGCGACGCCTGCTGCGTGACTCCATCCAGATCGTGCGGCGGGGGGCCAGCTACACGCTGCACATGCCGGGCACCCGCTTCGACTACGAGGAGTTCACCGACCTGTCGGCGAAGGGAACCGCCGCGCTGCGGGAGGACCGGCCACAGGAGGCGGGCGAGATGCTGCGCCAGGCGCTGGACCTGTGGCGCGGGCCGGCGATGACCGACGTCACGGAGCAGCTCTCCGACCGGGAGCGCCCGGCCATGGAAGAGGCCCGGCTCACCGTCCTGGAGAACCGGATCGACGCCGACCTGGCCAACGACCGCCACGAAGAGGTCACCGCCGAACTGCTCGGCCTGGTGCGGCAGTACCCGCTGCGGGAACGGCTCAGGGCCCAGTTGATGCTGGCGCACTACCAGTCCGACCGGCGGGCCGACGCGTTCGCCGTGTTCCACGAGGGACGCCAGTGCCTCGACGACGAACTGGGCGTCCAGCCGGGAGCGGCCATGCAGTACACGTACCAGGCGATCCTGACCGGCAAGCGGAGCGTGGGCAGCGCGGCGGACCGATAGGTCGGATACCGACGAAATATAGGGCTGCGGCAGAGGGTCGGCACTGACCGACTCGCCTGGAAGGACCCGCAGATGGCCGTCGACAGCACCTGGACTCCGTTGGAGATCTCCCCGCACGACGTCGGCTGCGAGGCCGAGCCCCGCGCCCTGATCGACTACGTGCGGGGAGAACCCGATCTCACCGGTCTGCTGGCTCGCGAGAAGGCCGTGGTGTTCCGCGGCTTCCGGGCCACGACGGACGAGCTGCCCGGTGTGATCGACGCGCTGCTGCCGGACCGGCTCGCCTACGTCCACGGCAACTCGCCGCGCACGAAGGTGGGCCAGAACGTCTACACCTCGACCGAGTACCCGCCGGAATTCACCATCTCGATGCACAACGAGCTGTCGTACGGGCACACCTGGCCGTCCCGCCTCCTCTTCTTCTGCCAGCAGGCTCCCGAGACCGGCGGCGCCACCCCGGTGGTCGACGGCGAGCGCTGGCTCGAGTCGCTCGACGACGACGTCCGCGACGCCTTCGCCGACGGGGTCCGGTACACGCAGAACCTGCACAGCGGCCGCGGTCTCGGCAAGAGCTGGCAGGAGACGTTCGAGACCGACGACCGCGACGCCATCGAGGGCTTCCTCGGCGACTCCGCGGCGGAGTGGGAGTGGCGCAAGGACGGCTCCCTGCGGGTGATCCAGCGCCGGCCGGCCACCACGGAGCACCCGATCACGGGCACGCGCGTCTGGTTCAACCAGGCCGACCAGTGGCACGCGGCCGGGCTCGGCTCGGAGACCGCCGCGGCGCTGGCGAGGGTCGTCCCGGCCGACGAGCTGCCGCAGTCGGTCACGTTCGCCGACGGTTCGCCGATCCCCGACCCGTACGTCGAGCAGATCCGCGACCGTGGCCTGGAACTGGCCGTCGACGTCGACTGGCACGCCGGTGACGTCCTGCTCATCGACAACGTGTTGGTCGGGCACGGTCGCCGCCCGTTCACCGGCAAGCGGCGGGTCCTCGTCGCGATGTCCCGCTGAGCGGGGGGCCGTCATGACCGCGAACCTGCACGACCAACGCATCGGATCGTCCCTGCGGCGTAGCGCCAGGCGGTTCGCGACCGGCGTCACGGTCGCCGCCGTCCGCCACGGCGCGGACTCGCATGCCCTGACCGCCAACTCCTTCCTGACCCTGTCGCTCGAACCGCCGCTGGTCGGCCTCTCGGTCACCGCGTACGGCCGGATGCGCGCCCTGATCGAGCCCGGTGACCTGCTCGGGATCAGCGTCCTCCGCGAGAGCCAGCACGAGTACGCGCAGCACTTCGCGGCCCGTGAGCGGGGCGTCCTCCCGCCGCACCTGCCGCCGTTGACGACGACCGAGCCGGCCCCGCTGGTGCCCGGCTGCGTGGCCTGGTTCCAGTGCCGGATCGCGCAGATCCACCCGGTCGGCGACCACGACCTGCTCGTCGCCGACGTGCTCGAGTGCGACGTCGCCGATGGTGACGACCCACCCCTGATCTTCCTGGACGGCGGGTACCGGACGGCCGGAACCGAGGTGCGCCATGACTGACCAGCTTTCCCACCGGATCCCGCTCTCCGCGGCGCAGCAGGGCGTCTGGTTCGCCCACCGGCTGGACCCGACCGGCCAGCAGATGAACTGCGCCGAATACCTGGACATCGTCGGGCCTGTCGACGCCGGGCTGATGCGTCACGCCTGGCGGCAGGTCGCCGGCGAGGCCGACGCGGTGCGTACGGCCGCGATCGTCGAGAACGACGGCGACCTGCTCCAGATCATCGCGAGCGAGCCACTGTCCGAACTGGAGTGCCACGACGTGAGCGGGGCCGCGGACCCGGCCGCCGCGGCGCGTCGCTGGGCCACCGCCGACCTCACCCGGGCGGTCCAGCCGGCGGCGGGCGGCCTCGTCTCGGCCGCGCTGCTCACGCTTGCCGAGGACCGTCACTGGTTCTACTACCGCCTGCACCACGCCGTCATCGACGGCTACGGCGTGCTCCTGCTCGGGCGGCGGCTGGCCGAGGTCTACACCGCTCTCGCGGCGGGTCCCGAGCGGCGGGCCGAGGCGTCCGGCCCGCCGCTGGGGTCGATCGAGCTGCTGGTCGGCCAGGACCGCGCGTACCGCGACTCGGCGGCGTTCGCCCGCGACCGCGACTACTGGGTGGGCCGCCTCGGTGACCAGCCGGAGGTGATGCGGATGCCCGGGCGACCAGCCGCTCCCGCGCGACCGCTACGGCTGAGCAGCCCCGACCGGCTGGGCGACGGGGACGTCGCGGCGCTCTCCGAGGTGGCCCGCCGCAACGGCACGACCTGGCAGGTGGTCCTGCTGACCGCGATCGCCGGGTACGTGCACCGCGTCACCGACCGCCGGGACGTGATCCTGGGCCTGCCGGTGGCCGGACGGCGAACCGCGGCGGCACGCCTGGTTCCGGGGATGGCCACCAACTCCGTGGCGCTGCGCGTCGACGTCGACCCCGCGAAGAGCCTGACCGAGCTGATCCCGGCGATGGCGGCCGAGGTGGGCGGGGCGCTACGACACGAGCGCTACCGCGCCGAGGATCTCCGCCGGGCGCTGGGTCTCACCGGCAGCGCCAACCCCTTCCTCGGCCCGATGGTCAACTTCATGCCCTACGAGCAGGAGCTGAGCTTCGGCGCGGCGACCGCGACCTTCCACAATCTGGCCTCGGGCCCGATCGTCGACTATTCGATCTCCATCTCCGGCACGCCCGGCGGGCCGATGCCGCTGATGTTCGAGGCGAACCCCGAGCACCACGACGAGCAGGGGCTGCTCGCGCACAAGAACCGGGCGCTCGCCTTCATCCGGGCCGTCCTGACCGCTCCGGACACGGCGGTCGGCCGGCTCGAGGTGCTGACGCCGGACGAGCGCGCGGCCGTGCTGGCCGCCTCCCAGGCGCCGGAACGCTGCGACTTGAGCGGCCGGATCACCGTCGAGAAGCTGGTGGAGCGGCAGGCGTCCGCCACGCCCGACGCGGTCGCGTTGGTGCACGGCGACGAAGAGGTGACCTACACCGACCTGGCGGCGCGGGCCGCGGCCGTGGCCCGCTGCCTCGCGGCCCGGGCGGTCGGACCGGAGGACTTCGTCGCGCTGGCGATTCCCCGCTCCCCCGGGCTGATCGTCGCCATGCTGGGCGTGCTGCGGAGCGGCGCGGCCTACGCCCCGATCGACGTCGCCTATCCCGAGAGCCGGATCCGGTTCATGCTCGAAGACCTTCGTCCGCGGTACGTGCTGGTCACCGAGGAGACGGCCGGCTCGGTACCGGACGGCGCGGAGCCGATCCTGCTCAGCGAGGCCGAGGCGTTCGCCGGGGACGCCGCGCCGGCGGGCGCGGAGGCCGACCATCCGGCGTACGTCATCTACACCTCCGGATCGACGGGCACGCCCAAGGGGGTGGTCGTGTCGCGTCGGGCCATGCTGAACTTCGTCCTCGACCACGCCGACCGGTTCGGCTTCGACGCCGGCAGCCGCTCGTTGCAGTTCGCCTCGCCCAGCTTCGACGTCGCCACCGGGGACATCTGGCCGGTGCTCGTGCGCGGCGGACGGCTGGTGCTGCCGCAGCCCGACCAGGCCGCCGACGCCGAGCCGCTCGTCGGCCTGCTGCGGCGACAGCGGATCACCCATGCCGCGATCCCGCCGGTGATGCTGGCCCAGCTACGCGGCGACGACCTGCCCGAACTCGTCTCACTGATCACCGGTGGAGAAACCCCCAGTGACGATCTGGTCCGCCGCTGGGCCGCCGGCCGCCGGATGGCCAATGTGTACGGCGTGACCGAGGCCGCCGTGGCCAGCACCGTCAGCCCGCCGCTCGACACGGTGCAGACGCCCGCGCCGATCGGTCACCCGATTCGGGGCACCCAGGCACTGGTCCTCGACTCGCAGCTCACCCTCACCGCGCCGGGCGTCGCGGGCGAGCTCTTCCTGGGCGGGGCCGGGCTGGCTCGCGGCTATCTCGGCCGGCCGATGCTGACCGCCGAGCGCTTCGTGCCCAACCCGTACGGGCCGGCGGGATCGCGGCTGTACCGCACCGGGGACGTGGTGCGCCGGCGCGCCGACGACCTGCTGGAGTTCTCCGGGCGTACCGACGACCAGGTGAAGATTCGCGGTTTCCGGGTGGAACCGGGCGAGGTCGAGGCGGCGCTGGCGGCTCATCCCGCCGTCGCCGCGGTGGCGGTCGTGCTCCGCGAGGACCAGCCGGGGCACCGGATGCTCGTCGGCTACGTCCGGTCGGCCGACGGCGCGCAGGTGACCGGCGCGCAGCTGCGCCGCTTCGCCGGTGACCGGCTGCCGGAGCACATGGTCCCGGCCGCGGTGGTCCTGTTGGACGAGTTGCCGGTGACTCCCCACGGCAAAGTGGACCGCAGGGCGCTCGCGGCACCGGTGTTCCAGGCCGGCGGCGGAGACCGGCCGGACCCCACCTCCGTCGAGGGCGTGCTGTGCGAACTGTTCGCCGAGGCGCTCGGGCAGCGCGAGGTCGGCGTCGACGACTCCTTCTTCGAGCTCGGCGGCGACAGCATCCGCGTGTTCCCGCTGGTGGCCAACGCGGCGGAACGCGGCCTGGAGTTCAGCGCCCGCGACGTCTTCCAGCACGCCACCGTGGCACGCCTCGCCCGGGCCGTGCGGCGGATCGACCCGGAACCGGAGGCTCCGGCCGGTCCGGCGGAGCCTGACCTGCCCTGGCTGGACGCCGGCCGGCGGGCGGCGCTGGCCGACGCGTATCCGGGAATGACGGCGGTCCTGCCGGTCTCGCCGCTCCAGGAGGGCCTGCTCTTCCAGCATCTGGTGGCCCAGGGCGGCCGGGACGCCTACACCTCCCAGGTCCGCTTCCACCTGACCGGGCGGGTCGACCCCGACCGGCTGCGATCGGCCGCGGACGCGCTGCTGGACCGCCACGAGAACCTGCGGGCGGCGTTCCGCTACGACGACGGCTTCGCCGGGCCGGTCCAGGTCATCACCGGCGTACGCGAGGCGGGCTGGGCCCACACCGACCTGTCCGGGGCAGCGGACCCGGAGGCCGAGGCGGACCGGCTGGCCGCGGCGGAGCGGGAACGCGGCTTCGACCTGACCCGCCCGCCGCTGCTGCGCCTGCACCTGATCCGGCTCGGCGACCGGCACCTGCTCACGCTCACCGCCCACCACGTGCTGTGGGACGGCTGGTCGACCGCGATCCTGGTGCGGGAGCTGTTCACCGCGTACGCCGGGGGGACGCTCGGCCCGGTCACGCCGTACCGGGACTATCTGCGCCACCTCGCGGGCACCGACGCGGAGGTCTCGCGCCGGGCGTGGCGCGCGGCGCTGGACGGCCTGACCGCGGCGACCCTCATCGCGCCGGGTTCCCCGCCGGCCGCCGGCCCGCAGACCCAACTGCGCCGGGACCTGGACGAGTCGCTGAGCGCCACGCTCACCGACCGCGCCCACGGCCTGGGCGTCACGCTGAACACGATCGTCGAGGTCGCCTGGGCGACCGTCCTGTCCCAGCTCACCGGGCGCGACGACGTGGTGTTCGGCGCCTCCGTCTCGGGCCGGCCACCGCGGTTGCCGGGCGTCGAGAACATCGTCGGGCTGCTCACCAACACCGTTCCGGTACGCGTGCGCCTGCGCGCCGGCGAGCCGGCCGGCGCCCTGCTCCAACGCGTCCAGAACGAGCAGGCCGACCTGATCGCCCACCACCACCTGGGACTGGGCGAGATCCAGCGGCAGAGTCCGCTCAGCGGTGAGCTGTTCGACACCGCGATCACCTTCGTCAACTACTCGTTCGACCCCGCCGTGTGGGACGCCGCGCTCGACGAGCCGCGGCTGACGGGCGTCGAGGTGGTGGACGACACCCACTACCCGGTACGGCTCGTCGTCGTGCCGGGCGAGCGGATCCACCTGCGGCTCGGCCACCGGCCCGGACTGTTCCGTCCGCGGGCGGCCGAGCAACTGCTGGACCGCCTGGTGCGCGCGCTGCGCGACGCGGCCTGAGCACCGCGGACAACGGAAAGGAGCGCGGCGGTCGTGCGAACGCCGGACATCTTCATCAAGGGGCTCGGGACCTACGTGCCCCCGACCGTACCCATCGAGCAGGCGGTCGCCGACGGGCGGTACCCGGCCGAGGAGGTCGGCCTGCACCAGCTCGCCGGCGCCGCCGTGGCCGGGGACGTGCCCGCGCCCGAGATGGCGCTGCACGCCGCCCGCGAGGCGCTCGGGCGCGGCGGGCACTCCCCCACCGACGTCAGCCTCCTGCTCTACGCCGACTCCTGGTACCAGGGGCCGGACGGCTGGCAGCCGCAGTACCACCTGCAGCGGCACCTGCTCGGCGGCGACCTGCTCGCGATGGAGGTGCGGCAGGGCTGCAACGGCATGTTCGGCGCCCTGCAACTCGGCGCCGGATTCCTCGGCGACGGCGCCGACCGGGCCCGGGCGGCGCTGCTCGTGGCGGCGGACAACTTCGGCACCCCGCTGATCGACAGGTGGCGGATGGGGCCCGGCTACGTCGCGGGTGACGCGGCGAGCGCGGTGCTGCTCAGCACCGAGCCCTCGTTCGCCCGGCTGCTCTCGGTCTGCTGCGCCGCCGTGCCCGGGGCCGAGAAGATGCACCGTGGCAACGAGCCGCTCTTCCCGCCGGGCCCGACCGTCGGGCGGTCCCTCGACTTCGCCGCCCGCAACGCCGACTTCAAGCGGGAGGTGCTGGCCGACGGCACCGGCACCGCGGCCCTGGTCGGCATCCACCGCCAGACGCTCGCCGTGGTCGACCGGACGCTCGACGAGGCGGGCATCGACATCGGCGACGTGACGCGGGTGGCGTACATGAACTACTCCCGGGAGATCGTCGAACAGCGCTGCATGGCCGCGCTCGGCCTGGCGATGTCCCGCTCCACCTGGGACCACGGCCGCACCCTCGGCCACCTGGGCGCCAGCGACCAGATCGTGGCCCTGGACCACCTCCTCGCCACCGGCGCCCTCGAACCCGGGGATCACCTGCTCATGCTCGGCGTCGGGCCGGGCGTGACGGTGTCCAGCGCCGTGGTGCGGATCGATCATCCCGCTCCCTGGTTCGAACAGTGAGGAGACACTGATGGGGACATCCGACATCGCGCCGATCGCTGTCATCGGCGCCGGCTGCCGGTTCGCCGGCGACGTCCACAGCGTCGACGACTTCTGGCGGCTGCTGGTCGACGGCCGGGACGGCATCGGCGACCCGCCCACCGAACGCTGGGCGGCGTATCAGGACGTCGGCCCGGACCACGCCACCGCCGCCCGCCAAGCCGCCGTTCCGGGCGGCTTTCTGCGTGACATCGACGGCTTCGACGCGGCGTTCTTCGGGCTCTCGCCGCGCGAGGCCGAGCTCATGGACCCACAGCAGCGGCTCCTGCTGGAGGTGACCTGGGAGGCGCTGGAACACGCCGGCATCCCGCCGCACGAGCTGGCCGGCGGAGACACCGGCGTCTTCGTCGGCGTGGGCTCCGACGACTACGGCCGCCGGCTGCTGGAGGACCTGCCGTCCATCGAGGCGTGGACGGGCATCGGCAGCGCCATGTGCGCGGCGGCGAACCGCATCTCGTACGCGCTCGACCTGCACGGGCCCAGCGTCGCCGTGGACACCGCGTGCTCGGCCTCGCTGGTCGCCACCCACCTGGCCGCCCAAGCGCTGCGCGACGACGAATGCCGGATCGCCCTGGTCGGCGGCGTCAACCTGATCGTCTCTCCCGGCCTGACGCTCACCTTGCAGGCCGCCGGTGCGACCGCGCCGGACGGGCGTTGCAAGCCGTTCGACGCCGAGGCCAACGGGTACGGACGGGGTGAGGGCGGGGGCGTCCTGGTCCTCAAGCGGCTCGACGACGCGGAACGCGACGGCGACCGGATCCTGGCGGTGGTCCGGGGCAGCGCGGTCCACCAGGACGGCCGCACCGGCGGAATCATGGCGCCCAACGGCGACGCCCAGCGCCGGCTGCTGGCCGAGGCGTGCCGCCGCGCCGGGGTGGACCCCGCGTCGGTCGACTACGTCGAGGCCCACGGCACCGGCACCCGGCTGGGCGACCCGCTGGAGGCGGGCGCGATGAGCGCCGTCTACGGCAGCGGCCGGCCGGCCGGGCAGCCCTGCCTGATCGGCTCGGTCAAACCCAACATCGGCCACCTGGAGGCCGGCGCGGGCATCGCCAGCCTGATCAAGGCGACGCTGGCGCTGCACCACGGGACGCTGCCGCCGAGCCTCAACTTCCACGAGCCCAATCCCCTGATCGACTGGAGCGGCTCCGGGCTGCGCGTGGTCACCGAGCCCACGCCGTGGCCGGACCATGATGGGCCGCGCAGGTGCGGCGTCTCCGGCTTCGGATACGGGGGCACGATCGGGCACGTCGTGCTGGAGCAGGCGCCGGTCGACGCCGCGGCGCGGACGGACGCCCCGGCCCCGGGCGCCCCGGACGCGACCGGGCCGCGGCTGTATCCGCTGTCGGCCGGTTCACCACAGGCGCTGGCGCAGCGCGCGACGGCGCTCGCCGACCAGCTCACCCGCGACGAGACGCTCCCGCTCGACGCGGTCGGCCGGACCCTTGCCGTACGCCGCTCGCACCTGGCGCACCGGGCGGCGATCGTGGCCACCGGCCGCGACGAGCTCGTCGAACGGCTGCGACTGATCGCCGAGGGTCAGCAGGACCGGGATGCCGTCCTCGGGTCGCCCGCCGACGATGCGGGACGCGGCCTGGTCATGGTCTTCTCCGGCCACGGCGCGCAGTGGGCCGGGATGGGCCGCGACCTGCTGGTCAGTGAGACCGCCTTCGCCGAGGTCATCGACCGGCTGGAGCCGATCTTCCGGGCGGAGATCGGCTTCTCGCCGCGGCAGGTGCTGCTCGACGGTGACCTGGAGAGCGTGGACCGGATCCAGACGATGATCTTCGCGGTCCAGGTCGGCCTGGCGGCGGTCTGGCGTTCCTACGGGGTACGCCCGGACGCCGTCATCGGCCACTCGGTCGGTGAGCTGGCGGCTGCCGTCACCAGCGGTGCGCTCAGCCTCGACGACGGCGCGCGGCTCAGCTGCCGGCGCTCCACGCTGCTGCGCCGCATCGCCGGTCAGGGCGCGATGGCCATGGTCGCCCTGCCGTTCGCCGAGGTCGAGGAACGCCTGCGCGGACGCGACGACGTGGCCGCCGGCATCGCGGCGTCACCGTTCTCCACCGTCGTGTCCGGTGCGCCGGAGGCCGTCGAGGAGCTGATCGAGCGGTGGGGCGCCGATGACGTCACCGTCCGGCGGGTCGCCTCGGACGTCGCGTTCCACAGCCCGCAGACCGACCCGTTGCTCGCCGATCTCGCCGCCGCCGCGCACGACCTGGACACCGGCAAGCCCCGGCTGCCCATGTACAGCACGGCGCTGACCGACAGCCGCGGCGCCGGGACGCTGGACGGCGCGTACTGGGCCACCAACCTGCGTCAGCCCGTACGCCTGACCGACGCGGTCCGGGCCGCCGTCGAGGACGGCTACCGGGCCTTCCTGGAGGTCTCGGCGCACCCGGTGGTCGCCCACTCGATCCGCGAGACGCTCGGCGAGACCGCCGCCCCGGACGCGTTCGTCGGCACCACCCTGCGGCGCAACCAGCCCGAGCAGGCCACCCTGCTGGCCGCGGCCGGTCTGGCGCACTGCCACGGCATCGCGCTCGACTGGGATCGCCGGCAGCCGACAGGTGGCCACGTCGACCTGCCCGGCATGCCGTGGCAGCACCGGCCCCACTGGCACGACACCGCCGTCTCCGGCCCGGGCGGCCGGCGCCCGCACGACCCGGCGTCGCACACGCTGCTGGGCGCCGCGTCCACGGTGGCGGGTCCGTCCGAGATCGAGGTCTGGCGTACCGACCTCGACCGGGAGAGCCGGCCCTATCCCGGCAGCCACACCATCGGCGGCGTCGAGATCGCGCCGGCGGCCGTCTACCTGACCACGTTCCTGGGCGCGGGCGGCGCGGACCGCACCGTGCTGACCGAGGTGTCCCTGCGGCTGCCACTGGTGGCTCAGGAACGCCGCGAGGTGCAGGTGGTCCGGGACGGATCCGGCCTGCGGCTGGTGTCCCGGTCACCGGGCGAGGACGGCGTCTGGCTCGTGCACGCGACGGCGACCGCCGGCCTCGACGACGGGGCCCCGCCCGCGGCGCTGCCGCGGACGCGCTGGCGGGCGGCAGCGCCGGGCGGCGTCCGGGAGTACCTGGCCGGGGTCGGCGTGCCGACGATGGCCTTCGACTGGGACGTCGAGGAGCTGCTACGCGGCGATGACGCGCTGCGGGCCCGGGTCACCGTCGCCGACACGAGTTCGTGGGCCGGGGTGCTCGACGCGGCGTTCTCCGTCGCGCCGACCGCCCTGCCCGGCGAGCCCGTGCTGCGCATGGTGGCCGGCGCCGACCGGGTCCGGGTGACGGGCACGCCGCCGGCCGTCGCCGACATCCACGTGGTGCGCGACCCGTCCGCGCCGAACCGCCTCGACGTGCGTGTCAAGGGCGCGGGCACGGACGGTCGCGCCGAGATCACCGGACTCGCCTACGCCGCCGTCGACGACGACACGCTGGCCGCCGCCGCGCCCGGGGAACTGGTCCACGAGCTGCGCTGGCGCGAGCTCACGGCGGACGAGGACGCCGGCCCCGTGCCCGCCCTGGTGCTGGTCGGCGACCCGGATCGCACCGGCGCACTGGCCGGCCCGCTGCGCGCGGCGGGCGTCACGGTCGACGTCGCCGACACGGCACCGGAGGACGCCGTGCTGCCGGGCGGCAAGTCGGCGGACGTGGTCCTGGTGGCCGGTCCCGTCCCGGGCGCCGCCGCCGATCTGCCGAACGAGGCGGCCCGCGCCACGTGGGAGCTGCTCGGCACCGCACAGCGGCTGCTGGCGCGGGACCGGCGCGTCCGGTGCCTCACCACCGGGGTGCTGGAGAGCGGGTCGCCGGCCGCGCTGGCCCAGTCGCCGGTATGGGGGCTCGGCCGGGTGCTCGCCGGCGAGTACGGCGAGCAGTGGGCCGGCATCGTCGACCTGCCCGCCGGCGACCCCGCCGCGGAGATCGCCACGCTGCTCGCCGTGCTGCGCGGAAGGCGGCGCGAGGACGTCGTGACCGTACGCGACGGCGTCGCGCGGGCCGCCCGCCTGGTGCGCACGGACCGCGAGCCGGCCGGCGGGCCGCTCGCCTGCCGGGCCGACGGCACCTATCTGGTCACCGGCGGCCTCGGCGTGCTCGGCCTGGACGTCGCCCGGTGGCTGGCCGAGCGGGGCGCGCGGCGCATCGTGCTGGCGGGACGGACCGGGTTGCCCGCCCGGGCCGACTGGGACACGACGACGGACACGGAGACGGCGCGGCGGATCCGCGGCGTACGAGACCTGGAAGGGTCGGGTGTCACCGTCAGGGTGATCGGCCTGGACGTCGGCGACGCCGCCGCGGTGGCGCGGGTCCTCGCCCCCGACGCGCTCGGCATGCCCCCGATCTGCGGCGTCGTCCACGCCGCGGGCGTCCTCGACAACCGGATGGCGCACTCGGTCGACGAGCCGTCGCTGCGCACCGTGCTGCGCCCGAAGGTGGACGGCGCCTGGGCGCTGCACCGGACGTTCCCGCCGGGCAGCCTCGACTTCTTCGTGCTGTTCTCGTCGTGCGGCCAGCTGCTCGGCCTGCCGGGCCAGGCGTCGTACGGCGCCGCCAACGCGTTCCTGGACGCGCTCGCCACCCACCGCGGCGACGTGCTCAGCTTCGGCTGGACGTCGTGGCGCGGCCAGGGCATGGCCGTCAACGAGACCGTCGACCGGGAGTTGCGGTCCCGCGGCACCGCGCCCATCTCCGCCGCCGAGGCGTTCGCCGCGTGGGACCACGCGCAGCAGCGCGGCCCGGGCCACTACCCGGTCCTGCGGATGCTGCCGGGCGCGGAGGTGACCGAGCCGATCGCGCTGCTGAGCGAGGTGGCCGTCGCCGAGGCGGCCGGTCCGGCCGCGGAGGAGGACCTCGGTCTCGCCGGTCTCGACGCCGGCGAGCTGCGCGAGCGTCTCCTGGGCGAGGTGAGCAGCGACATCGCCGCCGAGATGCGGATGCCGGTGGACTCGCTCGACCCCCGGCGCTCGCTCCTGGAACAGGGCCTCGACTCGGTGATGACCATCGTCATCCGGCGGCGCCTGGAGAAGCGGTTCGGTCAGCCGCTGCCGACCGCCCTGCTCTGGCAGAAGCCGAGCATCTCGGGGATCGCCGATCACCTGGCGACGCGACTCGCCGCCTGATCTGCGCGGCCTACGCACCGAAAAGGCCGGGCCGGGAAGAAATCCCGGCCCGGCCCGCCGCGTGGGTCAGAAGCTCGGCGCCGCGGTCGGCGCCTTCAGCGTGCCGAGGTACTTGTGCCACAGGTGGTCGGGGTTGCCCTCCACGGTGGCCAGCACCTCGCGCATGGCGGCCAGCGCCTTGGGCTCCTCGCCGTCGTAGACGTCGCCCTGCAACATCTTCAGCACGTCGAGACGGTAGCGCGGGTCCTGGACGAACGCGGTGAAGAGCACGTTCAGCCGGTAGTAGATGGAGATGAACTCGTACCAGTACTTCACGGCGCGGCGCAGCTTGTTCTCGTACGTGGCGAACCGCTCCTTGCCGAAGTCACCCGCCTGGTGCGCGGCGATGATGTCCTGCGCCGCGATGCGGGCGCTGTTCAACGCCACGCTGACGCCGCTGGAGAAGATCGGATCGACGAACCGGGCCGCGTCGCCGACCAGCACGTACCGGTCGCCGCAGATCTGCTTCATGGAGTAGCTGTAGTCGCCCTCGGTCTTGAACGGCCGGACCTGCTGCGCGTTCTTCAGCGCGTCGTGCAGGTCGGGCCGGCTGGCCACCATGTCCCAGAAGAAGCCGTCCTGGTCGCCGCCGAACTCGCGGAAGCGACTCTTCTGGCTGACCACGCCGACGCTGGTGACCTTGTCGGTGATCGGGATCTGCCAGACCCAGCTGTCCTTGACCTGGAGGAAGTGCACGAAGATGTGGTCCGCCTGCGCCTCGGTGGGCGCGAGGGCCCGGCGGTCCAGCCCCTCGAACCAGCTGTGCACGGCGTACTGGTCGAAGACCGGATCCGCGACCTTCGTGCGCAGTTGTCGGCCGAGCATCGTCTGCCGGCCCGACGCGTCGACCACCATCCGGGCGGTGTACGTCAACCGGCGCGGGCCGGCGCTGCACTCGACCGAGACCAGCTCCGGGTCGTCGAAGTCCACCCGGTGCACCCGGATGCCGTTGAAGACGGTCGCGCCGCTCTCCTGCGCGTGCTTGAGCAGAATGGCGTCGAACCGCCCCCGGTCGACGTGGAACGTGTAGTCGCGGTCCACGCCCGGCTGGTTGCGCTCGACGAACTGGACGTCGGCGGTCCAGCCGTGGCTGAGCCCGTCGTGTCCGAGCAACGGGATGTATCCCGAGAGCCCGGACGTCCACGAGGCGCCGTACTTCTTCGGGAAGTCCGCCTCGTCGATCCGGCCGATCGCGCCGATCTCGACGAGCACCGGCGTGGTGGCGGGCACGAGCGACTCGCCGACATGCTCGCGCGGGAAGACGGCGCCCTCGATGACGGCGACCGAGATGCCGGCCTGAGCCAGGTAGGAGGCCATCGTGGAGCCCGCGGGCCCGCCGCCGACGACCACGACGTCGTAGTCGGCGGTCACCGCCGGCCTCCCGTCGCCGGAACCGGGTCGGCCTCGTCGAGCAACGCGGCGATCGAGCGTACGTCCGCGAAGTTCGCGGCGTCGATCTTTTCGAGCGGCACGAGCAGGCCGAGACGGTCCCGGATGAAGGTCATGAGGACCGCGATCCGCAGCGAGTCGAGCACCCCGGACGTCATCAGCGGAGTGGTCTCGGTGATCGGGCCGTCGTCCACGGCGTCGGGGAACTGTTCCCGCAGGAACGCGAGGATCGCCGACTGATAGGTGTTCTCGGACATCAGAAGCCTTTCTTTGCTGGGGGTACGGTCCGGTTACGCGTCGGAACTGCTGGCCACGACCTCCTCATCGGACATGCCGTCGATCTCCGCGATGACGGCCTGCTCGACCGCCGCGGCGATCTCGGCGACCGTGTCCCCGTCGAAGATCGTGCGCATCGACAGGGGAACGTCGAACGCCGCCTGGATCGCGGCGATGACCCGGATCGCGAGGATCGAGTTGCCGCCCGCGGCGAAGAAGTGGGTGCCGGCGTCGACCGGCACGCCGAGGTGCTCGGCGAAGATCTCGGCGATGCGCTCCTGCACGACGCCGCTGACCGAGGCGCTCGGCGCCGCCTCGCCCGGCGCGGTCGCCGGTGGCAGCGCGCCGCGGTCCAGCTTGCCGTTGGCGGTCAGCGGCAGCGCGGCCAGCGGCACGAAGGCGGCGGGCACGAGGTAGGCGGGCAACCGCTCGGCGCAGAAGGCCGCGAGGTCCGCCGGGACGGCCGCGGGATCGGCCGGGACGACATACGCGACGAGCGCGGCGGCCTCGCCGGTCCCGTTCACCACGACGGCAGCGGTGCGTACCGCCGGGTGCTCGCGCAGCACCGCGGCCACCTCGCCCGGTTCGATCCGGTACCCGCGCACCTTGACCTGCTCGTCGCGCCGGCCGAGGAACTCGATCGTGCCGCTGGGCAGCAACCGGACCAGGTCGCCGGTGCGGTAGAGCCGCGAGCCGGGCGGCCCGGACGGGTCCGGCAGGAACCGCTCGGCGGTCGCCGCCGGCCGCCCGGCGTAGCCGCGGGCCACGCCGGCGCCGCCGACGTGCAGCTCACCGACCACCCCGATCGGCTGTGGCGCCAGCCGTTCGTCGAGCACGTGCAGGGTGACGCCGGGGAGCGGGCGGCCGATCGGCACGCGGTCCCCGCGCACGGGCGCGGTGACCGGATGGATGCTGGCACCGACGGTGGTCTCGGTCGGGCCGTACTCGTTGATCAGATTCTCCGGGCCCAGCGCGGCGGCCCACGCGTCGGCGAGCGGGACCGGCAACTCCTCGCCGGCGACCACGATCGTCGCGGCCAGCGCCGACATCTGCCCGGCGTCGAGCTGGTGGCGGAGGATGTCGAGGTACCCGGGGGTCAGCTTGATGAAGGAGAACGCCCCCGCGGCCACCAGCCGGCCGCCCAGCTCGGTCAGGTCGAGGTCCGGCGGCAGCAGCCGGACGGCCTGCCCGGCCAGCAGCGGCGCCCACAGGTTCGGCACCACCAGGTCGAAGGCGACCGAGAGGAACACCGGCGCGCCGCCCGTGCCGCGGGACGCGAGGTCCTGCACCGCCCAGTTGACGTGCCCGGCCAGGCCGGAGTGGGTGACCTGGACCCCCTTGGGCGAACCGGTCGACCCGGAGGTGTAGATGACGTAGGCGAGCGCCTCGACAGCCGGGTCCCGCTCCGGGCGCCGCGCGTCGGCGGCGTCGATCACTGCGGCGTCCCGGTCCACCGCGACCACGGCGACGTCGTCCAGGCCGTCGCCGATCCGGTCCAGGTGGGACTGCGCGGTGACCAGCACCCGGGCGCCCGCGTCGGCGAGCACCAGCCCGGCCCGGGCCGCCGGCGTCTCCGGGTCGAGCGGCAGGTACGCCGCGCCGGCCTTCCAGATCCCCAGCAGCGCCACCGGCAGCGCCGGCCCACGGTCGAGCAGGACACCCACTGTGGACTCCGGCCCGACGCCCCGGGATCGCAGGTGGTGCGCGAACCGGTTGGCGGCCGCGTCCAGCTCCGCGTACGTCAGCTCGTCCTGATCGGTGACGACCGCGACGGCCCGGGGGGTGGCCGCCGCCTGCCGCTCGAAGCCGTCGAGCACCGTGACGTCGCCGGTGCGCGCCGGAACCGACCGGTACCCGGCCAGCAGTTCCCGCTCGCCGGCCGGCAGGAAGTCCAGCTCCGACAGGCGACCGGCGGGGTGTGCGCAGATCGTGGACACCAGTTCGGTCAGGTGCCCGGCCATCCGCTCGATCGTCGCCCGCTCGAACAGCGACGTGGCGTACTCCAGCAGGCCGACCATCGCGCCGTCCGGCTGCGGCCGGACGTAGAGCGTGAGGTCGGTCTTGGCGACCCGGGAGGCGTGCACCAGCGTGTCCAGGTCCGCCTCGTCCTCGGGGGCGCCCGAGAGTTCGGCGCCGTGGAAGTCGAACGCCACCTGGTACAGCGGGGTACGGGACGGGTCGCGCGGCGGCGCGAGGTCGGCGACCAGCTCGTCGAAGGGCAGGCTCTGGTGCGACAGCGCCTGCTTGCAGACGTCCCGCACCCGCTCCAGCGCCTCGGCGACCGTCATCGCGCCGTCGAGCCGGCAGCGCAGCACCACGCTGTTCAGGAAGAACCCGACCACGTTCTCGGTCTCCGGCCGGCTGCGCCCGGCGACCGGCGCGCCCACCACGACGTCCCATTGGCCGGTGTAGCGGGCCAGCAGCACGGCGAAGGCGGTCAGCATGGTCATGAACGCCGTGGCGTCGCTGTCGCGGCCCAGCTCGGTCATCGACCGGGCGAGCGGCTCGGGGATCGCGAACGGGACGACGGCCCCGGCGCTGTCCCGGACGGCCGGGCGGAGCCGGTCGGCGCGCAGCTCGGTGGCGGCGGCCCCGGCCAGGTCCGCCCGCCAGTGGTCCAGGTCCGCGCGGCGAGCCGGCGCGTCGGCGGCGGCGCGTTCCCAGGCGGCGAAGTCGGCGTACTGGATCGGCGGCTCGGGCAGCTCGGCGCCGCGGCCGGCCAGCAGCTCGTCGAACTCGCGGGTCAGGATCGCGGACGACCACCCGTCGCTCGCGATGTGGTGCACGAGCAACACGAGGGTCCGTGCGCCCTCCGGGACGGTCTGCGGGTCGGTGTGCAGCAGCGCCCGCACGAGGTGGCCACGTTCCAGGTCGAAGCCCGCACCGGTGGCGTCGGCGAGAACGTCGCCGAGCTCCGCGCGGGGCACGGCGACGGTCCGCAGCGGAACCGGGCGCGGCTCCTGCACGTACTGCCTCGGCTCGCCGTCGACGACGGCGTACCGGGTGCGCAGCGACTCGTGCCGGGCGGCCAGCGCATCGAGCGCCTGCCGCACCGCCGACTCGGGTACGCCGGCCGGGACCGTCAGGAAGACACCCGAGACCCACTCCCGGCTGCCCGGGTCGAGGCGGTCCAGCAGCCAGATCCGTTGCTGGCCGGCGGAGAGCGGCAGGCCGCCCTCGCGCGGCGCCCGCTCGATCCGGTGGTGGTCGTGGCGGGCGGCCTCCACCAGCTCGGCGTGCCGGGTCACGGTCGCCGGCGACAGCAACGCGTCCAGCGCGATCGTGCGACCGTACGCCGCACGCAGGCGGTTGGCGAGCTGCACCAGTTGGAGGGAGGAGCCGCCCAGCCGGAAGAAGTCGTCCTCGCGCCCGACCCGGTCGACGCCCAGCACCTCGCGCCACAGGCCGGCGATCCGCGACTCCTCCGGCGACGCGGGCGCGCCGGAGGGCTCCGCGGACCCGGCGCCGGGTGCGGGCAGCGCCCTGCGGTCGACCTTGCCGCTCGACGTGCTCGGCAGGGCGTCCATCGGCACGATCGCGGCCGGCAGGTGGGTGGCGGGCAGTCGGGTCGCCAGGAAGTCCGACAGCGTCGTCAGGTCGGCGCCGGGCGCGGCGACCGGGTAGGCCGCGAGCCGCATCGCGCCACTCGGCGCCCGGTACGCCGCAACCGCCGCCGCCCGTACCCCTGGATGGTCCAGCATCGCGGCCTCGACCTCGCCGGGTTCGATCCGCACACCGTTGATCTTGAGCTGGTCGTCGACGCGCCCGGTGAACTCGAGAGCGCCGTCCGCGCGGCGGCGCACCCGGTCACCGGTGCGGTAGAGCCGGGCGCCGTCGCCGGCGGGGTCGGGCACGAAACGCTCGGCGGTCAGCGCCGGGTCGTTGAGGTATCCGTGCGCCAGGCCGACGCCACCGAGGAACAGCTCGCCCTCGTCGCCGTCCAGGACGGTGCGGATGCCCTCGATGGCCCGCCCGATCGCCACCGGCCCGGACCGCTGCAGCGGGTCCACCTCCTGCGCCACGGCTTCGATCGAGCATTCCGTCGGTCCGTACGTGTTCCAGACGGTGACCGGCTCGGTGTTGTCCTCGACCTCCGCCAGGAAGTCCTGCACCAACTCGGCCGTCAGCTGCTCGCCGCCGCTGGACAGCAGCCGCAGGGCGGTGCAGCGGTCCCAGCCCGTCTCGTGCACGAGCGCGCGCAGCAGGGACGGCACCACCTGGAGCACGGTGACGCCGTGCTCGGCGACCAGGCGCACGAGCGACGCGGGGTCGCGCTCCGCGCCGTCGGGCGCCACCACCACCGTGCCGCCGGCGCGCAGGGCCGCGAAGATCTCCCAGCCCGCCGCGTCGAAGGTGACAGGCGTCTTGAAGAGCACCCGGTCGGCGGCGCCGAGCCCGTGACAGCGGACCCGCCAGGCGAGCTGGTTGTCGAACCCGGCATGCGGGATCACCACGCCCTTCGGGCGGCCGGTGGATCCCGAGGTGAAGAGGACGTAGGCGGCCGAGTCCCGGTCGATCGGACGGCGGGCGGGTTCGGCCGGCCGGTGCGCGGACGTGGCGAGGGCGTCGTCGAGCACGACGGCGCGGGCCCCGGCGGCCACCACGGGCGCCTGCGTGTCCGCCTCGGTCAGGGCGAGCCGGGCGCCGCTGCCGGCCAGCACGCCGCGGAGGCGCTGGGCCGGATGGTCGGGCGCGAGCGGGAGATAGGCCCCGCCGGCCCGCCAGATCGCGAGCAGGGCGATCACCAGTTCCGCGCGGCGGCGCAGGAGCACACCGACCGGGTCACCGGGCCGCAGCCCCTGCTCCAGCAGGAGTCCCGCCAGGCGGTCGGCGCTGCTGTCGAGTTCGGCGTAGGTGACCTCCCGGTCGCCGTCGGCCACCGCCACCGCGGCGGGTCGCCTGGCGGCGTGCCGGGTCACCAGCGTCGAGGTCGGTACGGCTTCGGTTGTCATGTCGATCTCCTCGCGTGGTCGCGGTCAGCCGAGGGGGGTGAACGTGATCGGCAGCCGCTGCAGGAACCGGAAGTTGACGCTCTCCAGCCAGTCCGGCTCGGCGTCGACGGTGTGCAGGTCGCCGGCGCGGCGCAGCAGGGCGGCGATGCCGATCTCGATTTCGGTCACGGCCAGGGCGGCGCCGAGGCAGTAGTGGATCCCGTGCCCGAAGGACAGCTGGTCGGCCGCGTGGCGGGTCACGTCGAGCCGGTCCGGGTCGGGGTAGCGCCCAGGATCCCGGTTGCCCGCGCCGAGCACGAGCGTGACCGTGTCGCCCCGCCTGATGTGCCGGCCGCCGATCTCCAGGTCGTCGAGCGCCATCCGGGAGGTGAACTGCACCGAGCCGTCGTAACGGAGGAACTCGTACGCGGCGCCGTTCGCCAGCTCCGGCCGGGCACGCAGCAGCGACTGCTGGTCCGGTTGCTGGATGAGGGCCAGCACCGCGTTGCCGATCACGTGCGTGGTGGTGGCCTGCCCGGCGTCGATGAGCAGCAGGAAGTTGGCGAAGACCTCGTCGTCGGTGTAGTCCGCCTCGTCGAGCTGTCCCGCGATCATCCGGCTGAACAGGTCCTCGGCGGCGCCGGCCCGGCGCGCCGCGGTCTGCCGGTCGAAGACGGCCCGCAGGTCGTTGATGCGCGGCACGGCCCTGCGCGACTGCGTGAAGAACTCGTGCAGCAGGCCGGGCCAGTCGCTCAGCAGGTGCAGCGCGTCGTCCGGCACCCCGGCCAGCCTGCCGACGACGCGGCGGGTGAGCGGCTCCGAGAAGTCGCGGATGACGTCCATCCGCCCGCTGCCGGCCACCTGGTCGAGCAGGTCGTCGGCGATCTCCTGGACGAGTGGTCGCAGCTCGCGGATGAAGCGCGGGGTCAGGCCCGGCTTGATGAGCCGCCGCAGCCGGGTGTGCCGAGGCGGCTCGTTGAACAGCATCATGTCGGCGAGCGCCGTCTTGAGCGGCTTCATCTCGGTACGCGCGCTGGCCGGCAGTTGCTCGTAGAACGACTCGACGCGCGCGCCCGTGAGCCGCTCGTCCTTGGAAAGCTGGACGATCTCTGCGTAGCCGAGGACCAGCCAGGTCCGCATCCACTCGTCCCACAGCACGACGCCGTCGGTCCGCATCGCGCGATACAGCGCGTACGGGTCGAGTTTCCATTGCGGGTCGTAGAGGGCCAGCAGGCTCGGCGGCCGCGTCCCGGCGGAGGTGTCAGTCACCTCTCCAAGCGTCCGGGGCGGACTATATTTCTCCGGTACCGAAGCTATCGCGCCCCCGCGACGGTGGTCGCGGGGGCGCGGGTCGGCTCAGTGTCCGGGGTCAGTGGGCGTGCGCGTAGACCTCCGGCTCGGCCTGGTCGGTCTTCAACTCCCGTTCCCGGGAAAGGCTTCGGCGCGACCAGGCGCGGTCACCCAGCAGCGCCAGCGCGGCCGGCAGCAGCACACCACGCACCAGCGTCGCGTCGATCAGGATCGCCACCGCCATACCGACGCCCAGCATCTTGTACTCGATGGCGGAGAGCGTCACGAAGACCGAGAAGACGCCGATCATGATGGCGGCGGCGCTGGTCACCACGCCGGCGCTCGCACCGACACCGCCCACGATCGCCGTGCGGGGGTCGGCACCGGCCGCCCGGCGCTCACGGACCCGGCTGAGGATGAAGATGTGGTAGTCCATGCTCAGCCCGAACAGCAGCACGAAGATGAAGAGCGGCAGCCAGTCGGTGATGCCGCCGTACGCCGTGAAGCCCAGCAGGCCGCTCAGATGCCCGTCCTGGAACACCCAGGTGAGCACGCCGTACGCCGCGCCGATCGAGAGCAGGTTGAGCACGATCGAGGCGACCGGCAGCCACCAGGACCGGAACGCGAGGCTCAGCAGGACGAACGCGAGCAGCAGCACGAAGGCGAACACGTAGCTCATGCGTTGCCGCACCTGCCGGGTGAAGTCGTACGCGAACGCCGTCTTGCCGGCCACCGCGAACCTCGCGCCGGGCACCGTGCCGAACGTCGCGGGCAGCACCTCCTGCCGCAGTTCGCGCAGCGCCTGATTGGAGCGCTCGTCGGTTCCGTTGCCGTCGAGCGGGACCCGGACCACAAGCGCGTCACCCACCCGCATCACCGACACCGGCTCGTGCAGCAGTCCGCCGCTGGCGCCGATCCGCCGGCGCAGCTCGTCGGTCGCGGCCGTCATCCGCGGGCTCGCCGCGTCGGCTCCCCAGACGACCACCTGCTCCGGTGCGGCCGCTCCGGGGAACGCGGCCTGCATCCGGGCCGCGCCGTCGACGGCGGGCACACTGCGCGGCAGGCTGTTCGTCGGCCCGGCGTCCTGGAGCCGCATGTCGAGCGCCGGCACCATCAGGCCCACCAGCACGAGGACCGCGACCGTGCCCCAGAGCAGCGGGCGGCGCACGACGTTACGGGACACGGTCGTCCAGAAGCGTGACTCCCGCGCGACCGTGCGCCGGCGGCCGAGCCACGGCACCCGCGCCCGGTCCACACGATGGCCGAGGATGGCCAGCAGTGCGGGCAGCGCGGTCACCGAGCCGATGACGGCGAGACCGACCACGGTGATCGTGCCCACGGTGAGGCCGCGGAAGTTGTCGAGGCCGGTCATCCAGAGGCCGCCGACACAGAGCATGACGGTCAGCCCGGAGATGACCACGACCCGTCCCGAGGTGCGGGCGGCGATCTCCAGCGCGGCGCCGGTCTCCCGGCCGGCGGCCCGCTCCTCCCGTTCCCGGCGCAGGTAGAACAACGAGTAGTCGACGCTCACGGCCACGCCGATCAGCAGGATCATCGACGAGGTGGCGCTGTTGATCGGGACCACCAGGTCGACCACCGACAGCACGCTCATGGCGGCGGCCACGGTGGTCGCGGCGAGCAGCAGCGGGATGCCGGCGGCGATCAGCGACCCGAACACCACCAGCAGGATCAGGATCGTCAGCGGCAGCGACGTGGTCTCGGCGGTCTGGAAATCCTTCTTGATGGCGTCGTCCACCGTGGCGGAGAGACTCCGGTCGCCCGCCTGGTCGATCCGCACACCGGGGTGCGTGGCCGCGACGGCGCCGACCGCGTCGGTCGCCTTCTGGTAGTTGTCGAGCATCGCGTCGTCGGGCCCGGCGACGACGAAGGTGACCAGCCCGGACCGGCCGTCCGCGGACACCTGTCCGGGTGCGGCCGGGTCCAGCGGTGACCGGACGTCGGACACCGCGGTCGGCATCGCACGCAGCTTGTCGACCACGTCGGCCGTGGCCGCCCGCGCCTCGGGGTCCGACGCGAACCCCGAGCCACCCGACCCGCTCGGAGAAATGAGCACGTTCTCCCGGATGGGCAGGTACTCAGGTTGGTCGCGCAGCGCCTGCTGGGCCACCCCGGACTCGCCGGGATCATGGGCCGGTGCGCCGTTGCCGCTGATCAGCGAGCTGCCGAGGACGGTGACCACGACCAGGACGAGCCAGCCGACCAGCACCGGCCATCGATGGCGCACGGACCAGCTCGCAACGCGCTCGGCGAACGGCTTCCGGACGTCTCCAGTTTGGATGGACACAGAGATTATTCCTTTCTTGGAAAGGACGGCGTTTCTCTGTCGTGCCTCCGAGCGCCGGGCCCGTGCGCCACGAGCGCTACTCGACGTCCTTGAGGATGTGCTCGATGGCGGCCAGACGCTTCTCCAGGCCCTCCATTCGGGTGTCGATCCCGGTGAGCTTCACCTCCACCGCCTCCTCAGCGGCCGTGGAACGCTTCGCCAACTCGCGATAGTCGTTGTCGCGAGCAATGGCAGCCTTGGCGCGCAGCGTCTTGGCGACCTCGCGGATCACCAGGGCAAGAACGGTGATCACCAGGGCGAAGAGCCCGATGGCTCCGATGACTTCCTGCCAGGCCAATGCGTCCATGCCAGCATTCCCCTTTTACCGCTGCGACTGTCATTTGGTGAGTGTCCGCACCGCGTCCGCGATGGTTTCCGGCGTCAGGTTCAGCGCGAAGTCACGGACCTCGTAGAACTTCATCGCCTTGCCGTCCTCGGAGAACTCGAGCTGCGAGTCCACAAGGCCCGCCGCCTCCAGCTTGCGCAGGTGGACCTGCAGCAACGCCCGGCTGATGCCCAACTCGCGGGCCAGCTGACTGACATAGTTGCGCCGCTTCGCGAGCACTCCTATGACCCGCATGCGATGCGGGTTTGCCAGCGTCGCCAGCGTTTCGACGAGTTCGTCACCGTTCACCGTAGCGGGCTCCACGTGACCTCCTGCATGTGCCTAAAAAACTTAGCACATGCCTACCCAGGCAACAACCGGACCCGGCGCGGACCGCTCACCGCGGCTCAGCCGTGCAACTGGCGCAGGTACTCGTACGTGCTCGGCAGCGTGTCCAGCAGTTCGCGCTGCTTCCGCTTGATCTCGGCGAAGATGGGTTCGGCCCGCTGCATCGCGCCGTCGCGGTAGGTGAGCGCCGGCAGCGGGTGCTCCGGAAGCACGTCGAGCCCCGCGAAGACGCAGTAGTAACTGCTGTTGGTCCAGTAGTTGCGGAACTCCGCCTCGAAGTTGGCGTAGTAGGTCGACTCGTCGGTGATCGGCATGTTGATCGCCAGCCCGGCACGGTACTGAGCGATCTTCCGCTTGATGTCGTCGGCCAGGACCAGTTCCTTGCAGGCCCGCCAGAAAGGGGTGTCCCGGCGCGGGGAGAGGCTGAAGTGGGCCTGGAGGAAGTCGCGCGAGTCGTCGAACATGTGCTCGATCTCGTCGTTGAACGAATCCCGCAGCGCCGGGTCGAAGTTGCGGTCGGGGAAGAACTTGCCCAACTGGTAGAGCGCGGCGGTGATGAAGTAGATGCCTGTCGACTCCAGGGGCTCGAGAAAGCAGGACGAGAGCCCGATGCTGACCACGTTGCGGACCCAGGCCCGACGGTTGCGGCCCACCCGGAACTTGATGTGGTTCAGCGGCTGCGTCTCCGGGTCCAGCCCCCACAACTCGCAGAACTGCCGGGTGGCGGTGTCCTGGTCGGCGAACCGGCTGGAGTAGACGTACCCGGTGCCGAAGCGACCCAGCATCGGGATCTTCCACGTCCAGCCCGACGGCATGGCGATCGAGGAGGTGAACGGCTCGACGCCGTCGGCCTCGTCGTCGTGCGGCACCGCCGTGGCGACCGCCCGGTCGTTCAGCAGGTTGTCGCTCATGTCCAGGAACGGCTCGCGCATCACCTTGTTGATCAGCAGGCTGCGGAAGCCGGTGCAGTCGACGAAGAGGTCGCCGTCGACGGTCCGGCCCGACTTCAGCCGCAGCGAGGTGACGTGGCCGCGCTGATCGACCTCCGCGTCGACCATCTCGTCCTCGATGTGGATCGCACCCTGCTTCTCGGTGGCGAACCGTCGCAGGAACGCCGCGACGAGGCTGGCGTCGAAGTGCCAGGCGTAGTTCGTCCACTTGGTCCCGTCGGCGAACCGCGGGGCCAGGTTGGCGTCCAACACCGGCGACTCGCGGTAGCAGGCGTAGTCGAACGGCTCGTCCGTCTCACCGGCGACCCGCTTCGCCGCCCAGTAGTGCGACAGCGGCAGGTTCTCCGAGTTCGGCAGGATTCCGAACAGGTGGTAGAAGTGGTCACTGTAGCCGTTGAGCTGCCGCGGCTTCGGGGAACCGGCGCCGGGCGTACGCCAGTTGACGAACTTGATCCCCATCTTGAAGCTGGCGTTGCACTCCCGCATCCAGTCCTCCTCGGCCAGACCGAGGAAGTCGAAGAAGGTCTTGTGCAGGTTCGGCACGGTCGCCTCGCCCACGCCGATACTCGGGATGGACGGCGCCTCGACGACCGTGATCCGGACGTGCGGCCCGAGCGCCCGACCGAGGTAGGAGGCGGACATCCAGCCGGCCGTCCCGCCGCCGAGGACGACGACACTTCTGAGCCTGTTGTCTTCCATTCGCATGGCACCCTTCGGATCGGATCCGGGTCCCGGGTCGGGACGGATCGTGGCCTGCCGCGCGGCGAATCCGCGCCGACGCCACTGTCGCGAAGGGCCTTGATAGGCGGCCTATATTCCAGCTATCCGGGCGAATCCCGGACAGGATGACGGCCCGGCACGCCGAAGCGCGCCGGGCCGTCGTGCGGAAGGTCAGACGGCCACCGGCTCCCGGCGCTCGACCTTCCGCCGGGCGCCGACGCCGAGCCGCGGGGGGTCGGCTGTGGCGGCGGCGCGTCGGGCGGCACGACGGGCCCGGACCCGGAGGACGACGGCGATCGCCGCCCCCAGGACGATGCCCGGAATCGCACCGATGAGGGGACGATCGGCGAAGGCCATGCCGCCGAGACGTCCGAGGCCGTTCATGTAGAGCGACCACAGCACGCCGGCGAGCACGCTCACCGGCAGGAACCGGCGCAGCGGGAACCCCATCGAGCCGGCCGCCAGCGTGGCGGCCGTGCGCCCGCCGGGCAGGAAGTGGCCGACCAGCAGCGCCACGCCGCCACGCCGCTCCACCGCGCGTTCCGCGCCGGCGAGCGCCGCACCGAGGACGCCGGAGCGCCTCCGACGGAGCCGCCCGAGCGTGCTACGGCCGAGCAGGTAGGCCAGGTGGTCGGCCGCCACCGAGCCGGCGGCGGCGGCCACCAGCAGGCCGACCGGGTGCGGCCGGCCCGCGACGGCGAGCGCGCTCAGGCAGATCGTCAGCGAGTCGGACGGCAGGGCGGGAAAGACACCGTCGACCGTGACCACGAGTGCGGTGAGAACGTAGATCCACGGCGATCCGGCCAGGTGCATCAGGTGCGCGAGCATCGTTCCACCTCCGGTCCGATCACGGCAGCCGCCACGGTGATGTGCAAAACCAGACTTGCACATGCCGATCGGAGTTAACAAGAGCGACGCCCCGGAGATTGACCCTGACGTTTCCCGGCGTCGAGCCCTCGACGGTCAGGGGGAATCGGCGGTCACCAGGCGATCCGCCAGCTCGGCGAGCCGCGGATGGCGGTACAGCTCCCTCAGCGGCAGGCGGGGCAGCCCCCGCTCGCGCATGAGGGACGCGATGCGGACCGCGTACAGCGAGTTGCCGCCCAGCTCGAAGAAGTTGTCCGAGCCGTCCACCGGCACGCCGAGCACGTCCTGCCAGACGGCGGCCATCGCCCCCGCCAGACCCCCGTCGGCAGCGACCGTGGGCGTGGACGCGGGTGCCGGCGACCGGCCGACGACGGGCGCCGGCAGCCGCTCGCGGTCCAGCTTGCCGTTGACGGTCAGCGGCAGGGACTCCACCGCCGTCACCGTCGCGGGCACCATGTACTCCGGAAGCATCCGGGCCGCCCGCTCCCGGACTCCCGCCACGCCTTCCCCACGCGGCACGACGTAGGCGTCCAGGCGCTGCTCGGCGGCGTCGCCGGCACGGCCGCCACCGACCACGACGGCGGCCGCGGCGACGGCCGGGTCGGCGAGCAGCACCGTACGGATCTCGTCCAGCTCGATCCGGAAACCCCGGATCTTGACCTGGCTGTCGATCCGCCCGAGATGCTCCAGGCTGCCGTCGGCGCGCAACCGACCCCGATCGCCGCTGCGGTACATCCGACCGCCGGACCACGGATCGGGAACGAAGCGCTGCGCCGTCAGGGCGGGCTTGCCCAGATAGCCGGCCGCCACGCCCCGGCCGCCCACGCAGATCTCGCCCGGCGCCCCGATCGGCTGGAGGCGGCCCCGTCCGTCGACGACCCGCAGCGACCAGCCGGGCAGTGCGCGCCCCACCGAGCGCGACCCGGCCAGCGCGTCGCCGCGGGTCACCGTGTGCTCGGTGACGTGCACCGTCGTCTCGGTGATGCCGAACATGTTCACCGCCCGGCACGCCGACTCGGGGTAGCGGTCGTGCCACCGCAGCAGCAGCCGCGCGTCCAGCGGCTCACCGCCGAAGATCACCAGGCGGACCGCGAGCCGCCGATCGGCCCGCGCGTCCTCCGCGACCAGTTGGGCGAAGGCCGACGGCGTCTGGTTCAGGACGGTCACCCGTTCCTGGGCGAGCAGGGCGTGGAAGTCCTCCACCGAACGCGACGTCCAGTACGGCACGACGACCAGCCGGCCGCCGGTCAGCAACGCGGCCCAGATCTCCCAGACGGAGAAGTCGAACGCGCCGGAGTGGAAGAACGTCCACACGTCGGCCGTCCCCAGCCCGAAGTTCCCGCGGGTGGCCGCGACCAGCGCCGAGACGTTCTCGTGCGGGACCACCACGCCCTTCGGGCGCCCGGTGGAACCCGAGGTGTAGATGACGTACGCGGGCGCGCCGTGGTCCCGGTGCGGGACGAGCCCGTCCGCCTCCCCCGCCGCGAGATCGGCGGTGGTCAGGACCGGCGGGAGGCCGGGTCCGTCGAGCACGCTCCCGTCCGCGACGACCAGGACCAGGCCGGCGTCCCGCACGGTGTACTCCAGCCGGGCCCGTGGGTAGGCGGGGTCCATCGGGACGTAGACGGCGCCCGCCCGGACCGCCGCGAGCATGGTGACGACCAGGTCCGACGAACGGTCGAGGCAGATGCCCACCCGGTCGCCGGGCCGTACGCCCGCCGACCGCAGCGCGGCGGCGAACCGGCCGGCCCGCCGGTCCACCTCGCGGTACGTCAGCGTGTTCCCGTCGCAGGTCAGCGCGGGCGCCTCCGGGCACAGCGCGACCTGGGCCGTGAAGAGCTCGTCGAGATGGGCGCGCGAGCCGGGCGGCTCGGGCGTCGCACCGAGGGCGGCCACCCGCGCGCACTCGCGCGCGTCGAGCAACTCGACGTCTCCGGGCTGCGCGGCCGGGCCGCCCAGTTGGGCATGCGCGTGGGCGACGTGGGTGGCGAACCGGCGGGCCGACGCGCCGTCCACCGCGTGCTCCTGGTGATGCAGTTCCAGGAAGCGCGCGTCGGCGTCGCGCCGGACGAGGAAGGTGAGCGGGAACGGCGCGGCCGGGCCGGGCCGGTAACGGGCGTCGAACTCGCCGAGCAGGACGCCGGCGTCCGGGCTCTGGTCGCCGCTCGTGGCGAACGGCCCGGGGGCCTGCGGCGCCGGGCCCAGCGTCGCGACGGCGGGACGGCGCTCGTCGTCGTAGCGGGCGAGGACGGCGGCGACCGCGTCGGCGAGCAGGCCATCGGTGGGTCCGGGGCCGAGCGGCACGCGGACCACCCCGGTCCGCCCGTGCGCCGCGGGATCGGGCACCGCCCAGTCGAACGGGGACGCCCCGGGCACGGGCAGCGGCACGGGCGCGGCCGAGCGCGACCCGGGCCCGCCGCGGTGGCCGAGCACGACGTCGGCGACGAGCGCGAGCGAGGCCGCGTCCACCGCGGCACGGTCGGCCACGAGGATCAGCTCGGCCGCACCGCCCGGGTAGGTCAGCACCACGGCCCGCAGCGGGTCGGCCGGGTGCGCCAGCTCGGCCCGCCGCCGCCGGTCGGCGAGATCCGATCCCACGGGCGCGGGCACCCGGTCGACCCACAGGCGCGGGCTTCGTGGGCCCGGCCACCAGACCGCGGCCGCCTCCTGGAAGCGCCGTTCGAGATCGGCCGGGTCGCCGGGGGCGGCGACGCACCAGCCGTGGTTTCCGGACAACACGGTCAGTCTCCCTCGCACTCAGCGGGTCGTGAAACCGCCGTCGACGGTCAGCACGCTGCCGGTGACCTGGCGGGCGCCGTCACCGGCGAGCCAGAGCACCGCAGCGGCCACGTCGTCCGGCTCGATCAGGGTGTTCATCGGCTGGTCACGGACGAACGTCTCCTCGTGCTCGGCGACCGGCACCTCGAGCGACCGCGCGATCTCGGCAAGCATCCGGCCCTCGACCCGCGGGTCGTCGCGCACCGAGCCGGGGCACACCGCGTTCACCCGCATCCGGTACGGGGCGTAGTCGAGCGCGGCGGCCCGGGTCAGTCCGATCAGGCCGTGCTTGGCCGCGACGTACCCGGCGAAGTGGCGGTAGCCGACCAGGCCGGCGGTGGAGGAGACGTTCACGATGCTGCCGGAGCGCCTGCGCATCATCAGGCCACCGACGGCGTGGATCGTGCGCCAGGCGCCGCTGAGGTCGACGTCGAGCATCAGCTCCCACTGCTCCTCGTCGATGTCGTGGACCGCCCGGCCGGACGGCGCGGCGATGCCCGCGTTGTTGACCAGCACGTCGATCGTGCCGAACCGCTGGGTGGCGGCGGCGACGGACTCCTCGATCGCGCGCAGGTCCCGCACGTCGGCCTGCCGGGCCAGCACCGCGGCGCCGGCGTCGCGGCAGAGCGCGGCCGTGTGCGCCAACTGGCTGGGCGAGGCCATCGGGTACGGCACCCCGGGCAGGTCCCGCGCGACGTCGAGCAGGACCAGGTCGGCGCCGGCGCCCGCCAGCGCCACCGCGATGGCCCGGCCCAGGCCACGCCCGGCCCCGGTCACCATCGCGGTTCGGCCGGTCAGGTCGTCGGCCGTCGTCGACGCGGCGGTCACGACATCCCCGGCCGGGCGAACAGGCTGCCGTCGATCAGCCGCAACAGCGCGCGCTCGCCGCCGGGCTCGGTCAGGTACATGTGGCCGCCGGGCAGCTCGGCGCTGGTGAAGGCGGCGGTCGTGGTGTCCGCCCACTGACCGCACTCGGCCGGCGTGACCAGGTCGTCGCCGTCGCCGCGCACGGCCGTCACGGGCGTGCGCAGCGGCGGCCCCGGCGGCGGGCGGTAGCCCTCGTGCATCGCGACGTCCGCGCGCAGCATCGGCAGGATCATCTCGCGCATCTCCGGGTCGTCCATCGCCGGATGGCGGTAGCCGGCCAGGCGGCGCACCGCGGCCAGGAACGCGTCGTCGTCCAGGCCGGCGGCCGGATTCTCGCGTACGGTCCCCGGACCGGGCGATCCACTGACGACCAGCCCGGCGATCGGGCCGTCGGCGGACATCCGCCGCGCCAGCTCGTACCCGAGGACGGCGCCCAGGCTGTGCCCGAAGACCACGATTCGCCCGGCGTCGGCCAGCCGCGGACGCAGCCAGGCGTGTGCCTCGTCGACCGCGGCGGCGACGGTGGTGTGCGGCTCGTCGTCCAGCCGCTCCTCGCGGCCGGGCAACTGGACCGCCAGCACCCGCCAGTCGGCGGGCGCGGCGGACTGCCACTTCTTGAAGAACGACGCGCCCGACCCGGCGAAGGGCAGGCAGATCAGCGTGACCGATGGCACGGTGGCCTCCTCAGCTCGGCTGGTGGACGGGGTCGACCACGTCGCCGCGGAACAGCCCGCAGTCTTCGGGAACCTCGGCCGGGTCGTCACCGAGGAGGCGGACCCGGTTGCGTTCGTCGACGAAGACCACCCGCGGCCGCGCCGTCCGCACCTCGGCCTCGGTGTACATCCCGTACGCGATGATGATCACCAGGTCGCCGGGGCTGATCAGCCGCGCCGCGGCGCCGTTGATACCGATCATCCCGGTCCCGCGCGCCCCCTCGATGACGTACGTCGAGAGCCGGTTCCCGTTGTTGACGTCGACGATGTCCACCTTCTCGTCGGCGGCCAGGCCGGCCGCGTCCATGAGGTCGCGATCGACGGTCAGTGACCCGACGTAGTGCAGGTCGGCCTGGGTCACCGTAGCGCGGTGGATCTTCGACTTCAGCAGCGTCGTCAACAT
Source organism: Micromonospora sp. NPDC051141 (assembly GCF_044455765.1). Taxonomy (NCBI): domain Bacteria; kingdom Bacillati; phylum Actinomycetota; class Actinomycetes; order Micromonosporales; family Micromonosporaceae; genus Micromonospora; species Micromonospora sp. NPDC051141. Next base: position 384,658 of record NZ_JBITFD010000006.1, read on the forward strand.
GATTCGTCCCTCGACAGTCGTCAGTCGCCATGTGCACGCCACCGTCGGTCGATCCCCGATATTGCGGCTATATGCCGCCTATCACGGCAGCCACCGTCCGTGGCCGCCGCACCGCCGCCCGGCCGTCCGTAGCTGGCGTATAGGCGGAATATCGGCGGGCCCGCAGGATCGCTAGCAATGACACCCGTCCGGTGAAGGAGACCGTCGTGGCCGACGAACACGAAGACAACCAGCGGTACAAGGTCGTGCTCAACGATGAGGAGCAGTACTCGATCTGGCCGGCCGACCGGGACGTCCCCGCCGGCTGGCGCGGCGACGGCGTCGAGGGCACCCGGGACGAGTGCCTGACGCACATCGGCGAGGTGTGGACCGACATGCGCCCGCTGAGCCTGCGCCGCCGGATGGCGGAGACGGCGAGCTGAGCGGCGCGGTCGAGGGGCGGTGTGCCCCACGGGCACACCGCCATTCGCGTGTGCACCCCGGGATCATGCCCGGGTGAGCAGCTCCATCAGCTCCGGCGGCAGGTCGTTGAGGTAGAAGTGCCCACCCGGCATCCGGTGTGCCACGAAGCCGGAAACCGTGTGCGCACGCCAACGTCGCATGTCCTCGACCGTGGCGGACTCGTCCCGCGAACCGGCGACGGCGACGATCGGGCAGCCGAGCGGCGGACCCGGCCGGTACTCGTAGCTGCGGATGGACCGCAGGTCGGCCCGCAGGGTCGGCAGCAACAGGTGCCAGACGTCCTCGTTCTCCAGCACCACCGCGCCGGTGCCGCCCAGGTCGCGGACGAACTCGCGGATGCCCTCGTCGTCGAGCAGCGGCTTCCGGGGCACCACGTCGGACGGCGCCTTGCAGGCCGACACGATGAGCCGCGCCAGCGGCGCCGGAAACCGGGGGCGTAGCCGGCGGGCCACCTCGAAGGCGACCATGGCGCCCATGCTGTGACCGAACAGGGCGGTGTCGCGGCGGATGCCCGGCCCGATCGCCTCGACGATCTGGTCGGCGAGCGCGTCGATCCCGGCGGGCATCTCGGCACCCAACCGGTCCTGCCGCCCGGGGTACTGCACGGCCGCCACCTCGACGTCCGGCGGGGCGGCCAGGGCCAGCGGCCGGAACGCGGCGGCCGTGCCGCCCGCGTGCGGAAAGCAGATCAGCCGTCGCGTCGCGGCCGGCCGCCTGTCGAATATCCGCAGCCATTCGCGCGTCGCGGACGTGCGGTCATCCACGGTCGTCATCCGGGCCTCCTCGAGAGGTGCGCGCGCTGCGCACGGCGGGGCTGAGTACGGCGGCCACCGCGAGGGCGAGCATCACCCCGCTGATCCCCGCCACCGCTGCCGCGGTCGGCACGGCGGCCAGCAGGAAGCCGGCCCCGAGCGCGCCGAGCGAGTTGGCGCCGGAGCCGAGCAGCCCGGCCACGCTGCCGACCCGGCCCTGTAGGGCATCCGGCGTGATGCTCAGCTGGTAGGTGCCGGCCACGACGTTGAGCAGCGCACCCAGCATGGTGGTCGACGCGAAGAGCAGCGCCAGCAGCGGGATCGGCGGGCCGAGCGAGATCAGGAACATCAACACGGCCCACGCGATCAGCACCGAGACCAGCACGGTGACCAGGTCCAGCCGGCGGTTGACGGCGGACCCGGCCAACGCGCCGACCACGCCACAGATGCCGGAGACGGCGCCGATCACGCCGATCACGGCAGGCGAGCTGCCGGCGTCGCGCACCATCACGAGCAGCGCCAGCGACAGTATCTGGAACAGGATGTTCGTCACCGCCACCAGGCCCAGCGCGCTGCGCAGAAACCTCTGGCGCAGCACCCAGGAGATGCCCTCGGTCAGGTCCCGGCGCAGGTTGCGTGCGGTGCTCGCGCGCTCCTGCTGGAAACTGCCCCGGACGAACAGCAGGCTGCCCAGCGCGAGCAGGTGGCTGAGCGCCGCGAACAGGAACGGCGCGGCGCGCAGCAGCACGAACAGCGACGAGCTCAGCGGCTGCCCGACCAGCCCGGCGGCGCGGGTACGCGCCTCGTTCTGCGACATCGCGGAGCTGAGCTGCGGCGCGGGCACCACGTTGCTGACCGCGGCCCGCTCGGCGAGCCGGTAGACGATCGCCGCGGTGCCCTCGACGAAGGCCGCCGCCATGAGCAGCGGCAGCCAGAGCGCGCCGAGGGCGACCGCGACGCCGACGGCGCCGACCGCGGCCAGTGCGGTCACGTTGCACCAGATCATCGTGCGGCGGCGGTCCCACCTGTCGACCATGACCCCGGCCGGCAGCTGCACCAGCAGCATGGGCAGCAGCCCGGCGAACCCGGTCCAGCCGGCCGCCACGGTCGACCGGCCCGCGAACACCAGCAGCATCGGGAAGCCGACGGTGGCCACGGTGCCGCCCAGGCTGGTCAGCCCGGCGCCGATCCAGAGGGCCAGGAAGTCCCGGTTGCGGCGCAGCGGCACGAGGGGCGGGTCGGTCAGTGCGGTCATCGCGACTGCCCGCCGTCCACGCCGGCGACGAGCCGCTTCGCCACGGCGGCGCCGGCGTCGGAGTTGGTCAGCACGACCACCCCGGAGCCCCGCCTCAGCCGGCACAGCGAGATCGCGTGGTAACCGTCGGCCGAGCCACCGTGGCCGTACCCGAGATCGGTGGCGCTCGCGTCGACGACCGTGCCCAGGCCGTACGCGCTGTCCGGATGCTGCACGGTCAGCAGCTCGCCGGCCGCCGGCCGGGACAGCAGCGCCTGCGGGCGGCCCAGGTGCGCGCGTCGTATCTCCAGCGCCAGCCGGGCCAGGTCGGCCGCCGTGGTCCACAGGCCACCCGCGGCCATGTCCGGCCAGCGCAGCCAGCCGCCGTCGAGCGGCCGGCCGTCCGCGGTGTGCCCGGTGGCGACCGAGCCCGCGTACCGTTCGGGGAACTCCTGGCCGAAGTCGCTGGCCGCCATGCCGACCGGGTCGAGCACCAGCTCCCGCATCAGGTCGGCGAACGGCGTGCCGGTGACGTCGGTGAGCACCTGCTCGACCACCCAGTAGTGCGCGTTCGCCTTCTCGAAGGCGTCGCCGGGCGAGCCGTGTACCCGGAAGTCCGGCCCGCGGAGCAGGTCGGTCACGGTGGGCAGCCCGCCCTCCCGCGGGTGGCCCGGCGCCGGGGCCGGGGCGACGCCGGACCGGTGCGCGAGCAGGTGCCGCAGCGTGATCGGGGAGTCCGGCGGCAGGAGGTCGCCGCCCAGGTACCCGCGCACCGGCCGGTCGAGGTCGAGCACGCCGCGGTCGGCCAGGCGCAGCGCCCCGAACGCGGTGACGTGCTTGCTCAACGAGCCGGCCTGGAACAGGGTGTCCGCGGTCACCGGCTCCGGCCGTCCGGCCGTCAGCAGGCCCTCGGCGTGCAGGTCGACCAGCTCGCCGTCGCGCAGCACCGCCACGCTCACGCCGGGAACCTGCGGGGTGGTGAGCGGGTCGGGCCAGGCGGCGGAGGCGGGCGCGGCCTCCGCCCGAACCGGCACCGCGGTCGCGGCGACGGCGCGCAGGCTGTCGTCGGCGTAGACCTGGACCAGCGAGAGCGCCAGTCCGTCGGCAGCCGCCGCCGAGATCAGCCGGAAGACGACGAGCGAGTTGCCGCCCAGCTCGAAGAAGCGGTCGTCGCGGCCGATCGGGTCGACGCCGAGGACCTGTGACCACAGCTCGGCCATGCGCCGCTCGGCCGCCGACCGTGGCGGCACGTACGGCCGGTGCGCGAGCGCGGCGCCGTCCGGGTCGGGCAACGCGGCCCGGTCCAGCTTTCCGTTGTGGGTGAGCGGGATGGCGGGAACCGCGACGTACGCGGCGGGCACCATGTACTCCGGCAGCCGCCGGGCCAGCCACTCCCGCAGGCGCAGCCCGCTCACCGGCTCGCCGGCCGGCACCAGGTACGCGGTGAGCCGGTCGCCGCGCAGCAGCACGCGCGCCTCGCGCACCTCCGGGTGCTCGCCGAGCACCGACTCGATCTCGCCCGGCTCGACCCGGTTGCCGCGCACCTTGACCTGCTCGTCGAGGCGGCCGAGGTGTTCGAGCGTGCCGTCCGGCAGCACCGTGGCGAGATCGCCGGTGCGGTAGAGCCGGGTGCCGGGGGCGCCGAACGGGTCGGGGACGAAGCGCTCCGCGGTCAGTCCGGGACGGTCGAGGTAGCCACGGGCGATCGACCCGCCGCCCAGGAACAGTTCGCCCGGCACGCCGACCGGCAGCGGGTCCAGCCGCTCGTCGAGCACGTACGCGCTGGTCCCCGCCATCGGCCGGCCGATCGGGACCGTGTCGCCGCCCCGCCAGCCGGTCAGGACGTGCTCGGTGCTCGCCACGGTCGCCTCGGTCGGCCCGTACGAGTTGATGACCCGGCCGTCGCCGAGGGCGCCGTACAGCCGCGCCGCCGCCGCGCCGCGGAACGCCTCGCCGCCCAGCGACAGCCGGTCGGTGACCGCCTCGAACTGCTCGTCGGTCAGCTGGCCGGCCAGCAGGTCGAACAGGCTGGGCGTCAGGTCGACGAGGTCGAACGGCCCGTGCCGCAGCAGCCACTCACCCAGCCGCCCCAGGTCGAGGTCCTGCGGCGCGAGGTGCACCGGCAGGCCGTCGGAGAGCGCGATGAACAGCGAGGTCACCGACACGTCGAAGGAGATCGAGCAGAACAGCGCGCTGCCCGCCCGCCGGCCGCCGCCGAGGTACTGCGGACGCGCCCAGCGCAGGTAGTTGGCGAGCGCGCCGTGGCTGATCTGCACGCCCTTCGGCACACCCGTCGAGCCGGAGGTGAAGATGACGTACGCGGTCAGATCCGGGTCGTCCAGCCGCGACGGCCGCCCGGCGGGAGCGCTGTCGAGGGCGGCGGCGTCGCTGTCCAGCAGGACGCCGCGGCCGGCGAGATCCGGGTCCGGCGCGATGATCCCCGCGAGCGCCGCCTCCGAGACGATCACCTCGGGGTCGGCGGTACGCAGCAGGTCCCGCAGCCGCTGCGGCGGGTTCGCCGGGTCGAGCGGCACGTACGCGCCGCCGGCCTTCCACACGCCGAGCATGGTGGCGACCAGGTCGGGGCCGCGGCGCAGCAGCACCGCCACGCGCGACTCCGCCGTGACGCCACGGCTGCGCAGGTACTGCCCGATCCGGTCGGCGCGGGCGTCCAGCTCGGCGAAGCTGAGGCACCCGTGGTCGGTGACGACGGCCGGGGCGTGCGGCGTCCGGGCCGCGTGCTCCTCGATCTGTTCGAGCGCGGTGGTCCCGGCGGGGCCGGCCGGCGCGGTGCCCTGGGCGAGCAGCCAGTCCCGTTCGCCCGCGGGCAGGTGCACCCGGTCGGCGCGGGCGCCGGCGGCCATCGCCTCGAGCACCGCCCGGTACATCGCGATCACCCGCTCGCCGTGCTCGCGGTCGAGCACCGCGTCGTCGGCCTGGAGGACCAGGCGCTCGTCGCTCGCGGTCACGGCGTACGGGAACTCGTTCCGGCTGAAGCCGCCGCCGTCCGTGGTCGGGGGACGCCGGCCCGCGGGGGTGTCGAACTCCTCGTAGCTGAAGAAGGTGTGCAACAGCCGCCCGCCGTCGGTGAGTTCCACCTGCATCGCCGGCATCGGGAAGTTCCGGTGCGGCCACATCTCCAGCTCGCGGTCGAAGGCGCGGCGCACCTCGTCCGCCCAGTCGGCGGCGGCCGGGTCGACCGGGAACGGCACGGTGTTGAGGTGCGAGCCGTACACCAGCTCGGCGCCCGCGGCCTCCGGGCGGCAGTGCACCACCAGGCCGGTGTGGAACCGACGCTCGGGGCTGAGCTGCCGCAGCACGGCGAGGTGCGCCGCCAGCAGCACGCTCTTGATCGGCGCGCCGGCCCGGGACGCGAGGTCCCGCAGCGGGCCGGCGAGGTCGCCGAAGTCGAGGTCGAACCGGTGGGACCCGGTTCCGCCGCCGCCCAGCCCGGCCGGCAACACCAGTGGCCCACGGCCGGTGACCAGGTGACGCCAGTACTCGCGGTCCGCCGGCGAGGCCAGCGCACGCACCTCGGCGGCGATGGTGTCGGCGAAGCGCACCGCCGGCCGGGGCCGCTCGGGCGGCTCCTGCCCGGCGCGGATCGCCCGGTACATGTCGAGCAGGTCGGCACGGAGCCGGCTGAACGTCCACCCGTCCACGATCAGGTGGGACTGGGTGATGAAGAGCGTCCACTCGCCGCCGGGCAGCAGGTGCGCCCGGATCCGCAGCAGGGGCGCGGACTCGTGCGGCAACGGGGTGCGGCTCTCCTCGTCGAGCGCGTCACGCAGGGCCCGTTCGCACGCGTCCGCCGATTCGCCACGCAGGTCGGCGACCCGCACCGGCAGCGTCGCGGCGGCGTGCACCACCTGTAGCGGCACCGTGTAGCCGGTCAGGTCGACCGAGGTACGCAGCACGTCGTGCCGGGCGACCAGTTCGTCCACGGTGCGCTGGAGCGCGTCGGCCGAGAACGGTTCCGTCGCCGGGATGCGCGCGGTGGCGACCCGGTGGTAGTTGAGCGGCCCGGCCGACGCCGTCATCTCCACCAGCATGCCGAGCTGGTTCTGCGACAGCGGGTAGGCGTCGGCCGCGTCCGCCGGAAGCCTGGTCCGGTCCTCGTCGCCGATCAGCGCGAACGGTTCGACGCCGGCTTCGGTGGTGTGGTCGCCCGTGGTCAGCCGTTCGGCGAGGGCGGTCACCGTGCGGCCGGAGAGCACGTCCCGGGCGGTGACGGCGAGGCCGTCCTCGCGGAGGCGGCCGGCGACGGCCACGGCGCGGATGGAGTCGCCGCCGAGTTCGAAGAAGCTGTCCCGGACGCCGACCCGGTCCACCCCGAGCACCTCGGCCCACACCGCGCACAGCCG
>NZ_JBITFD010000007.1:0-53500 GCF_044455765.1 Micromonospora sp. NPDC051141
GGCACCGTCAGGCGCACAAGACAAGTTCTGGCTGCTCGCGGGGCGGGGGCCTCAATCGCGGCGCCGGAAGTGTGTGCAACGACCGGGGACCCACCACCATTCCCCGGCGGGGGCCGGCGGCGGGGGCCGCTTGCCTTCCTCGGCCGTGCACCGGGATACAACGCCACCACCCCCCGACCCATTCCACCGTCGGGGTGCCGCCCACCACCAACCAACCGGACAAACCTCTCAGCCCACGCACTCGGGTTCCGCCCCGGCCCCCGCACCGCTCCGGCGGAGCACCCACGGAGGTGCCTCAGGACCGCCCAGACACCCACCCCGTTCCACCCACCGCCGACCAAACGCCGAAGGGTGGAACACCACGGGTGCCTCAAGGCCACGCAGACACCCATGACGTTCCACCCACCAGGAACTCCCCGCCCCGCATGCGACAAGCGCCAGCGATCATGAGGTTAACCGGACCTGGTGCCCGATTTGTCGGCGCCAACTTCATGATCGACGCAGACGGGGCAGGCGGGCCGTCCCGGGATGGGTTACGGCTCGAACTTGTAGCCCAGGCCCCGGACCGTGACGATGTAGCGCGGCGCGGACGGTTCCGGCTCGATCTTGGAGCGCAGCCGCTTCACGTGCACGTCGAGCGTCTTGGTGTCGCCCACGTAGTCGGCGCCCCAGACCCGGTCGATGAGCTGCCCCCGGGTGAGCACCCGGCCGGCGTTGCGCAGCAGCAGCTCCAGCAGCTCGAACTCCTTGAGCGGAAGCTGGACGCCCGCGCCCTCCACGGTCACCACGTGCCGCTCGATGTCCATCCGGACCGGGCCGGCGGCCAGCGTCGGCGCGCCCGACTCGCTCGCCTCGGTGCTCTGCCGGCGCAGCACCGCCCGGATCCGGGCGACCAGCTCACGGGGCGAGTACGGCTTGGTCACGTAGTCGTCGGCGCCGATCTCCAGGCCGACCACCTTGTCGATCTCGCTGTCCCGGGCGGTGACCATGATGATCGGGACGTGCGACCGCTGGCGGAGCTGGCGGCAGACCTCGGTGCCCGACATCTCCGGCAGCATCAGGTCGAGCAGCACGATGTCGGCGCCGGTCCGGTCGAACTCGGTGAGGGCGGAGGTGCCGGTCGCGGCGACCGAGACCTCGAACCCCTCCTTGCGGAGCATGTAGGACAGGGCGTCGGAGAACGACTCCTCGTCCTCGACCACCAGTACGCGGCTCAACGGGTGTTTCCTTTCCTGTGGTCAGACCTGCCGGAGCTCGGCCGGGCCGGCCTCGATCCCAGCGGAGGCGAGTGTCGCCTCCAGGTCGTCCGGGGGGCGGGCAGGCAGCCGGAGAGTGAACGTCGAGCCCCCACCAAGGGTGCTCGACACATCCACCCGACCGCCATGGTTGCTGGCGATGTGTTTCACGATGGCCAGCCCCAGGCCGGTGCCACCGGTCGCCCGGGAGCGGGCCTGGTCGGCGCGGTAGAAGCGCTCGAAGATCCGGTCGACGTCGTTCGGGGCGATGCCGATGCCCTGGTCGGCCACCGCGATCTCGACGTGTTCGTCGGTGGCCCGCGTGGTCACCCGGACCGTGGTGTCCTCGGCCGAGTAGGTGACCGCGTTCTCCACCAGGTTGGCCACCGCCGTGGCGAGCTGGCTGTCGCTCCCGTACGCGGTCAGGCCCCGCTGCCCGGCCACGACGATCTCCACCCGGCGGGCGGTGGCCGCGGTGCGGGTCCGGTCGATCACCTCGGCGAGCACCCAGTCCAGCGAGACCGGCTCGGGCGGGGGCTGGGGTTCGGCGCCCTGGAGCCGGGTCAGCTCCAGCAGCTCCTGCACCAGCCGGCCGAGCCGGGTCGACTCGTGCTGGATCCGCTCGGCGAACCGCCGCGCGGCGATCAGGTCCTCGGACAGGCCGGGCCCGTCGTCGGCGGCCGGCTCGGTGGCGTCCACCAGCGCCTCGGCGAGCAGTTGGAGCGCGCCGATCGGGGTCTTCAGCTCGTGGCTCACGTTGGCCACGAAGTCGCGGCGGACCCGGGCCAGACGGTGCGACTCGGTGACGTCGACCGCCTCGATCGAGATGTAACCGGCGCCGAGTCCCATGGCCCGCAGGTGCACGCCGAGCGGGTTGTCACCGGCGCTGTCGCGACCTCGGGGCAGGTCCAGCTCGATCTCGCGCCGCACGCCCGTGCGGCGGACCTGACCGGCCAGCGTACGGATCAGCGGGTGCGCCGCGATCGAGCCCGGCGTCGCCCCGGCCCGGAGCAGGCCCATCGCGCGGGCCGCCGGATTCACCAGCACCGGCACGTCGTTCGGGTCGAGCACCACCACGCCGGCGCGCAACGAGTCGATCGTCTTGCGGCCGAGCCCGGAGAGGCCCCCCTGCGCTTCGTCCGGAATCGTCGGCCTCCCTGCGTCCCGGCGGGCGGTCCCGCCGCCCCGCGACGCCCACCGGCGCCGCCACTGCTCCACCGGCCCGGACAGCATCGACCCGGCGACCAGTCCGGTCACCAGCGCCACGGCCACCGCGATGGCCACCGCCCATTCCACCCGGCGATCGTAGGGTCATTGTTAACCCAGGGATCGGTCAGAAGGGGATGAATCACTCTCGCTTCCGGGAATGTTCACCCACGGGTCCCGCGTCGTTCATCCGCGTTCACCCTGGTGCCGGCCGCCCGGCCTACCGTGGGGCGCGCACCTGCTCATGCCGTACCCGAAGGAAGTGACGATGCGCGACGAGTTCCGGGCCGACCTGCAGATTGTCAGCCAACTGCTGGTGGACATGGCCGAGGCGGTGCGCGCGGCGATGCGGCAGGCCACCAGAGGGCTGCTCACCGCGGACCGCGTGGCGGCCGAGACGGTGATCGCGCGGGATGCCGAGATCGACGATCTCTACCGGCACGTGGAGGAGCGGGTCTGCGACCTGCTGGCGCGACAGGCTCCGGTCGCCTCCGACCTGCGGGCCATGATCACCGCGTTGCACGTGGCGGCCGACCTGGAACGGATGGGCGATCTGGCCGACCACGTGGCCAAGACGGCGTTGCGCCGGCACCCCTCCCCCGCGGTGCCGGCCGAGCTGCGGCCGGTCTTCACCGACATGGCCGGCATCGCGGACCGGATGGCCGAGAAGATCGGCGCGGTGCTGGCCAAGCCCGACGCCGACGTCGCCGCCGAACTGGACCGCGACGACGACGTGATGGACGACCTGCACAAGAGCCTGTTCGGCGTGCTGCTCGGCGACGACTGGCCGTACGGGGTGGAGACCGCGATCGACGCGACGCTGCTGGGCCGCTTCTACGAGCGCTTCGCCGACCACGCGGTGAACGCCGGTGAGCACGTGGTCTACCTGATCACCGGATCCTCGTCCGCCTGACCCGACCCGCACCGGGGGGGGGAAGAAGGGGTCCCTTCTCAACAGGGGAGTGTTGAGAAGGGACCCCTTCTCTACCAGAGGCGTCAACAAGGGGCCCGGCCTTACATCAGCGGCCCTGGTTGGCGACCGCGGCGGCAGCCGTCTTGGCCGCGTCGGGGTCGAGGTAGGTGCCCCCGAGCACCTGGGGGCGCAGGTCGGCGTCCAGGTCGTAGCGCAGCGGGATGCCGGTCGGGATGTTCAGCTTGGCGATGGCCTCGTCGGAGATCTGGTCGAGGTGCTTCACCAGGGCGCGCAGCGAGTTGCCGTGCGCCGCCACCAGCACCGTCCGGCCGGCCAGGATGTCCGGCACGATCGAGTCGTACCAGTAGGGCAGCATCCGGTCGACGACGTCCTTGAGGCACTCGGTGCGCGGCATCAGCTCGGTCGGCAGCAGCGCGTACCGGGGGTCGCCGACCTGCGACCACTCGTCCGCGTCGTCGATCGGCGGCGGCGGCGTGTCGTACGACCGGCGCCAGAGCATGAACTGCTCCTCGCCGTACTCGTCCAGGGTCTGCTTCTTGTCCTTGCCCTGGAGCGCGCCGTAGTGGCGCTCGTTGAGTCGCCACGACCGGCGTACCGCGATCCAGTGCCGGTCGGCGGCGTTCAGCGCCAGCTCGGAGGTGCGGATCGCCCGGCGCAACAGGCTGGTGTGCACCACGTCCGGCAGCAGGTCGTGCTCACGGAGCAGCTCGCCGCCGCGCCGCGCCTCGGTCTCGCCCTTCTCGGTCAGGTCGACGTCCACCCAGCCGGTGAAGAGGTTCTTGGCGTTCCAGTCGCTCTCGCCGTGCCGCAGCAGGACCAGCGTCCCGATGGTGGGCCCTTCGCTCGCAGTCATGCGGATCATCCTGCCGTACCGGCCCGGTGGACACGCGGGGACCGGTGGTGACGACCACCACGTGGAAATGCGGGTGACCGGCGTTCCGGCAGGCCACTAGGTTGTAAGGCGTCTGAGTTTGATCGGTCATTACCAACGGGGGGCGTCGGGGATGCGGACGGTACAGGGCTGGTTCCGGGACACGGCGGGCGGCTTGCCGCGTTCCTTCTGGTACCTCTGGACCGGCACGCTGATCAACCGGCTCGGCTCGTTCGTGCTGATCTTCCTCGCCATCTACCTGACCCGGGAGCGGGGCTTCTCGGCGGTCCAGGCCGGCCTGGTGATCGGCCTCTGGGGTGTGGGTGGCGCGATCGGCACCACGGTCGGCGGCACGCTCACCGACCGCTGGGGGCGGCGGCCCACGCTGCTGACCGCGCACCTCGGCGCGGCCACCATGATGGTCGGGCTCGGCCTGGCCCGCCCACTCTGGGCGGTGGCGGCGGGCGCGTTGCTGCTCGGCCTGTTCGCCGAGGCGGCCCGCCCGGCGTTCGGCGCGATGATGGTCGACGTGGTCCCGGAAAAGGACCGGCTCCGCGCGTTCTCGCTCAACTACTGGGCGATCAACCTCGGCTTCGCCTGCGCCGCCGTGCTGGCCGGGCTCGCCGCCCAGGCCGGGTACCTGCTGCTCTTCCTGGTGGACGCGACCACCACGCTGGTCACCGCGCTGATCATCTTCACCCGGGTCAGGGAGACCCGGGTCGCGCCGACGGTCGTGGTCACCAAGGGCGCGGCGGTTCCGGCCGGCGCGCTGCGCACCATCCTCCGGGACCGGGTCTTCCTCGGCTTCGTGGCGCTCAACCTGTTCGCCGCGCTGGTCTTCCTCCAGCACATCTCGATGCTGCCGATCGCCATGGGCGACTCCGGGCTCAGCCCGGCCACCTACGGCTCGGTGATCGCGCTCAACGGCGTGCTCATCGTGGTCGGGCAACTCTTCGTGCCCCGGCTCATCTCCGGCCGCAGCCGGTCGCACGTGCTGGCGTTGTCCGCGCTGATCATGAGCGTCGGGTTCGGGCTGACCGCGTTCGCGGACACGGTCTGGCTCTACGGCCTCACGGTGCTCATCTGGACGCTCGGCGAGATGCTCAACTCGCCGTCCAACGCCACCCTGATCGCGGAGCTGTCGCCGGCCGCGCTGCGCGGGCGCTACCAGGGCGTGTTCTCCCTCTCCTGGCAGCTCGCCGGCGCCAGCGCGCCGATCCTCGGCGGCCTGCTCCGGGAGCAGGCCGGCAACACCGCGCTGTGGCTGGCCTGCGCCGCGATCGGCGCGCTGACCGCGATCACCCACCTGGTCTCCGGTCCGGCCCGGGAACGGCGGGCCGCCCAGCTCCGCGCCGCCGGCACCCCGGTCACGCCGGTCACCCTCACCCGCACCCCGGCGCCGGAGTCCGCCGAGGCCGCGGCGGCGTCCCCCGCCGCGCCGGTCCGGACCGGTTCCTGAGTACGCCGCGCGCACCCGTGACGGACGCGGTCGCTACCGTGTCGGAAGGGATCAGTAAGGAAACCTTCCTGGAGGACGGGTGCGCGGCCTGCGACGCTGGTGGGACGACACGGCCGGCGGGCTGCCCGCCACCTTCTGGTACCTCTGGTCCGGCCTGCTGATCAACCGGGCCGGCGCGTTCGCGCTGCTGTTCCTGTCGCTCTACCTCACCGCCGCGCGGGGCGCCTCGCCGTCGCTGGCCGGGCTCGTCGTCGGCGCCTACGGGATCGGCGGCGCGGCCGGCACGCTGCTCGGCGGCGTGCTGGCCGACCGCTGGGGCCGGCGGGCCACCCTGCTCGCCGCCCACCTCGCCGCCGCCGGGCTGATGGCCGCGCTGGCGTTCAGCCGGCACCTGGCGGTGATCGCCGTGCTGGCCACGCTGGTCGGGGTGGCGCACTCGATGCCGAGCCCCGCGTTCGTGGCGGCCATCGTGGACGTGGTGCCGGAGGCCCGCCGGTCCCGCGCGTTCAACCTCCAGTTCTGGGCGTTCAATCTGGGCATAGCGGTCGCCTCGCTGCTGGCCGGGGTGCTCGCCGAGGCGAGCTTCCTGGCGCTGTTCCTGGTCGACGCCGGGGCCACCCTGGCGGCGGCGGTGGTCATCGCGCTCAGGGTGCCGGAGACGCTGCGCCACCGCCCGGCGGTGACCCCGGAGGCGGTGGTGGGGCGGCGACCCGGGCTGCACACCGCGCTGACCGACCGCACCTTCCTCGCCTTCGTCGCGCTGACGTTCCTGCTGGCGGTGCTGACCATGCAGACGTCGACGATCATGCCGTTGGCGATGCGGGCGGACGGCCTGCGCCCGTCCGCGTACGGGCTGGTGGTGGCGCTCGGCGGGGCGCTGATCGTGGCCGGGCAGCTCTTCGTGCCACGGCTGATCGAGCCGTACCGGCGCTCGACCGTGCTGGCCGTCTCGACCGGGCTGATGGCGCTCGGCTTCGGCACGCTGACCGTCGCCGACGGGCTGCCGCTCTATCTGGGGGCAGCGGTGGTCTGGACCGCCGGGCAGATGCTCGCCGCGCCACCGAACGCGCAGATCAACGCGGATCTCGCGCCACCGGAGCTGCGCGCCCGTTACCAGTCGGTGTTCTACCTGACGTTCCCGGCAGCGTCCTTCGTGGCGCCGGCGCTCGGCGGGCTCAGCCTGGAGCGGCTCGGCGACCGGCACTGGCTGGTGGTGGGCGGGCTGGGCCTGCTGGCCGCCGCCGGCCACCTGATCGCCGGGCCGCCACGGGAGCGCCGGGTCGCCGCGCTGCGGGCCGCGTCCCGACCGGTGGAGACGATCCGCCGGTGAGAACGGCCGAGCGCCCACCCCGACCCCCGTCGAGATGGGCGCTCGCACCGTACGCCCGGCGGCGGCGGGCGACACTCACCCCCGTAAGCGTCGCCCGCTCGCGCCGCCGGTTTCCCCGGGCGGCACCGTCCCCCAACGGTGTGCTCCGCCCGATCTTCGCGTCGCACCTGCGCGGATCTGATCGATCCGCCGCTCCCCCGAACGAAAACAAGCGCGACGCGGTGCAATAAAGTTAGTTCGCCCGGATTCCGGATTCAACCCGGATCGCTGTCTTACCCGTCACAGCATCCGTGTCGGGAATCCGGCTGTCCCTGCTACGGCCTCCCGGGGTGGCCAACACGCGGATTCCCGCCGGCCATTCCCGTAAACCTCAGCCGTCCTCGCGATTCGGGTTCTCGGTACGGAAGAAGTTGCTCTGCCGACCGTCCCGCAACTGCTCCTGGTAGATCAGATTGAGCCGCCGTGAGTCGAACGTCCGGAACCAGGCGTCCCAGGTGATCTCCCGGAGCCGGCTGCTCTCCCGGTAACCCGGCAGGTTGAACGTCAACACGCCGGGCCGGTCGCCCCGCTCGGTGCCGGCGATGGTGGCCGGTTTCGCGCCCCGGGCCCGCGCCCAGCGCTGGATCACCTCGTGGTTGCGGGTCACCAGGCTGCGCCCCGGGCGCTCCGGACGGTCCGCGAGAGACGTGATGAGCTGGGACGATCCGATCGACCGGCTGGACGCCGGCCCGCGCGTCGGCGCCGCCTGCGCCCGTGCCGGGGCCGACTTCCGTGCCGACGCCGCCTTCGCCCGGGACGAGGTGGCCCCGGCCCGCGCCGACGCCGCCTTCGCCCGGGAGGGCACCGCCCTGGCCCGCGCCGGTGCCGCCTTCGCCCGGGAGGGCACCGCCCCGGCCCGCGCCGGTGCCGCCTTCGCCCGGGCGGCGGTCGCCTTCGCGCGGGCGGGGGCCGCCTTGCGCGTACCCGTCGCCTTGGCCCGGGCGCCGGTGGCCCGGGTGGCCGGCGCGGCCTTGGCCGCCGACGTGGCCTTCCGGCGGGCCGGCGTGGTCTTCCGGGCGGCGGTCTTCTTCGCGGCGGTGGTGGTCTTCTTCGCCGCCGCCGGGCGACCGGCCGGGCCGGTGCTCCGCCGGGCCGCGCCGCCGCGCCCCTCCGCGCGCATGGTGCGCGCGAGCGTCTTCACCAGTTCCGGCTTGCGCAGCGTGGAGGTCCCGGAGACCCCGCGCCGGCGGAGCTGGCCCCGGATGTCGTCGACCTTCATCCGGGAGATCTCGGACTCCGACACCTGCGGGGTGTTCGGCGTCCGGTTACCGGTGTGCCGCTTGGTCCGGGTCGCGGTCGTGCCGCGACCTGAGCTGTTGCGCTGAGCCATGGGACACGCTCCTCGACAGTCCGTCCTCGGCGCGCGGCGGGTCCCGATGCTCCGCACCGCGCGAGGCGGCATACCCGTCAGGCGGGGCCTGAACCTCCGGCGGCCGGGCCGGCCGGGGTCGACGGCTCGAAGAGATGGGCGAACGCGGCCAGGTTGGCGGTCGACTCGCCGCGCTTCACCCGCCACTCCCACTCCCGGCGGATGGCGGCCCCGAAGCCGATCTCCAGCATGCTGTCGAACGACTCGTCGGCATAGGTCAGCACGGAGCCGAACAGGCGGTCCAACTCGTCGGCGTCGAGCCCGGCCAGGTTGACCCGGCCGGTCAGGTAGACGTCGCCGACCGCGTCGATGGAGAACGAGACGCCGTACATCCGCGCGTTGCGTTGCAACAGCCAGGCCCACAGCTCCTCGCGGCGCTCGTCGGGCTGGCGCATCACGAACGCCTCGATGCGCAGCGCGTGCTCGCCGACGATCAGGTTGCAGATCGTCTTGAGCTTGTGCGTGCCCGGCAGGGTCACCGCGTACGACGCCTCGCCGGTGGACTCCCACTCCAGCTCGCGCTCCGCGCAGACGGCCTCGATCAGCGCGGCGACCTCACTCGTACGGCTCATCGCGTCCACTCTACGGTCGGCCGGGCCTCCTCGCCCGACGGGCGGTCACCAGGAGCAGCTCAGCGCCGGGTCGCCGAGCCGGCCGGCCAGCCGGGCCCGGTGCTCGGTGATCGCCTCCCCGTAGACCGCGAGCAGCCCGGCGACGGTCCGGTGCCAGGAGAAGTCGCGGGCGTGCCGCTCGGCGCCCCGGGCCAGCACGGCGCGACGCCTCCGCTCGGGCAGCAGGCGGGCCAGGGCGTCGGCCCAGTCGACCGGGTCGTGCCCGTCGATAAGCATCCCGCTGACGCCGTCGCGTACCGCGGTGACCAGCCCGCCCACGGCGGCGGCCAGCACCGGCGTGCCGCATGCCTGCGCCTCCAGCGCGACCAGCCCGAACGACTCGTTGTGCGACGGCACCGCGACCAGGTCGGCGGCGCGGTAGAGCGCGGGCAGGTCGTCGCCGGTCCGCGGCGGGAGGAAGCGGACCCGGTCGGCCACGCCGAGCGAGTGGGCCAACTCGATCAGCGCGGTGGGCCGGTCCAGCCCGCTGCCGCTGGGGCCGCCGCAGATCACCACCGTCAGCTCGTCGGCGAGTGCCGGGTCCCGCTCGCGCAGCGCGGCGACGGCGCGGACCAGCACGTCCGGGGCCTTGAGCGGCTGGATACGGCCGACGAACGCGACCACGTAGCCGTCGACCGGCAGACCGAGCCGGCGGCGGGCGGCCCGGGTCGCGGCCTCCCGGTCACCGGCGGCCGGGCGGAACCGGTCCAGGTCCACGCCGGGTTCCACCACGGCCACCCGGTCGGGGTCGGCGGCGTACCTGTCGAGCAGGTCGCGGGCCTCCACCCGGGTGTTGGCGACGAGCCGGTCCGCCTCGGCGACCACCTGCTCCTCGCCGATCACCCGGGCCTTCGGCTCCGGCCGGTCACCGGTCGCGAGCCGGGCGTTCTTGACCTTGGCCAGGGTGTGCGCGGTGTGCACCAGCGGGACGCCCCAGCGCTCCTTGGCCAGCCAGCCCACCTGGCCGGAGAGCCAGTAGTGCGAGTGGATCAGGTCGTAGTGGCCGGGCGGGCGGGCCGCCTCGGCACGCAGCACGCCGGCGGTGAACGCGCAGAGCTGCCCGGGTAGCTCCTCCTTGGTCAGCCCCTCCAACGGCCCGGCGGTGACGTGCCGGACGGTCACCCCGGGCGCCATCTCCACCACCGGGGGCAGGTCACCGGCGGTGGCCCGGGTGAAGATCTCCACCTCGACGTCGGCCTCGGCCAGCCGCCGGGCGACCTCCAGGATGTAGACGTTCATGCCGCCCGCGTCGCCCGTGCCGGGCTGGTGCAGCGGCGAGGTGTGCACCGACAGGGTGGCGATGCGACGTGGCCGGGGCCACGGCAGGGCACCTCGCTGACGACCGACACCGGTGTGCACATCCGCCACGTCCGCTCCCTCTGTCACGGTTGATGCCGTCCCGCACGACCGGCGCCTCTTGGTCAACCCGTACGCCGGGTGTCATCTTCCCCATCGGGGTTCGGAAATGCCTGCCGCGGGTTCCCGGGCGTGACGGACCTCATCACGTCGCGGACCGCGACGGCGGGTGAGAATGACCGGATGACCTCAGTCGCCATCGTCACCGGAGCGTCCAGCGGGATCGGCGCGGCCACCGCCCGCCGGCTGGCCGCCGAGGGTTTCCACGTGCTGGCCGCGGCCCGGCGTACCGACCGGCTGGCTGCGCTGGTCGCCGAGATCGAGGCGGCCGGCGGCGCGGCCACCGCGGTGGCCTGCGACGTGACCTCGGACGAATCCGTCGCCGGCCTGGCCGCCGCCGCGGACGCCGCGCCCGGGCCGGTCACGCTGCTGGTGAACAACGCCGGCGGCGCACGCGGCCTGGACCCGGTCGAGACCGCCGACGTCGGCGACTGGCAGTGGATGTACGACGTCAACGTGCTCGGCACGCTGCGGGTCACCAAGGCGCTGCTGCCCGCGCTGGAACGCTCCGGCGCCGGCACCGTGGTGATCGTCAGCTCGACCGCCGGGCACGTCGTCTACGAGGGCGGTGGTGGCTACACGGCGGCCAAGCACGCGCAGACGGCGATCGCCGGCACGCTCCGCCTGGAGTTGTGCGGCCGGCCGGTCCGGGTGGTCGAGATCGACCCGGGCATGGTGCGGACCGAGGAGTTCGGCCTGGTGCGGTTCGACGGTGACGCGGAGCGCGCCGAGGCGGTCTACGCCGGCGTGGCCGAGCCGCTTGTCGCCGACGACGTGGCCGACTGCGTCGCCTGGTGTGCCACCCGCCCGCACCACGTCAACGTCGACCGGCTCGTGGTCCGCCCGCTGGCCCAGGCCGCGCAGCACAAGGTGCACCGGGTCTAGCGTGAAGCGCGAGGAGTGAGCCGGGTCCGGGAGCCCCGCACCCGCGAACCGGGGAGGCGCTGATGAAGCCCCTGGGCGTCGTCACCCGCGGCACGACGAACCCGAACCGGCTCCGGCGGGTGGACAACTGGATCGTCGGGGCCTGCGGCGACGCGCTCCGCGCCGCCGCCGACCCGCTCGTGGTGGACCTCGGCTACGGTGCCACCCCGGTCACCCCGGTCGAACTGCGGGCCCGGCTCGCGACCGGCGTCCGCGCGGACGTGCGGGTGGTCGGGCTGGAGATCGATCCGGTACGCGTGGCCGCCGCCCAGCCGGCCGCGGACCCGCCCGGGCTGACGTTCGCCCGGGGCGGCTTCGAGCTGGCCGGGTTGCGTCCGGCCCTGGTGCGGGCGTGCAACGTGCTGCGCCAGTACGACGAGAGCGAGGTCGCCGACGCCTGGCGCACGATCACCGGGCAGCTCGCGCCGGGCGGGCTGCTGGTCGAGGGGACCTGCGACGAGCTGGGCCGGCTCGGCGCCTGGGTGCTGCTGGACGCCACCGGCCCGCGCACGCTCACGCTGGCCGCGAAGCTGACCACGCTGGGGAGCCCGGCGTCGCTCGCCGAGCGGCTGCCGAAGGCGCTGATCCACCGCAACGTGCCGGGTGAGCGCGTGCACGAGCTGTTCGGCGCGCTGGCGCACGCCTGGCGCTCGGCCGCCGGCTACGCCCCGTTCGGCCCCCGCCAGCGCTGGCTGCGCACCCTGGCCGCCCTGAAGGAGGCCGGCTGGCCGGTCCAGGACCGCCCCCGGGCCTGGCGTCACGGCTACCTGACCCTCCCCTGGCCCGCCATAGCCCCCACCGACGGGGTCAGAGGGTGCAGTTGACCAGGACGGGTTCGGGGTGGAGGGGGATGCCGAAGCGGGCGTGCACGCCGTCGCGGATCTCCCGGGCCAGGGCCACCAGTGCGGCGGTGCTGGCGGTGCCGGACCGGTTGGTGAGCGCCAGCGTGTGCTTGGTGGAGATGGCGACGCCCTCCGGGCCGGCGTACCCCTTGCCGAAGCCGGCCCGCTCGATCAACCAGGCCGCGCTGATCTTCACCACGTCACCGGCGCCCGGCCAGGCCGGCGGCTCACCCACGCCCAGGCCGGCCGTGCGCGCCCGGAGCAGCTCGTACGCCTCGCGGTCGAGCACCGGGTTGGTGAAGAACGAGCCGACCGACCAGGTATCCGGATCGGCCGCGTCGAGCACCATGCCCTTGCCGGCGCGCAGTCGACGCACGGTGGCCCGGGTGTCGGCCAGAGGCGCCCGGTCCCCCACCTCGACGCCGAGCGCGCGGGCCAGCTCGGCGTAGCGGATCGGGGCGGACAGCGGCGAGCGGGTGAGCCGGAAGTCGACCGAGAGCACCACCCAGCGGTCGCTGTACTTGAAGATGCTGCCCCGGTAGGCGAACCCGCAGTCGGCCGCCGGGATGCGGACCACCTCGCGGTGCGCGCGGTCGTACGCCTCGACCGCGACGATCGTGTCGGCCACCTCCTGGCCGTACGCGCCGACGTTCTGGATCGGCGTCGCGCCGGTCGAGCCGGGGATGCCGGAGAGGCACTCCAGGCCGGCCCAGCCGCGCTCGACGGTGGCCGCGACCAACTCGTCCCACGGCTCGCCGGCGGCGACGCGTACCGTGACGGTGTCGCCGTGCTCGGCGACGACCGTGAGGCCCCGGGAGCGGACGAGCACGACGGTGCCGGGGAAGCCCTGGTCGCCGATCACCACGTTGCTGCCGCCGGCCAGCACCAGGACGGCCTGGTCGCGGGCCTCCGCCTCGCGAATCTTCCGGACGATCCCGGCGGCGTCGCCGGCGATCTCCAGCCGGCCGGCCGGGCCGCCGAGCCGCAGCGTGGTGTAGCGCGCCAGGGTCGCCGGATCGGTCGGTCCGGCGGCGGTCGTCGGTTCGGCGTAGACGTCTGGCACGCCTTTCACCCTAGGCTGAGGGGTAGCCGTGGCACCCACTGGTGGCCCGGTCACCCCCGGGAGGATGGCGATGAGCAGACTGCACCACACGAAGGACTTCTGGATCGGCGCGTTGCGGACGGAGGGGCCCGCGTTCGCCACGGCGGTGGCGGAGGCTCCTCCCGAGACACCCGTGCTGTCCTGTCCCGGCTGGACGGTCACCGATCTCGCCCATCACCTGAGCCGTGCCTACCTCTGGGTGGGCACGGTGCTGACCGCCGGTGGGACGGCCCGTCCGGAGCGGCACGAGGTGGAGCCGCCGGCCGGTCTCACCCCGGCCCAGTGGTACGCCCAGGAGTACGAGCGGCTGACCGCGCTCCTGGAGGGGCTGGACCCGGAGGCGCCGGCGTGGAACTTCGCGCCCCAGCCGAAGAAGGCCGGTTTCTGGCCGCGTCGGGTGGCGCACGAGACGGCGGTGCACCGTTGGGACGCCCAGCTCGCCATCGGCGCGGGCGACCCGATCGAGGCCAAGCTCGCGGCCGACGGCGTGAGCGAGGTGCTGGACACCTGGCTGCCGGCGGGCCGGCGGGTGCGGTCCGGCCAGTGGCACGGGGTGGTCCAGTTGACCGCCACCGACGCCGCGCAGGAGTGGTACCTGCGGTTGCGGGGCGAGGGGGTCGCGCTGCTGGACACCGCGACGATCCTCGACCACGACGACCACCGGGCGCGGGCGCAGGTGACCGGCACGGCAAGTGATCTGCTGCTGGCGCTGATGGGTCGGATCAGCTTCGACACGCTGGGCGTGGCCGGTGACCGCACGCTGTTGGACGGGCTACGGGTGGGCTGACCGAGGCTGCGATACCGGGCGGAGAGGGGCGGGATCGACCCCTCTCCGCTTTTTTCGGGCACTAAGAGAGCGCTCTCTTGACAGGATCGAGGGCATCGACCACGCTCTCGTGAGAGCGCTCTCTGAGTACCGGAACCGCCCTCCACCACCCCTTACGACCCCGAGAGGTCAGGACAGCATGCTCACCTTCACGCGCCGTCGACTGGCGGCGGTGGCCCTCGTCGCCGCCACCGCACTGCTCGGCGCCACCGGCTGCGGCGGCGGCGACGAGCCCGCCGCCGACGGGCCGGTCACGCTCACCGTCGACGTCTTCGGCCAGTTCGGCTACGCGGATCTCTACCAGGAGTACATGGCCAGCCACCCCGACGTGAAGATCGTCGAGCGGGGCACCGGCAGCAACCTCGACGAGTACTCGCCGAAGCTCACCCAGTGGCTCGCCGCCGGCAAGGGCGCCGGCGACGTGGTCGCCATCGAGGAGGGGCTGCTGGTCGAGTACAAGGCCAACCCGCAGAACTTCGTGAACCTGCTCGACCACGGCGCGGCCGACCTGAAGGGCAACTTCCTCGACTGGAAGTGGAACCAGGGGCTCACCGCCGACGGCAAGCAGCTCATCGGTCTCGGCACCGACGTCGGCGGCATGGCCATGT
The DNA here is from genome assembly GCF_044455765.1 of Micromonospora sp. NPDC051141. Taxonomy (NCBI): domain Bacteria; kingdom Bacillati; phylum Actinomycetota; class Actinomycetes; order Micromonosporales; family Micromonosporaceae; genus Micromonospora; species Micromonospora sp. NPDC051141. Next base: position 14,773 of record NZ_JBITFD010000007.1, read on the forward strand.
GCTACCGCAAGGACCTGTTCGCCAAGGCCGGCCTGCCCACCGACCGGGAGGCCGTGTCCGCGCTCTGGCCCACCTGGCAGGACTACGTCAAGGTCGGCGAGCAGTTCACCGCGAAGAAGACCGGCGCCGCGTTCCTCGACGCCGCGACGAACACGTTCAACACCATCCTGCTCCAGACCGCCGGCAACACCAGCGGCTACAGCTACTACGACACCAGCAACAACCTGGTCGTGGGCAGCAACCCGGCGGTACGGCAGGCGTACGACACCACGATGGACATCATCGACTCCGGGCTCTCCGGCAGGTACGGCTCCTGGTCCGAGGAGTGGGTCTCCGCGTTCAAGCAGTCGAAGTTCGCCACCATCGCCTGCCCGGCCTGGATGACCGGCGTGATCGAGGGCAACGCCGGCCCGGCCGCCAAGGGCAAGTGGGACATCGCCCAGATCCCCGGCAACGGCGGCAACTGGGGCGGCTCCTTCCTCGCCGTGCCGAAGCAGAGCAAGCACCAGGCCGAGGCGATCGAGCTGGCCAAGTTCCTGACCAGCGCCAAGGGTCAGATCGGCGCGTTCAAGCTCAAGGGCCCGCTGCCCTCCTCCCCGCAGGCGCTGGCCGACCCGGCGATCGTCGACTCGAAGAACGCCTACTTCTCCGAGGCCCCGGTCGGCAAGATCTTCGCCGAGGGCGCCAAGAGCCTGAAGCCGGTCTACATGGGCCCGAAGAACCAGGCCGTCCGCACCGAGGTGGAGAACGCCGTGCGCACCGTGGAGCTGGGCAAGCGCTCCCCGCAGCAGGGCTGGACCGACGCCGTCGCCAACGCCGAGAAGGCCGCCGCCAAGTAACCCGGGCAACGCGTGCGGGCGGTCCCGGCGACGGGTGCCGCCCGCACGGCGGAAAGGAGTTCTCAGGTCATGGCCGTCCAGCTCGACGCCCGCCCGCCGGTCGCACCGGCCCCCCGGCACAGCCGTCCCGTCCGGGGCGCCCGGCTCAGCCGGTTCGACACGAAGTACTCGCCGTACCTCTACATCGCTCCGTTCTTCCTACTGTTCGGCGTCTTCGGGGCGTACCCGCTGGCGTACACGTTCTGGGTCTCGCTGCACGACTGGGACCTGCTCGGCGCGGAGCACCCGTTCATCGGCCTCGACAACTACAGCCAGCTCCTCGCCGACCCGGACTTCTGGCACTCCGTGGTCAACACGCTGGGCATCTTCGTCATCTCCACGGTCCCGCAACTGCTGGCCGCGCTCTGGCTGGCCAACCTGCTCAACCGCCAGCTCCGGGCCCGCACCACGTGGCGGATGGCGGTGCTGGTCCCGAACGTCACCTCGACCGCCGCGGTGGCGATCGTGTTCGCGGTGCTGTTCGGCCGCGAGTTCGGCATGATCAACTGGCTGCTCGACCACGTCGGCGTGAGCGCGATCGACTGGAAGGCGAACAGGTTCGCCGCCTGGGTCGCCATCTCCACCATGGTCGACTGGCGGTGGACCGGCTACAACGCGCTGATCTTCCTGGCCGCCATGCAGGCCATCCCGCGCGACCTGTACGAGTCGGCGTCGATCGACGGCGCCGGCCGGGCCCGGCAGTTCTGGTCCATCACCGTGCCGCTGCTCAAGCCCACCATCATCTTCGCGGTCATCATCTCCACCATCGGCGGCCTGCAACTCTTCACCGAGCCGCGGATGTTCAACTCCGGCACCAACGCGATCCGCGGCGGGCCGCTGCGCGAGTCGCAGACCGTGACCATGTACATGTTCGAGAACGCGTTCGCGCCGCACTACAACTTCGGTTACGGCTCCGCCATCGCCTGGCTGCTGTTCGCGCTGATCGCGGTGGTCGCGGCGATCAACGTCCTGCTCCTGCGCCGGCTCGGCGGCGGCTCCCGCAAGGAGGTCTCCCGATGACCCGCGTCTGGTCGGCCAGCCGGCTCACCTACCTGGCCCTGGGGCTGTCGGCCCTGCTGTCGATCTTCCCGATCTACTGGATGTTCGTGGTGGCCAGCCGCACCAGCGACGCGATGGGGCAGGTCCCCCCGCCGCTGACCCCCGGCGGCAACCTCGGCGCCAACATCGCCCGACTCTTCGACAACACCGACGCGTACTTCCTCACCGGCCTGATCAACTCGACGATCGTGGCCGTCACGGTGACCGTCTCGGTGGTCTTCTTCGCCACGCTGGCCGGATTCGCGTTCGCCAAACTGCGCTTCCGCGGTCGCAACGCGCTGCTGCTGGTCATCGTCGCCACCATGATGGTGCCCACCCAGCTCGGCGTGATCCCGCTCTACCTGCTGATGACGAAGTTGAACTGGAACGACCGGCTGCCCGCCGTGATCGTGCCGGCGCTGGTCACCGGCTTCGGCGTGTTCATGATGCGGCAGTACGCCGGCCAGGCGGTCAGCACCGAGCTGATCGAGGCGGCCCGGATGGACGGCTGCAACACCGCCCGGATCTACTGGAACGTGGTGCTGCCCGCGCTGCGCCCGGCCGCCGCCGTACTCGGCCTGCTCACGTTCATGACCACCTGGAACGACTTCCTGTGGCCGTACGCGGTGCTCAACGACCCGGAGAACCCCACCGTGCAACTGTCGCTGCGGGCCCTCTCCGACGGTTACTACCAGGACATGTCGCAGGTGTTCACCGGCACGGCCATCGCCACGTTGCCGCTGCTGCTGGTCTTCGTCCTGTTCGGCCGCCAGATCATCGGCGGGATCATGGAAGGTGCGGTCAAGGCATGACGGATCTCCGATTTCCCGAGGGCTTCGTCTGGGGCGCGGCCACCGCCGCGTACCAGATCGAGGGCGCTGCCCGCGAGGACGGCCGCGGCCCGTCGGTCTGGGACACCTTCAGCCGTACGCCGGGCGCGGTGCACTCCGGCCACACCGGCGACGTGGCCTGCGACCACTACCACCGGTACGCCGAGGACGTCGCGCTGATGGCCGAGCTGGGGCTGGGCGCGTACCGGTTCTCGGTGGCCTGGCCCCGGATCCAGCCGGACGGCACCGGCCCGGTCGAGCCGCGCGGGCTGGACTTCTACGACCGGCTCACCGACGCGCTGCTGGCGCGGGGCATCGACCCGATCGTCACGCTCTACCACTGGGACCTGCCGCAGTCGCTTGAGGACCGGGGCGGCTGGACCGTCCGGGAGACCGCCGAGCACTTCGCCGACTACGCGGTCGCGGTGCACCGCTGCCTCGGCGACCGGGTCCGCACCTGGACCACGCTCAACGAGCCGTGGTGCTCGGCGTACCTCGGCTACGGCAACGGGGTGCACGCGCCGGGCCGGCAGGACGCCGGGGACGCGTTCCGGGCCGTACACCATCTGCTGCTCGGCCACGGCCTGGCCGCGCGGGCGCTGCGCGCGGCCGGCGCGGAGACGCTCGGGATCACGCTCAACCTGGCCGACGTGCAACCGGCCGACGCCGGCAGCGCCGCCGACGCCGAGGCGGTACGACTCGTCGACGGGCTGCACAACCGGATCTTCCTGGACCCGCTGACCGGCGCCGGCTACCCGGAGGACGTGCTGGCGCACGTCAGCCGGATCGTGGCGACGGACTTCGTGCGGGACGGCGACGAGAAGATCATCGCCGCGCCGCTGGACCTGCTCGGCCTGAACTACTACTCGCCCACCTACGTCGCCGGGCGGGCGGACGGCGCGGGCGGCAGCGCGTACCCGGGCACCGAGGGCGCGGTCGAGTTCCTGCCGGCCGCCGGGCCGCTCACCGACATGGGCTGGGCCATCGAACCGGCCGGGCTGACCCGGCTGCTGGAGCGGGTGGCCGCCGACCACCCCGGGCTGCCGCTGATGATCACCGAGAACGGCGGCGCGTTCCCGGACGCCACGCTCGACGAGACCGGCCGGGTGGCCGACGCCGACCGGACCGCCTACCTCGACGGCCACCTCCGCGCCGCGCACCGGGCCATCGCCCGCGGGGTCGACCTGCGCGGCTATCTCGTATGGTCGTTGCTGGACAACTTCGAATGGGCCGAGGGTTACCGGAAGCGGTTCGGGATCGTCCACGTCGACTACCTGACCCAGCGGCGCACACCCAAGCAGAGCGCCCGCTGGTACCAGGAGGTGATCGCCCGGAACGGGCTGTGACGAGGTGGTGGTAACGGGGATGACGACGGCACAACGGCCGACCCTGGAGGCGGTGGCCCGGCGGGCCGGCGTCTCCCGGGCCACGGTCTCCCGGGTGGTCAACGGCTCGACCACGGTCGCCGAGTCGATCCAACAGGCGGTCCGTCGGGCGGTCGAGGAACTCGGGTACGTCCCGAACCTCGCCGCCCGCAGCCTGGTCACCCAGCGCACCGACTCGGTCGCGTTGGTCATGCCGGAGGCGGCCACCCGGGTCTTCTCCGACGACCAGGTCTTCCCCGGCATCATCCGGGGCGCCGCCCAGGAGCTGGAGGCGGCCGACAAGCAGCTCGTGCTGATGCTGGCCGGCTCGCCGGCCGGGCACGAACGCGTCGAGCGGTACACCACCGGGCGGCACGTCGACGGTGTGCTCTTCGCCTCGCTGCACGGCGAGGACCCGCTGCCCGGCCGGCTCGCCCGGCTCGGCATCCCGGTGGTGTGCAGCGGCCGGCCGCTCGACGGCGCCGACGTGCCGTACGTCGACGTGGACCACGAGGGCGGCGTCACCCGGGCGGTGGAGCACCTGATCGCCACCGGCCGGCGGCGGATCGCCACCATCGCCGGCCCGCAGGACATGGTCGCCGGCATCGAACGGCTGATCGGCTACCGGGCCGCGCTCACCGCCGCCGGGCTGCCGGAGCGGGTCGCGTACGGCGACTTCACCCGGGAGTCCGGCACCGCCGCGATGCGCGAACTGCTCGCCGCCGACCCGGAGCTGGACGCGGTGTTCGCCGCCTCCGACCTGATGGCGCACGCCGCCCTGCGAGCCCTGCGTGAGGCCGGGCGGCGGGTGCCCGGGGACGTCGCGGTGATCGGGTTCGACGACATCGAGACGGCCGCCTACACCGAGCCGCCGCTGACCACCGTGCGACAGCCGATAGTGGAGCTGGGCCGGGCGATGACCCGGCAACTCCTGCGCATCGCCGCCGGCGAGCACGTCGAGCAGGCGCTGATGCTCCCCACCGAGCTCATCCTCCGCGACTCCGCGTAAGCGGGGCCACCTGTTGACGCATTCCGCATAGCAGGGGGCCCCGCTCAACAAACCGTTCGCGGTGCCGGCGCGGGGTGGCTAGCGTCGCCCGGATGAGTGAAGCCCTGATCCGGCCCGCCCGTGTCGACGACGCGCCCGCCGTGGTGGCGCTGCGCGCGCTGGTCTTCCCCTACCTGGTACGCGGCGTCGAGTCGACCCGCCGGATGATCGGCCAGCCGCCGCCCGGCGAGGACTGGGCGGCCTGGGTCGCCGAGGCGGACGGGCAGGTGGTCGGCTGGGTGTCGGCGTACCGCAACACGCAGACCTCGACGCCCGGGGTCGGTGAGATCTCCACGCTGCACGTCCACCCGGGCCATCGCGGCCGGGGCACCGGCACCGTGCTGCTCGACACCGCGCTCGACCATCTGCGGGCGCTCGGGTCGACCCGGGTCCTCACCCACGCCCGCGCCGAGTCGCTCCCGTTCGCCCAGCGGCACGGCTTCACGCCCAGCCGGGAACTGCGCTACTCCGCGCTCGACCTCGACCCGACCCCACCGGCGCCGGAGCCGCCGCCGGGCGTACGGCTGCTGCCGACCGCCGGGCTCGACCCGCGCCGGGTCCATCGGGTGGACTCCGAGTCGGCCCGCGACGAACCGGGTGACGTGCCGACGGACGCGCTCGGCTACGACCTGTGGCTCCACGAGTGCTGGGAGAACCTCGGACTGGACCGGGAGGCCAGCACCGTCGCCGAGATCGACGGCGAGCTGGTCGCGGTGAGCCTGGTGAAACGCGACGGCGACCGGATGTGGTCGGACTTCACCGGCACGCTGCCGGCGTACCGGGGTCGGGGGTTGGCCCGGCTGACCAAGCAGGCCGCGCTGCACGCCGCCGCCGCGCGGGGGGTGCGGACCGCGTACACCTCCAACGACGAGGCGAACGCGCCGATGCTGGCGATCAACGCGGCGCTCGGCTACCGGCCGGTCGACAGCCAGTGGTCGTGCCGACGCACGCTCACCTGAACCGCCCGGCGAAGCGGTAGCCGGCCGGCGCATGCTCAGCGTCGTGCCGGCACACGCTCAGCTCGGTCGCCCGGCGGCGACCCGCACCGCGGTCGCGTACGCGTCGGCGCCGAACAACACCAGCCGGGCCTCGACCAGGTGCGCCGGGTCGGCCGCGTGCAGCACGGTCAGCGCCTGCGCGACCGCGTCCTCGACCGGCCAGCCGTAGATCCCGGCGGAGATCAGCGGGAACGCAACAGTCAGCGCGCCCAGCTCGTCGGCGACGCGCAGGCTGTTGGCGTAGCAGTCGCGCAGCAATGCCGAGCGGTCGTCGCGCGGCGAGAAGACCGGCCCGACGGTGTGCACCACCCAGCGCGCCGGCAGGTCGCCCGCGGTGGTGGCGACCGCCTGCCCGGTCGGCAACCCTCGCCCGTAGCGGGAGGCGCGCAGCGCCCGGCACTCGGCCAGGATCGCCGGCCCGCCGCGCCGATGGATCGCGCCGTCCACGCCCCCGCCGCCGAGCAGCGACGAGTTCGCCGCGTTGACGATCGCGTCGACCTGCTGGGCGGTGATGTCGCCCTGGATCAGCACCGTGTCCATGGTGTCAGCGCTCCTCGTCCATGGTGTCAACGCTCCTCGACATGCTGCCCGAGCGACCGGCGGGTCAGCAGGGCGGCCCCGGCGACGGCGGCCGGCATGACCAGCACCGCGCCGAGCGGGATCAGGAAACACAGGAAGACCGCCACCCCGAAGCCCAGCGCGGTCGGCCGGTCCGCCCGTAGCCTCGACCGCCGGTCCGGCAGCCGCAGCCCGCGCCGCTGGAACGGCGCGCCGACCAGCTCCAGCGCCAGGAACCAGCCGCCGACCAGCGCGCCGACCACCGGCACCACCGTCTGCCCCACCAACGGGATGAAACCGGCCACGAACAGCGGTACGCCGACCAGCGCGGAGATGGCCACCAGGCGCAACGAGTCGGCGATGCTGCGCCGCATCGAGGCCCAGAACGGCACCTCCACCATGCCCGGGGTGCCGCCGAGGCGGTCCTCGACCCGCTCGGAGATGGCCTCGTAGAACGGGTCGCCGACGGCCAGCGTGACAGCGGTGAACGTGAGCACCCCGACCAGCGCGGCCACCCCGACGACGGCCAGCCCGGCGGCGACCCGCAGCAGCCCGCGCGCGGTCGACGACCAGTCGTCGGCGAACGGGGTGAGCCAGGCGGCCAGGTCGTCCACGAAGTAGAGCAGGGTGGCGAAGAGGGCCAGGTAGAGCACGCCGGAGATGAGCGCCGGCACGACGCCGAGCAGCATCAGTTTCGGACTGCGGACGTACATGCCGAAGCCACGCAGCAGCAGGCCGGCGCCGCCGAGGAAGCGGGTCGCCGCGCCGGTGACAGGCGCGACGGTACGGGAGGCGTTCACGACGGCACAGCCTAGTGGGCCCGCGCCCGCACAATGGGTGGGTGCGTGCGTCGCGGCTGATCTCGTTGGTGCTGCTGCTCCAGTCCCGGGAGACGATGACGGCGGCCGAGCTGGCCCGCGAACTGGAGGTCTCGGAACGCACCGTCTACCGGGACGTGCTGGCGCTCTCCGCCGCCGGGGTGCCGGTCTACGCCGACCGGGGCCGGGCCGGCGGCTACCGGCTGCTCGGCGGCTACCGGACCCGACTGACCGGGTTGAGCCGCGACGAGGCCGAGGCGTTGTTCCTGGCCGGGCTGCCCGGGCCGGCCGGCGACATGGGACTGGCCGACGCGGTGGCCGCCGCCGAGTTGAAGGTGCTGGCCGCGTTGCCGCCGAGCCTGCGGGACGCGCCCGCGCGTACCGGTCAGCGGTTCCACCTGGACGTGCCGGGCTGGTTCCGGGAGAGCGCGCCGCCGCCCCGGCTGGCCGAGCTGGCCGGGGCGGTCTGGCGGGACCGGACCGTCGAGCTGCGCTACCGGCGCGGTGACCGGGAGGTGACCCGCACGCTGGCGCCGTACGGGCTGGTGCTGAAGAACGGCGTCTGGTATCTCGTCGGCCGCGTCGGCGACGGGTGGCGGACGTACCGGGTGGACCGGGTGGTCGACGTCGAGGTGGGCGCGGAACGCTTCGACCGGGACGAGCGCTTCGACCTCGGCGCGTACTGGCGGGAGCAGGCCGGGGCGTTCCTGCGCGACCTGCTGCGGGACCGGGTCACCGTGCGGCTCGGGCCGGCCGGGCTGCGGGTGCTGCGGCACCTGGTGGACGCGCCGTTCGTGTACGAGGAGGCGGTCGCCGCGGCCGGCCGGCCCGACGGGCAGGGCCGGCTGGTGCTCCGGCTGCCCGTCGAGTCGGTCGACGTGGCGTACGGCCAACTGCTGGCCCTCGGCCCCGAGGTGGAGGTGCTGGCGCCGCCGGAGCTGCGGGCCCGGTTCGCCGAGGCGGCCCGCCGCGCGGTGGCGCTCTACACGGACGACGCCGGTCAGCGGTAGCCGGTGTCGTCGGCCGGCTTGCCCGGCGCGACCACCTCGTCGTGGTAGCGGGCCCAGTGCGGGCGGGTGCCGTCGAGGTCGGTGAAGCCGTACACCTGGGCCAGGCCGCCGCTGTCCAGCGACTGCCCGTTCCAGCGGGCCCGGTCCGGGTCGGCGGCCAGCGCGGCCACGGCCCGGCCCACGAACGCCGGCGTCTCGGACATGACGAAGTGCGGGTCGGTCTTCGCCCCGTCGCGCCAGTTCGTCTCCGTGACGCCGAAGTGCTCCAGCATCGCCTCGGAACGCAGCCAGCCGGGAGTGAGCGCGACCGCCGTGCCGCCGTGCGGGGCCAGTTCGTGCGCCTGGGTGAAGCCGAGCCGGTTCACCGACACCTTGGCCAGGTCGTAGAAGACGGAGAGGCGGTACGTCGCGTCGTTGTACGCCTTCGTGCCGTCGCCGATCTCGACGACCAGCCCGCCCGGGTTGCGGATCAGCAGCGGCAGCGCGAAGTGGCTGGTGATGATGTGGGTGTCGACGGCCAGGCGCAACGTGCGGAAGCCGGCGTCGAGCGGCTGCTCCCAGACCGGCTTCTCCCAGGTGATCAGTGGGTCCGCGCCCCAGATGTCGTTGACCAGCACGTCGAGCCGGCCCTGCTCGGCGTCGATCCGCTCGACCAGGCGGCGTACCTGTTCCGGGTCGAGGTGGTCGACGGCGACCGCGATGCCGGTGCCGCCGGCGGCGGTGACCAGCTCAGCGGTCTCCTCGATGGTCTCCGGCCGGTCCATCTCCGAGCGGCGGTCCCGGGTGGTGCGGCCGGTGGCGTAGACGGTGGCTCCGGCGGCGCCGAGCTGCACGGCGATCTGCCGGCCGGCGCCCCGGGTCGCGCCCGCGACGAGCGCGACCTTTCCGGTCAGTGGTGAGTTCATGGGTTCACCGTTTCACCGATACCTGACAGCCGAAGTCCAGTTTCCGGGACGATCCGGATCAGCGATCATGACGGCATGCACCTGCTGCTCTCCGGCATCGTCGGCTCGGTCGCGTACGGGCTGGCCGGCCCCGGCTCGGACACCGACCGGCTCGGCGTCTTCGCGGCACCGACGGTGGCGTTCCACGGTCTGCGCCCGCCCCGGGAGTCGGTGGTCACCACCGAGCCGGACGTCACGCTGCACGAGGCCCGGAAGTACGCGCTGCTGGCGCTGAGCGGCAACCCGACCGCCACCGAGCTGATGTGGCTGCCGGACGACTGCTACGAGACCCGGACCGGGCTCGGCGATCGACTGATCGACATCCGGTCGGCGTTCCTCAGCGCGCCCCGGGTCCGGGACGCCTATCTCGGCTACGCCGCGCAGCAGTTCCGGCGGCTGACCACCGCGCCGGCGGACGTGGGTGGCCGGCGACGGTCGGCCAAGCACGCCCGGCACCTGGCCCGGCTTCTGCACCAGGGCCGGGTCCTCTACGCCACCGGCGTGCTGGAGATCCGGCTGGCCGACCCGGAGTGGTTCCGGGCGTTCGGCGAGCGGGTCGCCGGTGGCGCGCTGGCCGAGGCACACGCGCTGGTGGCGTGCGCCGAGGCGGACTTCGCCCGGATCCGCACGCCGCTGCCGGAGCGACCGGACGAGAAACCGGTGGAGCGGTGGCTGCTCGACGTCCGGGCGGCCCACCTGCCCCGCTGACTCAGTCCGCGAGGCGGACCCGGACCCGGCGGTTGGCCCGGCCCTTGCTCTCCACCTTGACCACCTGGACCTTGCCGATCTGGGCGGTGGAGGCGACGTGCGTGCCGCCGTCGGCCTGCACGTCCAGCCCGACGATGTCAACGATCCGCACCTCCTGCTCGTCCGGCGGGATCAGGTTGGACTGGGTTCGGATGATGTCCGGCAGCGCCAACGCGTCGGCGCGCGGCAGCACCCGGACCGCGACCGAACGGTCGGCGGCCACCTCGGCGTTGACCAGCTCCTCGATGCGGGTCTTGAAGTCTGACGGCACCTCGGGGAGGTTGAAGTCCATCCGGGCCTCGCCCGGTTCCATGTTGCCGCCGGTGACCAGCGCGCCGAAGTCCCGGAACACCACGCCGCAGAGCACGTGCAGCCCGGAGTGGGTCCGCATCAGCATGGTCCGGCGGGCGTCCTCCACCGCGCCGGTGACCTCGACGCCGACCGGCGGCACCGGGTCACCCTCGGCCGGGATCAGCCACAGGTCGTCGCCCTTGCGGGTGCCCACGATCCGGGTCTGTACGCCCTGCCAGAGCAGCACCCCGTGATCCGGTGGCTGGCCCCCGCCGCCGGGGTAGAACGCCGACCGGTCCAGCACGATGCCCTGCTCGGGGTCGGCCGCCAGCACCCGGCACGTCCACTCGCGCAGCGTGGGGTCGGCGAGGTCGAGGCGGTGCGTACGACCGTGGTGTGTGACGCCCATGCCGCCCGACGTTACCCGTTGAGGAACGCCGAGATGCGCTCCCGTACGTCGGCGCGTTCGGTCCAGAGGACGCCGGGCCGGTCGTACACGTGCAGGGTGGCGGCCGGCAGCGCGGCGGCGAGTTGCTCGGCGACGGCGACCGGGTGCAGCTCGTCGTCGACGCAGCCGATCACCAGCGCCGGGGCGGTGACCGCGGCGAGCGCGGCGGCGTCGTCCAGCGGGGCCTCGCCGGGCAGGCTGGCCAGGCCGGGAGCGAGCCCGTCGCGCAACAGTTGGTCGAGCCGTTGCCGCAGGTAGGCCCAGCCGGCCGGGGTGTTGCGGACCGACGGTGGCAGCTCCAGCGACACGACCTCGGCGAGCGCGTGCGCGTCGCCGTCGGCCACCGCGTCGAGCAGGCCGGTGAGGCGGGCCCGCGCCACCTCGCCGCGTGGCGCGTCCAGCACCGCAGGGAGGAAGAAGACGAGTTTCTCGAAGCGTTCCGGACTCTCGGCGAGCAGCCGGCACAGCGCGCCCGCGCCGAGGCTGGCGCCGAACGCCCGGGTGGCGCCGCCCAGGTCGGCGACGGCGCGCAGGTCACGGGCGAGGTCGAGGTAGGTCCACGGCCCGGGTGGGGAGTCGGACCGGCCGTGCCCGCGGAACTGGAAGAAGATCCGCCGGCCGGTGACGCCGCTGCCGAACGGCCGGGTGGTGGCGATGCCGTTGCCCAACCCGTGCGCGAACACGGTGACCGGATCGCCGACGCCGGTGACCAGGCGTTCCAGGCTCACCCCGTGCGGGGTGTCAACAAGCTCGGTGTCCGGCTCGGGCAGCGCGGGCCGGCCGGTCCGCGGCCCGCCGGGGCCGGGCCCCCAGGTGCGGGGGCCGCCGTCCGGCGGCGGGGGCCAGCGGAAACCTCTCACCAGGACCCTCGGCCGTCGTGCAGGTCCCGTAGGCCGGGTCGCACGTCGAGCAGGTAGATGAGACCGGCCGCGATGCCGACCAGTCCGAAGAGGCTGATCGGACCGAAGCCCAGCAGCGTCAGCAGCAGGCAGACCGCCAGGATGGCGACCCAGCCGCCCTTGGGCAGCGTGCCGAGCGCGGCGAAGCCGTCGCCGCGCTGGGTGATCGCATGCACCAGGGCCACACCCTGGATGACCAGGGCGAAGACGAGCAGGATCAGCTGAATCACATTGCGGACTTCGAACGCGAAGATCGGCGCGGCGTAGGCCATGTCGGCAAGCTTATGCCGAGACCCCGGAAACGTCCGACAGGACGCTGTCCGGGGTCTCGGTGGAGGGTCGGGTCACTCGGCGGCCGGGCGGGTCCGCTTCGTGGCCTTCGGCAGCTTCGCCGACGGGGTGGCCGGCTTGCCGGCGGCGGCCCGGGTGGCGGTCGCCTTGGTGGCCCGGGTCCGCTTCACGGCGGCCGGCTGGGCGGCCACCGCCTCGGCGACCTCGGCCGGGCTCGGCACCTCGGTCTTCGGGGCCTCGGTCGTCCCGGTCTTCGGGGCCACGGTCGACACGGCGGCCGGGGCGGTCTCGGCGGTCGCCTCGATGTCGGCGTTCACCGTGTCGGCGGCCTCCAGCACGCCGGCGCCGACGACCCGCTCGCCCCGGGCGACCAGCTCGGCGTACGCGGCCAGGGCGCGCTCCTGCGCGGCGTACGCGCCGGACACCACGGCGGCGGCGTTGCGCGTGGCGACCTCGCGGAGCTTGTCCAACTGAGCAGCCTCGCGGAGCTTGGCCAACTGGGCGGCCTCGCGGAGCTGGTCGAGGTCGGTGGAGCGCAGCCCGGCGGCGGTCAGGTTGGCCGTCTTCAGCGTCTCGGTGGCCTTCTGGCGCAGCTCGTAGCCGGTGCCGACGGCCTTGCCGCCGAGGTCCGCCACGACCCGCGTGCCCAGGCCGCTGACCACGGTGGGCAGCTTGCGGAGCTGCTCCAGGGCCAGCTCACCGGCGCCGGCGGCGGCGTAGAGGGGGGCGGGGATGCGGTTGGTCTTCGGCTGGGTCATGACTGCTCCTCTTCGGCCGCACCGGCGGCCTTCCGGGCCGCCCGGCGGGCGGTCGTGCGTTCACGGGCGGCGGTGGTCGGCGCGGGCGCGGGGCCCGCCTCGGTGACGGCCACCGATTCGAGGACCGCCTCGGTCGGGGTGCCGTCGGGTGTCACAGGGCCGGTCGCGGCCGGCGCGACGGTGGCCGGGGCCTCGGGCGCGGCGGCCGGCTCGGCGGGCTCAGCACCCTCCGCCGGCTCGGACGTGGCAGCCGTCGGCCCGGACGTGGCAGCCGTCGGCTCGGACGTGGCAGCCGTCGGCTCGGTGGGCTCCACCGGACCGGCCGTGCCGGTCGCCTCGGCGAGGCGCGCGTTCTCCCGGCGGAACGTCTCGTAGATCTGGGTGAGCGACTGCTTCTGGGCCATGGTCAGCTCGGCGTCGACCGCGATGGCCGCGAGCACGCCCTGTCCCTCCTTGTCGTCAAGCAGTCCGGCCCGCAGGTACATGGCCGGGGTGGAGACGCGGAGTGCGCTGGCGAGCTGCTGGAGCACCTCGGCGCTCGGCTTGCGCAGCCCGCGCTCGATCTGGCTCAGGTACGGGTTGCTGACGCCGGCCTGCTCGGCGAGCTGACGCAGTGAGATCTTCGCGTTGCGCCGCAGGTCGCGAATGAACCCGCCGACATCGGGAAGGTCCTTGCTGGTGGCCATGACTCAACGCTAGCGCGCACTGCTAGCTGCTGCAAGCAGAGTGCTAGCCAGAGTTAGCGACGTCACCCGAAGTGGGTTGCGGGGTCGGCGTCCGCCTCCGTACCGTTCCGCCGTGACGAAGATCGAGATCAACGGCGCGACGCTCGCCTACGACGAAGCGGGCAGCGGCAGCGCCGTGGTGCTGCTCCACGCCGGCATCGCGGACCGGCGGATGTGGCGCGACCAGGTGCCGGCGCTCGCCGCCCGGCACCGGGTGATCGTCCCGGACCTGCGCGGCTACGGCGAGTCGGAGCTGCCGCCCGAGCCGTTCGCCCACCACGACGACGTGGTCGGGCTGCTCGACGCGTTGGGCGTCGAGCGGGCCGCGCTGGTGGGCTGCTCGTTCGGCGGCCGGGTCGCGGTGGACACCGCGCTGGCCCACCCGAGCCGGGTGAGCGCGCTGGCGCTGTTCGGCGCCCCGCTCTCCGGCCACGAGTGGTCCGAGGAGACCGAACAGCTCTGGGAGAGCCTGGTCGGCGATGTGGACCCGGAGGACTTCGGGGCCACCGCCGCCGGCGAGGTGCGGTTCTGGGTGGTCGGCCCGAGCCGGCAGCCGGCCGACGTCGACCCCGAGCTGATCCGGTTCGCCGAGGAGATGGACCGCCGGGCGCTCGCCGCCGAGCAGGCGCTCAGCGCGATCGAGGTGGGCGAGCTGGACCCGCCGGCCGCCGACCGCCTGGGCGAGCTGCGGATGCCGGTGCTGGCCGCGGCCGGCGCCGACGACATCCCCGACATCCGCCGCCTGGCCGACCGCATCGCCGCCGAGGCCCCGCACGGGGTACGCCTCCCCGACCTCCCGAACGCCGCCCACCTGTTCCCCCTGGAGCACCCCACCGAGGTCAACACCGCCCTCCTCACCTTCCTCCCCTGACCACCCCTCGTTGATCTTGCAGTTGCTGCCCCGGCAAACCGGGCACAACGGGCGAGACAGGGGCCGCAAGTGCAAGATCGGCGGGGTCACCAGAGGGGGCGGACGGCGCCTACCGGGAGACCGCCGCCCAGCAGGGGCACCTCGGCGTACTCGGTGAGGATGGGGGCGGTCAGGCCCAGCCGGGCCAGGGCGGAGGTCAGGACCGGCATCCGCGGGCGGGCGGCGCCGTCGTCGATCTTGAGGGCGACCGCGCCGACGCCCGGGACCGCCGCCGCGATCACGCCCTCCGCGCCGATCTTGGCGAGCAGACCGGGTACGCCACGCATCAGCCGGGTGTCGTCGGCCTGGGTGCCGCCGACCAGCTCCGGGTACGCGCGCATGGCGTCCGCCACGATTCGCTCCACGGTGCCCGGCTCGGCGGTGACCAGCCGCAGGAAGGCGCGCGCCAGCCCGGTCACCGACACGGCGTGCACGGGCGCGCCGCAGCCGTCCACCCCCACCGCCGCCGCCCGCTCCCCGGTGAACTCCTCGACGGTGGCGGTCAGCCGCTGCTGGAGCGGATGCTCCGGCCGCCAGTACCCGTCCTGCGACCAGTCGGCGGCCCGGCAGGTCAGCAGCATGCCGGCGTGCTTGCCGGAGCAGTTCATCAGCACCCGGGACGGGCCGCCACCGGCCCGCAGCACCGCCTCCCGGGCGGCCTCACCGAACGGCAGGTCCGGCGGGCAGTGCAGCGCCTCCGGGGTCAGGCCGGCGCCCCGGAGCAGCGCGGTGACGCGTTCGACGTGGAACTCCTCACCGGCGTGGCTCGCGGCGACCAGCGCCACGTCGGCCGGGTCGGTCAGCGCGAGCCCGGCCCGGAGCATGCCGAT
Organism: Micromonospora sp. NPDC051141; assembly: GCF_044455765.1. Lineage (NCBI taxonomy): Bacteria > Bacillati > Actinomycetota > Actinomycetes > Micromonosporales > Micromonosporaceae > Micromonospora > Micromonospora sp. NPDC051141. Next base: position 30,158 of record NZ_JBITFD010000007.1, read on the forward strand.
CGCCTGCATCGGCTTGTTCGACGACCGGGGGAAGATCGGCGAACCGACGTCGCCGGCGCCGGCGACCGGCCTGCCGGCGGCGTCCAGCACCACCACGGAACCACGGTGGACGCCCTCCACGAACCCGGACCGGACCACCTCGGCGAGCGGCACGCCGCCCTCGTACGTCTTTCCCACAGGGTGGACGGTACCGACGGGACCATCACGGACGGCAGCGGGGTGACCTGGGACGCCGGCCGCACGCGTACAGGTGCGGGTGCTCGTGCGCCGCTTACACGCCGAGCAGCGCGCGGGCCTCGGCGGTGGTCAGCGGCGGGCGCTGGGCGAGTTGGGCGAAGCCGACCGCGCGCGCGACGAGCTGCATGTTGGACTCCACCGGGCGGCCCTTCGCGTAGGTGACCGTGTCCTCCATCCCGACCCGCAGGTGACCGCCGGTGGCGAGCGAGGACAGCATCACCGGGATGGTGCTGCGGCCGATGCCGGTGGCCGCGAACGTGGTGCCGTCGGGCAGGTCGCGGAGCATCTGCTGGGCCGCGACGAGAGTGGCGGTGGTGCCCGGCATGCCGCCCGGCACGCCCATCACGAAGTCGACATGGACGTGCCCGCCGTGCGGCAGGCCGTACTTGCCGAGCAGCCGCTGCAACGCGGTGAGGTGGCCCAGGTCGAAGATCTCGTACTCGGGGACGACGCCCCGCTCCTGCATCCGGGTGTGCAGGTCGACGATGAACTCCCAGCGGTTGAGGAACACGTCGTCACCGAAGTTGACCGTGCCCATGGTGCAGGAGGCCATGTCCGGCCCGGCGTCGAGCACCGCGAGCCGGTGCGCCTCCGGGTCGGTCACCGCGCCGCCGGAGGAGAGCTGCACGATCAGGTCGGTGCTCTCCCGCAGCGCCGACACGGTGTCCCGCAGCCGGCCCGGGTCGAGCGTGGGCCGCGCCTCGTCGTCCCGGATGTGGACGTGGATCACGGCCGCGCCGAGCGCCTCGCACTCCTTGGCGGTCAGCAGCAGCTCGTCGAGCGTCACCGGCAGCGCCGGCACCTCCGCCTTGGCCGACTCCGCGCCGGTGGGGGCAACCGTGATCAACGTCCCTGTCGTCATGCCCCGGATCCTAGACCGGCCACCAACCGCAAGTCTTCCCGTGTATGACGTGTTGAGCGGGGGCCCTTTCTCTATCGGAGGCGTTAACAGGGGGTCCTTCCTTACACGTCGACGGCGGCGGCGGTGTCGCCCACCATCAGGCGGGCGTCGTCGGGGGTGTTGCGCTTGAGCACGGCGAGCGCGATCTGCCCCAGCTCGTAGTGGTGCACGGCGGTGCCGACGAAGCCGACCGTGCGGCCGTCAAGCGTGACCGGCGTACCGGCGGACGGTGGCTGGTCGGTGGTCACGCCGTCCAGGTGCAGCAGCGCGAGCCGGCGCGGCGGCTTGCCCAGGTTGTGCACCCGGGCCACCGTCTCCTGCCCCCGATAACAGCCCTTGTCCAGGTGCACGGCCGGGGCGATCAGGTCCACCTCGGCGGGGATGGTGCGGTGGTCGGTGTCCACCCCGGCCCGGGCCCGCCGGGCGGCCACCCGGATCGCCTCGTACGCCCACAGGCCGGCCACCGGCACGCCCGCGCCACGCAGCCCGGCCACCACCTCGGCCATGGCCGGGCGGGGCACCAGCAGGTCGACGCCGAGCGCCACCCGCCGGGCCCAGCCGCCGGACGGCAGCGGCTTGACGTCGTACACCACGGAGGGCCGCGCGGGCAGCTCGCCGGAACGGAACTTCGGACCCGGCACCCCGACCAGGTCGGGTGCGGCCAGGCCGGTGACGCCGAGCGTGCCGAGCGCGTCGACCGCCGCCGGCCCGACCAGCGAGAGCAGCGCGTGCTCGGCGGTCGCGTCGCGCGGGTCGACCTTGCTGAAGAAGCGCATCTTCTCCAGGTACGACAAAAGCCCGCCGGTCATCCCCGGCTCGGTGTCCAGCCAGGTGGTCTCGCCGTCCTCGGCGACCAGCGCGTGCTGCTCGACGTGCCCGTTCGGGGAGAGCACCAGCAGCTCGGTGCCCTGTCCGGGCGCCAGCGCGGCCAGGTGCTGGCTGGTCAACGTGTGCAGCCAGCCGATCCGCTCCTCGCCGGGCACCGCGATGACGCCCCGGTGCGAGCGGTCGACCAGGCCGACGCCGGTGGCGAGGACGCGCTGTTCGCGCATCGGATCGCCGTAGTGCGCGGCCACCGGCGCGACGCCGGCCGCCCGGTGGGCCGGCTCGGGCTGGTCCCGGGTCTCCTCGTCGATGGCGTCGGCGGCCACCGCGCCCGCGATGTCGATCATTTGCGTTCCCCGTCCTGTACGCACCGACCGCAGACCCCGAAGAGGGCCACGTGCCCGATGTCGACCTGAAATCCGCGCTGCCCGGCGAGCTGGTCGGCGAGCGGCCCGAGCATCTCCGGGGAGATCTCGTCGATCGCCCCGCACTCCCGGCACACCAGGTGCACGTGCTCGTGCTCGCCGGCCGCGTGATAGGTCGGCGAGCCGTGCGACAGGTGGGTGTGGGTCACCAGGCCGAGCCGTTCCAGCAGCTCCAGCGTGCGGTAGATGGTGGTGATGTTGACCCCGGCCGCCACCTCGCGGACCGCCGTGTGCACCTGCTCCGGGGTGGCGTGCCCCAGGTCCAGGACGGCCCGGAGGACCAGCTGCCGCTGCGCCGTGAGCCGCAGCCCGCGCGAGCGGAGCAGTTCCGCGAGGGAGGATTCCGACACCCTCCGATCATAGTTCGGCCGCCGTGCCGGTCCCGGTCGCCGCCGGGGTACGCCGCTACGCTGCGCCGGTGGAGGGTGCGCGGCAGCATGGCCGGCCTGATCGCCGCCCGGGTGCCGAGCGAGGCGTGACCCGGGTGGCGGTGCCCGGCCGAGGGCTGGTCCCGGCCGGCGAGCCGGTGCTGCGCGGCGACGACCGGGGCGTCCTGCACGGCGACGGCCTGTTCGAGACGCTGCACCTGCGCGCCGGCCAGCCCTGGCTGCGCGACGCCCACCTGGCCCGGCTGCGGGCCGGCGCGGCGGCGATCGACCTGCCGTTGCCGCCGGTCGAGGCGCTGGTGGAGCTGCTGGACGCGGTGCGGGTCGGCTGGCCGGCGGAGACCGAGGGCGCGTTGCGGCTGGTCTGCACGCGCGGGCCGGAGGACGACGGCCCGCCCACGGTGTACGCCACGCTCGGCGAGGTGCCGGCGGCGGTTCGGCGGGCCCGGCGGGACGGGGTGACGGTGGCCACCCTGCCGCTCGGCGTGGCCGCCCGGTCCCGCCCCGAGCTGGGCTGGCTGCCGGCCGGTGTGAAGTCCATCTCGTACGCGACGAGCACCGCGGCCCGGCGGTGGGCGCGACGTGCCGGCGTGGACGACGTGCTCTGGGTCTCGACGGACGGCTACGTGCTGGAGGCGCCCACCGCGAACGTGGTGTGGCTCAGCGCCGGCACGCTGCTGACCGTGCCGGCGGCGGCGACCGGCGTACTGCCCGGCGTGACCGCGGATCACCTGCTGGCAAGGGCGCCGGAACTGGGCCTGACCGGGGCCGAGCACCTACCCACCGTCGCCGACCTGCACCACGCCGAGGCGATCTGGCTGACCAGCTCCCTACGTGGCCCCACCGAGGTCAGGTCCCTGAACGGAACCCCCCGCCCCCGTTCCCCCCTGACCCCCCACCTGCAATCCCTCCTGGGCTTCCCCACCCCGCCCTTCCGGCGTTGATCAAGGAGTTTGCGTCGGAGTTGATCTCCCTGTTGACGCAAACCTCTTGATCAACGCGCCGGGAAAGGGGGGAGGGGGGAAGGGAGGTGGGGGGGGAGGGGGACAGTCAGCCGGCTACTCGGGTCAGGCGGGCGGAGAGGTGGGGGGTCAGGGGGTGGCCCATGGCGGCCATCTCCTGCGCGTAGAGCAGCGCGCCCTCCACGATGCCGAACAGGCGGGCGCCGGCGGTGACCTCCTTCGCGGTGGCCGTGCGGACCACCGCGTCGCTCGCGAACTCGATCTGGGTGCCCTTGCGCTTGCCGATGTGCAGCTCCATCACGCCGGTCGGCACGCTCATCAGCGCCTCGATCTCGTCGGTGACCCGCTCGCCGTCCAGCACCGGACGCCACCAGCCCACCTCGCGACCGGCCGGGCGGACCGGGCGGCTCTGCTCGTCCAGGATCCACGCCCGGGACTCGTAGAACAGGAACGGCCGGCCGTCGTGGCTGATCCGGATCTCCTGCGCGTAGTCGAAGTCCTCGATAGTCGGGAACCCGCCCCGGCCCCGGCCCCGCCACACCCCGATGTACGGCAGGAGCCCGTCCAGGCTCGGGTGCAGCTTGGGACCGACCCGCAGGTCGTGGCTCTCCTCGTACGGGTACGGGTCGACCGGCGGCGCGTTCAGCCACGGCGGCTGGAGCGGATTCTCACTCACGGGTTCACCACTTACCTCTTGCGATCCGGACTGCGACATAGACCAGGCCGCCGGCGAGCGCGCCCAGACCGGCGACCAGCAGGCTGACGAACCCGATCTCGGTAACCATCCGGGCCATCCTATGCTGGGCGGCATGACGCGCACTCTCGTCGTCAAGGCCACCGCCGGCGCGGACGCCCCGGAGCGGTGCGCCCAGGCGTTCACCGTCGCCGCCACCGCAGCCGCGGCCGGGGTCGACGTGTCACTCTGGCTGACCGGCGAGTCGACCTGGTTCGCGCTGCCCGGGCGGGCGGAGTCGTTCGAGCTGCCGCACTCGGCGCCGCTGGGCGAGCTGCTGCACGTGGTGCTGGCCACCGGCCGGGTGACCGCCTGCACCCAGTGCGCGGCCCGGCGGGACATCGGCCCGGACGACGTGATCCCGGGCGTACGCATCGCGGGCGCGGCGGTCTTCGTCGAGGAGGCCGTCGCCGACGGCGCGCAGGCCCTGGTCTACTGACCCGCGCGCCGGGTTGTCCATTCTGACCGGTGCGCCGATCCTGACCCGATATGCCGGGTACCCGCCTACCATTCTGATGTGAGTGAGGCGATCGAACGGTTCTTCGCGTCGTTGCCGGCGCGTGCCCCCGCCGTGCTGCGCAGCCCGATCGGCGGCACGCTCCGGATCGACCTGGCCGACGGCAACCGCACCGAGCACTGGTATGTGACGCTGGCGCCCGGGTCGGCCCGGGTAGGCCGGCAGGAGGACCGCCCACCCGACGCCGTGCTGACTGTCAGCACCGAACTCTTCGAGCGGCTGGTCACCGGCCGGGAGGCCGGCATGGCGACGGTGCTGCGCAACGAGGCCACGTTCGGCGGGCACGTCGTGCTGTTCCTGGCGCTCCGCCGCTTCCTGCCCGACCCGCCCGGCGTGCGGGACCCGAGGGAGACCGCCCGCGAGCACGCCCGGCGGTCGGCGTGAAGGAACGGGTCAGCATCCTCGACGGCAACACGTTCCTGGTGAGCGACCGGCGCGGCAACATCGAGCCGTCGTACGACTTTCCCACCGGGCTGTTCTCCTTCGACACCCGGTTCCTCTCCACCTGGGTCCTGTCCCTGGACGGCCAACTGCTGCACGCGCTCTCCATCGACGACGCGCTGTCGTACAAGACGCGGTTCTTCATGGTTCCCGGAGAGCCGACGCACTACCTGGACGCCGACGTCTCGGTGATCCGCAGCCGCTCGATCGGCGGCAGCTTCGACGAGGAGCTGACCCTGCTCAACCACTCCGCGCAGGAGAAGGAGTTCCGCCTCCGGCTCGACATCGCCTCCGACTTCGCCGACCTGTTCGAGATCAAGCACCGGCGGGAGAAGAAGGGCAGCACCACGCCCACCGTGGAGGAGAACGGGCTGCGGCTCACCTACCGGCGGCAGGGGTTCCACCGGGAGGCGAGGATCAGCAGCACCGCCCCGGCCGAGGTGGACCGGGGCGGGATGACGTTCCGCATCCGTATCGGGCCACACGGCGAGTGGACCACCCGACTGCACGTCGCCACCATGATCTACGGGGCCCGGGGCGAGGACATCCGGGCCACGCTGCCGCTGGGCGGCCACCGCTCGGTGGCGGCCATCGAGGCCGAGCACCACGAGCTGATCGAGCGCGCGCCGACGCTGGGCTGCGACTGCGAGCCGCTGGCGGGCGCGTACCGGCGCAGCCTCACCGACCTGGCCGCGCTCCGGTACGAGTCGATCACGCTCGGCGTCCGGCTGGTCGCCGCCGGCCTGCCCTGGTTCATGACGCTGTTCGGCCGGGACAGCATCTTCACCTCGCTCCAGATCCTGCCGTTCGTCCCCGAGCTGATCCAGCCGACCATCCTCATGCTGGCCGGGCTCCAGGGCAGCCGGATCGACGACTTCCGCGACGAGGAGCCCGGCAAGATCCTGCACGAGCTGCGCTACGGCGAGACCGCCGGTTTCGAGGAGCAGCCGCACTCGCCGTACTACGGCGCGGCCGACACCACCGCGCTCTTCGTGATCCTGCTCGACGAGTACGAGCGGTGGACCGGGGACGGGAAGCTGGTACGGCAACTGGAGTACGAGACGCGGGCGGCACTGGACTGGCTCGACACGTACGGAGACCTGCTCGGCACCGGTTACGTCTGGTACATGTCCCGCAATCCGGCGAGCGGGCTGCCGAACCAGTGCTGGAAGGACTCGCCGGACGCCATCTCCTACTCCGACGGCCGGCTGCCGGAGTTCCCGCGCGCCACCTGCGAACTTCAGGGATACGCGTACGACGCCAAGCTGCGCGGCGCCCGGATGGCCCGCGAGTTGTGGGGCGACCCGGCGTACGCGGACCGGCTGGAACGCGAGGCGGCGGCGCTGAAGGAACGGTTCAACCGCGACTTCTGGATTCCCGAGCGGGAGTACTACGCGCTGGCGCTCGACCCGCAGGGACGACGGGTGGACGCGCTCACCTCGAACATCGGCCACCTGCTGTGGAGCGGCATCGTCGACGACGCCAGGGCGCCGGCGGTCGCCGCCCACCTGCTCGGCCCACGCCTCTTCTCCGGCTGGGGCGTGCGCACGCTCGCCGACGACCAGGGCCGGTACAACCCGATCGGCTACCACATCGGCACGGTGTGGCCGTTCGACAACTCGATCATCGCGTGGGGCCTGTGGAAGTACGGCTTCCGCGAGGAGGCCGGCCGGATCTGCGAGGCGATGCTGGACGCGTCCCGGTATTTCGACGGGCGACTGCCCGAGGCGTTCGCCGGCTACGAGCGTGCCCTCACCGACTACCCGGTGGAGTACCCGACCGCGTGCAGCCCGCAGGCCTGGTCCGCCGGCACGCCGCTGCTGCTGCTGCGCGTCATGCTCGGGCTGGAGCCGCAGGGCGAACACCTGATCATCGACCCGGCCGTGCCGCCGGGGATGGGCCGGGTGGAGCTGCTCGACATCCCGGGCCGGTGGGGTCTGGTGGACGCGTTGGGCCGCAGTCGCACCCCGGACGACGAGAACCGGGGGCGCTGACCGGTCGGGTCAGGATCGGCAGGGGCTGGTGACCGCCACCCGGGCCCGCCCGTCGACCCGCTCGGCCAGCACCGCCGGGTCACCCGGGCGGGCGTACCGGTCGGCGGAGTCCACCACCGGCGCGGCGCCGGCGCCGAACGCGGCGGCCAGCGGCTGGTCGGCCGCCACGGTGGCCTCGCCCCGGGCGGTCCGCGCCGTCCCACCACCCGGGCACGGCGCGGCCAGCACCTGGACCGCCCCGGTCGGGCCGCCCCAGCGGCCCAGCGCGCGGGTCAGCGCGGCCGACTCGGCGGCGGCGTCGACAGCCGGCGCCCGGTAGCCGTCACCGACCGGACGGCAGCCGGTGTCGGCGGTCAGCAACACCCGACCGGGCCCGCCGGAGCGGCCCTCGACCGCCACGAAGTCACCGGCGTCGGCACGCAGCAACGGCTCGCCGTCGAACGTCGAGACGCCCGCCCGCCACTCCGGCGGCAGCCGGTCGGCCACCCCGCGCAGCAGTTCGCGGACGTCACCGTCGGCGGTCGCCACCTCGATGCCGCGTTCCAGCGACGCGCCGGCGTCGATCGGCGTCACCCGGCAGCCCCGCTCCAGCCGGTCGGGCAGGAGCGCCGGCACCCCGGCCGACCCGATCGCGGCGGTCAGCTCCCCGATCGCCCGGTCCACCACCGGGCCCGCCTGACTCAGCGAACGCTGCTCCTTGACGGTGGGCGGGTCGGTGCGCACCGACCACCAGGTCAGCCCCGCGAGCAGCACGGCCCAGACCACGGTGGCGACCAGCAGCCAGCGTTGCCGACGCCGGCCGGACGGCTGCTGGTGGGGACCGGACGGCGGGGCGTACCCCGGCTGGACGACACCGCTCACCGCGCCATGGTGTCACGCCCCCACGAACCGCCGACCGTGACCGGTCACCCCGACGTTCAGATCCTGGAACGGGACGGCCTCACGGGGCACGTTCGGCCCCGGCACGGCTCGGGCCGGTCACCCCTGGGCGGGGCGACCGGCCCGAGCCGATGCGCGTGGTACGGAGGTGTGAAGCGGGCCCCCTCCTATACCGGAGGCGTTAACCGGGGCCCCTCCTTACGCCTTCACGGTGACGGTGACCTCGTTGATGCCGCGGGCGGCCGTCACGGCCGTGTCGCCGTTGCCGTGCCGGGAGAGCGCCCGCAGCGTCCACGAGCCCGGCGCGGCGAAGAACCGGAACTGACCGGCCGGGGACGTCACCACCTCGGCGGTGAACTCGCCGGTCGAGTCGAGCAGCCGGACGTACGCGCCCGGCACCGCCTCGCCGGACTCGGCCAGCACCTGACCGGTGATGACGGTTTCCTTCTCCAGGTCGAGGCTCGCCGGCAGCGGGGCGGCCTGGTCCGGCGCGGCGCAACCGGCAGCGGTGGGAGCGGTCGGAGCAGTCATGTCAGGCCTCCCCGGGCTCGTCGCCGAGCGCCACCGGCACGCCGACCAGCGAGCCGTACTCGGTCCAGGATCCGTCGTAGTTCTTCACGTTGCGGTGCCCGAGCAGCTCCTGGAGCACGAACCAGGTGTGCGAGGAGCGCTCGCCGATCCGGCAGTACGCGATGGTCTCCCGGCCGGCGTCCAGCCCGGCGTCGGCGTAGATCTTGCGCAGCTCGTCGTCGGACTTGAACGTGCCGTCCTCGTTCGCCGCCTTGGACCACGGCACGCTGATCGCGGTCGGCACGTGGCCGGCGCGCTGCGCCTGCTCCTGCGGCAGGTGGGCCGGGGCGAGCAGCCGGCCGGCGTACTCGTCGGGGCTGCGCACGTCGACCAGGTTCTTGGTGCCGATGGCGTCGACCACCTCGTCGCGGAACGCGCGGATCGAGGTGTCCGGCGCCTGCGCGACGTACTGCGTGGCCCGGCGGGTCACCGCGTCGGTGACCAGCGGGCGGGCGTCCAGCTCCCACTTCTTGCGACCGCCGTCGAGCAGCTTGACGTCGCGGTGGCCGTAGAGCTTGAAGTACCAGTACGCGTACGCGGCGAACCAGTTGTTGTTGCCGCCGTAGAGGATGACGGTGTCGTCGTTGGCGATGCCCCGCTCGGAGAGCAGCTTCGCGAACTGCTCCTGGTTGACGAAGTCGCGGCGGACCTGGTCCTGGAGGTCGGTCTTCCAGTCGAGCTTGATGGCCCCGGCGATGTGGCCGGTGTCGTAGGCCGAGGTGTCCTCGTCGACCTCGACGAAGACGACGCCCGGGACGTCGAGGTTCTTCTCGGCCCACTCGGCCGAGACGAGTGCGGTGTCGCGACTCATCAGATCACTCCCTGTGAGGATGGGTGGTGAGCCTGCGCGCGGAGATCGAAGCCGGTGGTAGTCGCACCACGCGCGGGACCCTGAGCTAGGAACGGATCACGGGTACGTGCGACGGCGCCGCTGCCGGGCGTTCGGGGGGTGAGAGGAAACCCTTGGTGCCGGTGGCCGCTAGGCGGCCGGAGACAGCCCCGCCGTCAGATGACGGGGCGACACAGGCAGGTGGCCACGCGGCACAGGTCGACCGCGCGCCGTTTGGTGAGGTGGGTCCCCATGGGAAGGCACACTACCAGCCGACCCGGCGTGTGCCACCGGGCCGACCAGCATGCGAGACGTCAGCGGGCGGAGTTGATCGGCACGTTCGCGGCGTCCGCGGTGACCACCAGGCCCTCCGGCCTCGGCTCCACCTTGCGGACGTTGAGCTGGAACGGCAACTCCGGCAGCGGCACATCGATCGAGATGCTCCGGGCGTAGTTGGCCAGCAGCGTCCGCGCCAGCGCCACGTTCGGCAGGCCGTCGGCGGTGAGGTCGCTGAAGCGCAGCGCCACCTTGCCGTCGGCCACCGTCACGGCGGCGGTGCCGTTGACGGTCAGCTTGACGCCGAGGATGTCCACCGGGGCGGTGACCGCCAGCTTGCCGTCCCGCTCGCCGAGCGTCAGACCGGGCCGCTTCAGCAGCTTGGCCAGGCTGTCGTAGGTGACGGTGCCCCGCCCGTCGACGCGCTCGGCCACCACGTCGCCCCGGCCGGAGCGGATCGTGTCCAGCGACGCGGTCACGTCGCGGGCGTCCACGTCCAGCCGCGGCACGTCGACCGTGTCGCCCTGCACGCTGCCCTTGACGTCGGTCAACTGGATGGAGATGCGCTCGTACCTGCCGGCGAGCACCTGGTTGAGGAACGGGAAGCCGCCCACCTCGACCTTGGGCGCGGCGGACTGGGCGTCCTGCTTGGCGACCTCCTGCCGCACCTGGTCGGCGATCGCCCGCTCGGCCACCCCGGCGGCCACCCGGTCGGCGACGACCAGCAACCCGGCGAGCACCACCAGCAGCACGAGGAAACCGATCAGCACCTTCCGACCCCGGCGACGGGGCCGGCCCTCCGCCGGGTACGCCTCTGCCACGCCGCCTCCAGTCCTCGCCGCCGTCACCGCGCCTCGCGGCGCAACCGTACTTACCCGGGGCGAGCTTCCCGCAACCGGGCGATCAGAGGAAGAGCACGCACATGGCGTACGCGGCCGGCGCGGCAAGCGCGAAGCCGCCCAGCGGCCCCTGCATGTGCCGGGCCGCCCACATGGTCGGCGGCTCCCCCGCCATCAGCCGGCCCGCCTCGGCGTACCCGACGGCGAGATCGGCCAGCACGGCGGTGGCGGCGGTGACCACCCCGACCAGCGCGGCGCTGGTCGGGGTGAAGCCGACCAGGTAGCTGCCGAGCACGGCGCTGGTCAGCGTGCCGAGCATGGCGCCCGCCACCACGCCGGCCGCGCCGCGCGGCACCTGGGGGGCGAGCCGGGGCCACGGGGCCACCGCGTCGGTCAGCCGGGCCACCAGCAGGGCCACCCCGGCGGCGGTGAGGCAGACCGTGATCGCCTGGGTGCCCTTGGGAATCCGGCTGAGCACGATGAGCGAGGCGAAGGCGACCACCCCGACCACGATGAGCAGGGTGCCGCCCAGCGAGTCGGTCACCCGGACCCGGTCCACCCGGCGGACGAGCTGGCCCAGCACACCGAGCACCAGGCCGGCGACCGCGGCGTACCCGAGCGGGGCCAGGCCGGCGACGTCGGCCCGTACGGCGGCGACGTCGGCGATCACCGCGGTGCCGGCGCTGACCAGCGCGACGACCAGCAGCGCGGGCGGTCGCATGGCCATCGTCCAGGCGAGCACGTAGAGCAGTTGGACGCCGAAGATGATGGCCGCGAACGGCAGCCGGTGCCCCGGGCCGGCGGTCTGCGCGCCGAGCACCAGGCCGACGCCGAGCAGCGCGGCGAAACCGGCCACGGTGAGCGCCAGCGGCCGGCGGAACTCCACCGGCGGCACCTCGTCCTCGGGCGCCTCGTCGGGGGCGTCGTCGGGGCGCCGGCTCGGGCCGCCCTTGCGGAGCCGACGGGGGCCCTTACGGTCCCGCGGCTCCCCCTCCTCCGCACCCGTCCCGGCGCGCGGGGCGGGCGGGTAGCCACGGGCCGGGCCGGACGGCCCGGAGGACGGGTCGTCGTCGGCCCACGGTTCACGACCGGCGTCGCGCGAGGTGGAGGGAAACACGCCCCGATCGTGCCAGACCCGGGCGGCCCGGCGGAGGTCACGGTTTCGGCAACGTTAAAACCTGCGCCGCGATCAAGGGCAGAAAGGGCAAACGGGAAAAGGCGCGAAGGTGACGGCCGGACCATCGGTTACGCTCAACCCGTTACCCGCCCGTCAGCGACGCCGGGACCCACGCAAGTTCACAGCGCCGCCCCCACCCGGGCGTGCCGCTGGTCGCGCGCGGCCGAAGGGCCGCCGGGACGGAGGTGATCGTGGAGCTCCTGCTGCTCGTGACCGCACGGGCCGGTGAGCCGTCGGCGGTGTTGCCGGCACTCGACCTGCTGCCGCATTCGGTGCGCACCGCACCCCGTGACGTCCGCACGCTGGTCTCCGGCCCGACGCCGGACGCCGTCCTGGTGGACGCCCGCTCCGAGCTGAGCGAGGCGCGGGCCACCTGTCGCATGCTGCACGCCACCGGGCTCGGGGTGCCGCTTGTCGCGGTGGTCACCGAGGCCGGCCTGATCGCGCTGAACGCCGACTGGGGCGTGGACGACGTGATCCTCGCCGGCGCCGGTCCGGCCGAGGTGGAAGCGCGGCTGCGGCTCGCGGTCGGCCGGCTGAACAACGCCGTCGCGGGCGCCGGCGGCTCGATCCGGGCCGGCGAGCTGAACATCGATCCGGACACGTACGCCGCCAAGCTGAAGGGCCGGCCGCTCGACCTGACCTACAAGGAGTTCGAGCTGTTGAAGTTCCTCGCCCAGCACCCGGGGCGGGTGTTCACCCGGGACCAGTTGCTGCGTGAGGTCTGGGGCTACGACTACTTCGGCGGCACCCGCACGGTCGACGTGCACGTCCGGCGGCTGCGCGCGAAGCTCGGCTCGGAGTACGAGTCGATGATCGGCACGGTCCGCCAGGTCGGCTACAAGTTCGTCGTGCCGCCGTCGCGCTCGCTGCCGGAGACGGAGCCCGCCCCGCTGCCGGTCTGACCACCACCCCCGAGGGCATTTTTCTTATATGCCCCATTTGAGCACTGAGCCGCTCATATCCTGACTGCCGGATTGGTCAGGTTGAGGGGGGCCACGGTGCGCGCGGTGATCACGGGGGCGGCGAACGGCCGGTACCACTGATGTCCGGCTCGACGCTCAAGGCGGCGGCGGTGGTGACGGCGGTGCTCATCGGGCTGCTGGCCTCGGCGTACGCGCTGGGCCGCAGCCTGGTGCCGCAGCGGCATCCGACCGCCACCGGCGTGACCACCCCCGCCAACGCCCCGCACTACGCCGACCAGCCGCCGGACACCGGCCGGCCGAGCCCGGACGCCACCGCGAGCGCGCCGGCCGCCATCGGCGACGGCGACGGACCGTACGGCGCGCACGTCACCACCGGTTCGTCCCGGGTCGCGTTGACCTTCGACGACGGCCCCGACCCCCGGTGGACGCCACAGGTGCTCGCCCTGCTGAGCCAGTACGGCGTCAAGGCCACGTTCTGCGTCGTCGGCGAGAACGCGGAGAGCTACCCCGACCTGGTCCGCTCCATCGCGGCCGAGGGGCACACGCTGTGCAACCACTCCTGGAGGCACGACGTCAACCTGGGCCGGCGCACTCCGGAGACGATCCGGGCGGACCTGATCCGCACCAACGACGCGATCCTGGCCGCCGCGCCGGGCGCCCGGATCGCGTACTACCGCCAGCCGGGCGGCGCCTGGACCGGCCCGGTGGCGTCGGCCTGCGCGGAGTTGGGCCTCACGCCGCTGCACTGGAGCGTCGACCCGTCGGACTGGCGGGCGCCGGGGGCGGCGACCGTGGCGGCGCGGATCCGCGCGCAGATCGCGCCCGGCGCGATCGTGCTCGTGCACGACGCGGGCGGGGACCGCTCCGGCACGGTCGCGGCGTTGCAGCAGATCCTGCCCGAACTGCTCGCGCGGTACGAGTTGGAACCGCTGCCCACCCGCGTCCCGTGACGAGCGCCACCGCACGCCGTCGCCGCTCACCGGGAACGACCGCCCGCCGGCCGCTACCGTGACGGGGTGAGCAGCACCGAGCCCACCAGCGGTCCCGAATCCGAGACAGCGACCCCGCCCGGCCCTGTCGCCGCCACCGACCGGCTGACCACGGCCGAGGTCGCCGACGTGCTGGCGCTGGCGGGCGCGGCCGGCGACACCGACGGCGCCGATCCGCTCGACGAGCACGTGCTGCTGCGGCTGCGCGACCCGGCAGCGCCGGCCGTGCACCTCACCGCCCGCGCCGCCGACGGCACCCTGACCGGGTACGCGCACCTGGACACCACCGCCCCGGCCGAGGGCGTCGGCGTGGAGCTGGTGGTGCACCCGGCGCACCGGCGGCGGGGCATCGGCCGGGCGCTGGCCCGCGGTGTGCTGACCGCCGCCACCGGACCGCTGCGCGCCTGGGCGCACGGTGACCACCCGTCCGCCGCCGCGCTCGCGGTCGACCTCGGCTTCACCCGGGCCCGGGTGCTCTGGCAGCTCCGCCGCCCGCTGACCGGGGCGGTGCCCACGCCGGCCCTGCCGGCGGGGGTGGAGCTGCGCGCGTTCCGCCCCGGGGAGGACGACGAGAACTGGCTGGCGGTCAACAACGCGGCGTTCGCCCAGCATCCCGAGCAGGGCCGGTGGACGCTCGACGACCTGCGCGTACGCCTCGCCGAGCCGTGGTTCGACCCGGCCGGCTTCCTGCTCGCGGTGGACGCCGCCACCGGCCGGTTGCTCGGCTTCCACTGGACCAAGGTGCACGAGCGCCCCGGCTCGGCGCGGATCGGCGAGGTCTACGTGCTCGGGGTGGACCCGTCCGTGCACCGGGGCGGGCTCGGCCGGGCGCTCACCGCCGCCGGCCTGGCCCACCTGCGCGAGCAGCGCGGGCTGGACCGGGTGATGCTCTACGTCGACGAGAGCAACACCGGCGCCGTCTCGCTCTACGAGCGGACCGGTTTCGCCCGCTGGTCCGCGCACGTCAACTACCAGCGCGGCTGAGCACCGACGGACCGCCGAGCGGCGGTCACGGGAGCATCACGCCGGGGGCTCGGCGCGATAACGACCGCCCGGATAAATCACGCTAAAAGCGATAGCGGGTCGCGAGTTCACGAAATGGACAGGCCCACCTCAGCGTACGGCCACCTCGCCGGCCGGACGTGTTCATCCCGCGTTCACTTCCGACCGGCGAACCGTCCACCTGGTCCTCCTAACTTTCACGTCAAGCCGGTCAGCGCCGGCCCCCGGCAACCCCGGGCGACCTGACCAAAGACGTGAAGGGAAACCCCTCAAGTGAAGCTCCAGCGGCACGGCGCCATCGCCTGTCTCGCTCTTACCGCGGTTCTCGGTCTCAGCGCCTGCGGCTCGGACAACAACGAGCCGGCCGGCGCGTCCGCCTCCGGCTCCGCCGCCGCCGTCGACTGCGGCAAGGGCACGCTGAACGCGCAGGGCTCCTCCGCGCAGAAGAACGCCATGGCCGAGTGGATCAAGGCATACCAGCAGAAGTGCGCGGGCACCACGATCAACTACGAGCCGAGCGGCTCCGGCGCCGGCATCCAGGCGTTCATCGCCGGCACCGCCGACTTCGCCGGCTCCGACTCCGCGCTCAAGCCGGAGGAGCAGCCGCAGGCCGACGCCAAGTGCGCCGGCGGCCAGGCCCTCAACCTGCCGATGGTGATCGGCCCGGTCGCGGTCGTCTACAACGTCAGCGGCGCGGACAACCTCCAGTTCAGCCCGGCCACCCTGGCCAAGATCTTCGCCGGCAAGGTCACCAAGTGGGACGACCCGGCGATCAAGGCCGACAACCCGGACGCCAAGCTGCCGTCGGCCGCGATCCAGGCCGTCCACCGCTCCGACGAGTCGGGCACCACCGACAACTTCACCAAGTACCTCGCCAAGACCGCCGCGTCCGACTGGACCTTCGAGAACTCGAAGGCGTGGAAGGCGCCGGGCGGCGTCGGCGCGGCCAAGTCCGACGGTGTGGCCAGCAAGGTCAAGAGCACCGACGGCACCATCAGCTACGTCGAGTGGTCGTACGCCGAGAACTCCGGCCTGAAGATGGCCAAGGTCAAGAACGGCGCCGGTGAGTTCACCGAGCTGACCGCCGAGTCGGCCGGCAAGACCATCGCCGGGGCCAAGTTCGAGGGCCAGGGCAACGACCTCAAGATGTCGATCGACTACAACACCAAGGAGGCCGGGGCGTACCCGATCGTCCTGGCGACCTACGAGATCGTCTGCAGCAAGGGCCTCGCCGCCGACAAGCTCCCGCTGGTCAAGGGGCTGCTCGGCCACGCGGCCAGCGCGGAGGGCCAGCAGGAGCTGGTCGAGCTGGGCTACGCCCCGCTCCCCGACGAGGTCCGCACCAAGGTCGAGGCCGCGGTCAAGAGCCTCTCCTGACGCCCTGATCGACACCACCTCAACGCGAAACGAGCGAGCAGATGGGTGACACCCCTCAGCGCTCGGCGCACGCCGGCACCGGCGGGACCCCCGTGGCCACGAGCCACGAGCGGCCCGCCGGTGCCTCGGCGCGTGTGGCCGAGCGCTCCGGCAACCCTGGCCGCCCCGACGGCGGCCTCGGCGGGGGCGGCGGCCTGCCCCGCGCCCGCGCCTTCGGCGCGGAACGGGCGTTCCGTGGCCTGACCCTGGCCGCCGGCAGCACCGTACTGATCGTCATCGCGGCCATCGCGATCTTCCTGATCGCCAAGGCCGTACCGGCGCTGCGGGCCAACACCGAGTCGTTCTGGACCTTCGAGGGCTGGTTCCCGAACGACAACCCGCCGAAGTTCGGCATCGGCGCGCTCGCCTTCGGCACCGTCCTGAGCTCGCTGCTGGCGCTGCTCGTGGCCGTGCCCGTCGCGCTGGGCATCGCCCTCTACCTGTCGCACTACGCCCCGCGCCGGCTCGGCAACAGCCTGGGCTTCCTGATCGACCTGCTGGCCGCCGTGCCGAGCGTGGTGTTCGGCCTCTGGGGCCGGGACTACTTCGCCGGCCCGGTCGCCGACCTCTCCGCCTGGCTGAACAGGTACTTCGGCTGGATCCCGATCTTCGGCGAGGGCCCGTACGGCAGCTCGATCCTGCTCGGCTCCGTGGTGCTGGCGATCATGGTGCTGCCGATCGTCACCTCGCTCTCCCGCGAGGTGTTCCGGCAGACCCCGACCGCCAACGAGGAGGCCGCGCTCGCACTCGGCGCCACCCGCTGGGAGATGATCCGCACCGCGGTCCTGCCGTACGGCCGGCCGGGTGTCATCGCCGCGGTGATGCTGGGCCTGGGCCGGGCACTCGGCGAGACCATCGCGCTCGCGCTGACGCTCGGCTCGACGTACGCCATCTCGTTCAACATCCTCGAAGCCGGCGGCAACTCGATCGCCGCGAACATCGCCAACCGCTTCGGCGAGGCGAACGACACCGGCCGCGGCGCGCTGATCGCCTCCGGCCTGGTGCTGTTCGCGATCACGCTGATCGTCAACATCACCGCGCGGGCGATCATCTACCGTCGCCGCGAGTTCACGGAGTCGGCTGCCTGATGACCACCACACTCCCCACCCACCGCCCGCGCCCGCCGGCCCAGCCGGCCACGCTGCGGGCGAGGCGGCTTCCCGCGTACGCCGCGCCCGCCCTCGCCGTCGCGGCGCTGCTGCTGTCGGCGGGCCTCGTCTACGGCGCCGGCATCGGCGGCCCGGTCCTGGTCGTGGTGGTCGGCGCGCTGCTCTACCTGGTCGGTCTCTTCGTCGCGGCGAACGCGGTGGAGGGCCGCCGGTCGGCCCGCGACCGGACCTGGAGCGCGCTGATCCACTCCGCGTTCGTGCTGGCCGTGCTGCCGCTGGCGTCGGTGGTCTGGACGCTGGTGAGCAAGGGCTCCGAGCGGCTGGACGCGAACTTCTTCGGCACCTCGATGAACAACATCGGGGCGCGGGACGCCAACGGCGGCGCCTACCACGCGATTATCGGCACGCTGGAGCAGGTCGGCATCGCCGCGCTGATCACCGTGCCGCTCGGCGTGCTCTGCGCGATCTACATCGTCGAGTACGGCCGCGGCCGGTTCGCGTTCACCATCCGTTTCTTCGTGGACGTGATGACCGGCATCCCGTCGATCGTCACCGGCCTGTTCGTGCTGGCGTTCTGGGTGCTGATCGTGTCGCCGTGGTTCAACGACGGCCGGCCGGGCTTCTCCGGCTTCGCCGCCGCGCTGGCGCTGAGCGTGCTCATGCTGCCCACCGTGGTCCGCTCCACGGAGGAGATGCTCCGGCTGGTGCCGGCGCCGCTGCGGGAGGGCGCGTACGCGCTCGGCGTGCCGAAGTGGAAGACCATCCTGCGGGTCGTGCTGCCGACCGCGCTGCCCGGCATCGTCACCGGCATCATGCTCGCCATCGCGCGGGCCGCCGGTGAGACCGCGCCGGTGCTGCTCGTCGCCGGCGGCGGCGCGGCGATCAACTTCAACCCGTTCGAGAACAACCAGTCGTCGCTGGCCCTCTTCGTCTACCAGCAGGCCGGCGAGGCGTCGAAGTACTCACCGGCGCGGGCGTGGACCGCGGCGTTGACCCTGGTCGCGCTGGTGCTCGTCCTGACCGTCGCGGCGAAGCTGCTGGCCCGTCGAAACCGGCTCGGCCGATGAACCCCGGAGGTACCGCCACCATGGCCAAGCGCGTCGAAGCCGCGAACGTCACCGCCTACTACGGCGGGTTCAAGGCGATCGAGAACATCAACCTCACCGTCGAGCCGAAGACCGTGACCGCCCTGATCGGCCCGTCCGGCTGCGGCAAGTCGACGTTCCTGCGGTCGATCAACCGGATGCACGAGGTGCTCCCCGGTGCCCGGGTCGAGGGCAACCTGACCATCGACGGGCAGGACGTCTACGACCGCGACGTGGACGTCACCGCGGTCCGCCGGATGATCGGCATGGTCTTCCAGCGGCCGAACCCGTTCCCCACCATGAGCATCTTCGACAACGTGGTGGCCGGCCTGCGACTCAACGGCGTACGCCGCAAGTCGATCCTGGAGGAGGCGGCCGAGCGGGCGCTCCGCTCGGCCAACCTCTGGGACGAGGTGAAGGACCGGCTGGGCAAGCCCGGCGCCGGCCTCTCCGGCGGCCAGCAGCAGCGGCTCTGCATCGCCCGGACCATCGCGGTCGAGCCGCAGGTGGTGCTGATGGACGAGCCGTGCTCGGCGCTGGACCCGATCTCCACGCTGGCCATCGAGGATCTGATGTTCCAGCTCAAGGACAAGTTCACCATCATCATCGTCACGCACAACATGCAGCAGGCCGCGCGGGTGTCGGACCGCACCGCGTTCTTCTCGATCGAGAAGACCGGCGACCCGGGCCGCCTGATCGAGTACGACAACACCCAGAAGATCTTCAGCAACCCCACCCAGAAGAAGACCGAGGACTACATCACCGGCCGCTTCGGCTGAGGTGTAAGGCGGGGCCCCCGGTTAACGCATTCCGCATAGGAAGGGGCCCCGCTCAACAGCCACGCTCAGCGCAACACGAAGCGCGGCTCGGCCCCGTCCAGATCCTCGATGTGCGGCACGATCGGCGTACCCGGATCGCGTTCCGCGGCGGCGCGCGCCACGCCGGCGAGGTCGCCGGCGGCGGCGATCTCGCCGAGCGTGACCATGGTCGGCGGCAGCATGGTCAGCTCGCCCGCCTCCGCCCGGGCCAGCGCGTCCGCCGGGCGGAGCCACAGCGTGTGGTCGGCCTCGCCGGAGACGTCCCGGGTCCGCTGCCCCTCGGGCAGCAGGGCGACGAAGAAGTACGTGTCGAAGCGGCGCGGCTCGAACTCCGGCGTGATCCACCGGGTCCACGGCAGCAGCAGGTCCGACCGGAGCGTGAGCCCGCGCCCGGCCAGCAGGTCGGCGAAGCCGCTACGCCGGCCCACCAGGTCCTGCCGAGCCGCCTCCCAGTCGTCGCCACTGACGTCGCCGACCACGGTCGCCTCGTCCGGGCCGGCCAGCAGCACGCCCGCCTCCTCGAAGACCTCGCGGGCGGCGGCGCAGACCACCGCCTGCGCGTCCGCCGGGTCGAGCCGGAACCGCTCACCCCAGGCCGCCGGTGTCGGCCCGGCCCAGCCGAGGTGCGCCTCCGAGTCGGACCGGTCCACCCCGCCACCGGGGAACGCGTACATCCCGCCGAACGTCATCGCCGCCACCCGCCGGATCAGGTAGACCTCGAAGTCGTCGCCGGCCGGGCGCAGCAGCAGCACGGTCGCGGCGACCCGGGGCACCGCGGGCTCGCCGCCCTCGGCGTGGAACCGGCGGGCGTGCTCCACCAGGGCGGGGGGTACGGCGAAGCCGTCGATCGTCATGCGCCGAGCCTAGTTCCCGGCCCGGCGACCCGAAGCGGGCCGGGGCGGGCCCGTCGAGCGAGGTTACCCGCAGGGCTCAACCCACGCGGTGAAGTGTTGTTCGAGGTGGGCTGGGCGCTGCCCATCGTTCAGCTCGGCGAGTTGGCTGGCGGCCTCCTCGTGCATTCTCAGGAGGTACGCCCTCAGTTCGGCCTCTCGCTCGCGGTACTTCGCGAGAAGGTTGAGCTTCGCCGTGGAGCACGGCCAAGCCACCCCGCAGGCCCGGCAACGCCAGGTAGGGCGCGACGGGATGTGGTCGGCGGGGCGGGGGCGACGGGCCATCAGCCACCCGCCCGGACCGGCATGCGGCGGATCGGGGACCGGCGGCGGGTCAGCGCCGGGCCCGGCGGCACGGTCAGCAGGCGCACTCCGGCGAGCATCACGAACAGCTCGCGGCGGGCGACCGCGCTTCCGTTCGCACCGAGCTGGTAGATGTCGATCCACTCCCACCCGTACGGAGGCGGGGAGGGCAGGTCGCACACGCGGATCACGCGGACCACGATGGGTGTCACGAACTGCGGTGAGGCCGCGCGGGTCAGGTGAAGGACGTCGCCGCCCCGAAGCTCCCGCACACCCGGCGGGACGTTCTCGCGGCGGGCCGACGTGTTCACCGCTCGCCCTCCCGGCGCGGGAAGACGGTCGTTGCGGCCGGCGACGACAACCAGCGCGACACCGGAACGCGGTTCGGCCGGGCCGGCGGTACCCGCTGCGGGTCGGTCGTCTGCTTCTCCTCGGGCACTGCACGCTCCTCTCGGGGGACTGGGAGGGGGCCGCCCCGCGCACTGCCTGCGGGACAGGGCGGTCCCCTTGACTGGCACGACCGCCGGTACCTCCCCTGCCGGCCGCGCCGTCTGGTGACACTCTGCTGTGGAGCCCTTACGCTCGGAAGGCCAATCGGGCGTCCGGGCTGAGCTGGCCGAACGTGGTCCCGCTGTGGGGCGTGCCGAGTAGTCGATCTCTACTTTGGGAGGCTCTGAGTGGGCTTCGTACCGAGTCCCCTCGCGGACTTCATCGTGGGCGAGATCCGCCGCGCCCGCGGAGCCGGCGGCATGACGCAAGAGGCGTTCGGCCGCGGGGCGGGCTTCAGCGCCTCGCACGTGAGCGCCGTGGAGAGTGGCACGCGGGCTCTCACCATGGACTTCATCCGCGGCGCGGACCGGGCATTCGGGAACGGCGGAATGTTTGAGCGCCTGGTGACGAAGCTCGGTGCGCCTTCGTGGTTCCTGCCCTGGCTCGACGCAGAACGGAGCGCGCGGCAGCTTCGGCTCTTCGAGCCGCTTCTGATCCCGGGCCTCCTGCAGACCGAGAACTACGCTCACGTGGTGATGCGCCTGAACGACCTCATGTCTACGGCCGAGGTCGACCAACAGGTGAGCGCCCGCATGAGCCGTCACAAGATCCTGACCGGCGAGACGCCGCCTCAGGTGGTGGCCGTCCTCGACGAGACCGCGCTTCGTCGCGGGGGCGAAGAGCACGCCGGCATCATGGCCGAACAGGTCGCCCATCTGATCGCGGTCGCCGAGCTTCCCCACGTTCACGTCCATGTGATCCCGGCGGCGGCGGGCCTCCACATCGGGCTCTCGGGGCCGTTCGCGATGGCACGGGTCAGCGACGGGAGTTGGGTGGGACACCTCGAAAACCAGCTAGACGGGATCGTGGTCGACAGCGAAGATAGGCTGGATAATCTTCACGCGAGGTGGGAGAACGTTCGGAACGAAGCGCTCCCGCGCCGGCCGTCCCTCGAACTGATGAAGGAAGTGCACAGCGATCATGGACCTCACTAACGCCACCTGGCGCAAGTCCAGGCGCAGCGGTTCGAGCGGCGGCAACTGTGTCGAGGTGGCCGACAACCTTGGCGGCGTCGTCGGCGTACGCGATTCGAAGGACCCGACCGGGCCGGCGCTGGTCTTTCCGGCGGCGTCGTGGCGGGTGTTCGTCGCGGAGGTCGCCGGCCGAGCCTGACGTCCCGACGGGTGGATCATGCTGCCGGTGAGCGGGCCCGGCGGGATAGCGTTCCGGGCATGACGCGTTGGGGAATCCTGGCCACCGGACACATCGCCGCCTGCTTCGCCACCGACCTGCGCCTGGTGCCGGACGCCGAACTGGTGGCGGTCGGGTCGCGCACCCGGGAGAGCGCCGAGACGTTCGCGCGGCGGTTCGACGTGCCGCGGGCGTACGCCTCCTGGGCCGAACTGGCCGCGGATCCGGACCTGGACGCGATCTACGTGGCCACGCCGCACGCCGCGCACCACGAGGCGGCGCTCGCCTGCCTGGCCGGCGGCAAGGCGGTGCTGGTGGAGAAGCCCTGCACGCTGGACCTGCCCACCACCGTCGAGTTGGTGGAGACGGCGCGCGAGCGCGGGCTCTTCTTCATGGAGGCCATGTGGATGCGGACGAACCCGCTGATCCTGCGCGTGCTGGAGCTGATCTCCGACGGCGCGATCGGCGAGGTCACCCACGTCCGGGCCGACTTCGGGGTGGCCGGGCCGTTCCCGCCGGAGCACCGGATGCGGGCCCGTACGCTCGGCGGCGGCGCGCTGCTGGACCTCGGCGTCTACCCGCTGAGCCTGGCCCATCTGGTGCTCGGTGTGCCACAGCACGTGCAGGCGTGGGCCCGGTTGAGCCCGGAGGCGGTGGACGAGAACACCGGCATGGTCCTGGGCTGGGACTCCGGGGCGGTGGCCACGCTGAGCTGCGGCATGGTCGGCGCCACCGCGATCACCGCGTCGATCACCGGCACCACCGGCCGGATCGATCTGCCGGAGCCGTTCTTCCGGCCCGGGTCGGCAATGCTGCACCGGCTCGACGCCGAGCCGGAGACGATCCCGGCGGACCTGACCGGTGGCGGCTACCAGTACGAGGCGATCGAGGTGCAGCGCTGCCTGGCGGCCGGGCTGACCGAGAGCCCGCTGGTGCCGCACGCCACCACGCTGGAGATCATGACTTTGATCGACGACATCAAGGCCCGGATCGGCGTCTCCTACGCGGCGTAAGGAGGGGGGGGGGGGGGGGGCCCCCGGGGGGGGGGGGGGGGGGGCGGCGCCGCGCCGCCGGGGGGGGGGGGGGGCCCCCCCCCCGCGGCAGCCCGCGGGGCGCCGGGGGGGCGCGGCGCGC
>NZ_JBITFD010000007.1:53510-321409 GCF_044455765.1 Micromonospora sp. NPDC051141
TTGCTCTTTTTCTTTCAAACCCGCCCGCCCCCCCCCCGCGCCCGGCCGCCCCCCCCCCGCCCCGCGCCCCCCCCCCCCCCCCCCCCCCGCGCCCCCCCCCCCCCCCCCCCCGTCTCTACCGGAGGCGTTAGGAAGGGCCCCCTCCTTCCGCTAGAACAGCGGGCGGACCAGCAGGTACGCGAGGCAGGCGATGGCCGCCGCCGCCGGGAACGTGATGATCCACGCGATCACGATGTTGCCGGCCACGTTCCAGCG
This sequence comes from Micromonospora sp. NPDC051141, assembly GCF_044455765.1. Lineage (NCBI taxonomy): Bacteria > Bacillati > Actinomycetota > Actinomycetes > Micromonosporales > Micromonosporaceae > Micromonospora > Micromonospora sp. NPDC051141. Next base: position 53,766 of record NZ_JBITFD010000007.1, read on the forward strand.
GACCGCGGAGAGCCGCTTGGTCGCGCCGACACCCATGATCGCCGAGGTGATCGTGTGGGTGGTGGAGATCGGGGCCTTGAGCACCAGCGCGTTGAAGTAGAGCACCGCGCTGGCCACGGTCTCGGCCGCGAAGCCCTCCGCCGGGCCCAAGTCGATGATCTTCCGGCCCAGCGTCCGGATGATCCGCCAGCCGCCCGCGTACGTGCCGAGCGCCAGCATCGTCGCGGAGGTCCAGAACACCCAGCCCGGGATGTGCGTCTTGCTCTCCTGGAAGCCGCCGGTGTAGAGCGCCAGCACGATGATGCCCATGGTCTTGGCGGCGTCCTGCATGCCGTGGCCGACCGACATGGCGGCGGCGGACGCGGTCTGCGCCCAGCGGAAGCCGCGGTTGAGCTTGCCCGGCTGCCCCTTCCGGAACAGCCACATGATCGCCAGCATCACCAGGAAGCCGAGGACCAGGCCGACCACCGGGGAGAGCACCATCGGGAGGAGCACCTTCTCCACGATGTTGCCCCACTGGACGATGCCGTCGGCGGCGAACAGGGTCGCGCCGACCAGGCCGCCGAAGAGGGCGTGCGACGAGGAGGAGGGCAGACCGAAGTACCAGGTGATCAGGTTCCAGGCGATCGCGCCGAGCACGCCGGCGAAGACCACGCCGAGGCTCTCCACCCCGGTCGGGAGCGTGACCAGGCCGTCGCCGACCGTCTTGGCGACCCCGGCGCCGAAGTGCGCGCCGACGAAGTTGCCGACGGCGGCCAGGCCGAGGGCGATCCGGGGTGTCAGCGCCCGGGTCGAGATGCTGGTGGCGATCGCGTTGGCCGCGTCATGGAAGCCGTTCGTGTAGTCGAACGCCATGGCGACCGCGATCACCGCCAGTACGGCGATGAGTTCGGGGCTCACAGGATCAGGACTCCTTGACCGCGATGGTCTCGACGGTGTTGGCGACGTGCTCGAAGGCGTCGCAGGCGGCCTCCAGCTCGTCGGCGACCTCCTTCATCTTCAGCACCGTGAGCGCGTCGTACTCGCCGGAGAAGAGCCGGACCAGCAGCATCCGGTACGCCTGGTCGCCGTCGTTCTCCAGCCGGTTGCACTCGATCCAGTAGTCCTCGAGATCCTTCATCGACTTCAGCCGGGGCATCGCCTCGGCGGTGAGCTTGGCCTGCTGGTCGAGCACGTTGACCAGCTCGTGCAGCTCGCGCGGGAGCGACGGGAGCTTGGTCAGGCCGTACAGGTAGAGCAGGTTGCCGACCGCCTCCAAGTGGTCCATCACGTCGTCGAGCAGCGAGCCCAGCCGGTAGATGTCCTCCCGGTCGAACGGCGTGATGAAGGTGGAGTTGATCTTCTTGTAGAGGTCGTGCGTGATCTGGTCGCTGTCGTGCTCGACCTCGGTCAGCCGCTCGCTGATCGACTGCACGTCGGCGCCGGGCAGGCCCAGCTCGTTGAGCAGGTCGGTCCCCTTCACCAGGTTCTGCGCGGCCCTGGTGAAGAGCTCGTAGAAGGCGCCCTCGGTGGGACGGAAGGAAAACTTCACAGCACGGACCTCGTCGTGTCGGTGGAAGGGGTGGCCGTCGCCTGGCAAGGCGCCTGCTCTGGGCATGCTAGGGACCCGGTGGAACCGGGCATCGACCGGCCCACCCCTGGTCAGACCCGATTCACCGCTCGTTCACCTGCTGTTCACCTGAGGGCTCGAAGCCCTGGTCACGCAACCGGTCACGCTCCCGTTCCACGTCGAAATCGGCAGCCGGATACCCGAGATCCAAGCCGTCGAACGTCTCGCGCAGCAGGTGGGCCAGCGCCCAGTCGCGGTACCACTTGCGGTCCGCCGGCACCACGAACCAGGGCGCGGCGTCCGTGCCGCAGCGCTCCAGCGCCTCGGCGTACGCGGCCTGGTAGTCGTCCCACCGGGCCCGGGTGTCCAGGTCGCTCGGGTTGTACTTCCAGTGCTTCGTCGGGTCGGTCAGCCGCTCCATCAGCCGCTCACCCTGCTCGGCGTAGGAGATGTGCAGCATGACCTTGACCACGGTGACCGCCTGCTCGGTCAACTCCCGCTCGAAGTCGTTGATGATCTCGTAGCGGGACCGCCAGGTGGCCTCGTCGACCAGCCCTTCCACCCGGGCGATCAGCACGTCCTCGTAGTGCGAGCGGTTGAACACGCCCACGTACCCCGGGGGTGGCAGCGCCCGCCGGATCCGCCACAGGAAGTCGTGCCGCAACTCCTCCTCGGTGGGCGGGCCGAACGAGCGGATGTGCAGCCCGAGCGGGTTCATCGCGCCGGCCACCCGCTTCACCGCGCCGTCCTTGCCGCCGCAGTCCATGGCCTGGAGCACCAGCAGCACCCGGCGCGGCCGGCCGTCGCCCAGGTGCGCCCCGGCCTGGGCGGGGGCGCTGGTGGCGGCGGCCGGGCCGGCGGCGACCTGGGCGGCGGCGTACAGCATCTCCTGCTGTCGGGCCAGCTCCCCGCCGATCAACTCGACCTGGCCACGGGCCCATTCCTTGCGCGCCGACCCGCGACCGGCCGCCTTCGGCAGCCCCGGCGTCGAGCGGGGGTCCACCGCCGTCAGGTCCACCGACCCCGGCCCCACCCGCAGCAACTCCCGCATCGACCCGTCCTCGGGCCTCACCAGTCCACTCATCCCCCGATCCTCACCCTTACGGCCCGGCCATGGGCACGACGCGTCCGGTACGCCCGCTTTGCGGTTCCACCCGGCCGCGCCCGCCCGCCGCGCTGGTGAGCGCGGCTCAGACCACCAGGGCCAACCACTTCCGGTACGAGGTGGCGAACGGCTCGGTGCCGTCGCCGAGCGCGCCGAGCAGCCAGCGGGACGCCGCCTCGGCCTCGGCGACCAGGTCGTCCGGGTAGTTCCACCGGGCCCGGTGCTCGGCGAACTCGTCCTCGTCGCGCAACTCGACCAGGCCGGTCTCGCGGCGGCGCACCACGTCCAGGTCGAGGTCGACCAGGTGGACCGTCTCGTCGCCCTCCCACCGGGCCGGGGTGGCGATGTCGCAGTAGACCTCGCTGGTCCGCGGCGGCGGGTTGAACATGCCCGTCCACCAGGCGTTCCGGGGCACCAGCAGCACGAACGGAATCTGCTCGACCGAGGGCCGGCCGTGGTAGACCGACTCGGTGCCGGCCGGCACGCCGAGCCAGATGCCGAGGTCGTCCTCGGCGAGCCGACGGGCCGGGTAGTCGCGGTGGGCGCTGCCGTCGTACTTGCGGTAGATCACGCGGACCACGTCGCTCGGCATGCCTGGCACCCTAACCGATTCCGGCCACGCCACGCGATCGGCAGGTAACCGGACGCGACCCGGCGCCGCGCCACGCCGCCGGAGCGGCCGGACCGGCGTCGGTGCCGGCGGGTACGGTCGCACGGTGAGCCCGCCCCGCACCGCCACCCCCGTCCCGAAGAAGCGCCGGAGTGGCCGCGCGAGCGGCACGGAGCTGCTGGCCGCCGCGGTCGGCGCGGTCCCCGGCGGCGCGACCCGCCCCGGCCAGCAGCTCATGGCCGAGGCGATCGAGCGCAGCATCGCCTCCGGCGAGCACCTGTTGGTGCAGGCCGGCACCGGCACCGGCAAGTCCCTGGCCTACCTGGCGCCGGCGTTGACCGTGGACGGCCCGGTGGTGGTCTCCACCGCCACGCTGGCGTTGCAGTCCCAGCTCGTCGACCACGACCTGCCCCGGCTGGCCGACGCGGTCGAGCCGGTGCTGGGCCGTCGGCCCACGTTCGCCGTGCTGAAGGGCCGGCACCACTATCTCTGCCTGGCCCGGTTGGACAGCTCCGTCGAGGACGAGCCGGAGGACGCGCTCTTCGACGCGCCCCGGCCCGGCGGCACGAAGTGGCTCGGCGAGGCGGGCCGGCTGGGCAAGCAGGTGCAGCGGCTGCGCGACTGGGCGGAGGAGACCGCCACCGGCGACCGCGACGAGCTGGATCCGGGCGTCGACGACCAGGTCTGGCGCAGCGTCTCGATGCCGGCCCGGGAGTGTGTCGGCGCGAGCCGCTGCCCGTTCGGGCAGGAGTGCTTCGCGGAGGCGTCGCGGGCCCGCGCCCGGGAGGCCGACCTGGTGGTGACCAACCACAGCCTGCTCGCCGTGGACATGCTCGCCGGACGGCACATCGTGCCCCCGCACCGGCTGCTCGTGGTGGACGAGGCGCACGAGCTGGCCGACCGGGTCTCCTCGGCGGCCCAGGCCGAGCTGGTGCCGGAGCTGATCGACAGGTCCACCCGACGCGCCCGGCCGCTGCTGCGCCCCGACCACGCCGACCGGCTCACCGAGGCCGGCGACGCGCTGGCCGTGGGGCTGGCCGAGGCGCCCGCCGGTCGGCTCACCGCCGGCCTGCCGCCCGCGCTGCGCGAGGCGTGCACGCTGCTCGACTCGGCGACCCGGGCCGCGCTGGAGGCGATCGGCGACGTGAAGGCCGACGACCCCGACCCGGTCCGCAAACAGCAGGCGAAGGCGGTGCTGGACGAGCTGTCCGCCACCGCCCAGCGGTTGCTGGAGGAGGGCGACCACGACGTGGCCTGGGTGGAGAAGCCGGAGAACGGCAGCCGCCGGGCGCTTGTGGTGGCGCCGCTGTCGGTGGCCGGCACGCTCGCCACCCACCTCTACGACGAACGCACCGTGGTCGCCACCTCGGCCACGCTGGCGCTGGGCGGGCGCTTCGACACGGTGGCCCGGGCGCTCGGGCTGGACGCGCCGCCACCGGCCCCGCCGTCGCCGGCCGCCGCCGCGGCGGCCACCGCTGCCGCCGCCGGCCGCGGCACCGACCCGGCGTCGGTGGCGAGCACCGAGGGCAGCCGGGCGGCGATCGGCACCGTACCGGCCACCGAGGGTCCGGGCTGGCGGTCGCTCGACGTCGGCTCGCCGTTCGACTACGCCCGGCAGGGCATCCTCTACGTGGCCGCGCACCTGCCCCGCCCCAGCGTCTCCGGGCTGCCCACGGCGGCCGGCGAGGAGTTGCTGGCGCTGGTCGGCGCGCTCGGTGGGCGTACCCTCGGGCTCTTCTCCTCCCGGCGGGCCGCGCAGCAGGCGGCGGAGCTGCTCCGCGCGCGGACCGACCTGCCCGTGCTGCTCCAGGGCGAGGAGGCGTTGCCGCTGCTGGTCCGCCGCTTCCGGCAGGAGCGGGAGAGCTGCCTGTTCGGGGTGATGTCGCTGTGGCAGGGAGTGGACGTGCCGGGCGACGCCTGCCAGCTCGTGGTGATCGACCGGTTGCCGTTCCCCCGGCCCGACGAGCCGCTCGCCGCGGCCCGGGCGGCGGCGGTGGACGCGGGCGGCGGCTCCGGGTTCGCGGCGGTCAGCGTGCCGATCGCGGCGGTTCGGCTGGCGCAGGGGGTGGGCCGGCTGATTCGGGCCACCGGCGACCGGGGTGTGGTGGCGGTGCTCGACTCGCGGCTGGAGACGGCACGCGGCTATGGCCCGTTCCTGCGCCGGTCGCTGCCCCCGTTCTGGTACACGACCCGGCCCGAGGTGGCCCGGGGCGCGCTGGAGCGCCTCGCCAAGAGCTGACGCCCGCGCCTCCCCGGGCGGGGTGACGCGGGCGTCGGCGGATCGGGTGCGGGTCAGGGCGCCTGGGAGGCGACCACCACGGCGTCCGGCGGGGTGTCCGGCACGGTACGCGCGGCGAGCCGGCGGACCGCGGTGTTGAGCACGGCGATCAGCGGCACCGAGACCAGCGCGCCGGCGATGCCGGCCAGCACCACCCCGGCGGCGATGCCGATGATCACGGCGAGCGGGTGGATGGCCACCGCGCGGCCCATGATCAGCGGCTGGAGCACGTGGCCCTCGATCTGCTGCACGCCGACCACCACGCCCAGGATGATCAGGGCGGTCACCGGCCCGCTGTCGACCAGCGCGACCAGCACAGCCACCACGCCGGAGAGGAACGCGCCGACGATCGGGATGAACGCGCCCAGGAAGACCAGCGCGGCCAGCGGGAACGCGAACGGGATGTCGAAGATGACCAGGAAGATGCCGATGCCCACGGCGTCGATGAACGCGACGAGCACGGTGGCCCGCACGTACGCGCCGAGCGTCGCCCAGGACGCGCGCCCGGCGTCGTCGACCTTCCAGCGCGCGGCCACCGGCAGCAGCCGGACCAGGAACCGCCAGATGTTGTTGCCGTCGCGCAGGAAGAAGAACGTCGCGAAGAGCACCAGGACGGTGCCGGTGAGCACCTCGGCGAGCGTCGCCGCGGTGCTGAGCGCGCCACTGGTGAACCGCTCGGTGTTGCCGTTGATCCAGGCCTGCGCCTCGTTGATGTAGCGGTCGAGCTGGCTGTCGGACAGGTGCAGCGGCCCGGTCTTGAGCCAGTCCTGGATCTGCCGGACGCCCTGCGAGGACTTCTCGCTCAGCTCCGGCACGCCCTGGATGAACTCGTTGACCACCAGGGTGAGCGTGCCGATCACCGCGGCCAGGCCGCCGACCAGCACCACGCCGGTCGCCAGCGAGCGGGGGAACCGGGCCTTGAGCAGCCAGCCCACCGCCGGGGCGAGCAGCGCCGACAGCAACAGCGCGACGGTCAACGGGATGATCACGATGCTGATCGTGCCGACGATCTTGAGGAGTGCCCAGGTGACGATGCCGATCACGATCAGCCGCCAGCACCAGGCGGCGGCGATGCGCAGCGCGTGCGGCACCTCGGTGTCGTCCCGGCTGACCGTCGAGTTGTGCATGGCGGCCGGCGGCTCGGCACCCACCACGGTCGCCGACGGCGCCGCCGTCGGACCGGGTGAGGTGGGCGTGGCCAGGCCCGCGCCCTCCGGCGCCGCGTCCGCCTGTTCCCGGCCGGCCCGCACGGACTCCCGACCCGTCTCGTACGCGCGGCGGAGCCGTCCGCGCATCCGCTCGAAGCGGCTCAAGCGCACCTCCCGCACAGTTGACCCACCCACGTCACAGGGGGGGACAGGATACGTCCGACCGCCCCACCCTAGGGCGGTCCCGCCACACATTGCCCCGCCACCGCTCCCGGCAACCACGACGGAAGCGGCCGATCGGCACGCGGTAGCGTCTGGCGTGTGACCGCCGACCAGAGTCTCGACGCCGGGCTGCCCATCCGCCTGCTGCACGATCGCGTGCTGGTGCGTACCGAGGGTGGTGAGGGGGAACGCCGCTCCACCGCCGGCATCGTGATCCCGGCGACCGCGGCGGTCGGCAAGCGGCTCGCCTGGGCCACGGCGGTCGGCGTGGGGCCGCACGTGCGCTCGATCGTGTCCGGGGACCGGGTGCTCTTCGACCCGGACGACCGCTCCGAGGTCGAGCTGCACGGCCGGGCGTACGTGCTGCTGCGCGAGCGCGACGTGCACGCGGTGGCGGCGGAACGGGTGGAGGACAGCGCGACCGGCTCCACCGGGCTCTACCTCTAGCTCCAGCCCTCCCCCGGCGCCGTTTGCGGCGCTGCCCGGCGGGAAGCCCAGGCACCTCAGTGCGCCCTGGGGAGGGACCATGCCGATCGTGATCAAGAGGATTCTCGCCTGGGGGTTCCTCGCGTTCCTGATCTACTTCATGGCGTTCCGGCCGGACGGCGCGGCGCAGCTGTTCCGGGGGATCGGGGCCGCGCTGATGGCCATCGCCCAGGGGCTCGGCGACTTCCTCACCGGCCTGATGGCCTGACCCCACCCGTACGGCTCAGCCGTGCGGGTGCCAGGCGTGCGGGCCATAGCCCGGGGGCGGGGGCGGTGGGGCCAGCACCACCGGGATCGGCACCACCGGCTCGTCCGGCGCCTCGACGGCCCGCCGGGAACCGTCCGGGAACCGCAGGTGGTAGCGCTGCCCGTCCCAGACCCCGACCGGCGCCTGCGGATCACGGCCGACGAAGAACGACCGGTACGCGGCGATCGCGTCCAGCAGCTCCCGTTCCTCCCGTGCCGTCCGGTCCCGCTCGGCGGGCTTGCGGTCCAGCCCTCGGCGCATCCCGTCGCGCAGCAGCGCCAGCCGGGTCGCGGCGAACTGGTAGCCACGCATCGCCTTCACGCCGCCGTCGCCGGCCACCCGCCGGGCCCAGGTGCGGGCCGCGTGCCGCCGGCCCAGGCTGCCCAGCGCCGCCACCTCGGGCGGGGTGAGCCAACCGGCCCGGACGTAGTCGGGCAGCGTGCGCTCGGTGAGCCGGCCCTCCCAGGCCCGCAGCCAGACGGCCAGCCCGACCATGCCGAAGAAGATGGGCACCATGACGCCGAGGTAGCCGTAGAGCACGATCACCTGCTGGCCGGTGGCCTGGGCCAGTGACGGCAGCAGGTTCCAGGTGCCGTGCAGCATCATGGCCAGCAGCAGGCCGGCGAGCGGGGCGAGGATCCGCACCCGCCGGTCGGCGGTCCGCGCGGCGACACCCAGCCCGACGCCGGTCATCGAGGTGAACAGCGGGTGGGCGAAGCCGAAGAGCAGGATCCGCACGATGAAGATCGCGATCACCTGCTGCGCGCCGGTGGCCGGGCCGTACTCCTCCACGCCGGTGCGGTAGCCGTACCCGCCCAGGTAGAGGATGTTCTCGACCATGGCGAAGCCGACCGCGGAGAGCCCGCAGTAGACCAGCCCGTCGGTGATCCCGGAGATCTCCCGGCGCCGGAAGATCAGCAGCAGGATCGGGCCGGCCGCCTTGGTCAGCTCCTCGATGAACGGCGCGACGAGCACGGCGGTCAGCGCGGCGGGCAGCCCGCGGTCCTCGAACAGTCGCGCCCCGGTCTCGTTGACCAGCAGCGAGATGGCGGTGGAGACGAACGCGCCCCAGGCGAAGCAGAAGATCAGGTATTTCAGCGGCTCGGGTTCGTAACGGTCGAGCCAGAGGAAGCAGGACACCAGCACCGGCACCGGCAGGATCGCCGCGATCACGCCGACCAGCAGCGCCTCCGCGCCCAGGCTCTCGCCCAGCGTGAAGACCATGAACAGCGCGCCGGCCGCGATCAGCAGCACCACCGCGGCCAGCGCCAGGAAGCGCCGCCAGCCGAGCCGGCGCAGCGGCATGCGCGGCGTCGACGCCCCGGGCGGCGGGACGGCGGGCGCGGGCGGCGGCGGTGCTCCGCCGGGCGGGGTGACGGCCATGCGGTCAGCGTAGCCACCCGCGCCCCACTGGTCCGGCCGCATCGTGACGGCTATGCTGCCGGGCAGGTCACGAGCGCCAGCGTCAAGCCCCGGCTTGCTGGCCGGCAACCCTCGTCGAGTTCGCGGTGGGGTGCCCCGGGTGATGACCGGGCCCAGCGCCGCGTCGCGTGCTGGGCAAGCGCGGACCCCGTCCCGGCACCCCGGGGTCCCCTGTGACCCGGAGGCTCCGCCATGACCGTCACCCTCGTACCCGCCCTCCCCACGCTGCCCGTGCCGGTCCGGCCGGACCCGCTCGGCGTGCTCGGCGTACCGGGAGAGATCAACCTGGACCACGCCGCCAGCGCGCCGTGCGCGCGGGCCGCGGCCGACGCGGTGGCCGAGCTGCTGCCGTGGTACGCGAGCGTGCACCGCGGCGCGGGCGCGCTGTCCCGGCGCTGCACGCTCGCCTACGAGCGGGCCCGGCAGACCGTGGCGGACTTCGTCGGCGCGCGTCCCACCGACCACGTGATCTTCACCCGGAACACCACGGACGCGGTGAACCTGCTGGCCCGGGCGCTGCCGGCCGGTACCACGGTGGTCACGTTCGGCGGGGAGCACCACGCGAACCTGCTCCCCTGGCCGCGCGGCTCGGTCCGACTGCCGGTGCCGGACAGCCCGGCCGGCGCGGTCCGGTCGCTGAGCCTGGCGCTGGCCGAGCTGGCCCGTGACGCCCGGCCCGGCCGGCCGGTGCTGGTCGCGGTGACCGGCGCCAGCAACGTCACCGGCGAGCGCTGGCCGGTCGCCGAGCTGGCCCGGGTGGCCCACCGGTACGGCGCACGCGTCCTGGTCGACGCCGCGCAACTCGCCCCGCACGCCCCGGTCGACGTGGCCACGCTGGACGTGGACTACCTGGCGCTCTCCGGCCACAAGCTGTACGCCCCGTTCGGCGCCGGCGTGCTGGTCGGGCGCGCGGACTGGCTGGACGCCGCCGCGCCGTACCTGGCCGGCGGCGGGGCCACCGGTCACGTCGGCGCGGCCACCCACGAGGTGCGGTGGGTGACCGGCCCGGCCCGGCACGAGGGCGGCACTCCGAACCTGCTCGGCGCGGTGGCGCTGGCGGCGGTCTGCGCGGCGTTCTCGGCGGCGGACCGGACCGCGCTGCACGCCCGGGAGCAGGCGCTGCTGTCCCGGCTGCGGTCCGGCCTGGCCGCGCTGCCGGACGTGGTGGAGCTGCGCACGTTCGGCCCGGACGCGCCCCGGGTGGGCATCGTCAGCTTCGTGATCGCCGGGCGGGACTCCGCCGAGGTGGCCGCACACCTGGCGGCCCGGCACCGGATCGGCGTGCGGGACGGCCTGTTCTGCGCCCATCCGCTGACCCGCCGGCTGCTGACCGAGGCCGCCGCCCGCTCGGCCCGCACCGACCTGCCGCCCACCGCGCTGCGCGCGAGCCTCGGCCTGGGCACCACCGTCCACGAGATCGACACCCTCCTGACCGCGCTGGCCGCCCTCCCCGGTCCGCGTTGAGCGGGGTGGGGACGGTCAGCCGACCGGCGGGGCGGTGGGGGACGCGTCGGCGGGCTGGTCCTTTCCGTGGAACGCCTGCCGGACCAGGCGGTTCGCCTCCTCCTGGTCGATGCCGGACGCCACCATCAGGTCGCTGGCGGCGGTCCGCACCTGGGCGATCACCACGCTGCCGGAGAAGCCGACCCCCTCGGCGTACGCCCGGCTGGCCTCGCTGACCGCCCGCAGCGCCCGCTCCCGGGCCTGCTCCGGCTCCTCGCCGACGGCGAACTCGTGCCGGAGCAGGCGTACCGACTCGGCGAGGTGGGCGACGGAGTCGGGCATCGGCTCGGGGATCGACTCCTCGTCCTCGATCATGGTGACCGCGCGGCGGATCAGCGTGCCGCTGTTGCGCATCGCCCGGTCGATCGGCTCGGCCGCCTCCGCGTAGTGGGTCAGCTCGCTGCGCCGGTGCCAGCGGGCCGGCGAGATGGTGATGGTCTCCTTCGCGCCCTCGATCGCCTCGCTGAGCGCGGCCAGCTCCTCCTTGTTCTCCCGGAGCCGGAACAGCGCCCGCTGGGCCGCGCCCCGGTCCCGGTTGCGCAGCGCCTCGGCGCACACGTCGAGCTGCTCGGCGAGCAGGTCCAGCGCCGGCCGGGCGGCCCGGTTGATCACCCGGAGCGGGTTGAGCGGGAGCAGGACGGCGGTCACCAGCAGCGCGATGCTGCCGCCGATGAAGGCGTCGACGAAGCGCGGGAACTCCAGGTTCTGGGTGGACGGGCTGAGCGTCACGATCAGCACCGCGGTGGCCGCCGCCTGGATCACGATGGCCACGCTCGCCCCGGCGAAGATGGTCAGCAGGATCGCCGAGGTCACCACCAGCGCGAGCTGCCAGGCGCCGGTGCCGAGGAAGTAGATCAGCACGTCGCCGACGAGGACGCCGACCGCCACCCCGATGATCAGCTCGACGGTACGCCGGAACCGCTGCCCCACCGAGGCGGCGAGCGTGCCCACCGCCGAGATCGGGGCGAACACCGGCTGCGGGTTGTGCAGCAGCCGGTGCGAGACCAGGTACGCCAGTCCGGCCGCGAGCCCCGCCTGCAACGCCAGGCCGAACGCGGTCCGGACCCGGTGCAGCCGGTCGTGCAGCGTGGCCTTGCTCCGGTCGCGCAGTTCGTCCATCGCGGCGGCGATCCGTGGCCCGTCGAGGTCGCCCAGCGCGTCGCGTGACGTCATGCGCCGCAGGAACGGCGGTCGTCGGTCCCGGGCCATGGCGGGTACTACCCGTCCCGTCCCCGGTGAATCCTCGCCCCGACGACGGAGTGGGGCAGACTGCACCGGATGGACGAGCTGACGACGCGGTGGCGGGCGACGGCCCGGGCGGCCGGCGCGACCCACCCGGACGGCGTGGCGCGGGCCGGGGCCCGGCTGCTGGCCGGCTGGCGGGAGCCGCACCGGCACCACCACACGGAGGACCACCTGCGGGCGGTGCTCGACGTGGTCGACGCGTACGCCGATCAGGCCCGCCACCCGGACCTGGTCCGGCTCGCGGCGTGGTGCCACGACGCGGTCTACGACCCGCGGGCCGACGGCGACGCCAACGAGCGGGCCAGCGCCGACCTGGGCGACGCGCTGCTCACCGCCGCCGGGCTGCCGGCCGCGGCGGTGACCGGGGTACGCCGCCTGGTGCTGCTCACCGCCGGCCACGCGGTCGGACCGGACGACCCGGACGGCGCGTTGCTCTGCGACGCCGACCTGGCGGTGCTGGCCGCCGCGCCGGACGACTACGACAGGTACGCCGCCGCGATCCGCCGCGAGTACGCCCACGTGTCCGAGCCGGACTTCCGCGCCGGCCGGGCCGCCGTGCTGCGGCACCTGCTGGCCCTGCCGGCGCTCTACCGGCTACCCGAGCCGCACGCCCGTTGGGAGGCGCCCGCCCGCGCCAACCTGACCCGCGAGCTGAGCACGCTGAGCTGAGACCGGCGCGGCCGAGGCGACGGCGTGTTTCGGGCGGCGCAGTCCGGCGTCCCGCAGGAGGCGGACGATCTCGCGGGACGGGACCACCGTCGCGCCCAGCCAGACCGCCACCCGGAACCGCTCGGCGGGCAGGTCGTAGTGGTCCCGGTCGAAGCCGCGCCGGCCGGCGCCGAGCAGCTCGGCGAAGGCGTGCAGCTCCGCGAAGGAGACGTCGCTGATCAGGTGCGACCAGAGCCGGCCGCGCCAGGGCACCGCGGGCGGGTCCAGGTAGAGCACCGTTCCAAAGTACGCCGGTAGCCTTCCCGGCATGGCTGCCCATCCCCTCCTCGACGAACTGCGGGACGCGCTCGGCGGGTCCGCCGTGCTGACCGACCCGGACCTGCTGGCCGGGCACGAGCGGGACGAGGCCGACCTGTGCGCCTCGGGCACTCCGCTGGTGGTGGTCCGACCCCGGGACACCGCGGGCGTGGTGGCGGCGGTGCGCGCGGCGGGCCGGCACGGCGTACCGGTGGTGCCGCAGGGCGCCCGGACCGGGCTGGCCGGCGCGGCGAACGCGGTGGCCGGCGCGCTGGTGGTGAGCACGGTGGCGATGGACCGGATCGTGGAGATCGACCCGGTGGGCCGGATCGCCGTGGTGCAGCCCGGCGTGGTCAACGCCGCGCTGGCCGGGGCGGTACGGGCGCGCGGGCTCTGGTACCCGCCAGACCCCGGTTCCTGGGAGTCCTCCACCATCGGCGGCAACGTGGCCACCAACGCCGGCGGCATGTGCTGCGTGAAGTACGGCGTGACCAGCGAGTACGTGCTCGGCCTGGAGGTGGTGCTCGCCTCCGGCGAGGTGCTGCGCACCGGCCGGCGCACCGCCAAGGGCGTCGCCGGGTACGACCTGACCCGGCTCTTCGTCGGGTCGGAGGGCACGCTCGGCGTGATCACCGAGGTGACCGTGGCGCTGCGCCCGGCGCCGGAGGCGGCACTGACCCTGGTGGCGGTCTTCGGCACCACGGCGGCGGCCGGCGGCGCGGTGGCCGGCATCGCCGAGCGGGGGCTCACCCCGAGCCTGCTGGAGCTGCTGGACCGCACGCACCTGCGGGCCATCGAGGCGTACCGGCCGATGGGGCTGCGGACCGACGCGGAGGCGCTGCTGCTGGCCGCGGTGGACACCGGCGGCCGGGCGGCCGACGACCTGGCCCGGATCGCCGAGGTGTGCACGGCGGCCGGCGCGGACGAGGTCTGGGCGGCCACCGACGCGACCGAGGCCGCCGCGCTGCTCCAGGCGCGGCGGCTGGCCCACCCGGCGATGGAACGGTTCGCCGCCGAGACGTTCCCGGCCGGCAACGGCGGCCTGGTCATCGACGACGTGGCGGTGCCGCGCGGCCGGCTGGCGGAGCTGCTGAACGGCGTGGCCCGGATCGCCGGCGCGTGTGACGTGCCGATCGGGGTGGTCGGGCACGCCGGCGACGGCAACATGCACCCGAACATCGTGGTCGACCGCGCCGACCCGGCCAGCCTGGAGCGGGGCCGGCGGGCCTTCGACGAGATCATGCGGCTCGGGCTGGACCTGGGCGGCACCTGCACCGGCGAGCACGGCGTCGGGCTGCTCAAGCGGGACTGGCTGGCGCGGGAGATCGGCCCGGTGGGTGTGCGGGTGCACCAGGCGATCAAGGCGGCGCTGGACCCGGCCGGGCTGCTCAACCCCGGCAAGGTGCTCTGACTCAGCCCTTGTCGTCGGCGGCTCAGCCCTTGTCGTCGGCGGGCGTGGCCTGGGTGAGCAACAGCAGCACCTCGTACGCCACCGGCGGCGCCGGCTCACCCGGGCAGTCCTGGATGGTGACGGTCAGCCCCGGCGGGATCAGCAGCGTCGAGGTCAGCACGCCGATGCAGAGCTGTCGGTACCGCCGGGCCTGGTCGGTCTCCCGGGCCAGCGCCGGGTCGGCGAGCATCCGCTGCAACCGGGACGTCTGCTCCGGGTTCAGCGAGCCGGTCGCGTCGACGCCGTCGCCGGCGCAGTCCCGGCACTGCCACCGACCGGTCGGCTCCACGTCGAGCGTGCGGACCGGGCCGTCCCCACCCAGCCGCTGCATCAGGGTGACGAGGTTCCCGGTCGGTGTCGGGGTGGCCGAGCCCTGCTGACCGGAGGTGGGGGCGCTCCCGGCGTCGCCGAGAAGCGCGCAGCCGGTCAGGGCGCTCGCCAGCAGGACGCCGGCGGACAGGGCGCTCGCCAGCAGGACGCCGGCGGACAGGGCGGGGACGCGCGACCACGATGGGCGAACCACGCGGGAAACCTACACTTCCGTAGGTAGCGCGCACTAGCCGTCGAGCGACCGTTAGGGGTCGGACCGGCTAGCGGGGCGCGGCCGGCAGGTCGGTGCCCCGGTCGGCCGCGAAACCCCGCACGTCGGGCGCGCCGAGCCGGGCCGCGTCGGCCCCGATGTCGTCCGGCATGAGCTGCGACGCCCGCTCGGCCTCCACCCGCGCCCGGTAGTGGGCGACCTCCCGGGCGCGGGTCGCCGCGTCCCAGCCGAGCACCGCGCCTATCAACTCCGCGACGTGCTCCGCCGACTCCAGGCCGCGGTGGCTGGTCTCGATGGAGATCCGGGTACGCCGGGTGAGCACGTCCTCCACGTGCAACGCGCCCTCGGCCCGGGCCGCGTACGTGACCTCGGCGGCGAGGTATTCCGGCGCACCGGCCAGCGGCGAGGCGAGCAGCGGATCGGCGTCGACCAGGGCGAGCAGGTCCAGGGTGAGCGTGCCGTAGCGCTCCAGCAGGTGCTCCACCACCCCGACCGGCACCCGGTGCCGGCGGGCCAGGTCGGCCCGGTCCCGCCACATGGCGGCGTACCCGTCGGCGCCGAGCAGCGGCAGGTCGGCGGTACGCGACGGGCGGGTCCGGCCGAGCCGGCGCGCCGCGTGGTCGACCACGTCGGCGGCCATCACCCGGTACGTCGTGTACTTCCCGCCGGCCACCAGCAGCAGGCCGAGCATGGGCTCGACCACGGCGTGCTCCCGGGACAGCTTGGAGGTGGAATCCGCCTCGCCGGAGAGCAGCGGGCGCAGCCCGGCGTAGACGCCCTCGATGTCGGCGGTGGTCAGTGGCCGGTCCAGCACGGTGTTGACCTGCTCCAGCAGGTAGTCGATGTCGCGTGCGGTGGCGGCCGGGTGGGACCGGTCGAGCTGCCAGTCGGTGTCCGTGGTGCCGATGATCCAGTGGCCGCCCCACGGGATGACGAAGAGCACGCTGGTGGCGGTGCGCAGGATCAGCCCGGTCTCGCCGACGATCGCCGAACGCGGCACCACCAGGTGCACGCCCTTCGACGCCCGGACGCGCAGACCGGGACGCAGCCCGACGTCGTTGAGCATCCGCGACATGTCGTCGCTCCACACGCCGGTCGCGGCGATCACTGTGCGGGCGCGGACCTCGAACTCGGCGTCCGGCGAACCGGCCGGGGCCTCCAGGTCACGCACCCGGACGCCGGTCACCTCGCGGGCCTGGCGGATCAGGCCGACCGCCCGGGCGCTGGTGACGACCGTCGCGCCGAGGCTGGCCGCGGTGCGGGCCAACGTGACCACCAGGCGGGCGTCGTCGACCTGGCCGTCGTAGTAGCGGATCGCGCCGGCCAGCGTGTCGGGCCGCAGGCTGGGGAAGATCCGGCGGGCGCCCTCGCGGGTGAGGTGCCGGTGCAGCGGCATGCCGCGCCCACCGCCGAACAGTCCGGCGAACACGTCGTACGCGGCCACGCCGAGCCCGTAGTAGGAGCGGCGGAGGATCCGTCGGGGCAGGTCGCGTACGCCGCCCTCGGTCGGCAACGGCACCAGGATCGGCACCGGGCGGACCAGGTGCGGGGCGAGCCGGGTGGCGAGCAGCCCGCGTTCGGTCAGCGCCTCGTGGACCAGGTGGAACTCCAACTGTTCCAGGTAACGCAGGCCACCGTGGATCAGCTTGCTGGACCGGCTGGACGTGCCGGCCGCGTAGTCACGCGCCTCCACCAGGGCGACCTTCAGCCCTCGGGACGCGGCGTCCAGCGCGGCGCCCGCTCCGGTCACCCCGCCACCGATGACAAGCACGTCGAACCGCTCGGCGCGGAGCCGGCGCAGGTCGGCGGCGCGGCGCTCGGCGGAGAGCTGGCCGGCCTCGGATCGGGACACGTTGGGGTCGCGCACCCGTCCACGGTAGCCGTCCGCGCGCCACGGCGACACGTCCCGGCCGTACCGTGATGACCATGCTGACCGGCCCGCCCGCTGCGCCCGTACCCCTGCCGCCGCCGCGCGAGACCGGGCCGTGGCCGGTCGTCGCGGCGGTCGCGACCGGCGTCTGGGCGGTGCTGGTGACCGTGCCCGGCCAGGTCACCGGCTGGCTGGTCGACCAGGTGGTGCTGGTCACCGGGCTGGACCGCGCGGTGGCCGTCTGGCCGGTGGTCGCGGTGGCCACCGTCCTGCTGGTCGGCGCGCCGGTGCTGGCGCTGGCGCTGCTGCCGCGTTCCCCGGCGCTGCGGGCGACCGGGCGGGCGTGGGCCGGCGGCGCGCTCACGCTGGGCGCGGCGACGCTGCTCCGGGCGCTTCCGCCGGTGCACCACGAGGCGTACCTGGCGGCGCTGGCGGCGACCGTCGCGTTGCTCGCCCTCGCCACCGCCCGGCTCACCCGCCGCCGCCCGCCCACCCCGGCGGCCACCGCCGGGCCACCCGGCCCCGCCCCGGCGACCGCCGCCGGACCTACCGGCTTCGCCCCGGCGGACGGCGGGACCTCGACGGACGGCCTGGCGACGACCGCCGGGTCACCCGGGCCGAGGGCGGCGGAGGGCGGGACCGGGCCGGCCGGGCGCGGGGGCGCGCGGCCCGGCGCGGTGACGTTGCTGGCGGTGGCCGCCGGGCTGGCGGTGCTGCTGCCCTGGGTGTGGGTGGGCGCGCTGGGCGGCGCGCTGGAGACGCTGCTCGCCGGCCTGGCCGCCGCCGCGTTCGGGATGGTGGCAGGCGTGCTGCTCGGCCCCGGGTTCTGGGCCGCGTTCGCCGCCGGGCCGACGCCCCGGCCGGTCCGGCTGGTGCTGCTCGGCGGTCTGGTCGCCGGCGTCACGCTGACGATGCTGGCGGCCGGCGCGGGGCAGTCCGGCGCGCAGTTGCCGGGCCTGGTGCTGCTGCCGCCGCTCGGCTTCGTGGTGGGCGCGCTGGAGGCCGCGGCGCGACACGCCGGTCGCCCCGCCGGGGCCGCGCCGGCCCGCTGGCTGGTCGGCCTGGCGCTGGCCGGGCCGCTGGCCTTCACCGATCCGGAGGAGATCACGCTGCTGCTGGCCAGCAGTCGCGACGTGCCGTTCTGGGTCGCGGTGGGCACCGGCGCGGCGTTCGCCGTCGCGGTGCTGCTCGCGGTCGGGTACGCCGTGCTGCTCGCCCGTCGCCACGCCGCCGCGCCCCGGCGGGGGGTGGCCGGGCTGGCCGCCGGCGCCCTGCTGGCCGCCGTGGCGGTGGTGTACGTGGTCCCCGGCCAGCCGGGCCTGTACGGCGAGCGGCTGCTGGTGGTGCTGCGCGAGCAGGCGGACCTGAGCGGCCTGCCGGCCGGTGCGCCGGGCCGGGCGGGGCGGGACGCGCGGGCCGCCGAGGTCTACCGGCGGCTGGTGGCGACCGCCGACCGCACGCAGGGCGACCTGCGCCGCACGCTGACCCGCCTGCGCCTGGACCCGACGCCGTACTACCTGGTCAACGCCATCGAAACGGACGGCGGGCCGGGCATCCGGGCGTGGTTGTCCGGCCGGCCCGAGGTGGGCCGGGTGCTCGTCGACCAGCGCCCGCGTCCGCTGCCCGCGGCGGCGCCGCCGGCCCGCGGCGACACCCCGACGCCGACCGGCCCCACCTGGAACGTGTCGCTGATCGGCGCGGACCGGGTCTGGTCGGAGCTGGGCGTGACCGGTGCCGGCGTGGTGGTGGGCAGCTCCGACTCCGGGGTGGACGGCCGGCATCCGGCGCTGGCGCCCGGTTTCCGGGGCGGCGACGACTCCTGGTACGACCCGTGGGAGCACCGCCGCACGCCGGCCGACCGGGGCGGCCACGGCACCCACACGCTCGGCAGCGCGGTGGGCCGCGACGGGATCGGGGTGGCGCCCGGGGCTAGCTGGGTGGGCTGCGTCAACCTGGACCGCAACCTCGGCAGCCCGGCCCGCTACCTCGACTGCCTCCAGTTCATGCTGGCGCCGTTCCCGCCGGGCGGGAACCCGCTGACCGACGGCCGGCCGCAGCGCGCGCCGGACGTGCTGACCAACTCGTGGGGCTGCCCGCCGCTGGAGGGCTGCGATCCGGCGGCGTTGCGCCCGGCGACCGCCGCGCTGGCCGCGGCCGGCATCCTGGTGGTGGCCGCGGCCGGCAACACCGGCCCGTACTGCGGGTCGATCGTCGACCCGCCGGCGCCGTACCCGGACGTGCTCACGGTCGGCGCGGTCGACCGGGCGCGCCGGCTCACCGAGTTCTCCAGCCGGGGCCCGACCGGGGATGCTCCCAAGCCCGACCTGGTGGCGCCCGGCGCGGCGGTGCCGTCGGCGTTCCCCGGCGGCGGGTACGCCACCCTGGACGGCACCTCGATGGCGACACCGCAGGTGGCCGGCGTGGTGGCGTTGATGTGGTCGGCGAACCCGGCGCTGGTCGGGGACCTGGCCCGGACCCGCCGGATCCTCACCGAGACCGCCACCCCGGCCACCGCCCCGGCCGGTACGACCTGTGGCGGCACCCGGGACCTGGTCGGCGCCGGCCTGGTCGACGCGTACGCGGCGGTGCGGGCGGCGCGGAACGGTTAACAACCCTGCCGAAATGGCTTAGGGTCGGCGACCATGGACGTGGAGATCATCGAGCTGGGCCCGGACCGCCTGCCCGAGGTCGTCGCGCTCTGTCGGCGGGCGCTGGACCTGCCGGCGGACGCGGCCGAGGCGCCGGCCGTGGTGGCCACGCTGGCGGTACGGGCGGCGGCCGACCGGCCGGTGCTGCTGCTCGGCGCGGTCCGCGACGGCACGCTGGTGGGCGTGCTGGTCGGGTCCCGGTCGGTGACCGATGCGCGGCTCGGTCACGTCGACCTGGTCGCGGTGGTCCCGGCGCACCGCCGTCAGGGGATCGGCGCGGCGCTGCTGGCCGGCGCGGAAGCCCGGCTGGCCGCGCTCGGCGCGTCCGAGGTGCTGCTCGCCGGCAACCCGCCGCACTACGCGTGGCCGGGCATCGACGTCCGCTACACGGCGGCGGTCTGCGCCGCGTTGCGGCTCGGGTACCGGCAGGACCGGACCGCCTGGAACATGACCGCCACGCTGACCGAGGGGTCG
The DNA here is from genome assembly GCF_044455765.1 of Micromonospora sp. NPDC051141. Classification (NCBI taxonomy): domain Bacteria; kingdom Bacillati; phylum Actinomycetota; class Actinomycetes; order Micromonosporales; family Micromonosporaceae; genus Micromonospora; species Micromonospora sp. NPDC051141. The sequence goes on from NZ_JBITFD010000007.1 coordinate 73,530, forward strand.
GCCGCGCTGCGCCCCACCGAGGCCACCGAGCGGCGGCTGGCCGAGCGGGGCGTGACGGTACGCCGGGCCGTGCCCACGGACCTGCCGGCGCTGGAAGCGTTCGCCCGCACCACGTTCGGCGGCGTCTGGGACGGTGAGCTGGCCGGTTCGGTGGGCCGCCCGGACGCCGGCACGCACCTGGCCGAGCGGGACGGCGAGATCCTCGGCTTCGCCGCGTACGGGTCGGCGCGGCCGAGCTGGTTCGGGCCGATGGGCACCGCCCCGGCGGCCGAGGGTTCCGGGATCGGCGGGGTGCTGCTGCGCCGCTGCCTCCGCGACCAGGCGGCGGCCGGGCTCACCGAGGCGCAGATCGGCTGGGTCGGCCCGGTGCCGTTCTACTCGAACGCGGTCGGGGCCCGGATCGAGCGCGTCTTCTTCCTCTACCGGAAAGCCGTCAACGGGGCATAACGCCGTTCTCCCCCCACGCCTGTCGACCGGCCCCTACCGTTCGAGGGGCAGAGGAGGCCCGTTATGACCACGGAGAACGAGCGGACCGACGACCCGGCGACGGGCCGGCGCCCGAGCAGCGAGCTGCCCACCGAGCGGCTCGACGTGGGCGACGCCGAGCAGGACGCGGCGGACCAGCCGGCCGTGGAGGAGCCCCGGCAGCCGGTGGACGAGCCGAGGCGGCTGCTGCCGCCGTACGACCGGGCGCACAAGCGACGCAACCAACGTCCGCTGCCCACCTGACGGGGACGCGAAGGGGGCGGACCGCTGACGCGGCCCGCCCCCTTCCGGCGTACTGGGTGGAGCTGGACTCAGAAGTCCATCTCCCCGCCACCCGGGCCAGCCGGGGCGGCCGGGGTCTTCTCCGGCTTGTCCGCCACGACGGCCTCGGTGGTGAGGAACAGCGCGGCGATCGAGGCGGCGTTCTGCAGCGCGGAACGGGTCACCTTGGCCGGGTCGATGATGCCGGCGGCCAGCAGGTCGACGTACTCGCCGGTCGCGGCGTTGAGGCCGTGACCCGGGTCGAGGTTGCGGACCCGCTCGACGACGACGCCACCCTCGAGGCCGGCGTTGACGGCGATCTGCCGCAGCGGGGCGTCCAGCGCGATCTTGACGATCTGCGCGCCGGTCGCCTCGTCGCCGGCCAGGTCCAGCTTGTCGAAGGCGGTCTTGCCGGCCTGCACCAGCGCGACGCCACCACCCGGGACGATGCCCTCCTCGACGGCGGCCTTCGCGTTGCGGACGGCGTCCTCGATGCGGTGCTTGCGCTCCTTCAGCTCGACCTCGGTGGCCGCGCCGACCTTGATCACCGCAACACCGCCGGCCAGCTTGGCCAGACGCTCCTGCAGCTTCTCCCGGTCGTAGTCGGAGTCGCTCTTGTCGATCTCGGCCCGGATCTGGTTCACCCGGCCCTGGATCTGCTCGGCGTCACCGGCGCCGTCGACCACGGTGGTCTCGTCCTTGGTCACCACGACCTTGCGGGCGCGGCCCAGCATGTCGAGGTTGACGGCGTCCAGCTTGAGGCCGACCTCCTCGCTGATGACCTGGCCACCGGTGAGGATGGCGATGTCGGTCAGCATGGCCTTGCGGCGGTCACCGAAGCCCGGCGCCTTGACGGCGACCGACTTGAAGGTGCCCCGGACCTTGTTGACGACCAGCGTGGCGAGGGCCTCGCCCTCCAGGTCCTCGGCGATGATCAGCAGCGGCTTGCCCGACTGCATGACCTTCTCCAGGATCGGGAGCAGGTCCTTCACCGACGAGATCTTGCTGTTGACGATCAGGATGTACGGGTCGTCGAAGACGGCCTCCATACGCTCCGGGTCGGTCATGAAGTAGGCGGAGATGTAGCCCTTGTCGAAGCGCATGCCCTCGGTGAGCTCAAGCTCCAGGCCGAAGGTGTTGCTCTCCTCGACGGTGATGACGCCTTCCTTGCCCACCTTGTCCATCGCCTCGGCGATGATCTCGCCAACGCTGGGGTCGGCGGCGGAGATGGAGGCGGTGGAGGCGATCTGCTCCTTGGTCTCCACGTCCTTGGCGAGCTTGAGCAGCTCCTCCGAGACGTTGGCGACGGCGGCCTCGATGCCCCGCTTCAGGGCCATCGGGTTGGCGCCGGCGGCCACGTTGCGCAGGCCCTCGCGGACCAGAGCCTGGGCCAGGACGGTCGCCGTCGTCGTGCCGTCACCGGCGACGTCGTCGGTCTTCTTCGCGACCTCCTTGACCAGCTCGGCGCCGATCTTCTCGTACGGGTCCTCGAGCTCGATCTCCTTGGCGATGCTCACACCATCGTTGGTGATGGTGGGGGCACCCCACTTCTTCTCGAGCACGACGTTGCGGCCCTTGGGTCCGAGCGTCACCTTCACGGCGTCGGCGAGCTGGTTCATGCCCCGCTCGAGGCCGCGGCGCGCCTCTTCGTCGAACGCGATCATCTTGGCCATACGGCGTTGTCCTCCTGGACACTCACGGGCCACCCGGGATGCCCGGATGGGCCGTCTGGTGTACGCACCTTGGGGACGTCGCCACCTGGCGACGACGACGTCCTCCTCGGTCGGGCCGGACAGCCCGCGACGACCGGCCCGTGCCACTCCGACGTCTCTGCGACGCCGGTGCGACCGTGGCCCTACCGCCCCGACCATTGGCACTCACCGTACGCGAGTGCCAATGACTTGTTTAGCACTCTCCCTAGCCGAGTGCAAGCACGACCGCACCGCTCAGCCGAGTTCCGCAGCCAGCCGGGCCGCGTTCACCGGGCCTTCGTGGGCCCGCTGCTCGGCGTACGCGACGACCAGCCCGACGAGCTGCGCGAGATAGGCCGGCGCGGCCAGCGCGGCACCCACCACGGCCAACGTCACCGCCCCGACCGCGGTGCCCGGCGCGGACATCGGATCGGTGCCGAACACCGCGCCGCTCACCGCACCCACCACGGCGTCCAGGACGGCGGCGGCGACCAGCGCGCACGCCACCAGCGCCACCCGACCCAGCACCATGCCGAAGCGGTTGTGGAACATCCGCCAGGCCCGCCCGACCGGCTCCTGGCGCTCGAACAGGTAGACCGGCCCGAACAACGCGACCGCGAACCCGGCGTAGATGCCGGGCAGCAGGCAGAGACAGGCGCCGACCGTGATCAGCAGCGAGACGACGATCGTCCAGCCCCAGAGGCCGAGAGCCCGCCGCACGCCGTACCGGAGCGCCCCGCCCAGGCCGGCCGGCTCGCCGGCCGCCTGCCGGGCGACCACCCACGTGCCCGCACCCCAGCCGACCGCCTGGAGCGGACCGAAGACCAACGCGGCGAGCAGGACCGCGCCGTAGAACACGAACACGTGCTCCAGGTAGCCGTCCGGCAGCACCGGCGCGCCGTCCGGGCCGGTCGCCATCTCGTCGGTGGGCACCAGGAAGAGCGAGAGTACGGAGATCACCGCCGCCGGAACGCCCTGGGTGAACAGCATGATCGGCAGGAGTTGCCGCCACCCCCGCCGCACCGCGCCGGCGCACCGCGCGAACCATCCTCCGACGCCCGCGTACGGCGGGGTGACCAGCGGGTCCTGCGGATCGAGACCGGGGTACCACACCCCGGGCCCCGGGTGCCCCGGATACGCGGCGCCCGGCATCGGCGGCCCCGGATAGACCGCGCCCGGCATCGGCTGGCCCGGATACCCCGCACCCGGCATCGGCTGACCTGGGAACGGCGCACCCGGCATCGGCTGACCTGGATGCGCCGGCCCGGCGGCGGGCCAGTGCCAGCCGCCAGGCGGCGTGGAGCCCGGCGCGGGCCCGCCCGGCGGGAAAGGCGGCGTGGCGGGCCAACCGGGCGGCGGGGTACCGGGCGGCGGGGTGCCGGGCTGGCTCGGCGTCCCCGGCGCGGACCAGCCCGACGGGAGGTCCGGCGCGGCGGGCCAGCCGGGCGGCGCGATCTCCGGCGCGGCGGGCCAGCCGGGCGGCGCGGGCCAGCCGGCAGGCGGGGCCGAGTGAGGCCAGCCGGCAGGCGGGGCGGAGTACGGCTGACCGGCGGTGGTCAGGTCGGCCCAGGGGTCGACGGGCATCTGGCCAGCGGGCGGCTGACCAGCGGACGGCTGGCCGACGGGCATCTGGCCGACGGGCATCTGGCCGGCAGGCGGCTGGTCAGCGGACGGCTGGTCAGCAGGCGGCTGACCAGCGGCCAGATGCGACCCGGACGGCCCGGACGGCCCCGGCACCAGCCCGGCGGGCGGCTCACCGGCGGCGGGCAGTTGCGACCCGGACGGACCCGACTGCTCCGGCACCGGCCCGGTGGGCGGCGGCGTGGGCCGGGCCGGGTCGGCCGGGGGCACCGGCTCGGTGGAACCCGACGGGGGCAGGTCGGACATGGGCCCTCCTCAGCGGCAACGGCTGGAACGGCTCATGATCTTCCACGGTGCGGGGCGGCATCGCAGCCCCGGTCGCGGTGGTTCGGCCGCGGGCGACGGCCGGCAGCGGTCAGGCGATGACGCGGACGCGCTCGGCCTGCGGACCCTTCTGGCCCTGGGCGATCTCGAACTCGACCCGCTGGCCGTCGTCCAGAGCCTTGTAGCCGTCCATCTCGATCGCGGAGAAGTGGACGAAGACGTCCTGACCGCCGTCGACGGCGATGAAGCCGTAGCCCTTTTCGGAGTTGAACCACTTCACGGTGCCCTGTGCCACGGTGCACTTCCTCACTCTGCGCGGCGTCCCAACACCCGGAGACCGGCGGACCGGCACCGGCGGCGCACCGGTTTTCGGCGATCGGCGAGGGCCGCTGAATCGGTGACCGAAATCGCACGCTACACGAGGAGTGACGACCGCGCACGACCACAAATCGGGCATATTCCGGGCGCGGTACGGCACCCGGACGCGCCCGCTCCGACCCGGTCCGGTATGTATGCGGCATGACCAGCGCGCCCGTCCCGCCCACGGTCCGGCGGATCCGTCCGGAGGACGCCGCCCGGATGCGGGCGCTGCGCTTGGAGATGCTGGCCGACAGTCCGCTGGCCTTCCTGGAGACGGTGGCCGAGGCCGCCGCCCGCCCGCACGCGGACTTCGCGGCCCGGGTGGCGACGGTCTCGCACGGCGACCAGATCGCCCAGTTCGTCGCCGAGGCGGACGCCCGCCTGGTCGGTCACGCCGGTGGCATCGCCGCCCCGGACGAGCCGGGCCTGACGCTCGTCTACGCGGTCTACGTGACCCCGGCTCGCCGGGGCACCGGGCTGCTGGCCGGGCTGGTGGACGCGGTGGCGGCCTGGTCCCGGGCCTGCGGGCGGCCCGAGTTGATGATGGAGGTGGTGGTCGGCAACGACCGCGCCTGCCGGGCCTACCGCAAGTTGGGCTTCACCGACACCGGGGTACGCGTCCCGCACCCCCGGCTCCCCGTCCTGCGCGAACTCCAGATGCGCCGCCCCGCCTGACGGGTGTTGAGAGGGGGCCCCTTCTCTACCGGATGCGTTAAGAAGGGGCCCCTTCTGTCAGGCGTGTCGGCGGGACTGGACGACGCGGAAGCGGTTGGCGACGTACGCGCCGTCGGTGAGCGCGGAGTTCGCCGCCGCGTTCGCGCCGGAGCCGTGGAAGTCGGAGAACGCCGCCGACTGGTTGACGAACACGCCACCGGTCAGGTTGCAGGACAGGTGCACGCCGGCGTCGATCGCCGCCGCCTCGGCCGCGTCCAGCACGGCCTCGTCGGTGGAGTAGACGGCCGCGGTCAGCGCGCCCTTCTCCCCCACCGTCTCGCGCAGGATGCGCAGGCTGTGCTCGGTCGAGTCGGTCGCGATGGCGAACGAGATCGGCCCGAACCACTCCCGCGCGTACGTCGCGGTGTCGCCGGCGTCCAGCTTGACGACGGTCGGCGTACGCACCACGGCGCCCGGGAAGGACGGGTGCTCGACGGTGCGCGACTCCAGCACCGGCTCGCCGACCTTGGTCACCTCGTCGAGGCGCTCCAGCACCCCGTCGTTGACGATCGCGCCGGTCAGCTCCACGCCCCGGGCCGGGTCGGCGGTCAGCTTGGCGACCGCGCCGGCGATGCCGGCGGCCACCTCGTCGAAGCTCTTGTGCCCCTGGTCGGTCTCGATGCCGTCGCGCGGGATCAGCAGGTTCTGCGAGGTGGTGCACATCTGGCCGCTGTAGAGCGTGAGCGTGAAGCCCAGGTTGCGGCAGAGCCCGGCGAAGTCGTCTGTGGAGTCGATCACCACCGTGTTCAGGCCGGCCTTCTCGGTGTAGACAGCGGCCTGCCGGGCGTTCGCCTCCAGCCAGTCGCCGTACTCGGTGGAGCCGGTGAAGTCGACGATCTTCACGGCCGGGTGCAGGGCCAGCGTCGAGGCGAGCTTCTCGCCGTCCGCCTCGGGAGCGAGCTGCACCAGGTTCGGGTCGAAGCCGGCCTCGGCGAGCACCTGGCGGGCGTACTTCACGGTGATCGCCAGCGGCAGCACGGCGCGCGGGTGCGGCTTCACGACCACCGGGTTGCCGGTGACCAGCGACGCGAAGAACCCGGGGTACGAGTTCCAGGTCGGGAACGTGTTGCAGCCGATGACCAGCGCCACCCCGCGCGGCACCACGTGGAACGTCTTGGTCATCCGCAGCGGGTCGCCCTTGCCGGCGGCCTTCTCCCAGCCGGCCGTCCCCGGGTGGCGGGTCATCTCGGCGTACGCGTAGGCGACCGCCTCCAGCGCGCGGTCCAGCGCGTGCGCGCCGCCGGCCTGGAACGCCATCACGAACGCCTGGCCGCTGGTGAACTGCACGGCGTTGGCCAGCTCGAACACGTTCTTGTGCAGCCGGTCGAGGATCTCCAGGCAGACGCCCGCGCGGGCCTTCGGGCCGGCGTCGCGCCAGGCCGGCAGCGCGGCGGTGGCGGCGGCCACCAGCTCGTCCGCGCCGGCGTGCGGGTAGCGGACGTCCAGTGCCACGCCGAACGGGCTGGCCTCGGTGGCCACGGTGGTGCCGTCGCTCGCCTGGTCGAGCGGGAAGTCGCCGCCCAGGTACGCCTCGAAGGCGGCCTTGCCGTCGGCGGCGGCGGTCTCGCCGTACACCCGGGGGCTGGGCGACTCGGGATAGGCGGACCAGTACCCGCGCTCCGTGATGGCGGTCAGCGCCCGGTCGAGGGTCTCGGCGTGCCTGGCGTACAGGGGGTGCGGGGTCTCCGTCATGCCCGCCATCATGCAACAGGAAGGCACCAGATCAGTAGGGGCGTGTCACAACTCAGATCGTCAACTGCCAGTCGACCGAGCCGGCGGCCGGGCGGAAGCCGAGCTGCTCGTTGATCGCGATCATGGGACCGTTGGCGGCGGCGTTCCAGGTGTCGACCGTCCGCAGCGCCGGCTCGTGCTCCAGCGCGTACGCCAGGTTGGCGACCTTGCAGAGCAGGCCGAGCCGGTGGCCGCGGTGCCCGGGGTCGACGATGGTGATCTGCTGCCAGGCGTGCTCGGTGCTGCTCGCCGCCAGGCTGAGCTGGCTCCAGCCGACCAGCCGGCCGGACGCCTCGTGCACCGCGCCGGTGTTGTAGCGGCGCACGCCCCGGGCGTCGAGCGCCCGCTCCACGCCCCGCTTCCGCTCGGCGTCCATCTTCTCCTGCTCCCACTCCAGCTCACCCATCGGCGCGTCGAGCAGCAGCCGGCCCTCCAGGTGCGCGGTGTCCGCGACGTACTCGTCGGGCGTGTGGTCGCGCCAGTGCACCGCGCGGTAGCCGGTGGCCGCCGCGCGGGCGTCGGCGTGCAGCGCGGCCAGCCGGTTGCGGTCCAGCGCGCTCACGTCGAGCCGGCGGCGCACGTCGGCGTTGGCCGCCCTCGCGCCCATCGCGGCGGCGAACGCGGCGCCGGGGAGTTCCCGGTCCTCCTCGCCGGGCAGCGCGGCGGCGGTGGAGCCGACCAACCGCTTGCCGCCGTGCTCCCGGAACAGCCGTACGCCGTGCTCGTGCAACACGCGCCCGATCCCGCGCCGCCGGTGGGTCGGGTCGACCACCAGCTCGACGCTGGCGTTCTCGGTGTTCTCCAGCGTGTGCAGGTGCAGCCGGAGCCAGCCGACCGGCTCGCCGTCGAGGCGGGCGACGAGCCACCGCCCGTCGATGCCGGGCATCGGGTGCCGGAGCAGCGCCTCGAACCGCCGCCGGCAGGTCGGCGGCAGGTCCGGCTCGTCGACGGCGCGGGCCGCTTCCGCGATCCGGTACGCCGCGTCGAGCGTCGGCAGGTCGGCCGCGTCCAGCGGGGTGACGGTCAGGCCCATGGCGGCGAGCCTGCCCCGGAAGAAGCGACAGGGCCAGCGGTTTTCCGCTGGCCCTGTCCTACGTTGGTCGGGAGGGACGTCCGCACAACGCCTCCGGCGTTGGGTCGCAAAACTTAGAAAAGTCTCCGGCGAATGCCCTCCCGCACCGAGCATCTTGCGCCGTCCGGTTCCTGCCGTCAAGTCCTGCGGTGACAGTTTTCCGACACGCGCCGCACATCCCCCGTCACCCCTGGTCGCCCGCGATCCCCCTCCCGGGCGAGCCCCACCACACCACGCTCGGCCACCCGCCACCACGCTCGGCCCCCCACCCGCCGCGCTCGGCCGCCCGCCCGCCCGGCTCGCGAGTTGACCAAGGAGTTTGCGTCGGGTCAGTCCCACGCGCTGACGCAAACTCCTTGATCAACCTGCCGGCGGGCCGGCGGGCCGGCGGGCCGGCGGGGGTGGGGTGGGGTGGGGTGGGGGGATCGGGGTGGGGGTCAGCCCAGGAGGCCGGCGTCGCGGGCGGCGCGGAGGCTGGGCTTGATGCGGTGCGTGGGGCCGGAGGCGGCGGCCACCGCGTCAAGCGTCTTGAGGCCCTCGCCGGTGTTGAAGATCACCGTCTCCGCGGCCGGGTCCAGCCGGCCCGACTCCACCAGCTTGCGCAGCACCGCCACCGTCACGCCGCCCGCCGTCTCGGCGAACACGCCGGTGGTACGCGCCAGCAACGTGATCCCGGCGCGGATCTCGTCGTCGTCGGCGTACTCCATCCAGCCACCGGTGCGGCGGACCGCCTCCAGCGCGTAGACGCCGGCGGCCGGGTCGCCGATGTTGAGCGACTTGGCGATGCCGGTCGGCTTGACCGGGACGATGGTGTCGCGGTCGTCGTGCAGCGCGGTGGCGATCGGGTTGCAGCCGGCGGACTGCGCGCCGAACACCTTCCAGCCGCCGGCCGGCGCCTCGACCAGGCCGATCTCCACCAGCTCGGTGAACGCCTTGTCGATCTTGGTGAGCAGCTCGCCACTGGCCATCGGGATCACCACCTGGGCCGGGATCCGCCAGCCGAGCTGCTCGGCCACCTCGTAGCCGAGCGTCTTGGAGCCCTCGGCGTAGAAGGGCCGCACGTTCACGTTGACGAACGCGGTGTCCTCGAACTCGTCGGTCTCCACCAGTTCGCCGCAGAGCCGGTTCACGTCGTCGTACGAGCCGTCGATGGCGACCAGGTCACCGCCGTAGACGGCGGTGGTGACCACCTTGCCCTGCTCCAGGTCACTGGGGATGAAGACCACCGATGGCACCCCGGCACGGGCCGCGTGCGCGGCGACCGAGTTGGCCAGGTTGCCGGTGGACGCGCAGGCGTAGCGGGTGAAGCCGAGCGCCCGGGCGGCGGTCAGCGCCACCGACACCACCCGGTCCTTGAACGAGTGGGTGGGGTTGGCGCTGTCGTCCTTCACCCACAGCGGCGCGGTGATGCCCAGCTCGGCGGCGAGGTGGCCGGCGGCGACCAGCGGGGTCAGCCCCGGGTCGAGGGTGACCCGGGTGGCCGGGTCCTGACCGGCCGGGAGCAGGGCGGCGTAGCGCCAGATGCTGTTCGGGCCGGCCTCGATCTGCTCCCGGGTGACGGCGGCCAGGGCGGCGGTGTCGTAGTCGACCTCCAGCGGGCCGAAACACTCGTAGCAGGCGTGCTGGGCGGCCAGCGGGTAGCGCGCGGAACAGGCGCGACAGACCAGGGCGCGGGCCGGGCTGCGGGAGGTGTCGATGCCGGGGACGGCGGAGAGCGTCGACGTCATGTCGAGGAAATTCCTCTCATCTTTCCCCGCATCGCCGGGTGCGGCGGGGACGGAATTGGCACCTGCCCGCAGGGCGCTCGACGTCGAGCGTGCGGGTGGTTGCCGGGGCGTCGTCGGGCCGTATCCCTCAGCCCCTCTGGATGAGGTATGCAGTTGTGGCGTCGAGTCTATGCGCCGTCCGCCGCGCCGCCACCCGGGGTCCCACGCAGTGGGCCGCCCCACCGATCCCGCCTCCCGCCCCTGACCTCGATCGATCATGAGGTTGCCGGCGACAAATCGGATGCCGTCCGCCGTCAACCTCATGATCGCCGGGAGGTGGCGGGCCGCAGGACGGACGCAGGGGTGACATGATCGCTGGATGCGACGTTCGGCCGGCCTTGTCGGAGGGCTCGCCGGGGTTGCGCTGCTGGCGGGCTGCGCCGGGACGCCGGCACCGGTCGACCCGCTGCCCACGCCACCGGAGCGGCCGGGGGCCGAGGTCGCGCCGTCCCCCTCGGTGGCCTGCACCCCGGAGGGCATCCGGATCACCGAGCTGGGCGTGAGCGCCGCGATGGGGTTGCGGGCCATGGGCCTGGACCTGGTCAACTGCGGAACCCAGCCGTACGCGCTGCGCGGCTACCCGGCGGTCAGCCTGCGGGACGCCGACGGGGACCCGATCAAGGTCAGGATCATCCCGGGCGCGACCGGGATCACCTCCGGCTTCGACGCCCCACCCACCCGGCTCGTGCTGCGCCCCGGCGAACGGGCCGGCGCCGCGCTGCTCTGGCGTAACACGGTCACCGATCCGGCCGTGGTGGCCACCGAGGGCGCCCAGCTCGACGTCGCGTCGGTGGCCGGCAGGCCGGCGTACGAGGTGGCGCTGGACGGGACGATCGACCTCGGCAACACCGGCCGGCTCGGGGTCAGCGCCTGGAAGCGCCGCGACCCGGACCCGACCACGAAACCGGTCACGCCGAGCGCTCCGCCCTCCTCGGCCGTTACGCCGGACAATCCGCTGTAGCCGGTCAGCCCGTCACTCGGCAGCATCCGGCACGAACACACCCAGACCCTGGTGGCCGTACAACTCTCCGGTCTCGATCAGGATCGTGATGGCCTGCCGCACAGTGGACTGACTGCCCACCTCATACAGGTCAGCCAACTCCTTGGTGGAGGGCAGCTTGTGTCCGGGTGGCCACTCGCCATCGGCGATGCGCCGCCTGATATCGGCGATGATCCTGCGGTAGTGCGGTTCGAACCGGCGCGGTGTGGACATGCAGGTACTCCCAGCTAGGCATGCCCATCTGATCACGGGGCCAGGAGAAACCTCAAGCGCATCGTTGACTTTACCAGCATTATCGGTAAAGCTGCCCACGGAGCGCCCAGCTAGGCACTGGTCGATCCTCCCGGCCGGGGCGGCGCAGATCTCCACCGGAATTCGCGCTGTCCCGGCACCCCGCCAGGCGAAGGAGACGTGGTGTGACGGAGGCGGAAACGAGTGCGGAGGCGCCCACCGCCAACGCGATCTGGGCGGCCGAGCAGGTCACCGGTGAGCTGCGGGAGGCGTACCTCGGAGTGGCCGCCGCCACCGTGCTGCTGGAGCGCGTCGGCGCGGGCTGCGCCCATCCGGCGATCAAGCTGGCCCGGCGCAGCGGCGAGGACGCCCTCGACCTGGCCGGGGACGCGGAATTCCAGGTCAGCGACGGGGTACGCCGGCTGCGCGTCGCCGCCGGCCACCGGGAGACCGCCACCATCGGCGGGCTGGTCGAGGCGCTCGACGAGGTGCGGGACCGGTTGGGCGCGGCGGCCGATCGGATCGGGCGGCTCCCGGCCCGGATCACCGCCGCCGGGCAGCAGCTCTCCTATGCGGGCCGCGCCGACGACCCGGTTACCGGGACGACCGTCCGGCAGTGGCGGGACGGCGCCGAACGCCTCACCCTGATGGCGGAGAGCCTGACGTCGGCCGCGGCGGCGCTGTCGTCGTACACCGAGGGGTTGACCGACGGGGGTCGACCACGGTGACCGAGCCGCACTGGATCATCCACCTGCCCACCACGCTGACCAGCGTGGACGAGGCCGCCGCGCTCTCCATGGCGCTGCGCCGCTCGCTCGGTCACGTGCTCGCCATCGACTTCGGCGAGACCACGCTGTCCGAGGAGGACCGGCAGTCGGTGCGTACCAGGGTCTGGTGCGACGCCCCGCTCCCCCGTTCCCGACGCTGCTCCCTCCCGGTCACCCATTCCGGCCGCTGCCGCTGACAGATCTTGGTACGGAACCGCCCCCGGAGGGGCGCTCCCGTACCAAGATTTCGGGCACGCGGCGGGTCAGGCCGGGACGGAGGCGCGGCGGGTCGCCGGGGTGGGGTCGGCGGGGGCGCGGCGGCGGGAGATCAGCGCGTCGAGCGCCCAGGTGCCGGGGCCGAGCACCGCGACCAGCAGGAACGACCAGCAGAAGAGCGCGGCCAGCTCGCCGCCGTTCTTCATCGGCAGCAGGCCGTGCGGCTGGTGCACCACGAAGTACGCGTAGGCCATCGAGCCGGAGGCGAGCAGTGCCGCGGGCCGGGTGGCCAGGCCGACGAGCACGAGCGCGCCGCAGACGAGCTGGATCAGCGCGGCCCACCAGCCGGGCCAGGTGCCGGCGGGAACCGCGCCGCCGGTGGCCGGGTTGCCGCCGAGTATGCCGAAGATCGACGCCGCGCCGTGGAGCAGGAAGAGAAAGCCGACGACGATGCGGAACAGGGAGAGCACGGGACCGTTCAACTGCGCCGGGACCATGGGAAACCTCCTGGGACGGGTATGGGAAGACGTCCAGGATGGCCGGCTCAAACATCGAAGGTAATAAATTCCTTGCTAGCGGGACAATCTTGTGGGAACGCTCCCATGATATGGGCAACGCACGTTGGGAGGGGCCCCCTCCTCTACCAGATGCGTTAAGTGGGGGCCCCTCCTTGCACCTCAGCTCGTGATGTCCTTGCGGGTGAAGCGCCAGAACGCGAGCCCCCAGAACAGCGTGGCGTAGACGACCGCCGAGATCGCGCCCTTGACCACGTCGTCGGTCTGCATCGGCGACGACAGCAGCCCCAGCCAGGCGCTGCTGTAGTGGGTCGGCAGCAGGTTGCGCAGTCCGCCCAGCGCGGTGATCTGGTCGAGGATGCTGGACAGGATCCAGAGCAGCACCGCCCCACCGACCGCGCCGAGCGCCGCGTCCGTGGTCACCGAGAGCAGGAACGCCAGGCCGGCCACCACCAGCAGCACCACCGCCAGGTAGCCGAGCACGCCGAGCAGCCGCAGCAGCCCGTCGGCCGGGGCCAGCTCCGCGGAGACCTGACTGCTCAGCGGCTCCCAGCCGTAGCGCAGCGTGCCGGCGAGCAGCGCGGTGCCGGCCAGCAGGACCAACGCCAGAGCGGAGTACGCGAGCGCCACCACCAGCTTCACCGCCAGCAGCCGGGCCCGGGGCACCGGCACGGCGAGCAGGTAGCGCAGGCTCCCCCAGCTCGCCTCGCTGGCCACCGTGTCCCCGCAGAACAGCGCCACCACCACGACCAGCAGGAACGACGCCGACACCAGGATCGAGAACAGGGTGAAGTTGAGCCCGCCCGAGGTGGCCAGGTCGGCCAGGCTGGCGAACTCGCCGCGCCCTCCGCCGTCGTCGTCCCCGGAGTCGAACTGGAACGCCACCAGGATGATCAGCGGCAGCAGCACCATGAACCCGAGCGCCAACTGGGTACGCCGCCGCGACGCCTGCCGCCGGAACTCCGCCCCGAACGGCATCGTGGCCGACGGCCGGTAGCCGCCCGCAGCGCCGCCACTGCCCTTCGACGCCACCGAAGTGTCCACCATCACCGGTCACCGCTTCCCCGAGAGTTCTCGCCGACCAGGGCGAGGAACGCGTCCTCCAGGCGGCGCCGAGGCACCACCCGGTCCACCCCGATGCCGGCCCGGACCAGTTCGGCCACCACCTCGCGGCGGGCGGTGCCGTTGGTGTCCACCACCAACCCGCCGTCGGCGTCCGGCAGCACCCGTACGCCGTCCAGCCGATCGAGCACGGTCCGCGCGGCGTCCGGGTCGCTCACCTCGAACAGCACGCTCGGCGACTCGCCGACGATCTCCTCGACCGGGCCGGACGCCACGATCCGGCCCTTGTTCACCACCACCGCGTGCGTGCAGGTCTGCTCCACCTCGGCCAGCAGGTGACTGGAGACCAGCACCGCCCGGCCGTCGGTGGCGTAGCGCTGGAGCACCCGGCGCATCTCGGCGATCTGCGGCGGGTCCAGCCCGTCCGTCGGCTCGTCCAGCACCAGCAGTTCGGGCAGGCCGAGCATGGCCTGCGCGATGGCGAGCCGCTGCCGCATGCCGTGGCTGTACTTCTTCGTCCGCCGGTGCACCGAGGCGCCCAGGCCGGCGATCTCCAACGCCTCGTCGAAGTGCGCGTCCGCCCAGGGCCGCCCGGTGGCCCGCCAGTACGCCCTGAGGTTGTCCAGCCCGGACAGGTGCGGCAGGAAGCCCGGCCCCTCGACCAGCGCGCCGATCCGGGACAGCACCGGTGAGCCCGGCACCAGCCGGTGCCCGAACACGTAGATCTCCCCGGCGGTGGGCTGGGTCAGCCCCATCAGCACCCGCAGCGTGGTGGTCTTGCCGGCGCCGTTCGGCCCGAGCAGGCCCACCACCTGCCCGGGGTGCACCTCGAAGTCCACGTCGGAGACGGCGACGAAGCCGTCCGCGTACTCCTTGCGCAGGTTGCGCACGGCGAGCGGGACGCCCGCGTACTCCGGGTGGATGGAGCGGTCCTGGCGGCGGTGCCGGCGGCGGGCGAGCAGCACGACCACGACGAGCCCGACCGCGATCGCGGCGAGCAGGCCGGCCAGCACCCAGCGCCAGATCGCGGCCGAGGTGGCGATCGGCGCGGCGTCGACGGTGGGCAGCACCAGCGGGCCGTCGCCGAGCGCCACGGTGTGCACCGCCGGCTCGGCCGGCGTGGCGTACGCCTGGTCGGACGTCGCCACCACGAGCCGCAGCCGGTGCCCGGCCTCGATCCGCCGGACGATCGCCGGCAGCGTGACGGTGACCGGCGCGGCGGCGTCGAGCGTGGCCGGCAGGCCGGTCAGCCGCACCGGCGCGACCAGGCCGTCCGGCAGCGTCGACGCGCCCTGCGGGTCGACGTCGTAGAGCTTGACGAAGAGCACCGCCTCGCCGGTCTCCGAGGCGACCCGGATCCGCACGTTCGGCGCGCCGACCACGTCGACCGGGTCGTCCAACGGCGCGGACTCGAAGCGGGCGTGCTGGCCGGGGATGTCGCCGGCCACGCCGTCCAGCAGCGAGCCGAGCGCACCGGCGAACGGCACCGCGGAGATCGCCGCCGGGTTGCCGTTCGGCGGTACGGCGACCGGCTGGGCCGGTCCGGTGAGCGTCACGTCGCGGCGCTCCTGCCCGGTCACGCCCGGGTAGTCGTCGGTGCGGTAGCCGGTGGCCACCAGGCCCCGGTCCAACGCGTCGAAGCCGGCGATCCGGGAGAACGTGAAGCTGTCGCCGGGTGCCGCCCCCTCGCCCTTGACGTAGTGGTCGAGCCACTGCGCGGTCAGGAACTTCACCCGGTCCGAGTCGGAGGTCGGGCCGGCGCCGCCGTCGTGGCCCCCGGTGAACCAGGCCACCCGCACCGGCGTGCCGGCGGCGGCGATGCCGCGGGCGTTGGCGTCCGCCTCGGTGAGCGGGAACAGCGTGTCCGCCTCGCCCTGCACCAGCAGCGTGGGCGCCTTGATCCGGTCCAGCACGCCGGCCGGCGACGAGCGGCGCAGCAGTTCGACAGCGGCGTCGTCGGCCCGGCCGGTGGTGGCGATCCGCAGGTACGCGGCGCAGACGTCGGCGGCGAACCGACCGCAGGACGGGTCGGCCGCGCCTCCCGGGGCCCGGCCGGAACCGCTGCCCGGTCCCGCGCCCGGCTGCGGGCTCGCCGGCCCGGCCGAGGCGGGCGCGCCCTCCGGCACGGCGGCGGTGGCGCCGGACAACCCGGCCGGCCCGGAGCCGGCGTTGCCGCCGCCACCGAAGAAGATGCCGGCCCAGCCCTTCTTGAACACGCCCTCGGTGGGCGGCTTGCCGCTGCTCTCCGGCAGGAACGCCCGGGACAGATCGTTCCAGGTGATCATCGGGACGATCGCGTCGACCCGCTTGTCCTGCGCGGCCAGCAGCAGCGCCAGGCCACCGCCGTACGAGCCGCCGACCACGCCGACGCGCGGGTCGCCGGCGGAGTCGAGGCGCACCTCGGGGCGGGTGGCGAGCCAGTTCAGCAGGCGCTGCGCGTCCCGCACCTCGTAGTCCGGGCTGTCCAGGTGGATCTGGCCGCCGGAGCGGCCGAAGCCCCGGGCGGTCCAGGTGAGCACCGCGTAGCCCCGGGCGACTAGGTCCTCCGCGTCCGAGCGGACCGACTCCTTGGTGCCGCCGAAGCCGTGCGCCAGCAGCACCGCCGGCACCCGGTTCGCGTCGGAGGCGTCGCCGGGCAGGTAGAACGTGGTGTCCAGGTCGACCGGCTCGGTCCCGTCCGGCCCGGACCGCACGGTCAGCAGCGCCGACTCGGTCCGGAACTCCGTACCCCGCGGACGGACCGCCCAGACCAGCGCGGCGGCGACCAGGACGACCACCAGCACGGCGGCGACGATCCGGCGCGGACGGCCGGCCAGGGCGCGCCGGACCCGCGCGACGGGTGATCTCATGCGGCACACGGTACGGGCCGTCGGCTGAGCGTTCCCTGAGATCGGCCGTACGTTCGTCCGGTTGCGCCGTTCGGCGCGTGCCGCCCGTCGTCCGCAGAAGGTCCAGAGCGTCCCAGCGGCACGTATTCGGATCACGTGAATTCACATCTACAACCGCAAATCAGTGCTCAAGTCGCGACTCGACGACCCGATCGGACGCTGCGTGGCGAACATGTTGACACTCCGTCACCCCGGACGAACTGACGTGAAACCGACTGGACGACCCAGGTTCGCGCCCCGCCCGGTTCGACTAATTTTCCGGTCCGGTGCACGGGACTGCTGGCGGCGACCTCCCGGGGCATCGACCGCCCCGCCGTCGCCGGAGGAGACAGACCATGACAGTTCCCGCGCCGCGGGTGCGTCGGCGGCCCTCCATGTCGGGCCGTGTCCTACCCCTGCTGCTGGCGCTGGCACTGGTCGCCCCGCTCGGGCTGCTATTCGCGCTCGTCGACGGCACCACCACGGAGGACCACGACCTGGCGTCCCGGGAGCGGCTGGGGGTCCGTTACCTGCGTGCGCTCGGGCCGGTCACCGACGCGCTGGTGGAGGCCCAGTCCACCGCCGTGGCCGGGGCGCCGGTCTCCCGCGCCTCGCTCAACGCCGCGATCGAGCAGGTGGCGGCCGTGGACACCGCCGTCGGCGACGAGCTGCGCAGCCACGAACGCTGGGCCGGGCTGCGGGCGAAGCTCGAAGGACTGCCGGACCGGGGGCTCGCCGACCCCGAGGCCGCGTACCAGGCGTACGGCGAAGCCAACGACCTGCTGCTCGCGCTCTACCGGAAGGTACGGGAAAGCTCCGGCCTGATCCGCGACCCCCGGTCCGACTCGTTCTTCCTCCAGGACAGCATCGGCGGGGACCTGCCCACCGCGATGGTGCTGGCCGGCCGGCTCGCCGACCTGGTCCGGCTGGCCGCCACGCGCCCCGCCGCCGAACGCGCGAAGACCGGCATCGAGCTGGCCGAGCTGCGGTCGTCCGCGTTCGGTCCGGCCAACGATCTGGTCGCCGACCTGCGCACGGCGGTGGACAGCTCGGAGAGCACCGACCTGGGCGCCAACGTGCTCACCCCGCTGGACGCCTACCAGCGGTCGCTGGAGGCGTTCACCGCCGCGGGCGGCGGCCGGGCCGCGCCGAACCCCACCCAGCTCACCGCCGCCGGACTCGCCGCCCAGTCCGCCGCCAAGCAGCTCCGCACCGTCATCCTCGAACAGCTCGACACGTTGCTGGAGGAACGGGTGGACGCGCTCGACCGGGACCGGTTGCTGGCCCGGATCGCGGCCGGCGTGACGGTGGCGTTGCTGGTCGGGCTGGCCGTGACGCTGCTCCGGCGGCCCGCCGTCGAGGCACGCCCGACGCCCGCCGACGCCGCGCTGCCCCCGGCCGTCCGACCCGAGCCGCCGAGGGCCGACCGTCAGCCCGTCGCGGTGGGTCGGGGCGTCGAGGCCGAGCGGTGGGGGCCGTTCGATGCTGCTCGCTAGGTTGCGGATCCGGGGCAAGCTCGCCCTGCTGGTGATCATCCCGCTGCTCAGCATGGTCGGGCTGGCCGTGCCGGTGGTCGTCGACCGGGTGGCCGTCGCGGCCCGCGCCGCCGACACCGTGGAGACCGTCCGCGTCGCCAGCCGGATCGGCAGCCTGGTGCAGGACCTCCAGCAGGAACGTCTGCTCTCGATCGGGCTGCTGCTCGGCCGGGTGACCCGCACCGAGCTGATCCAGAAGTCCGCCACGGTCGACGACCGGGTCGCCGACCTGCGGGCCGAGTCGCTGCCGACGCCGGTCCACGAGTCCCTCGACGGGGTACGCCGGCTGGCCGACGTCCGGACCGCGACGCTCGCCGGCCGGGCCACGCCGGAACAGATCCTGAACATCTTCGCCCGGGTCGACCTGGCGCTGATCGAGGCGCTGCGGCTGCCGTTCCGGGTGGACACCGACACCTCGGCCGGGCGGCAGGTGCTCGCGCTGGACGCGCTGCTGCGTACCGACGAGGCGCTGAGTTCGTGCGCCACCCAGATCGTGTTGGTCCGCGCAACAGGTGATCAGCGGGTGGGCGCCTCGTACATCGCCTGCATGGCGGCGCTCGACGTGGACAACGACCGGTTCCGCAAGCTGATCACGCCGGAGCAGTTGAAGCTGGCGCTGCTGGACGACGCGGCGGTGGCGGCCCGGACCAGCCAGACGTTCCTGCGCGACAGCATCCGGGACCCGGTCGCGGCGATCGCCCCGCTGCCGCTGGACGCGCTCTTCCCCTCGGTCCGCTCGATGATCACGCTGGGCCAGTTCGTGGAGAAGAAGGTCGTCGCGGACGTCATCGCGGAGACGCGTACCGAGGAGCGGAACGCGCTGACCACGGCCTGGCTGGTCGCCGTGGCGGCGGCGGCGATCCTGCTCCTGGTGGTGCTGCTGAGCATGACGGTGGCCCGTACGGTGTCCCGGCCGCTGAGCCGGCTCACCCGCTCCGCCGAACGCGTCGCCCGGGTCGCCGAGGCGGAGCTCACCCGGGTGGCCGACGACGAGACCGAGTCGGTGCCCCCGGTACGCCTCGACCCGGTCGACGTCCGCGCCCGGGACGAGCTCGGCGACCTGGCCCGCGCGTTCGAGCGGGTGCAGCACACCGCCGCCCGGCTGGTCGAGCGGCAGGTGGCCGGCCGCCGGAACGTGGCGCAGATGTTCGGCCACGTCGGCCGCCGTACGCAGAACCTGGTCGGCCGCCAGATCGCGCTCATCGACCGGCTGGAACGGCAGGAGGTCGACCCGGGCCGGCTGGAGCACCTCTACCGACTGGACCACATCTCCAGCCGGCTGCGCCGCAACGCCGGCAGCCTGGTGGTGCTCTCCGGGGCCACCGGCTCGGACGGCCACGTGGCCCCGGTCCCGCTGGCCGACGTGGTCCGGCTCGCGCTCGGCGAGATCGAGGACTACACCCGGGTCGACGTGCAGGTCCCGCCCGGCGTCTCGGCGGCACCCGCGATCGCCGGCGACCTGGTGCTGGCGCTGGCCGAGCTGATGGAGAACGCGACCGCCTTCTCGCCGCCGCACACCCGGGTCGTGGTGGCCGGCGAACTGACCGAGGGGGGCGCCCGGCTCACCGTGGTGGACCACGGCATCGGCCTCACCGAGGAGCGGCTCGCCGAGGAGAACGCCCGGCTCACCCGCCGGGAGCGGCTCGACCTCGCGCCGACCGAGGTGCTCGGGCTCTTCGTGGTGGGCCGGCTGGCCCGGCGACACGGCTGGGCCGTACGGCTGGTGGCGACCGCGGGCGGCGGGATCACCGCCGGCCTGGAGATCCCGACCGCCTCCCTGGTGATCCGCCGGCCGGAGCCGGCCGGAACCGCCGTGGCGCGGGCCGCCGCGCCGACCGTGGAACGGCCTCCGGACCCCGCACCGGCGAGCCGGCCGGTCCGGCCGGCCGCCGGCGAACCGGCCGGCTTCGACACGGCGCTGCTGAGCCGGGCCACCCGCAGCATCTCCAGCGGCGACTCCTGGAACGCCTTCGGCCACCTGGTCGACGACGCCGAGGTGCCGGACGCGCCGGCCCTGACCGCTCCGACCGCCCTGACCGCTCCGACCGCTCCGACCGCCCGCCGGGAGACCCCGGACCCGGACCCGGACCCGGACCGGGACCGCCCGGCAGCCGTCGACGAGGCGACGGGCCGGGACGGCGCGGCGGACGCCGGGAGGTCGGTCGGGACGGCGGCCGTCACCAGGCCGCCGGTCGAGGACTTCCGCTTCCCCACCGGCGGTCCGCCGCCCGCCTGGCCGCCGGCCACCGCACGGTCCACCACGCGGCCCACCGGCCCGGCGACACACCCGGCCGGCCCCACCCCGCCGACACCGGTCGTCGGCCCGGCACCGGCCGCTCCCCCGGCCGCCGGACCGACGACCGGCCCCACCCGCACCCCGCCACCGCGCGGGCCACTGCCCGCGACGCCAGGTCCGGCCGGATCGACGACCGGTCCCGCCCGCACCCCAGCGCCGCGCGGGCCACTGCCCGCCGCGCCAGGTCCGTTCGGTCGGCCGGCCGGACCGCCCGGGAACCGGCCGATCCGGAAACGGGTGCCCGGCGCCAACCTGCCGCCCGGTCCGGTCACCGGACCGGCCGGACCGGTGATCGGGCCGCCGTTCGGTGTTCCGGACGACCCGGCCGCCGTCCGCGCCCTGGTGGAGGCGTTCCAGGACGGGGTACGCCGGGCCGAGGACGACGTCGACCCGGCCGACCCGACACCCGCCCGGCCTCGGCTCAGCCGGCGTGTCCCGGGGGCGAACCTGACCGTCTCCGCGGTGCCGCCCGCGCCCCCGGCCAGCTCCGACCCCGGCGACCCGGTCGAGGTCCGCGACCGCATCACGGAATTCGAGGCGGGCGTCGCCCGTGCTCTGCGCGAAGTCAGTACCGACCACCGCTATGAAGAGGATCCATCACGGTGACCAGCCCGTACCTGCACGACAATGTCGAACAGAGCGCGACCGGCGACCTCAGCCCCGAGGCGCGCACCTTCAACTGGCTGCTCGACTCGTTCACCTCCAGCACGGCCGGGGTGATGGAGGCGATCGCGGTCTCCTCGGACGGGCTGCTGATGGCCATGTCCGCGATCAAGGACCGGTCCAACGCGGAACGGCTCGCCGCCGTGGTCTCCGGCATGACCAGCCTGGCCGGTGGCGCCGCGAGCTGGTACGCGCTGGGCGGGCTCAACCGGGTCATCGTGGACATGGCCGAGGGCTACCTGCTGATCAGCGCGATCAGCAGCGGCTCGGTCCTCGGCGTGGTCGCCGACCGCTCGGCCAACCTGGGCACCGTGGCGTACGAGATGACGCTCTTCGCCGGCCGCGCCGGCGGCGCCCTGAGCCCCCGCCTGATCGCCGAGCTGAAGAACGCCGTCCAGCAATGATCCCGGGGGTCGCCGGCGAGGACCCGGAGCCGGAACCCGGCGTCCGGATCCGCCCCTTCCTGCGCGCGTCCGCCCCGGGTCCGGGACCGGACGCGGGCGACGGGGAGCAGCCGACCGGCCCGCGCCCGTTCGTGCTCACCTCGGGACGGGTGGACGGCGACCCGGCGATCAGCCTGGAGACCCAGGTGACCGCGCGGCCGGGCAGCGGCTCGTGGGCGGTGACCGCCCGGCTGACCCCGGAACTCGCGGCGATCGTCGCGATCTGTGTCGAGCCGGTGTCGGTCGCCGAGATCTCCGCCCGGACCCGGATGCAGTTCGGCGTGACCCGGGTGCTGGTCGGCGACCTGCGCGCCGCCGGTCACCTCGACGTGCACGTCGCGGACGTCGACGACGCCCTCGATCCCGATCTCATCCTGCGAGTGATTGATGGACTTCGTGCGATCTCCTGAATGGCGGGCGTCCGCCCCTGGCGGGCCGGCCGCGAACAGCGTCCCCACCCGCTACGGCAACCCGGCCCCGCTGATCGGCCGCGCCACCCCACCGCCGCCGGCCGGGCCGCCACTGCCGTACCGGCCACCCGGCGCCCCCGGCGAGCCGGCCCCGATCGTCAGCCGGGTGCCCGCGCCACGCCCGCCGATCCCGGTGAAGATCCTGATCGCCGGCGGCTTCGGCGTCGGCAAGACCACCACGGTGGGGGCGATCTCCGAGATCGCGCCGCTGACCACCGAGGCGGAGATGACCACCGCCGGGATCGGCGTCGACGACCCCGACGGGGTGCCCGGGAAGACCACCACCACGGTGGCGATGGACTTCGGCTGCGTGACCATCGACCGCAGCCTGAAGCTCTACCTCTTCGGTACGCCCGGCCAGGCCCGGTTCGGCTTCATGTGGGACGACCTGGCCCGGGGCGCGCTCGGCGCGCTGGTGGTGGTGGACAGCGCCCGGCTCGACGACTGCTATCCGGCGATCGACTTCTTCGAGCGGGCCGGGCTGCCGTTCGCCGTGGGCGTCAACGCGTTCGACGGGCGGCTGGCGCTGGACCTGCCGTCGATCCGCTGGGCGCTGGCGATCGCCGAGCACGTGCCGCTGGTGCAGTTCGACGCCCGGGACCGGCTCTCCGTACGGGACGCCCTGCTCGTCGTCCTGGACCGGGCGCTGGACCGGGCGACCCGGTCCCGGGAACGCTGAACCGCCAGCCGGTTCGGCCCGTGCGCTGCGAAGGGGTGGACGCGATGAGGGGTGATCTGGACGAGACACTGGCCCGGCTGGCGCGACGCGAGGAGGCGCAGCGCCGACGCGTGCCGCTGCCCGGCGAGCCGGTCGAGCACGCCGACGCGGACATGCCCGCCGAGCACGCCGACAGGGGCAGGCCCGCCGAGCGCGCCGAGGCAGGCAGGCCCGCCAAGCACGCCGAGCCGGGCGCATCCGCCGGGGGCGAGCCGGTGGAGGATCGGGCGGGGCACGGCGCGTACCGGTTGCGGGGCGGCCACGCGTCGCCGCGGCGGGACCCGGTGGAGGAGGTTGCCGAGGCGGTCCGGCGGGTGGTCGCCGCGCATCGCGGGCTCGCCGTGACGCTGCGGGTGGAGCTGGGCGATCAGGCGTACCCGATGCGGGTCTCCTGGGCCGGGCCGGAGGTGACGGTGGGCCCGGCGTCCGCACCGGCGCCGCCGCCGACCTGGCCCATGTCGGTGAAGACGGTGGCCGCCCCGGGCCACGACCCACGCGCGACCGATCCGGCGGCCCGGCTCGCCGAGCTGATCCGCCGCGACCCCTCGCTCCTGGACCGCCCGGACCCGCACTGACCCCGGCGGGCCGTGGTGCCCGGCGGCTACTGTCGGCGGGTGGCGGAACCCGACCTGACCCTGACCGCGAGCCTGCGGCCGGCCGCGCTGGACGCCCGCCGTGGCGTCGTACGCCTCCACCCCGAGGTGCTGACCGCATTGGCGCTGCGGCCCGGCGACCCGGTACGGCTGACCGGCCGCCGGGTGACCGCCGGCATCGCCGCCGCCGCCGACCCGGGCACCAGCAGCGCCCTGCTGTACGCCGACGACCTGCTGCTGGGCAACCTCGGCCTGCGGGCCGGCGGCCAGGTCACGGTGAGCCCGCTGCCCTGCGCCCGGGCGAGCCGGGTCACGCTGGCCGGCCCGGTCGCGGTGACGGCCGCGGTCCCGCCGGAGATGCTGCGGCTCGCGTTGCTGGGCAAGATGGTCACCGCCGGCGACGACGTCTCGCTGCTGCCCCAGGACGTGCTCCCGGACGCCGCCGTGCGCGGCCTGGTCGAGGCCGCACGGCACAGCCTCGCCAGCTCCGTCGGGTACGCCTGGACGAGCACGCTGCTCAGCGTGGTGGCGGCCGAGCCGGCAACCGGCGCGCTGGTCACCATGGACACGGTGGTGGCCTGGGAACACGGCCCGACCACCCACGGCCCCGCCGCGTCCGGCTTCAGCGGCCCGACCGGCTCCACCGTTTCGGCCGGCCCGGCCGACTCCGGCGGCTCAACCGGCTCCGGCGGCTCCAGCGGATCGGCCGGCGCGACGACTCCGGGAGCCGACGGCCTGCTCGGGCCCGAGGGCGTGCCCGACGTGGACGAGCTGCCGGGCCTGCGCGCCCAGGCCGAGGAGCTGACCGAGCTGCTGGACCTGGGCTTCCACCACCGCGAGGTGCTGGGCCGGCTGGGCACCACGGTCGCGCTCGGCGTGCTCGTCGAAGGCCCGGCCGGCTCGGGCAAGTCGTCGCTGGTCCGCGCCGTCGCCGCCCGGGTCGGCGCGCGGGTCCGCCCGGTCTGGGGCCCGGAGCTGGCCGCGCTGTCCAACGACGCGGCGGCCCGCCGGCTGCGGGAGGCGGCCGAGGCGGTACGCGCGGGCGGGTCGGCCGTGCTGCTGGTCACCGACGTGGAGGCGCTCGCCCCGGCCGACGACGCCGGCCCGCTGGCCACCGTGTTCCGCCAGGTCGTCGCCGAGACGGTACGCGCCGGGGCGGCGGTGGTCGGCACCACCGGACGCCCCGAGGCGGTGGACCCGGCGTTGCGCGGGCCGGACCTCCTGGCGCTGCGGATCAGTGTGCCGCTGCCCGATCCGGCGCTGCGCCGGGAGCAGTTGACGGTGCTCACCCGGCAGGTGCCGCTGGCCGGTGACGTCCGGCTGGACGAGGTGGCGGCGCGTACCCCCGGTTTCGTCGCCGCGGACCTGGCCGCGCTGGTGCGGGAGGCCGGGGTGCGGGCGGCGTTGCGGCAGAAGACGGCCGAGACGCCGACCGTGGCGATGGCCGACTTCCTCGCCGCGCGGGAGGTGGTCCGCGCGACCACGATGGCCGCGTCCACGCTGGAACTGGCCACGGTGACGCTCGACGACGTCGGCGGCCTGCACGAGGTCAAGCAGACGTTGACCGAGTCGGTGCTCTGGCCGCTCACCTATCCGGACACGTTCGCCCGGCTGGGCGTGACGCCGCCGCGCGGGGTGCTGCTCTACGGCCCGCCCGGCTGCGGCAAGACCTACCTGGTCACCGCGCTGGCCGGCTCCGGGCGCGCGAACGTGCTGTCGGTGAAGGGCGCGGAGCTGCTCTCCAAGTGGGTCGGCGAGAGCGAACGCGCGGTCCGTGAGCTGTTCCGCCGGGCCCGCGAGGCGGCGCCCACGCTGGTCTTCCTGGACGAGGTGGACGCGCTGGCGCCGGTCCGCGGCCAGGCCACCGACGGCGGTACGACCGATCGGGTGGTGGCCGCGTTGCTCACCGAACTGGACGGGGTGGAGGCGCTGCGCAACGTGGTGGTGGTCGGCGCGACGAACCGGCCGGAGCTGGTCGACCCGGCGCTGCTGCGCCCGGGCCGGCTGGAGCGCCTGGTCTACGTGCCGCCACCGGACGGTTCGGCCCGCGCGGAGATTCTTCGGGCCACGGCCCGGGACGTCCCGCTCGCGCCGGACGTGGACCTCGACGCGCTCGGCGCGGAGCTGGCCGGCTTCTCCGCCGCCGACTGCGCCGCGCTGGTCCGGGAGGCGGCCCTGGCCGCGATGCGCGAGTCCCTGACCGCCACCACCGTGACGGCGGCACACGTGGAGTCGGCCCGCACCCGCGTCCGACCATCCCTGGACCCCGTGCAACTGGCCCACCTGGAGTCCTACGCCCAGACCCGCCGCTGACCTCACCGCCCACGACCGCCGTCCGAGATCTTGGTAGAAATCGGCCCTCACAGGGGCCCTTTCGTACCAAGATCTCCCTACTCACGAGTCGGTGGGTAGGAGCGGGCCGAGGGGGCCCAGGTCCAGGTTGAGGTCCTCGGGGGACAGGCCGAAGTACGCGCGGAGCTGGGTCATCTGCTCCTCCAGCGCCATCAGGGTGGTGCCGATCCGCTCGATCTGCTCGTCGGTGAGGTCACCGAGGTCCACCCGGCGCAGCGCCTGCCGTTCCATGAGCTGACGGAGCAGTTCGACGACGGTGAGCACCAGGCTGGCCAGGCCGCGCTCGACCGAGTCCTGGTCGACGGCGAGCCGGCGGTCCAGCGGCTGTACCCGGGGTGCCCGCCACTGCGGCTCGCCGAGCGCCGCCGCCAGCTCGGCCGCCTCGTCCCGGCCGGTCACAGCGAGCCCAGCGGGTCGGTCGGCGGGGCGAGCGCGCCGACGGACGCGATCAGCGCGCGCAACGAGATCCGGACCAGGTCGACGTCGGCGATGGCCAGCGTGATGTCGCCGCTGACCACCACGCCGGCGGCGAGCACCCGGTCGAGCAGGTCGACCAGGGCCACCGTCCGGTACCCGGGGTCGTCGGCCGCGCTGGGCGCGAGCGTGGTCACGCCCATGCCGGCGCCGCCTCCGGTTCCGCCACGAAGGAGTACGGCGGCCACGGGCCGGTCAGCTCCAGGCGTACCTCGGGGTGCTCGTCGGCCAACCGACGGGCGGACGCGGCGAAGTCGGGCCACCGGTCCCGGTCGATCAGGTACGCGCCGTTGAGCACCATCGCGGTGGCCGCGCCGGAGAGCCGCCGGTCCTGGGGGGCGTGCCGATGCGCGGCCACCGCCAGCCCGGCCAGCGTGGCGTGCACGGCGGCAGCCGCGTCGGCGGCGGCCTGCTGCCCCAGCTCCCGTGCGTTGAGCTGGGCCCGACGCCGGCGCAGGTACGCGGCCCCGGCGCCGCCCCCACCGGCGGGCTCCTCGGCGCCGGGCAGTGCGCCGGGCACCACGTACCCCTTGACGCCCCACTCGGTGCGGTCGGCGAGCCGGGCCAGCGTGCCGGCCAACTCGTCGCGTCGCTCGGCCAGTACGCCGGCCACCCGGGCGTCGTCGCGGTGCACGGTGGCGAGCCGCGCCGGCACCACCGCCCCGGCGCGGGCCAGCGCGTCCACCACCGCGTGGTGCGCCCGGGCGGCCCGTTCCAGCCAGGCCAGATCCTCCAGGTTGCGGCGCAGCGCGGTCTCGCCGTACTCGTGCAGTGGCACGTCGCTGACCACGGCGGCCAGGCCGGACCCGGGCACCGCGCGCACCGGCGTACCGGCGATGCCCGGCAGGTCGGTCGGGCCGGTGCCGCCCGCGACCACGCCGTGCAGCCAGACCGCGGTCCCGGCGTCCGGCTCACTCATCACGGTCCCTCCTCACGACGCGGGCGGCGACGCGCGGCCGGCGGGACGCCTCGACCTCCTCCGGGTCGCGCGGACCCGGCTCGACCGGCGGGCGGGCCCGGGAGCTGAGCCACGGATCGTGCTCCCACCAGTCGATGCCGATCTGCCGGGCGGTGTCCACCGAGGCGATGACCAGCCGCAGTTTCAACGTCAGCAGCTCGATGTCGAGCAGGCTGACCCGGATGTCACCGGCGATGACGATGCCCCGGTCGAGGACCCGTTCCAGGATGTCGCCGAGGTTCGCCGGCTCGTGGCCGGCCGGCAGCACCTGGCCGGAGTTCTGCACCACCGAGGGCTCCCGTGCCGTGCTCATGTCAGCCCCCGTCGCCCTTGCCGCGCTGGTAGCGGCGCGTCCGCCGGTAGCCGAGCAGGCTGCCGGTCATGTCCAGCTCGACCTCGTAGAGCCCGAGCAGATCGGTCGACGACGGGATGCGATGGTCCTCGACCACCTCCACCCCGACCAGCCAGCCGTAGTCGGCGGGCTGGATCGAGGTGATCCCGAGCGCGTCCTTCCCGGTCAGCGCCACCACCTGACGCAGTCCCTCGCGGGCCGCCTCGGCGGCGTCGAGCACGTCCTCGTCGTCCTCGTCGAGGTACCGCTCCCGGTCGTCCCGGGCCCGCGCCGACGTCATCGTGGTCCCCCTCGTGGCCGGCGCGACCCGCCGCCGCGATCGGTGGCCGGCCGCCGGTCGGCCCCGGGCCGCCGCGCCGGTCCGTCGCGCCGCGCGGGGGTACGGCCGCCGGCCGGCCCGGTCAGCCGCTCCAGCACCTGCTGCTGCCCCCGGTCCCGTTCCGCCGGGGTGATCTCCCCGGCGGCGGCGGCCCGATCCAGCTCCTCCAGCTCCCGCCGGACGGTGACCGGGTTGTGCTGCTGCGACTCCGCCTCCCGGGCGACCACCTTGACGATCGCGGTGAGCCCGCGCACCGGCGCGTACGGGAGGGTGAGAAGCGTCCACAGGATGTCCACGGCTCACTCCGCCAGTTGGTGCGCGCTCACGAAGTCGTACGGCGCCAGCGGGCCGATCAGGCGCATCCGGATCAGCTCCCGACGCTGCTCGGCGAAGTCCTCCACGGCCCGGATGAACTCGTCCTCGTGGTCACCGGCGACCAGGAAGGCGACGCGTACGGCGTCCATCTCGTGGCTCGGCGGCCGGACCGCGTCCGCCTCCGCGTACCGGCCCACCGCGTCGATCAGGTCCCGGTTCTGGGACTCCCGGTTCAGCTCGACCGCCTGGCTGATCATCTCGCCGAGCCGGATGCGCTGCTCCCGGCTCTGCGCCTCCGGCCGGCCGCGCACCTGGTCGGCGAGCGCGGCGGCGTCCGCGTTGGCGGCCAGCATCCCGCCGATGAACTCCGACTCGTCGAAGCGGCCGTGCACGGTGTACTGCACCCGGTCCTCGAACTCGTCGAGCGCCGCGGCGAACCGGTCGTGGTGCGCGTCGAGCAGGTCCGCGACCGCGTCCTCGCCGGTCACCACCGTGCCGAACCGCACCGGCAGCACCGGCGCGACCTCCGCCGTGCCGTCCAGCAGCCGCTCGTACGCGGTCAGGTCGGCCGGCCGGCCCAGCGGCTCGTCCAGCCCCACCGCGCTGACCAGCGCGGCCAGTTCGCCGTGCCGGACCGCGCTCACCTCGCCGGGCGGGGAGCCGACCCCCTCGGCGTCGGGGGTCGGTTCCACGTCGGACGGCACGATGCCGTAGATGAACAGCCCGTGCTCTCGGCTCATCTCCGTTCTCCCCCGTCCCGCCGACCCGGCCGGCCCTGCCCGACCTCCCGGTCGCGCGGCGCGTCCACCACCGCGCCGCCGACCCCGCCGACCGCCTGGCCGACGTCGCCGACCGCCTGACTGACGTCGCCGGCCGCCCGGCCGACCGCGCCGGCCACGCCGTCGATCAGGTCGGGCAGCGTCTGCTGGTCCTTCGGCACGATGTTCATCCGGTCGACCGTGTCGGCGAACCGCAGGTACGTCTCGATGCTGGAGATCACCACCCGGGCGTCGATCTCCAGGAGCTGGATCCCGACCACGGCGATCGACACCTGGGCGTCGATCACCACACCCTTGTCCAGCACGGTCTCCACCACGTCGGCGAGCGCGCCCCCCGCGCCACCGCCGGCGGTGCGTTCCAGCGCGCTGTCCGGCTGGTCAACCGTCGCCACGCTCATTCGCCACGCTCCTCACGACGACGCCGGACAACCGGCCGGCGGGGCGCCTCGGGAGCACGCCGGGCCCGCTCCTCGCGCGGTTCCCGCTCCTCGCGCTGCGGGCGGCGGGCCCGCTCCGGCTGCCGGCGGCGCGGCGGCGGCTGCTCCTCCACCGGCTCCTCGTCGTACTCCTCGTCGTCGAAGTCGTCCCCGGCGTCATAGGCGTCGTACTCCTCCTCCTCGACCGGGCGACGGCGCTGCGACGGACGGCGGCGGCCACGCTCGGCGGGCTCCTCGTCCCGGCCCGACTCCGGCTGCGCGCCGCCCTCCTGCTCCTCGCGGAGCGCGGTCTCGTGGTCCCTGACCACCTGGGAGTCCTGGATCTCACCGCGCCAGCCCTCGACGGAGTCCGGGTCGAGCACGGTCTCGGTCATCACGTGCCGGACGAAGTGCTTCAGCTCCAGCCGGACCCGACGGCCCTGCGCCCGCCACAGGTTGCCGGTGTGCTCGAAGAGGCCCTGCGGGTGGTACTCCAGCACGACCAGGATGCGGGTCAGTTCCGGGGCGACCTCGTGGAAGCTGACCGTGCCGTCGACCGAGCCCTTCTCGCCCTTGGACCGCCAGTGGATCAGCCGGTCCGGGATCTGCCGGACGATCGTCGACTCCCAGGTGCGGTGCGACCAGAGGACCTGTGCCTTCCAGGTCATCTTCTCGTCCTCGTCGTTGTCGGCCTGCTCGACCTTCTTCATGAAGCTCGGGAAGTCGCCAAAGGTGGTCCACTGGTTGTACGCGACCCGGACCGGCACGCCGACCTCGATGGTCTCCACGATGTTGGTGACCTTGAGCTTCTTGCCGCCGCCCTTGCCACCCTTGCCGCCGCCGAACGCCGACATCAGCTTCTCCTTACCGCCGGCCAGGCCGGCATGGAACATGGCCTTCAGCGGGGACTGGCCGTCGGCGAGCTTCTGCGCGCCGGTGGCCGCGGCGACCAGGCCGGGGCCGCCGCCCTGCTTCGCGTACTCGCTGAGTCGCCCGGTGGCGCCGGTGACCCGCTCGGTCACCACCTGCACGGCGCGCTCGCCGATCGCGGAGGCGAGGTTGCGCAGTTCGCCGCCGATCTGGTCGCGGGCCCGGTCGGTGAGTCCGGTGGGGGGCATGGTCACCGCCCCCGTCGCCGGCGCACGGCTGCCGGCTGCTCGTCGTAGTCGGCCTCGTCGTCGGCCCCGGGCTGCTCGTCCAGCTCCGGCTCCTCGTCGGGCGCCGACCGCCGACCGTCCGCGGACTGCTCGCCGGCGGAACGACGTCGCAACGCGTCGGCGCTGCCACGCAGCCGGCCGCTGACCGCGTCGATGCCGCTGCCGGCGGCGGCGGTCGCGGCGGCCCGGCCGGCGGTGACCAGCGGCGCGCCGAGCCGGGAGAGGTTGGCCAGTTGCGGGTTCGACCCGAGCAGGCCGGTGGCCATCTGCTTGAGGCCGCCCGGATTCCGGCTGGCCCGGCCGGCGGCCACGGCGGCGGCCAGGGTGAGGGCCGTCCGCAGCTTCCTGCGCCGGCCGAGGACATATCCGAAACCGACCGCCAGGGCGATCCGAGCTCCGCTCTTCATCAGTTCTCCTTCGCTCCCCGGCGGAAGGGACACCTCATGCGTGGAGCAGGACCGGGAAAACAGCTGCCGAGGATCAGCGAAAAGAGGGCCTGCGGCCGGTGTCCCGCATCAGCGGACCCGGCGGGCAGTACCCGCCATGCCATTCACAAAACATTTATTCGGCGAACTGGAACCGCTGCTCAGGATGGGCGAAACTTCGCATCGAAGCGCGAAGGAGCAGGGAGTACGCGCAAAGGTTGTCGCGCGGCAAGCAACGGACTCAGCGGGCCGGGAGGGCTGAATCCAGACACATCCGGGCGGACAGTTTTCCGCCTTCTTCGTGCAATTCCGCACCGCATTTGCGAAGGACAGAAATGGCTCCGGCATTGTCCGGCGTCGTATCGGCGACGACCGTGCGCATGCCGGCCGCCGCGGCGGCGTGCAGCAGCTCCCGCAGCGCGGCGGCACCGAGCCCGCGCCCGCGCGCCGACCGGCCCAGCCACATCCCGGTCTCCACCGTTCCCGGCTCGTCCCGACGGGTCATCCGCACCATGCCGACCACCTCGCCGCCGGACACGATCGCGTACATCAGCGTGCGGGTGGGGCCGTCCAGGCCGCCGAAGCTGGCGCGGTGGAACTCGCGGAACGCGTCCCGGCGGGCCAGCGACCAGCCGGCCGGGGCGTCCACCGGAGGCATGACGTCCTCCGGTTCCGCCTCCGCCGCCGCTACGGAGAGCAACGGTTCCAGGTTCCGCTCGTCCACCGGCTCCAGCCGTACCGCACCCGTCACCAGCCGGAGTCTGCCGGCCGTTCCGGCGCACGTCCACCCCTTTGCCGACTCATTGCCGGTACGGCGGAGCGGGTCGACCGGTCGTACCCCCGGGGCGTTCCGCCTCACGCTCCGTTGTCATCCGACCGGCCCTTCCGGCGTGAGCGTGCTCACCTCAGGGGCGCGAACTCACAGAGCGCCACCGTGGCGTCGTCGGACCGCTTCCGGCGGCGCAGCCGGTCCGGGTGGTCCCGCTCGGCCGCCCGGACCCGGTCGACCAGCCCTTCCGGCCCCTCCACGGTCACCACCTCCAGGAGACCGGCCCAGTCGAAGAGCCCGAACTGCTCGACCGCGCACGACGCGCCGTCAGTGAGCAACACGGCCCGGCGCAGCGCGTTCGGCCCGCGCAGCGGCACCGTCCCGGTCACCGCGTGGTACGCCGCGTCCGGGTCGCCGGCCGCCGCCCAGTACCCGTGACTGCGGTTCATCCGGGTGCGCTGCACCGTCACCGCGCGCCGGAACCGGGTCGCCGGGTCGACCCCGGCGTCGGGCAGCGCGGCGGCGGTCCGACGCAGGTCCGCCAGCGCGTCCGCCAGCCGGTCGTCGGTGACCACGTCGATGCCGGCGCCGGTGTCGAGCACCAGCGGGCTGTCGCAGAGGACCAGGTAGTCGACCTGGTCCCCACCGCAGCGCAGCAGGCAGACGGTGGACGACG
This sequence comes from Micromonospora sp. NPDC051141, assembly GCF_044455765.1. Lineage (NCBI taxonomy): Bacteria > Bacillati > Actinomycetota > Actinomycetes > Micromonosporales > Micromonosporaceae > Micromonospora > Micromonospora sp. NPDC051141. The sequence continues at coordinate 105,884 of NZ_JBITFD010000007.1, forward strand.
GGGTGCCGGGATGGTCGAGGTCGCAGGAGTCGCCGTGGTCCGCCCGCACCGCCAGGATCGCCGCCGCCAGGCTGCTCATCAGCGTGGCCGCGGGGCGGGCCGCGACCGCCAGGCCGATCCGGGCGGCCAGGTGCCGGACGTACCACGCCGGGCCGTGCACGCAGCCGGTGTCGAAGCCGTCCGGCACGGTGGCCCCGTCGAGGACGCCGACGAGCGGGCCGAACCGGAAGACCACGTCCTCGTTCTCCGGTCGCCCCGGGGCCGGATCGGACGCGGATCGCACCCGCATCATCGGCGCCTCACCGACCGGCCGGGCCGTCCCGCTGCCGGTCGCGTACCGGCGGTCCGGTGCCCCCATCGCCCCACTCCCTCCGTCGCCCGCCGCCTTACCCGGCCGGCGCACGGCCATGCGGCGCATCCCGGCAACTCTCCGTCACCGGCGGGGGGCTGGCGGTAGCGTCGAGGGCGACCGATCGGACCGGGGACAGGGGGATCGCCATGTTGGAGCGGTTGCACGAGTCGGGAATCCGGGCGGAGCACGCCTATCTCGCCGGATTCGTCAGCATCGGACTCTCGTTCACGAGCTGGTTCCTGTCCAAGAGCCTGGAACGCGCCGGCGTGGACCGGGCGGACCGCTGGGGCATCTTCATCGGCGAGTGGGCGCCGACGTTCTTCGCCATCGGCAACGGGCTGCGCTCGTACGAGAAGTGAGGCCGGTCAACGCCGCCGGTTGCGGGCCCGCGACGAGCGGAGCCGGCGCAGCCGGCCGATCAGCACCGGCTCGGCCGCCAGCGCGGCGGGATGGTCCAGCAGCCCGTTGAGGAGCTGGTAGTAACGGGTCGCGGAGAGACCGAACGTGTCCCGGATGGCCTGCTCCTTGGCGCCGGCGTGCTTCCACCACCGCGACTCGAAGGCAAGGATCCGCAGCTCCCGCTCGGTGAGCCCCGCGCTCTGCACCGACGGCGCGGGCTCGGGCTCCACGGAGGGCGCGGGCTCCACCGACGGCGCGGGCTCGGTCGGCGGTACGGGCTCGGTCGGCGGTACCGACTCGGCGGGGGGCGCGGTGCGGGGCGGGGGGACGGCGGCGCCGGGCGCTGCCCGCGTACCCCCGACGTGTGGTGGTGGGTCGGACCGCTCGGCGGCGGTCCGGTCCGTGGCGTCGGCGGACATGGTGCTCCTCTCCGACGGCGACTGACCGGCGCGAAGACGCGCCGGCCGGGGAGACCCCAGCGTAGCCAGGGCCGTCCCCGGCCGCATCGTCCCGCGCGGTCCGCGCCGCCGGCTTCCCGCCGGCGGCGCGGAGAACGTCAGGCGACGTCCCGCCGACGCATCGTCCAGAACGCGGCGACCAGGGCCGCCACGGCGCCGATGCCGAACACCACCGCCGACTGCTGCCAGGTGACCACGTACTTCGCCGGCTCGCAGGCGCCCCGGGCGAACTCGCAGGTGTCGTAGTCGAACAGCTCCGCCTGCTTCATGAACCACGACTGGGCGTACGTGGAGAGCACGTAGCGGTCGCCGAACGGCACCGACAGCACGCCGACCGCGATCCGGATGCCGACCTCGCTGACCGCGAACAGCGCCACCGCCGCGCCCAACGCCATCGCGGTGTGCCGGCCCAGCGAGGCGAGCGCGAACGCGACCGCGCCGACGACCAGGATCAGCGCCACGGCGCGCAGCCCGTCCAGCCCGATCGAGCGCCACACCCCGGCGGTCATCTTCGCGGTGGTGCCCCGCTGGGTGCCGATCAGCCAGAACACGGCCGTCCACAACGCGCCGAGCACGACGCTCAGCCCGAGCACGGTGGTGAGCAGCGCGGCCAGCTTGGTGCCCAGCACGGCGAGCCGTTTCGGCCGCCAGAGCAGCAGGTTCATCATCCCGCCGGTGTTCCACTCGGCGCCCACGAAGGAGGCGCCGACGATGAACGCGAAGAGCGCCACCGCGCCGGCGAACACGGCGATGAACGTGGGGAACTCGGCCCGGAAGTCGAACTGGTAGGGCAGGTTCCACTTCGGGTCGAACATCTCCGGCTGCGGCTGGTAGTCCTTGCCGCAGTTCGGGCCGTAGCGCTCCTCGGTCTGCTCGCCGCGGGCCTGCGCGGCCTCGCACTCGGTGACGCTGCGCTTCCACTCCTCGACCGACCTGCGGTACTGCGCGTCGGAGTCGGCCTGCGCGGCGGCCACCACCTCGGGCGAGAGCTTGTGGCTGGAGAAGCTGAACGCGGTGGCCACGGTGGCGAGCCCGACCACCAGCAGGACGAGCAGCAGGCGGGTGACCCGGCGCTTGGTGAGCCGGCGCAGCTCGGTGACGAACAGGCTCATGCGCCCCAACCTCCTGCGGTGCCGGTCTGGTCGACCTTGGCGGACTGATCGACCTGACGGTGCTGGCCGGGGACCGGCGCGGTGGCGGTCAGTTCGAGGAAGACGCTCTCCAGGTCGACCGCGACCGGGGTGAGCTCGCTGACGTACAGGTCCTGCTCGGCGAGGAGCCGGCTGACCACGGCCGGCTTGTCCACGCCGGACAGCATCAGGTGGTCGGCCTCGGCGGCGACGCGGATCCCGGACCGGGTCAGCGTCTCCTCGGCCCGGGGCAGGTCGGCGACCGCCTCCAGGCGTACCCGCACGGCGCCCTGGGAGTGGGCGGCGAGCACCTGCTCGACCGGCCCGAAGGCGACCCGCCGGCCGAGCGAGATGATGGTGACCGAGTCGCAGATGAGCTGGATCTCGCCGAGGATGTGGCTGGAGAGCACCACGGTCATGCCGGATTCGGCCAGCTCCCGCATGAGCCGGCGCATCTCCCGGATGCCGCCCGGGTCCAGGCCGTTGGCCGGCTCGTCCAGGATCAGCAGCTTGGGGTTCTTGAGCAGCGCGGACGCCACGGCGAGCCGCTGCTTCATGCCGAGCGAGTAGGTCTTCACCCGCTCGCCGGCCCGGTCACGCAGGCCGACCAACTCCAGCACCTCGTCGACCCGCTGCTTCGGCAGCTCGCCGGCCTGGGCGAGCAGGCTCAGCGTGTCCCGCGCGGAGAAGTGCGGGAAGAACTGCGGGCTCTCCACGATGGCACCGACCTGGCCGGCCACCGCCGGCAGCGACCGCGGCAGCTCCTGGCCGAGGATGGCCATCCGGCCGCCGTTGGGCCGGATCAACCCGAGCAGCGTCCGCAGCGTGGTGGTCTTGCCGGAACCGTTCGGGCCGAGGAAGCCGTGCACCTGGCCGGCCTCGACCCGCATGTCGAAGCCGTCGAGCGCGTGGCGGACCCCGCGTTTCCGGCTCCGGTACGTCTTACGGAGACCCTCGATCTCCAGGACAGCCGACACAGCTGACCTCCCCCGATGTAGGTGACAGCGACACCATACGCGGTATGCACCGGAAGGCAATACCCGGTATGCACAGGCGCTCGGGGTGTCGCTCTCAGGCGCAGACGACGTGCACGCCGGCGTCGCGGAACGCCTGCACCACGTCCGGGGCCGCGCCGGAGTCGGTCACCAGCGTCTCCACCCGGTCCACCGGGCAGATCCGGGCGAATGCGTGCCCGCCCAGCTTCGACGAGTCGGCGATCACCACGACCCGCTTGGCCCGGGCCACCATCAGGCTGTTCATGGCCGCCTCGCCCTCGTGGTGCGCGGCGGCGCCGAGCTGCGGGTCGATCGCGTCCACGCCGAGCAGCGCGACGTCGAGCGTGACCTCGCGCAGCAGCGCCCCGCCCAGCGGGCCGACCAGCTCGAACGACTTCGGCCGGACCACGCCGCCGGCCACCACCACCTTCATCCGCGAGCGCACCAGCAGCTCGTTGGCGATGTTCAGCGCGTTGGTGACCACGGTGAGCTGGGCGCCCTCGGCGCTGGTGTTCAGGTCCGGGCGGACGGCCAGCGCGCGGGCCACCTCGGTGCTGGTGGTGCCGCCGTTCAGGCCGACCACGGTGCCCGGGGAGACCAGCGCGGCGGCGGCGGCCCCGATCCGCTGCTTCTCCGCCGAGTGCTTGGCGGTCTTGTAGCGCAGCGGCAGGTCGTACGAGACGCCGTTGGCGACCGCGCCACCCCGGGTCCGGGTGATCATCTGCTGCTGGGCGAGCTGGTCGAAGTCCCGCCGGATGGTGGCCTGGGAGACCGCCAGCCGTTCGGCCGCCTCCTCGACGGTGACCCGGCCGCTGTCGGTCAGCATCTCAAGCAGTGCGTTCCAACGCGCGTAGCGGTCCACCGCGGGGCCCTCCCCTGACTGTGCACGTACGGTGATTGGTTGCGTGCACAGTAGTGCGCGAAACTACGTCTGCGCAAAACCCTGGCCTGCGCGAATGAGGAGACGGTTGCCACGCCCGCCCCACTTCGCGCAGAATGACGCGCGAAAGAAGGCCCTATCGCGCCGTATTGCGCAAGGTCTCCCTCGGCGAGGAGTTGTCATGCCGTACGTGCACGCGGAGATCGCGAGCCAGCCCGACTGCTGGCGCGAGGCGGCCCGGCTCGCGCCGACCGTCGCCGACCACCTGCCGCGCTCCGGCGAGCGGGTCGCCGTGGTCGGCTGCGGCACGTCGTGGTTCATGGCGGCGGCGTACGCGGGCCTGCGCGAGCAGGCCGGTCTGGGCGAGACCGACGCGTTCCAGGCCAGCGAGTTCCCCACCGGCCGGCGCTACGACCGGCTCATCGCGATCACCCGCTCCGGCACCACCACCGAGGTGCTCGACCTGCTCGCCGCGCTGCGCGGGCGGATCCCCACCACGGTCCTGGTGGGCGATCCGGTCGCACCGGCCGGGTCGCTCGCCGACGCCACCGTCGCGCTGCCCTTCGCCGACGAGCGTTCGGTGGTGCAGACCCGCTTCGCCACCACCGCGCTCGCGCTGCTCCGCGCCCACCTCGGCGAGGACCTCGGCCGGCTGGCCGCCGACGCCGAGGTGGCCGTCCGGGCACCGCTGCCGATCGACCCGGCCGGCATCGACCAGGTCACGTTCCTCGGACGCGGCTGGACGGTCGGGCTGGCCCAGGAGGCCGCGCTGAAGTGCCGCGAGGCGGCCACGTTCTGGGCCGAGGCGTACCCGGCCATGGACTACCGCCACGGCCCGATCTCGATCGGCGCCCCGGGCCGGTTGGTCTGGGCGTTCGGCGGCATCCCGGACGGGCTGGCCGAGGACGTGGCGGCCACCGGCGCGGCGTTCGTGCACAGCCGTACGCACGGCTGCCGCACGGTGCTGACGAGCTGGGCGGCCGGCCGCAACCCGGTCGACCCGATGGCCGACCTGATCCTGGCCCAACGGTTCGCCGTGGCGCTGGCCACCAGCCGCGGCCTCGACCCGGACGCCCCCCGCCACCTGACCCGGTCCGTGGTTTTGGCGTGAGGGCGCGCGACGAGGTCGTCGTCGCGCTGGACGTGGGCGGCACCGGGATGAAGTGCGCCCTGGTCCGGCCGGACGGCACGACCGTGCACACCGAACGGCACGCCACCGCCGCGCAGCGCGGGCCGGACGCCGTGGTCGGCACGATCCTCGACGTGGCCGAAGGGCTGGCCGACAAGGCCCGCGCCGACGGGTTCACGCCGGTGGCCTGCGGCATCGCCGTGCCGGGCGTGGTGGACGAGGCCCGTGGCGTGGCGGTCTGGTCGGCGAACGTGGGCTTCCGGGACGTACCGCTGCGGAACCTGGCGGCCACCCGCCTGCGCCTGCCCGCGGCGCTCGGCCACGACGTGCGGGTGGGCGGCCTGGCCGAGGCCCGGCTCGGCGCCGGCCGGGACGCCGGCCACGTGCTCTTCGTGGCCATCGGCACCGGCATCGCCGCCGCGCACGTGGTCGACGGGTCGGCCGCCGCCGGCGCGCACGGCGCCGCCGGGGAGATCGGCCACATCCTGGTACGCCCCGGCGGCCCGCGCTGCGGCTGCGGTCGGGTCGGCTGCCTGGAGGCGGTGGCCTCGGCCTCGGCGATCGGCCGCCGCTACACCGAGTTGGCCGGCGCGCCGGCGACCGCCGCCGAGGTGGTCGACCGGGCGGTGTCCGGTGACCCGCTCGCCGGCACGGTCTGGCGGGAGGCGGTCGAGGCGCTCGCCGACGGCCTCGCCACCGGGCAGGCGTTGTACGACGTGGCGACCGTGGTGATCGGTGGTGGGCTGGCCCAGGCCGGTCCCCGGCTGTTCGACCCGCTGCGCGACGCGCTGCGCGAGCGGTTGACGTTCCACCGCGAGCCGCGCCTGGTCGCGGCGGCGCTCGGCGACGAGGCCGGTTGCCTCGGCGCCGCCCTGCTGGCCCTGGACACCCTGGCGAAGGAGAGTCGATGACCCGGCGCGTGACCGGCAAGGTGGTGACCCCGACCGGTGTCATCCGGCAGGGCTGCGTGGAGGTCCGGGACGACCGGATCACCGCGGTCGCCGACTACCCCTCGGTACGCGACGGGCACTGGATCGTGCCCGGCTTCGTGGACATGCACACCCACGGCGGCGGTGGACACACGTTCACCACCGGCGATCCGGAGTCGGCCCGCCAGGCCGCCGCGTTCCACCTCGACCACGGCACGACCACGCTGCTGGCCAGCCTGGTCAGCTCCCCGTTCGCGCTGATGCGCGACGCCACCGCCGCGTTCCGGCCGCTGGTCGAGGCGGGTGTGCTCGCCGGCCTGCACTTCGAGGGCCCCTACCTGTCGGCGGATCGCTGCGGCGCGCAGAACCCGGAGTTCCTCCGTGACCCGTCCACCGACGAGCTGACCGAGCTGATCGAGTTGGGCGGCGGCGCGGTGCGGATGGTCACGGTCGCCCCCGAGCGGGACGGCGCCACCGAGGCGATCGAGTTGCTGGTGGCGAACGGCGTGGTGGCGGCCGTCGGGCACACGGACGCCACCTGGGCGCAGACCCGCGCGGCGGTGGCTGCCGGCGCCAGCGTCGGGACCCACCTGTTCAACGGGATGCGCCCGGTGCACCACCGTGAGCCCGGCCCGGTGGTGGCGTTGCTGGAGGCCCCGAACGTGGTCTGCGAGCTGGTCGCCGACGGCGTGCACCTGCACGACGGCATGCTCGGGTTCGCCAGTTCGGTGGCCGGCCCGGAGCGGGCCGCCCTGATCACCGACGCGATGGCCGCCGCCGGCATGCCCGACGGGGAGTACGAGCTGGGTGGCCAGGCGGTCACCGTGGCCGGCGGTGAGGCCCGGCTCAGCCGGGACGGCGCCATCGCCGGCAGCACGCTCACCATGGACGCCGCGCTGCGGCACGCGGTCGGCGCCGGCGTCACGCTGCCCGACGCGGTCCGGATGGCCGCCACCACCCCGGCCCGCGCGCTCGGGCTGGGCGACCGGGTGGGCGCGCTCCGGGCCGGGCTGCGCGCCGACCTGGTGGTGCTGGACGACGACCTGAACGTGGTCCGGGTGATGCGCGCCGGCGAGTGGGTGCGGTAGGCGGCCGGTCGCCCGGCGGGCCGGCTCGCACCGCACGCCTATGATCAGGATCTGTTCCGCCACGCCGGCGAAGCTGTCCCGACTCAGCGAGGACCCAGATGGCCCGCCCGTACCAGCCCGGACCGAAGCAGTTCGTCTTCGCGGCCGGAGACGGCAACGACCAACCCGTCTCGGTGGGTGACCCGCAGGAGGCGTACGAGGCGTTCTCCGCGTTCTTCCGGGGTCGCGGGTCCGACACCTACACGATCAGCGACGAGGCGGCGGGGCAGCGGCTGGTGCTCATGCCCCGGCGGGGGGCGATCTCCCGGTTCGAGGACGCGGACCCACCCCGCTCGGCGCACCTCCTGGTCGACCGGCGCAACCGCTACCTGCCGAGCGCGATGCTGTTCTTCGAGAACGGGTACGCCGGTCTCGACCACTTCGGGCAGTGGCTGCCCGACCTCGCCGACCTCGACGCGACACCGGAGACCCGCGGCGCCGCCCGCGCCGCCATGTTCACCACGGAGGCGGCGGCGATCGGCGAGGTCGGCCGGATCTGGGCGGATTCCGGCATCGTCGACCCGACCGACCAGTACCACGTCTTTTTCGAGTCGCAGGGTCTCGACGACGACCGGGCCGAGCGGGCCGAACTGCTCCAGTTGATCGCATTCCTCGGTCTCGAACGCGTCGACGCCCCGGCCGGGGCCCCCGGGGGCGAGGTCTGGGTGCGTACCGAGCCGCGCCTGGACGCCGAGTGCGCCCGGTGGGCGTGAACGAGTTCGAGCGCTCCGTCGTCGACGGTAGTCACACCGTCGGGGTGGGGACCTCGACGCCCAGCACGGCCTGCTCGTCCGGGCGGTGCACCAGCACGTCGGCCAGGTACGAGTGGACGGCCCGGCGCATCCCGACGTCCCGGCCGGCCTGCTCGGAGAGCAGCCACTTGTGCTCGATGATCTGGGCGAACAGCTCCTGCGGCTCCAGCTTGCGCCGCAGGTGCGCCGGCACCGCCCGGACCACCGGCTCGAAGACCTCGGTGAGCCAGCGGTGCGCCGCCTGCTGCTCGTCGGTCAGATCGCTCTCCACCCGGTAGGCGTCCAGGTCGTTGAGGAGCTTGCGGGCCTGGTTCTCCTCGGCGTCCAGGCCGGTGAGCCGCAACAGCCGGCGGGTGTGGTAGCCGGCGTCGACCACCTTGGGCCGGACCAGGTAGCGCCCGTTGTCGACGGTCGACAGCGCCACCTCGGCCACGTCGAAGCCCAGCTCGTTGAGGCGGCGGATGCGGCCCTCGATGTCGTGCCGGGCGGCGCGCTCGACCTGCTGCTCGTAGGTGATCTCGTGCCAGAGCCGCTCGTAGCGCTGGACGACCTCCTCGCAGACCACCTCCGGGTCGATCGACTCGTGCAGCAGGCCGGCGGCCTGAAGGTCGAGCGCCTCGCCGAAGATGTTGACCCGGGCGATCTCCAGGTCCTCGCCGCGCTGGCCGTTGGAGAGCGAGGTGTGGAGCGCCCCGGTCTCGGCGTCCACCAGGTAGGCGGCGAACGCGCCCGCGTCCCGGCGGAACAGCGTGTTCGACAGTGAGCAGTCGCCCCAGAAGAAGCCGGTCAGGTGCATCCGCACGATCAGCGCAGCGAGCGCGTCCAACAGCCGGTTCATCGTCTCCGGGCGCAGCGTGTTGGAGAACAGCGCCCGGTACGGCAGCGAGAACTGGAGGTGCCGGGTGATCAGCACCGACTCGAGCGGCTCCCCGTCGTCGGTCTGCCGGTCGGCGACGATCGCCACCGCCTCGACCGACGGGAAGTCGATCCGCTCCAGCGCCCGCAGCAGGTCGTACTCCCGCTCAGCGATCCGCTCTCGGGTCTCCTTGAACGCGTACACGTAACCGCCGAGCCGGACGAACCGCACGATGTGCCGGGAGATGCCCTGGGGCAGCGCCACCAGATGCTCGGCAGGCCACTGCTCCAGCGGGGTCGACCAGGGGAGGTCGAGCAGCGCCGGGTCGACGAGGGCCGAGGTGATCCGCACGGCAACCAGTGTGACCGCTGACCCGGCGGAGCGCTTCCCTTCGTGGTTCGGCACACAACCGCCGATGCCCGGCCGCCGTCGCCGGCCGGTAGCGTGGTCGCGTGCGCCAGATCTCAGGGGTACGCCGCGACCTGCGGCTGCGGCCCGTCCGACCGACCGGTTGGTGGTGTGACGGGCTGCTGCTCGCCGCGCTGGTGGCGCTGACCGTGGCGCTCGCCGCCGGGCACCTGTTCGGGCTCGACCGGGCGGTCGCCGACTGGTCGGCCGCGCACCGGCCGACCGCCGCCCGGTGGGTGGCGATGGCGTTCAACCTGCTCGGTCAGGGCACCCCGCTGACGCTGCTGGCGGCCGGGCTGGGCGTGCTGCTGGCGTGGCGGATGCGCTCGGTGCGGGCGGTGCTGCCGCCGGTGACCGCGTTCGTGCTGACGTTCTTCACCATCGGCCCGCTGAAGGTGTGGACGGCCCGCCCGGCGCCGAGCGCGAGCGTCAAGGAGCCGTTCCTGCCGCCCGAGCAGACGCTGCCGTTGTTCCAGCACGAGTTGCCGGTGCGCTTCGCCCAGTCGTACCCGTCGGGGCACGTGGCGAACGCGATCGTCTGGTACGGCGTCCTCGCCCTGCTGCTGGTGCCGCTGCTGCGCACGGTCGGCCGCACCGTGCCGGCCGGGCTGGTCACCGTGGTCCGGGTGGTGCCCCCGACGGTGGTCTTCTGCACCACCGTCTATCTGGGCTGGCACTGGCTCACCGACTCGGTCGCCGGGTTGTTGCTCGGCCTGCTGCTGGACCGGCTGCTGCGCCGGGTGCCCTGGAACGCCGTGCCGCTGCCGACGCGGCTCGGCGGCTGGGCCCGGCCGGTCGACCAGCTCGACTGAAGAATCCGCCTCTTGTCCCGGCGCATCGACGCCGGTATACATTTAGCAACCTTAACAGTTAAGTTTGTTAAATGTAGGAGGTGCACGTGCTGGCGAGACGAATCAGCCGCTGGCTGTCGGCCGGCGCCGCCGGTCTGCTGACCGCGGCCATGGCGGTGGTGGTGGCCGCCCCGGACGCCCGGTCGGCCGTCGCCGACGACGAGGCGTGCCGACCCGACGGGCTCTACCGCACGCCCGGGGTGTCGGTGCCCTACTGCACCGTCTACGACACCGCCGGCCGGGAGAAGATGGGCGCGGACCACACCCGCCGGATCATCGGCTACTTCACCAGTTGGCGGACCGGCCGCAACGGCGCCCCGGCCTACCTGGTCAACCAGATCCCCTGGCAGAAGGTCACCCACATCAACTACGCGTTCGCGCACGTCGACGGCGCCAACAAGATCTCCGTCGGCAACCCGGCCGCCGCGGACAACCCGGCCACGAACATGACCTGGCCCGGCGTGGCCGGCGCCGAGATGGACCCGGCCCTGCCCTACACCGGGCACTTCAACCTGCTCAACAAGTACAAGAAGCAGCACCCGAACGTCCGTACGCTGATCAGCGTCGGCGGCTGGGCCGAGACCGGCGGCTTCATCGACGACAGCGGCAACCGGCTCGACTCCGGCGGCTTCTACCGGATGACCACCACCGGCACCAACACCGTCAACACCGCCGGCATCACCACGTTCGCCGACTCGGTGGTGACGTTCCTGCGCACGTACGGCTTCGACGGGGTGGACATCGACTACGAGTACCCCACCTCCAACAACAAGGCCGGCAACCCGCTCGACTTCGCCCAGGCCGACGCCAAGCGGGCCGGCCTGAACGCCTCGTACCAGGTGCTGATGCGCACGCTGCGGGAGAAGCTCGACCGGGCCGCCGCCACCGACGGCCGGCACTACCTGCTCACCGTGGCCGCGCCCGCGTCCGGGTGGCTGCTGCGCGGCATGGAGTCCTACCAGGCGTTGCAGTACCTCGACTACGTCAACGCGATGTCCTACGACCTGCACGGCGCGTGGAACCACTTCGTCGGGCCGAACGCGGCGCTCTACGACAACGGCGACGACGCCGAGCTGGCCGCCGGCGGCGTGTACGGCGCGTACTCCGGCATCGGCTACCTGAACACCGACTGGGCCTACCACTACTTCCGCGGCGCGCTGCCAAGCGGCCGGGTGAACATCGGCGTGCCCTACTACACCCGGGGCTGGCAGGGCGTCACCGGCGGCACCAACGGGCTGTGGGGGCGGGCCGCGCTGCCCGACCAGACGAAGTGCCCGGCCGGCACCGGCGGCTCGATCGGCTCCACCACCCCCTGCGGCAACGGCGCGGTCGGCATCGACAACCTCTGGCACGACCTCGACGCCGCCGGCAACGAGGTGCCCGGCGGCGCCAACCCGATGTGGCACGCGAAGAACCTCCAGGCCGGCATCACCGGCGACTACCTGACCGGGTACGGCCTCACCCCGGCCACCGACCCGGCCGACCGGATCAGCGGCAGCTACGCCCGCAACTACTCGGCGGCGCTGGCCGCGCCCTGGCTGTGGAACGCGGAGAAGAAGGTCTTCCTCTCCACCGAGGACGACCAGTCGCTCGCCGCCAAGGCCGACTACGTGGCCGCCAAGGGCATCGGCGGCGTGATGATCTGGGAACTGGCCGGCGACTACGGCTACGACGCCGCCAAGGGCCGGTACGGCATGGGCGACACGCTCACCACACTGCTCTACGACAGGCTGAAGACCGCGCCGGCGTACGGCGCCCGCAAGGCGAGTATCACCATGCCCACCCGGACGCTGGACGTGACGGTCGACATGGGCGGCTTCGCGCTCGGCGACAACAACTACCCGATCAACCCCGAGCTGCGGCTGACCAACAACACCGGCGCGCCGATCCCGGCCGGCGCGCAACTGGAGTTCGACTACCCGACCACCACCCCGGCCACGCTCAGCCAGCAGTCCGGCTGGGCGCTCACCACGGTCTCCACCGGCCACACCGGCAGCAACGTGGGTGGCCTGAAGGGCGACCACAACCGGGTACGCCTCACCGTGCCGGCCGCCATCGCGCCCGGCGCGTACGCCGAGGTGACGCTCAACTACCAGCTCCCGATCTCCGGCCCGGCGAACGTCACGCTCGCGTTCGGCGGCCAGACGTACGCGCTGGCCTCGGACCGGGCACGCGGTGGCGAGGTGGTCAGCCCGTCGCCGAGCCCGACCGGCTCCACCCCGCCCGGCGGGGGCACCTGCACCGCGCCGGCCTGGTCGGCGGCCACCGCGTACTCCGGCGGGGCGACCGTGTCGTACGCCGGGCGCACCTGGACCGCGAAGTGGTGGACCCAGGGCGAGACGCCGGGTAGCGCGGCGGTCTGGGCCGACCAGGGCGCCTGCGGCGGCTCCCCGACGCCCACCGCCGCGCCGACGCCCACCGGCACGCCGACGCCCACCGGCACGCCCTCGCCGACGCCCACCGGCAGGGCGTGCACGACGCCGGCCTGGGTCGCCGGCACGGCGTACTCCGGTGGTGCGGTGGTGTCCTACGGCGGGCACCGGTGGACCGCGCGGTGGTGGACCCAGGGCGACGTCCCGGGGACCAACAGCCAGGGCGTCTGGACCGACAACGGGCCCTGCTGACCTCGATCCCGGTGCCGCCGGCGGAATCCCGTCGGCGGCACCGGCCGTTCACGTCCGGCCCCTAGGCTGCCGGTGTGGAACAGCTGGCACGCCGGCTCGGCGTACCCGACGCGGTCGTCATCGGTCTGGGGTCGATGCTCGGCGCGGGCGTCTTCGTGGTCTTCGCACCCGCCGCGTCGGCGGCCGGCGGCGTCGGGCTGCTGGTCGCGCTCGCGCTGGCCGGCTTCGTCGCGTTCTGCAACGCCACCAGCTCGGCGCGGCTCGCCGCCCGCTACCCGGAGTCCGGCGGCACCTACGTGTACGGCCGGGAACGCCTGCACCCGTTCGCCGGTTTCCTCGCCGGCTGGGGGTTCGTGGTCGGCAAGACGGCGAGCTGCGCGGCCATGGCGCTGACCGTCGGGGCCTACCTGTGGCCGGGGCGGGCGCGGCTCGTCGCGGTCCTCGCGGTGGTGGCGGTGACCGCGGTGAACCTGCGCGGCATCGGCAAGACCGCGACCGCCACCCGGATCCTGGTCGCGGTGGTGCTCACCGTGCTGGCCGTGGTGGCGGTGACCGGCACGCCGCAGGTGACTGCCGACCGGCTCACCGCCTCCGCCGATGTCGGGGCGCACGGCGTGCTCACCGCCGCCGGCCTGCTCTTCTTCGCGTTCGCCGGGTACGCGCGGATCGCCACGCTGGGCGAGGAGGTGCGCGACCCGGAGCGCACCATCCCCCGCGCGGTGCCGCTGGCGCTCGGCGCGGTGCTGGCGATCTACCTGACGTTGGCCGTGGTCGCGCTCGGCGTGCTGGGCACCGACCGGCTGGCCGCCTCCCCGGCGCCGCTTGTCGACGTGGTGACCGCCGCCAGCCGGCCCGGACTGGCCTGGCTGGTCCGGGCCGGGGCCGCCGTCGCGGTGACCGGGGTGCTGCTCTCGCTGCTGGCCGGCGTCGGACGCACCACGCTGGCGATGGCCCGCCGACGCGACCTGCCGGGCGCGCTGGCCGCCGTGCACCCCCGCCACCGGGTGCCGCACCGGGCCGAGCTGGCGGTGGCCGCCGTGGTGATCGTGGTGGTGGCGCTCGCCGACGTCCGGGGCGCGATCGGCTTCTCCAGCTGCACCGTGCTGGTCTACTACGCGATCACCAACGCCGCCGCGCTGACGCTCGGGCGGGGCGGGCGGCTGCTCGCCGCGCTGGGGCTGGCGGGCTGCCTGGTGCTCGCGGTCAGCCTGCCGCTGCCCAGCGTGCTCGGCGGCTTCGGCGTGCTCGCCCTCGGCGCGCTCTGGTACGCCCTCCGCCGCGCCCGCACGACCTGAACCGGATCACTCGGTAGCGCGTGGGTGGCCGGCACCCGCGTAGGTCAGCCACAGCGTGCGGCGCTCGTCGTCGATCAGGTACCAGATCCGGCCGCCGCCGGTCACCTCGTACTGCCAGCGTTCCAGGTCCTGACCCTTCCAGTGGCTGGTCGCCAGCGAGCCCTTGAGGCGATGGTGACGGTCGGGATTGGCGGTGGATCGCGGGCCCGACCGAAGCGATTCGAACGCCCGGCGCAGGTTCGTCGGCACCTGGCGGGCCAGTTGCTCCCAGCCCTCGGCGGCAGCCGAGTCAGCGAAGCGCAGTTCGTACTCCCCGCCGACGGATGGTGGGGCCGCCCGGTCGCCCCGCTTGGGGCTCACGGCTGGGCGTCCGGCTCGGGCACCGGGCCGAAGTCGCCGCTGGGTTCCCGACCGACGTGTTCGAGCAGGGTGGGATCGGCGTGCACCTCGGCGGTGTGTCGCCACTGGGTGAGCAGGACCGCAACCGGCGACAGGTTCTCCAGCGAGGCGGCACCCTGCGCGGTCGTGGTCAGCTCGGCGAGCAACTGATCGACGTCCTCGTCGGGCAGGAAAGCCACCCAGGGCAGCGCTTCGCCCAACACGCGACGGACGACCGCCGACGGCTCGGTACGCACCATGCCGGCCAACAGCCGGGCGGTGAAGTCGACGACGACGGCGTCCCGTTCCAGCTGGTCGGCGCGAGTCAGCGCCAGGTCACCGGCACCCCGGCGGCGTAGCCGCAGGGCGCGTACCTTCTCCAGCCGGTCCGCGGTGGCGGCCGGATGGTGGAGGAATTCACTGAACGGAAGCTCTTCGTAGACCGCACCCACGACCTCCACACTACCGTGGAAGTCGACTCGACGGGATCACTCGTCCGGGTGCCTGGGCGGGGGCACGGGCGTGGTCTCGCGCAGCAGGGCGGTCAGCCCGGCCCGCCGGGCCACCACCGTCAGCCGGTCGCCGGCGTGCACCACCACACGCGGATCGACCGACCAGTCGCCCTTCTGCCCGGCCCGGGTGTGCGCCAGCAGGCGCACCTCGCCGGGGCGGGCCACCGCGCCGAGCGGGCGCCCGTCCAGCGGCGAGCCGGCCACCACCGGCACCTCGGTGACCAGCAACGCGTGCCGGTCGACCGGGATGGTGGCGATCACCGCGCGGTCCAGCAGGGCCGCCGCGAACGACGGCGCGGCCAGGTAGGAGACGCTGCGCGAGATGCCGATGCCGAACGCCTGCTGGATCCGCTCGGCGAAGTCGCCGTCGAACAGCCGCAGCACCACCCGCAGGTCGGCGTCGAGGGAACGGGCGATCAGCGCGGCGCGCAGGTTCGCCCCGTCGTCGGTGGAGACCACCACCAGCGCCTGGCTGGTGTCGACCGAGGCGGAGCGGAGCGTCTCCTCCAGGCCGGCGTCACCGACGATCACCGGCACCCCGAGCCGGTGCGCCAGCGCCGCGCCGCGTGCGTCCGGGTTCTTGTCGATGGCCACCACCTCGACGCCGAAGTCGTGCAACTGGGCCATCACCCGGGTGCCGATGTTGCCCAGCCCGACCACCACCACGTGCCCGGAGCGGTCCGGCTGGATCCGGCCGGTGTGCAGGGCCAGCCGGGCGTTGACGACGCCGTCGACCACGGCGGCCGTGATCAGCGGGATCAGCGCCAGCCCGGCCAGGTTCAGCACCACCTGCATGACCTGCGCGGCGACCGGCTTGTTGACGTCCGGGTCCTGGCCGCTGAGCGTGGTGACCAGGGTGAGGTAGAGCGCCTCACCCCAGGTGACCGCCGCCGCGCGGGCGTTCAGCCAGCCCAGCACCGCGATCACCCCGAGCAGCACCAGCACCGCGATGCCGATCTTGCGGGTGGCGAAGCTGCGGATCGCGCGGAGCAGCACCTCCACCGGCTGCCGGCGTCGCCGGGCCCGGACCAGCCGGCGCGCGGCCAGCTCGGTGCCGGGTGGCCGGCCGGTCGCCTCGGCCAGCACCACGTCGGCCGTGGCCTCGTCGGCGGGCAGCACCCGGACCAGCTCCGGGTCGGTCGTGACGGCCAGGCCGCAGACCACGTCCTGCGGGCGTACGTCGGCGCGGCGGGCCACGTAGAGCGTACGGCCGGCGTGCCGGAAGTGGGTCGGGGCCACTTCGCCCAGCGCGGCGGCGACGAAGGCGGGCGCGGCCATGGACGCGTCGGAGAGCACCGCCGAGCCGGGGAAGAGCTGCCGCAGCCCGTCCGCCAGGTTGGTGTTGAACATCCGCGCCACCAGGCGCAGGCGGGGCTCGACCTCCTGGGCGCAGAGCGCGGCGTGCATGTTGCCCACGTCGTCCTGGTGCAGCAGGGCCAGCCCGTCCGCGTCGGCCAGCCCGGCCCGGCGGAACGTGGCCTCGTCGAGCCGGTCCGCCGCGACCACGCGTACCCCGGGCACGTCCCGCCCGTCCGGGCCGTCGGAGCGGCGGCGCTCCGGCACCACGAGCGTGACCCGCACCTGACCGGCGGTCGGGCCGGCGCCGAGCAGTGCCCGGACCACCCAGTAGGCCAGCGGGTCGGAGCCGCAGACCACGAAGTGGGGGCGCTCGTCGCCGTTCGAGCGGAGCCGCCACCCGGTCGCGCGGCGCGCACGGTCGCGCAGGGGCTCGGCCATGCCCGGATCGTAGTCAGCCGCTCGCGAGGCGCACAGCCCCCTGCGATCTTGAAGGCATGGTGCCGCCGGGTACGGGTAGAGCACCGCCATGCAGACGTTCCTGCCGTATCCGGACTTCCTGGCCAGCGCCCGGGTCCTGGACCAGAAGCGGCTGGGCAAGCAGCGCGTGGAGGCCATCCAGGTGCTGCGCGGGCTGACCCGCCCGGACTACGGCTGGCGCAACCACCCGGCGGTGAAGATGTGGGCCGGGTACGAGGAGGCGCTCACCCGGTACGGGCTGGACATGTGCGCGGTGTGGTGCGAGCCGGGTCGGGCGGACACCTGCGCCGCCACGCTCGCCACCGACCTCGCCGCCGCCTGCGGCATCACCACGATCCGGGCCCAGGACGCGCTGGCCGCCACCGGTGACCTGCCGCCCTGGCTGGGCCGCGACGACCTGCACCGCAGCCATCGTTCGTCGCTGCTGCGCAAGGATCCCGCCCACTACGCGCCGCTCTTTCCCGCCGACACCCCGCCCGACCTGGACTACGTCTGGCCCCCTTCCGACCGCCCCCGCCACTGCCTGCCGTGAAAGGCGGGGGCCTTACACCTCGGGCAGGATGGGAGCACTGTTGAGCGGAGGGTGGGGCGTGGGGCTGTCGCAGAAGGTTGGTCGGCTCATCGGCGTACGCGAGCACGTGGTGGACCCGGGCGGTGGTGGCGCGCCGCGCGTGCCGCACCCGGCGTCGGCGCTGGTGGTGGGTGGTGGCATTGCCGGGATGTCGGCGGCGGTGGTGCTGGCCGAGCGCGGCGTGTCGGTGACCGTGCTGGAGGCCGCGCCGCACCTCGGCGGCCGGCTCGGCGCCTGGCCGGAGGCGCTGGCGGACGGCCCGCAGCAGAACGAGCACGGGTTCCACGCGTTCTTCCGGCAGTACTGGAACTGGCGCTCGATCCTGCGCCGCGTCGACCCGACGCTGGGGTTCCTCAAGCCGATCCCCGGCTATCCGATCCTGTCCGCCCAGTGGCCGACCGAGGAGTTCGGCAAGCTGCCACCGGCCCCGCCGGCCAACCTGCTGGCGCTGCTGCTACGCAGCCCGAGCCTGCGCCTGACGGACCTGCGCGCGATGGACCGGGACGCCGCGTTGCCGCTGCTCACCTACGACCCGGTGCGCACCTACGCGGAGTTCGACGAGCGGACCGCGGACGAGCTGCTCACCTCGCTGCGGCTGCCGGACCGCGCCCGCGCCATGCTGTTCGAGGTCTTCTCGCACTCGTTCTTCAACCACGAGGCGGAGATGTCGGCCGCCGAGATGATCGCCCAGTTCCACTTCTACCTGCTCGGCAACCCGAAGGGGCTGGCCTTCGACTGCCCGGACGAGGACTACGCGACGGCGATCTGGGAGCCGCTGACCCGGTACGTGGAGAAGCACGGCGGTCGGGTGCTGACCGGCACGCCGGCGGCCCGGCTGGACCGTACGCCGGAGGGCTGGCGGGTGACCGGCGCCGACGGCGACGGCTGGGAGGCCGGGCATGTCGTGCTCGCCGTCGACCCGCCGGCGCTGGCCGCGCTGGTCGACGCCTCCCCCGGCCTGGTCGCGACCGCGCCCGAGCTGGTGGCCCGGATGCCCGCGTTCGGCCGGCCCGGCCCGCCGTACGCGGTGGCGCGCTACTGGATGGACGGGGACGTCCGCCGGGACCGGGCGGTGTTCAGCGGCGTCTCCCGCCAGCCCACGCTGGACTCGGTGACGCTGTACCACCGGCTGGAGGCCGAGCCGCGCCGCTGGGCGGAACGCACCGGCGGTTCGGTGGTGGAGTTGCACGCGTACGCCTGCGAACCGGACGTGCCCGCCGACGAGCTGGCTGCCCGGATGCTGCGGGAGCTGACCGCGCTCTGGCCTGAGGTGGCCGACCTTCGGGTGCGTGAGCTGCGGGCCCGGGTCGAGGCGCAGGCCCCGGCGTTCACCCCGGGCAGCCACGCCGGCCGGCCGGGGGTACGCACCGACGCCGAGGGGCTCTATCTGGCCGGGGACGGGATCCGGACCGAGTTTCCGAGCGCGTTGATGGAGCGGTCGGCGGCCACCGGGATCATCGCGGCGAACCACATTCTGCGGGCGGAGGGCGCGGCGGCCGAGCCGGTCCGGTCGATCCGTCCGCGCGGCCTGCTGGCCGGCCGGTCCCGATGATCCGTCAATAAACAGTCAAAAAACGCATTATGGTCGGGCGGTGAGCACCGCGACGCGGACGGAGGAGCGGCGGGACGAACGGTCGGTCGTGGTCACCGCGCTGCGGCTCGGCTGGTCCATGGCGGACGCCTACCACCACGCGCAGACCGCCGACCTGACCGACGACGGGGACCGGCCGGCCACCGCCCCCGCGAAGCTGTCCAACCTGACCGAGATGTCGGGGCGGCACCGGCTCGGCATGTACCTGGACGGCGTGGACGTGGCGCTGGCCCGGATCGCCGCGCTGACCCCGGCCGGCCGGGTGCTGCCGGCGACCGCCGCCGCCCGGCGGGCCGCCGGGGTGGACCGCGAGCCGCTGCTGTTCGCGCTCGACGAGCTGAACGTCGACGTGCTGCGCTGGACGATGGCCACCGACCACCGGGTCGGGGTGGCGTACCGGCTCGGCCGTTCGCTCGCCGACACCGTCCGGCGCGGTGACGGCTCCGAGCTGGTCCGGCGGTTCGGCGGGCGGCAGATCCAGCTCAGCCGGTGGCTGGACGAGCTGGCCAGCGCGCTGCCGCCGTACTCGGCGGCGGTGGTGCGCCGGTCGCTGGCCGCCTGGACCACCGCGGTCGGTCGCGCCTCGGTCGGCGACCCGACCGAGGCCGGGCTCGCCGAGTTGGCCCGCGAGCTGCGCAACCAGGGCGACCTGTGGCGGGACGTGCTGACCGGCGGCCTGCATCCGCGGGACCTGCTGGACGAGGAGAACTGGGCGGTGGTGGCCCGGAACCTGATCATCCGGGACCGGAAGCTGGTGGTGCAGGCGGCCCGGGGCATCTTCTGGCCGGTGCTGGCGCCGCTGGTGGTGGTGCTGCTGGCGGTGGTCGGCGTCAGCGCCGCGGCGGCGGTCGGCTCCCCCACCACCCGGGCGGCGGTGGCGCTCGTCGGTCTCGGGGCCGGGCTCACCGCGATCTGGCGGTCGATCTCCACCCCGACGCTGTCGGTGGCCGCCGAGGTGAACCGGCCGCTGCTGGAGAGCGAGCTGGTGGCGCAGATGAGCGCCCGGATCGACCGCCCGCTCACCGCCGCCCGCCGGGCCGGACGGGCCGGCCGGCAGCGACCGCCCTCCGACGGGAGATCGAAATACGTTGCCCGGGTCTCCGGCGTGGACCTACCGTGAACGCGCAAGGTCAACCACCGCTCCGGGAGCCGTCCATGTCGCTGCGATCCGCCACCACGAAGACGTCGTGGCTGCTCGGCGACGGCTGCCCAGGGTCCGGACGGCCCGACTGACGCGCACGTCGCGCGCCCACGTCGTCGCCGCCCGGTCCCCGTGGACCGGGCGGCTTTTTCGTCGCCGCACCACCGACCGATCGTGAAGGGAGAGCCCGGTGGACGCCGTCCTCGTCATCAACGCCGACCTCGGCCCGCTGCACCGGGTCACCGTCCAGCACGCGATCCGGATGCTCTGCCGCCGGGTCGCGGAGATCCACGAGTCCGAGCCGGACCGGCTCATCGGCGTCTTCCCGATGCCGCGGGTGGTCCGCCTCGTCCGGTACGTGGTGACGCGCTGGCGGTTCAGCGCCGGCCCGGCCTGGTCCCGGGCCGGGGTGCTGGCCCGCGACGGCCGGCGGTGCGCCTACTGCGACCGCCCGGCCAGCACGGTCGACCACATCGTGCCCCGCTCGCGCGGCGGCCGTAACACCTGGGGGAACACCACCGCCGCCTGCTACGCGTGCAACCAGCGCAAGGGTGACCGGACCCCGGCCGAGGCGGGCATGCCGCTGCGGCGGGAGCCGGCGACGCCGAGCTGGGTCGCGCTGGCGCGGTGACGGACGGCCGGCGGGCACAGGGGGCGGCGCCGGGGGTACGCCTCCGGCGCGGCGCCCGCCGGCCCCACCGTCGCCGGTCCCCGCGTCTCGACCGTCACCGGTCGAGGTCGCGGGCGAGTCCGCCGAGCAGGAGGTCGAGTCCGCCGTCGAACTCGTCGTCCGGGCCGACCGCACCGGCCGCGCGCGCGGTCTCGGCCAGCAGGGGGAAGTCCTCCCGGGGCAGCGCCGCGATGACCGCCGTACCCGGGTCGGCCAGTGCGCCGAGGTGCTCCATCTGGATCGCGCCGACCACGTAGCCGAGCAGGGCGCGGAACGCGACCACCCGGCGGGTGCCGACGAGACCGGCCCGGGTCAGCACCGCGAGCACCGCCTCACCCCAACGCAGGATGCCCGGTGAGCGGTGGCGGTGCGCGGGGAGCAGCGGCACCACGGCCGGGTGGGCCGCGACCGCGACGCGCACCCGGCCGACCAGATCCCTGATGCCGTCCGGCCACGGGACGTCCACCGGCGGACGGGTGTCGACCCGGTCGAGGACCCGCTCGACGACCAACGACTCCAGTTCGTCACGGTCGGCGACGTAGCGGTAGAGGCCCATCGTGCTGGTGCCGAGCTGCGCACCGACCGCCCGCATGGTGAGGCCGGCGAGGCCGTCCCGGTCGAGCACCGCGAGCGCCGCGTCAGCGAGCTGGGCCGGGGTCAGGGAGCGGGGGCGGGGCATGGCCTTGACAGCGTACAAGATACGCCTACGGTTGTAGGAGTACGTCGTACGCCTACAACGGGAGCGCGCATGGACGTCATCACGCCACGCCACCTGACCAGCGTCACCGGCGACAGGATCGCCCTGCCGGACGCCGCCCGCCTGGTCCATCTCCAGTTCCGCCGCTTCGCCGGCTGCCCGGTATGCAACCTCCATCTACGGTCGGTCGTGCGCCGGCACGCCGAGATCGAGGCGGCCGGCGTACGGGAGGTGGTGCTCTTCCACTCCCCCGCCGACGAGCTACGCGAGCACGTCGCCGAGCTGCCGTTCGCCGTGGTGGCCGACCCCGACCGGCGGCTCTACCGGGAGTTCGGCGTGGAGTCCGCGCGACGGTCGCTGCTCGACCCGCGCGCCTGGCCGCCGATCCTGCGCGCCGTGGCGAGTGGCACCTGGCACGTCCTGCGCGGTCGGGAGCGCCTGCCGTCCCGCACACCGCACGGCGGGCGGCTCGGACTGCCGGCCGACTTCCTGGTCGCCCCCGACGGCCGGGTGCTCGCCGCGAAACACGGCGAGCACGCCTACGACCAGTGGTCGGTCGACGAGCTGCTCGCACACGTCAGCGCGAGCCGATCCGCGCGCTGATCCGCAGGTCCCGGCGGCGTCCCGGTCGGGAGGGGTGGCGGTCCATGCTTGGTCGCTTGTCGGCTCTGACCAGTGTCGCTCTGCGTAAGAACGCCGTGCGCCGCCGAGTTCGCCTCGCGCCACCTTTGCTCTGCAGCCACGGAAGCACCATGCACGTACCGTGACAACGACAGGTCGATCGCCGCCGCGCCGCGTGGATCGAAAACCCTGCTCGGAGCCCATGATGCGCCGGTGGTTGCAGAGCAAAGGAGGCAGAGGGCCACACCCGCCCTCGCGCTCAACGGCACGCTGAGTGACGATCGCGCGAAGTCACGCACAGCAACAACTGGATGCGGGCGGCGAGGGCTACGACCGGCGGTGCCGGCCAGCGCGCCGGCCACGAGACGGTCAGCGAGGGGCCGGCGGCGTCCAGCCGAAGCGCGGCGGTCGGCGGTCGTTGGCCGCCGCCACCCCCTCGCGGGCCTCGCCGCTGTCCCGCACCTGCGCGTGCCACCAGGCGATCCGGTCGGCGTCGGCGCGTCCGTCGATGATCTCCTTGGCGGCGGTCACGGTGAGCCGGGAGCGCCCGGCCACGGTGGCGGTCAGTGCCGCCACCCGGTCGGCGAGCGCGGCGGCCGGCAGCACCTCGTCGACCAGGCCGATCCGCAGCGCCCGTTCGGCGTCGACGAGGTCGCCGGTGAACAGCAGGTGCTTGGCGGCCGACGGCCCGACCAGGCCGGCCAGCCGGCGGGTGGTCGGCGCGGGATAGACCAGACCGAGCCGCGCCGGCGGTACGCCGAACCGGGCGTTCGACGCGGCCAGCCGCAGGTCGCAGGCGACGGCGAGCTGGCAGCCGCCGCCGACGCAGGCGCCCTCGATCGCGGCGACGGTGGGGCGGCCGAACGCGGCGAGCCGTTCCTCGGCGGCCACCGCGATGCTGTGGTCGCCGGCGGCCAGCAGTTCGTCCAGGTCGCCGAGGTCGGCGCCGGCGCAGAACGTGCCGGCCGCGCCGGTGAGCACCAGCACCCGGACCGCCGGGTCCGCCTCCAGGCCGTCGAGCAGCACCGGGAGCTGCCGCCACATGGCCGGGGTCATGGCGTTTCGCCGGGCCGGGTTTCGGATCACCACGGTCGCCACCGGGCCGTCCACCGTGACGGTCAACTCCGCGTCGGACATGGTGCGACCGTAACGGGCGGGGCCCGGCGACCACCCGCGTGGGGTGGCCGCCGGGCCCCGGGGTCGGGCGGTCAGGTCAGGAGACGTCGACCGCGGTGTCGTCGATGACGAACGACGTCTGGAGGGACGCGTCCTCGGTGCCGGTGAACTTCAGCGTCACGGTCTGCCCGGCGTACGCGGCCAGGGAGAACGACTTCTGGCTGTAGCCGGTGGCCTTGTTCAGGTTCGAGTAGGTCGCCAGCGTCGCCAGCACGGTGCCGGACGAGTTGAGCACCTGCACGTTCAGCTTGTCGTACTGCACGCTGGTGGTGGACTCGGCCGAGTCGATGTGCAGCCAGAAGCTGAAGTTGTAGGTCGAGCAGCCGCTCGGCAGCGCCACCGACTGGGCGATGTTCTCGTTGCTGCTGTAGCCGTAGCCGTTCAGCCACGCGAACCGGGTGCCGCTGTGCGCCGACTGGCCGGTGTAGGCGCCGATCGCGCCGGTGGTGCCGGTCCACGGGCTGGTGCCGGTCTCGAAGCCCGGGTTGCCGAGCTTCTGGCCGGCGCCGGTGCAGCCGCCGCCGGTGCCGGTGACGGTCAGCGAGTACGTGGCGGACTTCGCGCCCGACGTCGCGCTGCCGCTGACCGTCACCGAGTAGGTGCCGGTCGGCGTGCTCGCGCTGGTGGCGATGGTGAGGGTGGACGAGCCGCCCGACGTCACCGAGGCGGGGCTGAACGACGCGGTGGCGCCGGTCGGCAGGCCGGACGCGGAGAACGTCACGGTCTGCGCGGTCCCGCTGGTGGTGGCGGTGGCGACGGTGGCGGAGACGGACCCGCCCTGGGTGACCGAGCCGGCGGTCGGGGAGAGCGACACGGAGAAGTCGTTCCCGGTGGAGCTGCACGGCGCGTCGCTGCCGGCCACGTTCACCGCGGTCCACGCCGCCTGGACGGCCTTGTACTCGGTGGAGCAGTTGCCGTACAGGTCGGTCGCCGCCCGCAGGGTGTAGGCGCGGGCGGTGTTCGACGGGGTGGTGGTGTTCACGTACGAGGTGTTCGAGGTGAAGTACACGTCGAGCGCCCGGTACCAGATCTTCTCCGCCTTGGCGCGACCGATGCCGGTCACCGCCGGGGCCGAGCCGCAGACCGGCGAGGTGCCGTACGCGGTGGCGCCGGTGCCCTCGGCCAGGTTGAAGTAGAAGTGGTTGCCGACGCCGGAGGAGTAGTGCACGTCCTTGTTCTTCGTGCTGGTGGACCAGCAGGAGTCGGACGAGCCGTCCAGCGACGGGTTGTACATGTAGCGCAGCGGCGTGCCGTTGCCGTTGATGTTGATCTTCTCGCCGACCTGGTAGTCACCCGGGTCGCTGGGCGCGGCGGCGTAGAACTCCATCATGTTGCCGAAGATGTCGCTGGTGGCCTCGTTGAGGCCGCCGGACTCACCGGAGTAGACCAGGCCGGACAGCGCCTCGGTGACGCCGTGGCTCATCTCGTGGCCGGCCACGTCCAGCGAGACCAGCGGGCGGGAGTTGCTCGACCCGTCGCCGTAGGTCATCTGGGAGCCGTCCCAGAACGCGTTGACGTAGTTGTTGCCGTAGTGCACCCGGCTCGGCACGCCCTGGCCGTTACCGAAGATGCCGTTGCGGCCGTGCACGTTCTTGAAGTAGTCGAACGTCTTCGCGGCGCCGAAGTGGGCGTCCACGGCGGCCGACTGCCGGTTGGAGTTGGCGCCGTTGCCCCACGCGTTGTCGGCGTCGGTGAACGTGGTGCAGGTCGAGGTGCCGTTGTTCATGTCGCAGGTACGGCCGTTGCCGTGCGACGGGTCGATCATCGAGTAGGTGCTGCCGGAGAGCGTGGTGTCGATGCTTACCGAACCGGTGTAGATGCCCTGGCCGCTGCCGACCACCGACTCGATCTCGTCGTACGAGCCGATCACCTTGCCGGTGGTGGCGTCCGTGATGACGTGCAGCTTCGACGGCGTCTGCTTGTCCGCCTTCCAGCCGGAGGCGACCGTCTCCCAGGCCAGCCGGCCCTTGCCGCTGCTGGCGTCCACGAACAGCTCGGGCGCGCCGACCGAGGTGAGGCTGCCGGAGAACGCCTTGCGCGCGCTGGCCTTCGCGGCGTCCGCGCCGACCTTGGCGCTGGTGCCGAGCGTCAGCGGGGCGGACAGGCCGACCGAGGTGCCGCTCATGGTGCCGTTCGGCGCGGTGTGCACGACGAAGTCGCCGCCGTAGACCCGCAGGCCCTGGTAGGTCCGGGTGTAGCGGGTGTGTGCCGCCCCGGAGGGGTCGACCTTGGTGCGGACGGCCTGGTACGCCTCCCCGCCGGCACCCTGCACGGCACCGGGGTTGGCGCGGAGCAGGCTGTCGGCGCGCGCCGCGGCGGCACGCTCGGGGCTGGGGGCGCTGGGCGCTGCCGCTTGCGCCGTGCTGGTGACGCAGGCCAGCACGCCGCTGGTGAGCAGCGCTGCGCTGACGGCGGCGACGGTTCTTTTCACATGCCCTCCTGGAAGGAAGTTGTGACGGGGGTAGTCACTGGTGTAGATATAGCTGAGACATCGATGGACGTGAAAGAGGGCGACGGCTTCCCGTCTCAGACACTGACCGAACGGATGAGGGGGGCGCGGTGACCCGGAACCGGGTGGCCCCGTCGTGCGTCCGATCGGTATGAGAGCAGCCCCCGCCGCGGCGATCGCCCTCGCCGCCGTCCTCACCCCGCTCGCCGGCTGCGCCCGCGCCGACACGCCGGCCCCGGCCGGACCGGCCGCCACCGGACTGCCCGGCGTCGAGGTGGTGCTGGTGCGTTCCGGCGGCATCGCCGGGCTGACCGACACCATCACCGTGCGGCCGGACGGCCGTTGGACGAAGACCGACCGGGCCGGCGCCGCCCGCGACGGCCGGCTCACCGACGCCGACCTCGACCGGCTGCGGCAGCTCACCGTCGACCCCCGGCTGACCGCCGAGGCCGCCGTCACCGTGCCGGCGACCATGTGCGCCGACGCGTTCAGCTACCGACTCACCATCGGCCCGACCACCAGCTCCTACGTGGACTGCCCGCCGCAGGCGACCCCGCCGGCCGCCACCGCCGAGGTGGTCGGCCTGCTCACCCGCGCCACCGGCTGACCGGCCCGCTCACCAGCCGGACGCCGCCGCGAGCAGCGCCCGCCGCACGGCCTGCGTCTCGCGCCGGCCGGCCGCCGCCGGCCGGGCCGCGAGGAAGAGCGTGTTGAGCGGGGGCACCGGCGGCGTGAGCAGCGCGCGCACCGCATCCGAGGCCAGCTCACCCCGGCAGAGGTACGCCGGCAGCACGCTCGCCCCGGCGCCCGCCACCACGGCCGACCGGACCGCCCGTAGGTCGGCCACGACCAGGTTGGGGGTGCGGGTGAGCCGGGTGTCGAAGACGGTGCGCCAGTAGCGGCGCAGGATCGGCGCCTCCTCGCCGTAGGCGACCAGCGGCACGTCGCGCAGCGCCGCCGGGGTCACCGGGCCGGCCAGCCGCTCCGCCCAGGCCGGCGCCGCCACCAGCACGAACTCCTCGTCGTAGAGCGGCTCGACGACCACGCCGCGCCGGCGTGGCCGCACGCTCGTCACCGCCAGGTCGAGCCGGCCGGCGACCAGGTCGTCCAGCAGCCGCTCCGGCATCCCGGCGACCACCCGCAACTCCAGGCCGTCGGCCACCAGGCCGGCAAGCGCCGGCAGCACCCGCTCGCCGAGCAGCTCGGCCGGCCCACCGAGGAAGACCGTCCGGGCGTACGCCGCGTCCGGCTCCTCGGCCAACACGACGGCCAGCCGGTCCAGTGGCTCGGCCACCCGGCGGGCCAGCTCGTCCCCGGCGGCGGTCGGGGTGACGCCCCGGGGCAGCCGGTCGAACAGCGGTCGCCCGACCGCCTCCTCCAGCGCCCGGAGCTGCGCGGTCACCGTGGGCTGCGCCACCCCGAGCAGTTCGGCCGCGCCGGTGACCGACCCGGCCCGGTGCACGGCGAGGAAGCTGCGGAGCAGGTCCAGCGACACCTTCACATCAGCAAACCTATCGCCGACGTGACTCTCGCCTATTGGTCAGCTATGGCTCGGCGCGTCAGCATGGTGGGCATGACTCGTGCACTCATCGCGTTGACCAGCCATTCCGACCTCGGCACCACGGGCCGCAAGACCGGCTACTACGTGGGCGAGGCCGCCGAACCGTGGGAGGTCTTCCGGGCCGCCGGGTACGACGTCGACCTGGTGTCGGTGGCCGGCGGCGAGCCGCCGACCGACGGCCGGGACAGCGACGACAGGACCCAGAACGACTTCCTCGCCACCGCCGGCGTCACGGACACCCCGAAGGCGGCGGACGTCGACCCGTCCGGTTACGACGTGATCGTCTTCGCCGGCGGCCACGGCACGATGTGGGACTTCCCCGACGACCCGGACCTGGCCCGGATCGCCCGCTCGGTCTACGAGCGCGGCGGTGTGGTCGCCGCCGTCTGCCACGGTCCCTCCGCGCTGGTGAACCTCACCCTCTCCGACGGCTCGCGGCTGGTCGCCGGCAAGCGGGTGGCCGGCTTCACCAACGACGAGGAGGCCGCCGTCGGCCTCACCGACGAGGTGCCGTTCCTGCTCGCCGACAAGCTCGCCGAGGCCGGCGCGCAGCACGTGCCGGCGCCGAACTTCACCGAGCACGTGGTGGTCGACGGTCGCCTGGTCACCGGCCAGAACCCGCAGTCCGCCCGCGCCCTGGCCGAGGCCGTGGTGAAGCTGCGCGGCTGAGCGGCGGCGCGACGCCGGCCGTCAGTGCCCGGCGCGGCACCGCGCTGCCCGACCTGGACGACTGGGCCCGGCTGCGGATCGACGGTGCGGGTGGCCGGGACGCCGGCCGCCCGGTGCGGTGCGCGCCTCAGAAGCGGTAGTCGTCCGGCAGGCCGGTGGCGCGCAGCTCGGGCGGCAGGTGGGCGGCGTCGTTCAGGGCGACCACCGTCGGCGGGCCGGCCGAGCTGTAGCGGATCACGGTCAACGCGCAGTTGGCGTGGTTGAGCCCGATCCACCGGCGTTCCGGCGCCTCCAGGGCGTGCCGCACCAACCAGGCGACCAGGAAGTTGTGGGTCACCACCAGCTCACGGACGTCGCCGGAGGCGGGGGCGGTGGCGAACCGGGCCACCGCCTCCGCCGTCACGCACGGCCCGTCCCGCCGGTCCCGCTCGGAGAACTGGGTGAGGAACGCCGCGTACCGCTCCGGCAGGCCGGCCGGGTCGGTGTCGTGTGGCATGTGGTCACCGGCCCGGTCGTCGACGCCGACCGGGACACCCGGCAGCTCCGCGCCGACCAGCGCGGCGGTCTCCGCGGCCCGGGCCAGCGGCCCGTGGTGCACCGCGTCGAGGCGCGCGCCGCGCAGGCGTTGCCCGAGCAGCGTGGCCTGCCGACGGCCCCGCGCCGACAGGCCGGTGTCCCCCTCCTGCTCGGCAGCGTCCTGCTCGCCGTGTCGGGCCAGGAACAGCAGGCGGCTCGCCATCGGTCACCTCGTCAAGATCGGGATGCCGACCCTAACCGGCCGGCCGCGGTCCCCGCAGCCCGCGATCACCCGCGCGGATGCATCTGGCCGATCCGGATCCGGTTGCCGAACGGGTCGCGGATGCCGAAGTCGATCCCGTACGGCCGGTCGGTCGGCTCGTCGGTGACCTCCACACCCTTGGCCACCAGGTCCGCGTACGTCTGGTGCGCGTCGTCGGTGGTGAGGAACAGGAAACCGCCGGTGGCGCCCTTGGTGAGCAACTCCCGGACCTGCTCGGCGGTCTTCGGGTCCAGCGCCGGCGGGCCGGGCTTCTCCAACAGGATCTCCCGGTCGGGGTCGCCCGGCACGTTGACCGTGAGCCACCGCATGAAGCCGAGATCCTGGTCGGTGTTCACCTCCATGCCTAGCTTGCCGACGTAGAAGTCGAGGGCCTCGTCCTGGTCGAGCACGTAGATCTGAGAGCGGGAGATCGAAGTCATCGTCATGACGAGGACGGTAGAGCAGGCCCCCGGCCTGCTGCTTATCCAAAACTGCACGTTCGGTCGGCGGAGTGCACGCCCGTCCTGCGCCGCTTTGTTCCGCGTACCACACGCACACGTTACGTGCTGCTAACGTCACGGAAACGGTAGATACGTGACATCGGGGGAGCGCCGATGCAGGTGATGCTGGCCTGGACCGCTGACGGGCCGGACCCGGACGACGGGCGGACGGCCCGCGGCACCCGGTTCGACCGGGCCGCCGCCGAGCTGGTGCCGGAAAGCTGGCACCGCCACAGCTTCGGCGGCGCCGACTGGGGTCTGCTGGTGCTGCACCCGGCCGACCAGGGCGCCTACCGGTGGCCGACCGTCGCCGCCGACGGCCCGGTCACCGCCGTCTCGCTGGGCATCCCGGTCGGCGTCGACGATCCCGGTCCGGTGGCACTCGCCCGGCGACTGCTCGCCGGCGCGGACGTGCACCGGGAGGTCGTGCCGCCCTTCGGTCTGCTGGCGCTCGACCAGGACCGCTTCGCCCTGCAACAGGACTGGCTGGGCATGGCGCGGGTGTTCACCGGCACCGCCGGCGCGGTCACCGCCTGGTGCACCCGGCCCGGCCTGCTGGCCGCCTTCCTGCACGGCACACCCCGCCCCGACCTCGCCGGCTGGACCTCGTACCTCCTCTGCGGACACTTCGGCGGTGACCTGTCGCCACTTGCCGGCATCCGACTGCTCCGGCCCGGCGAACGGGTCACCGGGCGCCGCCGCCCCACCGGCGGCTGGCAGCTCACCACCGAGCTGCGGTACGCCACCGACGACGTCGTACGCGCCGGCCATGCCGAACGGGACCGACCGGTCGCCGAGCGGCTCGACCGGGCCGCCGACGCGCTGACCCGCGCCGTCACCAGCCTGCACCGGCTGCACGACGGGGAGGTCACGCTCGGTCTGTCCGGGGGCAAGGACTCCCGGCTCATCGCCGCGTCGCTGGTCGCGGCCGGCCGTACGCCGAACCTGGTCACCAACGACGACACCCCCGCCGAGGCCGAGGTGGCCCGGGATCTGGTCCGGCTCCTCCGGGAACGGCGAGGGCTCGCCCTGCCGCACCGCTCGGTGCCGGCCGCCGCCCCGGCCGACGTGCTCGGCGTCGGCCTGCGGGAACGGGCGCAGCGCCTCGCCGAGCGGCACGACCACCAGTTCCCGTCGAC
Source organism: Micromonospora sp. NPDC051141 (assembly GCF_044455765.1). Taxonomy (NCBI): domain Bacteria; kingdom Bacillati; phylum Actinomycetota; class Actinomycetes; order Micromonosporales; family Micromonosporaceae; genus Micromonospora; species Micromonospora sp. NPDC051141. The sequence continues at coordinate 136,298 of NZ_JBITFD010000007.1, forward strand.
CTACCTGAGCCGGCCGGCGGTGTCCACCCGGCTGCCGGAGGCCACCCGCCCGGCGAGCCTCACCGGCGCGGCGGGCGAACTCGCGGTCGGCTACTGGTATCCCCCGGCCGGCGCCGACCCCGCGCCCACGCCCGAGCAGGGGGGCCTGACCCGGCTGCTGGCGGCGCTGCCACACGCCGCCGCGACGCCGGAGGCACTTGCCGCCGAGCGGCACCGGGTCATCGGCGTGTTGGCCCACGCCCGCGACCTGGGCCTTCGCGACGAGCACCTCATCGACCACCTCTACCTGGTGGAGCGGATGCGCCGGTGGTGCACCTCCGCCTACACCAGCGGCATGGTCACCCCGTTCCTCGCGCCGGGCTTCGTCGCCGCCACGTTCGCGTTCGGCGTCGCCGAGAAGCGGGCCCGGCTGCTGCACACCGCGTTGATCGCCCGGCTGGTGCCGGAGTGGGCCGAGGTGCCCTTCGTCAGCGCCGCCACCGGGCCGTCCCGGGCCACCCGGGTGTGGGAGGGCGACGGCGTCGCCACCGTGGCCGACCTGCTGGACACCGCGCACGGGCCGCTCACCGACCTGATCCGCCGGCCGGTCGTGGAGCGGGCGCTGCGTGCCGCGGCCCGGGGCAAGGAACCCGACCCACGGGTGTTGCAGCAGTTCACCGCGCTGGCGATCGCCTCCGAGCGGTTGGCGCCGGGGGCCACCCGCCCACCGACCGGCGCCACCTACGCCCGCGTCACCGCGCCGCCGCGTCCGCGTACCCCGCAGCGGGGCCGGCTGGCCGGGCTGCGTTGGATCCGGCGGAGCCGGCTCGGCGACCGGCTCTGGGTCATGGCGCGACGGCGGGTGCGCGGTCGCTGACGCCGGCCGGGGCCCGACCGTCGGCCGCCGGCCCCGGACCGGCCACCCCCGGCGCCGGCCCGGCGGGCCGTCCGACGGCGGCGCTCGGGCGCATCCACGCCCTGGTGAAGCAGCTCGGCACGTCGGCCGGGGCGACCTTGCGACGCCGGTAGGCCGAGGGGGACTCGCCGACGATGTCGTGGAACGTCCGGCTGAACGTGCCGAGGCTGCCGAACCCGACCAGGTGGCAGATCTCGGTGACCGGTTCCGTGGTGCGCACCAGCAGGTACATGGCCCGCTCGATCCGGCGGCGTTGCAGGTAGCGGTGCGGTGTCTCGCCGAACGTGGCCCGGAACGTGCGGATGAAGTGCGCCTCGGAGACGTACGCGATCCGGGCCAACGCGGGAATGTCCAGCGGCTGCGCGTACGCCCGGTCCATCGCGTCCCGGGCGCGCAGCATCGCCCGGTTCGACTCCTCCACCGCCCGACTCATCCCACCTCCCGCTGTGCAAGGAAGGGCCCCGGTTAACGCATTCTGCAGAGGTGGGCCCCGGTTAACACCACTCATCGTTCCACCCGATGACGCGGCGAGGACTGCCCGAGCGACCGATCCCGCCGACGCGCCGATCCGGAGCAGGGTAGAAGCGTGACATCCGTCGATTGACCGACCGCGCCGGACGGAGCCGCCATGGACGCGCTGCGGAAGACCTCGCTCGTCGCGGGCGGGTGCTACGTGCTCACCTTCGCCTCGATCCCGACCCTCACCCTGTACGCCCCGGTGCGTGAGGAGGACTACCTCCTCGGCAGTTCGCCGGAGACCCCGGTCGTGGCCGGCGGCGTCCTCGAGGTGATCGTCGCGCTCGCCTGCATCGGCACGGCCGTCGCGCTGTTACCCGTGCTCCGGCGACAGGGCGAGGCGCGGGCGGTGGGCTTCGTCGCGGCCCGCGTCCTCGAAGCCGGCGGCATCTTCGTCGGCGTCGCCAGCCTGCTGACGGTCGTGGCCCTGCGCCGGGCCGGCGCGGGAGCGGACGCGCTGGTCACCGGCCAGGCGCTCGTCGCTCTCTACGACTCGATGTTCCTGCTCAGCCAGAGCCTCATCCCGGCCGTGAACGCGCTGTTGCTCGGGTCCCTGCTGTACCAGTCCCGCCTCGTCCCGCGCGTCCTGCCGCTGCTCGGGCTCGCCGGGGCGCCCCTGCTCGTCGCCGCCGACATCGGCGTGCTCTTCGATCTCTGGGACCGGCTGTCCCCGGTGACCGCGGTCGCGGCCCTCCCGATCGCGGTGTGGGAGTTCTCGCTGGGCGTCTATCTGATCGTCAAAGGCTTCCGGCCCGCGCCGGTCATCACCGGCGCCCGGGCCGCCGGCTGACCGTCACGGGCACGCGCCGGCTGGGGCCGGGGGGATGCCTTGTGGAATTGGAGCCCCCGGCCGGGATCGAACCGGCGACATCTCGCTTACAAGCTCTGTGCATCGCGTCCGCACCGGTCCGTGCTCGGCCACACGCACGGAGCCTCGTCTGTGCTGGCACTCGTCCGCGTGCCGCCGTCCCGTGACGTTGCTGTCAGCGTTGCTGTCGCCAGACCTAGAGCGGCCGAACATCGCGGCGGACGCGTGTCGGTCGACGATACCAGAACCGAATCCCAGGACACTGCCGCTATGACAGAACCGGACGGGGAAATGCCTAGCGTGTACTTGACTGTTCCGGGCGTCGAGGACCTGGCGGGGGTGATCGCAATGTTGCGCGGTGCTGGCGCCACGGCCAGTGGTAGTCGGCGTGAGTTTGTCGTGAAGGGCCGGTTGACCGCAGAGCAGGCTTCTGCGGTCTGGCAGCTTGCCCAGCATGTTGACAGCGGCACCGAGTCCTCCCGGCTTAGCATGCGCGTGGACCCTGCCGGTGACCTAGCGGCTGCGTTGGATGTGATGTGTCCGGATGGGTGGACCATCGATGCCTTCACCCCCTCCGACGTGCACCGCGCCCAACCGAACCGGTGGTGGATGGAGCAACAACAACTTCCACGCATCTTGCGACGCTAGACCAGGGCATCGGCAAACCTGATCCGACGACAGTGGCACCCGGTTTAGGAAGAAGCTAGCCCCGACCTGCGATGCCCAGCCTCCGACTAGGAGGTACGTCGAACGGACCCCTGCCGATGCGCCTGCTCACTCGGCGCATATTCCGGACCTTGCTACGCCGCTCGTCTCCATCTTGCGACGACCTGCAAGCCTTAGGAGCCGTGGACGCAACCGCTGTTCTTGCTGGCCTTGGCTTGGTCACCACCATGGCCTCACCGCTCCTAGCATCTTGGTTCACGCATCGTCAAGGGCGCGAGGCCCGAGTCCGTGACCTGCGGATTCAGCTATACGTCGACGTCGGCGAGTACCTGGAGGGGGCGGCCAAGAGCCTGGACGCCGTCACGGAGTATTACCCGACCTCGGGGTCGCCTGGACCCAAGAACCTGGTGCATCCCACACTCCTGACTGCCCGCGTCGAACTACTGGCCGCTAAGTCCGTTCGCGAGGCATGGAGGAGCTTCGTGACGGCCGAGGACGCCATCTCCTGGGAATGGAGTGAGAATCCCGACTCCAACTCCGAGGGACATCCGTACATTCCGGAGGACCGACCTCAGGTCGGGACCTCGAGGGCGTCTATTGAGGCACTGCGGACCGCTCTCCGCTCGGCGATTACCAACCCGGATTCGAGGCGGTAGCAGCCATGTGGACACCTGACCTCGGAGACGCGCCCGGCTGGGCACAAGCCGTCTCCACAACGGCGGCTCTCTTCTGGGCATGGAGGGCGTCAAGGACAGCTCGGCAGCTTTACGACATTGAAGGCCAGCGCCAGCGCGAACAGGAACTGCGTTCCGCCAGAGCTCAGCCAGAACGGGTATGTGTCTGGATGGAGGAGGACCCAGAGAGCGAGGAGACCTTCGTCCAGCTCCCCCTACACGGCGGCGAAGTGGCGCAAGCTAGACGATGGGAGCCACTCGCTATCTTCCTGAATGGATCAGACCTTCCCGTCTTCGACGTGTCGGTCTTCTTTTCACGCACAGACGTAAGCGCCATCGACCGAGTGACCATCCCGGTCGTTAGACCTCAAGGCACAGTCAAAGTGAAGGTTCCGAGGGACGTATGCGAACCACCCGCATTCGGCGCCGGCGACCATGCCTACGAAGTCTCTGCTACCTTCCGTGATGCGGCTGGCTTTGCCTGGCACCGCGACACGATGGGTATTCTCACCGAGGACCCCACAGCGCGCTTTCTTGCTGAAAGAGGACGTCTCGGGGTACCAGCCCAGCCCGAGGGCAGATAGGTCTTTCTCCCCTATCATTTGGGCGAGAGGTGCGCCGCCCCCTGTCCGTCTTTCCCAGCCTCTTGGTTTGGCGAATTCGCCATCCTTCGATTCAGCGCTAACCACTGTGGCTATGACCTGCGCAGAATCACTAACTCACCGATCGCGGGAGTCAAGTCCATTGCGGGCATTCTGCACGAGGCGCTGCGGACGCCCGAGGACGGCCGAAGGCCGCCCGCAGGGCAGGCCGCGAGCGCGACGACGACCCCGTTATTGCAAAGATCAAGCTTACTGGCGGCCGTCGCCGGTGACTCCTGCTGACCTGCTCGCCCTGTCGCTCACCGTCAGCCTCGGGCTGGGTCCGTCGGCCGGCTTGGCTGTACGGATGGCTGTACAGCCGCCCACCTCCTCGGTGTGAACGTCAGTCTCGGTTGCTTTCTCGCTCCAATAAGCATCATCGGGTGCCAGCCCTTAGGTCTCCGCCGCCTCAGCAGACCGAACAGCGACGGATGCCGCTAACCCACCTGCTGACTTCCTGCCGACGCAGGGACCGGCCCGCTCGCCCCAGCCGACAGCCAGGCCGCAACCCGCTGACGTCTACGGGTCGCCGTTGTCCACGTTCTGTCGGATAACAGACTTCTCGTGATTCTTAGTCAGGAACAGTGCTATACACCCCTGACACAATTCATTAAGCGCAGAAGGAGCGCAGATGCCCACGCCACAAGGTGCACCAAAGCCCTCGTCGGCGCAAGGACGCGTTGAGCAACTACTCTCCATCACCAAAGATATAATGCACACCGAGAATCGGATTAGGAACGCCAGGCTATTGAATCTGGTGATCGCACTTGCCGTAATATTTGGCCCTCTCGCATTGCTAATCCTCACCATTATCACCATAGCCACCTCTGGCACTATCGATATGGGTCGAATCAATCTATCCGCCCTCCCGGTCGTCGCCATATCAGGAATCATCTGCGGGATTGCCGTTTCTCACCGCAGTGAGGTCCAGCAGCTCTCTGTGACCGACCTACGCCTTAAACTCTCCCTGCTTCGAGAGCAGAGGAGGCTGAAGGCTGCGGATATGACGCTCGACTCTCGATATGCAAGAAGTGCATACAAAGAAGAGATTTTGAGAGATGTGGAGGACTTCAGGAAGCAAAGCAGGTACTATCGCCGGGTCCACAACATCTTTCAATCCATAATAATCGTCGGGTCACTGGCCACTACCACCGTTTCTGGAATTGCACTCGACAGTAGCCCTCTGGGATTTGTGGTAATCGCGACGAGCTTTATGGTAGGTCTCGCTGCCGGCTTTACTGGATATTTCAAATACCGCGAGCGAGGTTTCTACCTTCAGCAAACCGCTGACGCAATTACTCAAGAATGGACCGCTGCCGAGCTTGCCATTTTCAGGTACAAGAATTTGCCCGAGGGTGAGCAGCTAGCGCTTTTCGTGGAGGAGGCTGAAAGACTTAAGTCAGAACAGAGAAAGCGCGAACAGAGCTTGGATCAGCCCTCAGGTCAAAGTCGTGATGCAGGTAACGCCGGCTGACAGCTCGGGAAGCCCCGAAGGTCTGCCGCCTCCGCTCTGTTGCTACTCTTCGAGCTCGAAGAACCGAGGGCCTGCCTTCCTGATCTCCTCGTGCACCTCACGCAGTTCGTCTCGCCAGCTCTTGGCCATGCGAGTCGACGCATCCGTGAAGTTGATGATGAAGTCGACCGGACCAAGCCCTTTCGGGGGTGGGTATTTCCCTTCGTCGTCTCCACCGAGATTCGCACCACGCAGGCTTGTAGCAAAGAGCAGCGCATCTCTGAGGTCGGCCCCCCAAAGTTCTGCTTTATCAAGGTTGGCAGCGGCTAAGAACGCTCCCCTGAGCTGAGTTCGTCGAAGGTTTGCACTCCTCAGGTCGGCCCCCTTTAGGTTCGCCCCGCTGAGATCGCAATCATTGAGCTGCGGCCCTTGCTGTTCCCTCCGCTTCGGGCGGCGTCCTAGAACCGTCAGTGCTGCTTGGACATCGATAGACGGACTTATTGAGGGACCGTCAGATGATACAAATTCCATTGACTTTGGCTGAATGGGAGCCGAATGACGGATGAACGCCGCCAACACATCGACTACGGACGAGTGTTCCCTCGCCGACTCTTGCATCAAGTGCTCAAGCGCGTAAATTCCGCCGAGCCTTTCATTAATCCTCTCGGACGCCAATAGGCCGATAGCCTTGACATAGCGATCGGTGATTTGACCACGGCGGGCAAGGTAATACGTTCTCGCGGTGAAGGCAAGCCCCACCAGTGCAGCACTACCACCCGCTGCGGCCAATAATGTCTGTCGCGTGCTGTTGACAGCTGCGGCCCGATCCTTGTCGGTAGGGGTCGCTCGATTTGCGACAGGCCCAAGGAGAAACGAGAGCGCCGCAATGGCGGCGATTCCCGCGCCGATTGTCAGGATGGCAACTCCCACTCGAATCAACGCACGGTTCATCCGCCTAGGCTGCCTCATAAAGCCGAATGGGGGAAGAGCCACGTCGGCTCAATGCCATCCCGTCTGCCGCCGACTCACACACCGTGGAGCAGACCAGGGCCAGGGCGACAAGGTGGAGCGCCCTACCGGACGAGTCTCAATGGCGGCTGTCAAGCGCCGAGGTGGGCGCCACGCGGTTTAGGAAGTGTGGACACGGCCGGAAGCCGCACGCCGGGGACCTGGCTTGGCCTGCGCCGCAAAACCGGCCGCCATGTCCAGGACCTGACCACCGTCGACCCTTGGCTCCCTCAGCAACGGGCACACGACGGGCACGGCCGGGGCCTGCGGCTTAGAAGACGATCAGGGATCACTTTGTCAGGGTCTGCTCCCCGGGCGACAGCCTCAGGCCGCCCTCGACTACCGCAGCGGCCGAACTAGTCGGCCTTCCCCTGCGGCGGCCCTTCGACGTTCCACGAGGTCTCGACGGTCTTGGTCACCGTCAATCGGCCCGAGGTGCCCAACGCGCGGGCCGGGGATTCGATCGGCTCGGCGGGTTGCTCCGAATCGAATCGACCCGGCTGGCCTGCCATGGTGACGGTGGGAGCGCCGAGGGTGACAGGTATCTCCAACCCGTCCGGGGCCACCGCGTAGCCGCTACCGCTGGCCGAGACGGACGCGTTGGTCAGGCGCACAATCGTCTGAAGGTTCGGATCCTCGGAGTCGAACCGTCCGGGCTGCGACACGGTCTGCCATGCCGATCCGTTGGCGACGATCGCAGGCGTGCACGGGTCGGAGGTCTCGTCGAGGATGCCTTGATAGGTGCCGTAGTGCGCGACGTGGGCCGCGAGCAGGAAGCAGAGACAGCCGGGTACGACGTGTGGTGCCACGGCATCCAGCATGACGCACGCGCTCAACATGGCCCAGCACGGCCCGCCCGATGGTAAGACGGGCGGAACTTGAACCGGCGACCGAGGGATTATGAGATCAAATTGCCCGCCCCATCGACCTGGCCAGATGGCGGCCTAGCAGTGGAAACGCCTCTTGACATCTCTCATTGCTCCCCCACTATCCGCCAGTTTCTTGCGGACCAGATGCGGACCGCTTGCCCACCCGAGGGCTCGTTGAGCGTCAGGTCAAGAAACATTCTCTCTCTTAATGACAAGCCGCGCAGCGAAGGCATCGAAATAGAGCCGCACCCCTTGGCGCATAGAGAAGTGGAATGTCAAATTACCGGCAAAAATGAGAATGAATGCAGCAGTAAGCACCACCGTCTTCATGCTTTTGTCGACATAGAATGCCACTCCGACCAACGCGACCCCTGAGATGAAGATGAAGACACTGCGTAGCGCCTGAAAAAGGTAGAAAATTAGGCGCCATGTGACTACATCGGGCTGCCCGGCAATGCTGGACGCCAACTCTTTTTCCTTGGTCCGCTTGGCCGCAATCCTGTCCCTATAGCGCTTGTTATAGCGCGAGATCAGGCGCTGAGTTGGGCCAGTTAGCGCATTGGCGAGTATTGACAGTGGAATGGCAAGGAAGAGACCGAGCCAGAACGCCATGTCCAATGAATTAGCTCCCAGGGAAGTCGCAGTCAAAGAGACGAGAGTCTCCGTATTGTGCCATCCCGTCTGCCGCCGACCCACACACCGTGGAGCAGACCAGGGCCAGGGTGACAAGGTGGAGCGCCCTACCGGACGAACGACCTTGTCACCCTGGCCCTGGTCTGCTCGGCTCTGCCTGGGTCGGTGGCTGGCGGGATGGCATCCCATCACCCACGAACCGGAACCGTTCGGCAACTCCATCCCGGAGTCGTCTGGCCCCCGCCGGAGGCAAGGCTCTTACCGGCCGGCGCGCCGGCCGATGCCGGCGCTTGCGCCGCCAGCAGGCCGAGCGCGGCCGGCGCGGCCCGCTTGCGGGCCGCCTTGATCATGGAGAGAGTGTTTCGGCAGTGGTGTCCTTGCGGACGCTGTCGTGTCACGGGAGATCCTTGACACGGGCGTCCCACCAGATGCGTGACATCACCTTTAGAAACGCACCGCGGCATCCCTAACGGTCTGCGACAGGGAGCAAGTCGTAACAGTTGAGGATGCTCGCCATGGTCAGCGGCTTAGCTGTCGAACCAAACAGCCAGCCGCACGTTGTCGTCGCCGTACCGCTCGGCAAGATCGCGCATAGTGTCCAGTAGCGCCCGCAGCAGCGGGTCGGCACGCAGGACGTCCCCGTGGGAGAGGCGCTCCACCCGCCACATCCGGTCGGCTGCACGCCATTCGGTTCCCTCCGGGTAGCTGCTGCCCCGGGGATCGGCATGTTCACCGGCCACTGCACGCCACGCGCGTCCATGGTGACCTGCTTTGCCGATGAAGCGCGGCCCTTTGCTTGTCAGCTTGTACTCATGGATGCGGTCGTCCACGCGAGGCGCTTGTGCACTCCAATCGATGCGGGCCAACTGCGGCCATGCCACCCAGGTGTGACCGTGTTCGCTGTCTGCAAGCCGGAGATCAAGCAGTTCCGTGCTGGCGTCTTCCGGCAGGCCACGGCCCGGCGATACAGGTTCGAATCCGGCGTAGTTCCGCACACCGAACAGCAGCCCGAAGGCGTCGTAGTGGCGAGGTAGGGCGTCCACACTGACGTCGGTCAGTAGCCAAGGTGACCCCGGACCGTGTGGCCGGATCTCTACCCCACCAGCGATATCGGTTCCCACGTCAGGTCGCCCTTCGAGGTTCTGCGGGCTGTTCCACCACATGGCGCACGCTTGCTGGCGGCTTCCTCAGATGGCGCTGCCGTGCTCGGCGTATGCGGAAGCACCGCCCCGGCGGGCCGCGATTGCGGTACGGATCCTGCGGGCCAGTCGCGACGGGCCATGCTCTTCCAAGGACTCTTCGCCTACGTAGCGCCATTCAGTGAGTTCGCCGTCCGCAAAGCGGATCTCGCGCTCGCTGTCGGGTCCGAGTGACCCGCCGTCGAAGATGAAGAGCAGTTTGTCGCCCTCGTGCTCTGCCGGTGCCCAGTCCACGACCAGCATCGGTCCGAGTGCGGGCGTGAGGCCGAGTTCCTCTCGGACCTCGCGCACGCAGGCTGCCCGCGGCGACTCGCCGGGTTCGACGTAACCGCCCGGGATGTCCCAGTGCTTCTTGTAGCTCGGGCGCACGAGCATCACCCTGCCTTCGTCGTCGAAGAACAGGGCGCCGGCGGCGACGCGTGGGGTCGCCACGGGTGGCATCTCGTTGGCCGTCACCAGGGCAGCCTAGATGCCTCGGTTCAGTCGAGCACCTTCAGCCGGCGAGCCAGGCCGACCAGTTCGGCCGGCGGCTTACCGCGCTGCCGGCGGACCCACGTCAGCGCCAGTTGCCTGCTGAGGAAGTGGTGTCTGACTTGCTCGGGCGCCATCTGCTCTGCTTCGAGCAACACAGCTTGGGCGTCGTCGACGCGGTTCCACGAACTGTAGGCACGGGCGACTTCAAGGGCGTGCCGTACCCGACGTTCCATCGGGAGTCCGGTGGTGTCGACGCGCGGGCCGAGGTCGACGGCCACCTGTACATCACCCAGCTCGGCTGCGGTGGCGACGCGGTGGATGGCGACGTTGGTCGGGCCGAACGCGGTCCAGAGGTGGTTGGCATCGTTTCCGAGCTGGTCGGCGGCGTGCTCTGCTGCGGCGAGGAAGGTGCGGGTGGTGCCGGCGTCGTTGGACCGGGCGGCGGCCATGGAGCCGGACAGGAACAGAGTGCCGTAGACGGAGAGCAGGGCCGGCGAGGCGTGCGCCAGGTGGGGCTCCAGGTAGCCGGCGGCGTCTTCGGTGAGGCGTACGGCTTCGGTGTAACGGCCGGTGGCGTGCAGGGCGTGGCCGACGGACCGGAACAGAGAACCGGTGATGAGCGGGTCGCCGGTGGGCCGGACGGCTGCCAAGCCACGGTCGGCAGCGATCCACGCGAGGTCGACCTCTCCGAGCTTGGTGAGCTGGGTGGCGGTCAGCTGATAGGCAAGGCCGAGGAGCCGGCGGGCTTCGTCCTGGTCGTCGCCCTCGTGGCGGTCGGCGGCGGCCTGGGCGCGGTGGAGCAGGTCGGGTAGCCGGCCGGTGACATACCCGAATCGAGAGTCTTGGTAGGCGTCCCAGAGCGCGCCGACGTCCTTCCGCAGCATGGCAACGGTCGGTGGTTCCCCGCGGGGAGTGCCGCCGAACGGGGCAATGGCGCGATAGTTCATCAGCGCCGACCGGAGAGCGGGGACGGTGTCGGTGCCGGTATCGGCGGTCCAGTCAAGCAGCATGGGTTCGCCGAGGAGGTCACCGAGGGATACGTCCAGGACCTCGGCAAGGGACTTGATGACGGAGAGTCGGTCCAGCTCGATGCGGTTGTTCTCGACCTTTCCGAGCCAATCAGCGGTGCGGCCGATGAGCCCGGCAAGGACTTCTTGCGACAGGCCGCGCCGGCGGCGGTACCAGGCGATGCGCTCGCCGATGGTCAGGGTGTTGGTTGTCCTGTGCACCGTTTCACCTTCTCCCCTCGGCCGGCTGCGACCCCGGAAGGATTTTCCGGGTCACTGGGCGGTATGTGCCACAACCTGTCTCCATGACGGGGCTGAACGTATCGACCAATTGCCAATCCTGCTCGGGCGCCGGCTGGAAGTACACCCTTGCGCGGTCCGCTACGCGGGCCTTCGGGCAAGGGTCGGAGCGAACTCGTTCCCTGGCTCGACGGTCCTGCATGGACTGCGCGGGCTCCGGTCGCACGACGACCTGCTGAGGCTGGCCCGGGGTGGGTGCTGGCATAGGACCGCGACCCGAACGCCGGTCCCGAGAGAGCCCGCCCACCCCGGCGCCCCGCAGACGGCACCCGGTTCCGGCGGGTGCGCCCAAGCCGGGTGAGCTGGTCTTCCTCGACGGTCGCGCATCGGTGCAGTTCGGCGGCGACCGGGCGCTGTGGCTGCGGGTGACCGCGATCGGTGACTGGCCGGCGTACGACGGCTGGGTGTGGCTGATCGGCTACGTCATCAACCCGGCCGACGGGCATGCGTCGGCGAAGCGGGAGGTCTTGGCGCAGATCGCCGGGCTTCAGATCAGCCCCCCATCGAGCATTCCGTCGCCGGCATTGGCGCGGACGGCAAGGAGGCGCGGTGTTTGACCTTCGGGTACGGCTCGGCATAGTGCTCCGGGTGGAAGCGGCCGACCGCTACCGTCCGTCCGACGGCCCTGTGATGCTGCGGGTGACCGGCGTTCGCCTGGTGCTCAACCGTCCAGAGCACGAGCAGTGGATCTGGGTCGAGGGAACCAAGGTGGTGCCGCGCGACCAACGCGGCGAGTACACCCAGATCCTCGTACCCGCCCGGCTGTTCTCACCCGGCGGTCCAACACGCTGATCGACTCCTCTCCATGACGTCGCCGTTGAAACTCAACGGTCGCCCTAACTTGTCCTGTCAAGCAAATAACTCATAAGCTGCTGTAACTCATGCAGCGTTCCTAGGTGGGGTGGCCCGCGATGGCGTACGAGATTCCGACGCCGAAATATCTGCGCGTGTTGAACACGCTGCGGAAGCGCATCGAAGACGGCGACTACGCGCCTGGGGCGGCGCTACCGTCGGAGAGCCAACTCTGCACGGAGTTCGGGGTGTCCCGGCCTACGGTGCTCAAGGCGCTCGGCATCCTCAAGCAGGACGGCTGGATCGAGTCGCAGCAGGGCAAGGGCAGCTTCGTCCGGGGTCGGCCCGCCTCCGGTCGCACCTCTCCCGAGTACGCGCGGGATGCGGTTGAGCTGGATGAGACCGGGGAAGCGGAGATCCTGCACGTCGGCCCGGTGCTCGCCTCGCTGCGGATCGCGGCCGAGCTGAAGATCCCCGAAGGCACGCCCGTCTACGAGCGGCGCCGCCGGACCGTCTCGGAGGTCGGCCCGGTCGACCTGATCGCCACGTTCGTGCCGGTCGACATCGCCGCCGGCACCGACATCATCAAGCCGGCGCCGATCCCCGGCGGTCTGCTCGACCTCATCGCGCGCTACAAGGGCTTACGGGCGGACTACGCCACCGAACGGATGACCGCCCGACGGGTAAGTCCGGCTGAGGCCGAAGCCCTGGACGTGGCGGCGGACGAGCCGGTGATGAGTGTCGTCATTACCGTCTACCAAGCATCTGGCGACCCGATCATGACGTCAGTGCTGGTGATGCCGGGCAGCCGCCACGAGATCGAGGACACGTACGCCATGTCGTAGTTCCCTTCAACGCGGCTGATCGGGGTGGGATGGCGCGCGGGGGATCCGCGAGACCTGGCCGTCTCCCCGGTCTATGCACAGCTCGTTGGCCCCACGGTCGACCCCGTACGACTGCTCGGGTGCGATGAACACCGGCCGGTCCAGGCAGAACCACTTGTCAACGGTGCTTACGAGCGTCAGACGCTCGACCGTCGTCCGCTCCTGCATCGCGTCCTCCCCCGGGTTCGCGGTCCCGCCAATCTCCACATTGTGCATTCGCCTCACGTTCCTCTTGCTTGTGTTTACAAGCTGACGTAACTTGTTAGCTCAACCGGTTGTCATGAAGACGACCGGTGGAGCTAGGAGGCTGTCCACGTGGTTCCGATGACGTTGAAGGTGCCGGTCCCGTCCGAGTACGTCTTCCCCGCCGGCGCGCTCTGCCTCGGCGTCTCGCCTCAGATCGACTTCGAGCGGCGGGGCGAGGCGGACAACCAGGCGCGAGACAAGGACACCGGCGAGCGGGTCTGGTTGGTGCGGGTGATGGACCTGGACCCGGAGGCGGGGAAGTTCGGCCGCTCGACCGAGGTGAAGGTCAAGGTCGTGGCTGCGCAGCAGCCGGTGCCGCCGCCGTCGAGCGTGCCGGGATACCCGCCAGCGGTGGAGTTTGAGGGTCTGACCCTCACCCCCTATGTCGACTCGCAGCGGTGCAAGCCGGGCCGCGCCTCGGGTGACTGCCGTTCCCGCATGGCGTACTCGCTGCGGGCCACTGCGATTCGTCCGGCGTCGGTGGTGCCGGGCTCGGCGGCGGCCTGACCGCTACCTGTTGTGCGCGCGGGGCGGGTCGTTTCCCCGCCAAGAGTCCCGACCCGTCCCGCGCTCTGCCATCCCTCATCTGGCGAAGGAGGGCGTGATGCCCACCGTAATTCCCCCTGCCCTGATCATCGCCGCGCCCCTGCTCCTCGGCGCGGCCCTGGCCCTCACCCGCACCCGCTCTCTCCTGGCCGGTCTGCGCCACGCCTACCGGGAGCTGGAGGCCGCTATCCGTTCGGCGCTATGGCTGCCGCCGGCTTCCGCCCGGGTGTACGCGATCCGCTGCCCCCGCTGCTGCCGGTGGGTAAAGCCGCGCCGGTTCGACCTGCGCCGCATGTCCTGCCACTCGTGCATCTCGACGCTGGGGCGCTCGGCTCGGGGAGGTGACCTGTGCCTCTGATCAACGTCATTCCCGGGGACAAGATCCCCATGGCGCCGATGAACGTGCGCCTTCCCGCGTGGCGGGTTCCGGGTTGGCTGCTGGTGCTGTAGTGGCTGGCCCGGGGCCTGTTCCGCGCCTGCGTGCTGGCGGTCCGGTACTGGTGGCTCACCGCCCCCGCCGCGCTCGCCCTGTGGGTACGGGTCGAGTTCGGCGGCCTGGTCCTGGCCGTCGCCGCCGGCTGCGCGGGGTGGTGGCGGTGGCATCCGTCGTCGTGGCTGCGGTTCGGCTGGTACCCGCTCGTCAGCCGCGTCCGCGCGCTGTTCGTCTACCGGCGGCGGTGGGCGTCGGTGATGGCAACCTGCGGGCTGGCGACCGCGTTCGCGGGTGACCGCTACGTGCCGCAACTGCTGAAGGTTCGGTGTGACCGGTTCGGCGATGAGCTGACCGTCCGGCTGCTGCCGGGGCAGATCCCCGACGACTGGGGGCAGGCCGCGGAACGCCTCGCCTACGCCTTCCGCCGCCGCAGCGGACAGGCGCGCTCCACCAACCGCCCGGATCGGGTGGTCGTGCGCCTCGTGCGCCGGGACCCCCTCGCCGCCGTGGTGGCGCCGCTCCCGGTCGCTGACGTGCCGGATCTGGGCGGGCTCGTTCTCGGCGTCGACGAAAACGGGCAGCCATACCGGCTGCGGCTGGCCGGGTCGCATGTGCTGATCGCCGGGGCGACCGGGTCGGGCAAGGGCTCGGTGCTGTGGTCGCTGCTGCGCTCCCTGGCCGGCGGCATCTGCTCCGGGCTGGTCGAGGTGTGGGCGTTCGACCCGAAGGGCGGCATGGAGCTGGCGGCAGGGGTGCCGCTGTTCACCCGCTTCGCCTACGACGACCCCGACAGCATGGCCGGCCTCCTCGAAGAGGCCGTGAAACGGATGCGGCTGCGGGCCGCCCGGCTGCGCGGGGTGACCCGCCAGCACGTGCCGACCCAGGAGGAGCCGTTGCTCGTCCTGGTCGTCGACGAGCTGGCCGCGCTCACCGCGTACATCACCGACCGGAAGGTCCGCGACCGGATCAAGGAATCACTCGGGCTGCTGCTGTCGCAGGGCCGCGCGGTCGGCGTGCACGTGGTCGCCGCGTTGCAGGACCCGCGCAAAGACGTGCTGCCTTTCCGCGACCTGTTCCCCACCCGCATCGGGCTGCGGCTGACCGAGCCCGAGCAGGTGGACATGGTCCTCGGCGACGCCGCCCGCGACCGAGGAGCCCTCTGCGACCGCATCCCGGAGTCGTCGCCCGGGGTGGGGTTCGTGGTCCTCGACGGCGTCCGCGAACCCGTCCGGGTCCGGTTCGCCTACCTCACCGACGACGACATCCGCCAACTCGGCCGCGACTACCGCCGCCTCTGCGACGACACCGACCAGGAGGTGACCCCGTGAAGAAGACCGACACCGAACGCGCCGAAGGGCTCGCCCTGGTGCTCATCGTCCTCACCGTCGGCGGCCTGGCCGGCGCCGCATCGTTCACCCACGTCCACGACTGGACCATGGCCAACTCGCCTACCGGTACCGGGGACTGGTTCGGCTGGGCCAACGCCGCCATCTCCGAACTCCTCCCCTTCGCCGCACTGCTGACCATCCGGCGACGCCGCCGCACCGGCGGCCCTGTCGGGTACCCGCTGTTCCTGCTCGTCTGCGCCGTCGCCCTGTCCCTCACCGCGCAACTCGCCGTGGCGAAGCCAAGCCCGTCCGGGTGGCTGCTGTCGGCCGTGCCCGCGCTGGCGTTCCTCGGCCTGTCCAAGCTCGTCTTCTCCGCCACCCCGGCGGCGCCCGTCGACCAGCCGGCCGGCGACCGGGGTGAGGTGCCACCCGGCTACGACCCGACCAAGGAACACCGGCCCGTCGTGGTCGACGCCGTCGACGAGGACCAGGCGGTGACCGTCGAACCGGCCCGGCCGGCGGCAGTGGCGGCGCAGCGGCCCGGACTGGTGCCCGTGCCCGCAGCGGCTTTCCCCGCCCGCAACGGCACCCCGTACGGCGCGGAGCGTGACCAGTGACCCAACTCCCCCTCATCCCCGAGACTCCGTCAGAGGAGCAGCCGCGGCCCGGGTCGCGGGCCGACCGGATGCGCAAGCCCCTCGCCAAGGACGCGCTCAAGCAACTCGCCGAGTCGCACGGCGTCTGCGTCCGCCCCCTCGCGCTGCGCCGCACCGACACCGCCACCGGCCACACCGAGGTCGTGGAAGTGCCGTGCGGGGCGACCCTGGCCGTCAAGTGCAAGCCGTGCGCCGAGAAGGGCCGGCGGCTGCGCATCCAGCAGATCCGGGAGGGCTGGCACCTGGCCGACGAGCCCGCCGTCCGACCCGACAAGCCCGGTGAGGACGCCCTCGCACTGGTCCGGGTGCGGGCGCACCTGGAGTTCGAACGCGAAGCCGTCCAGTACCAGCCGATGACCCCCGACGAGCGGGCCGCCCAGGTAGCCGAAATCGACGCCGCCATAGCGGAACTCGACGAAGCCCTCGGCGAGACCAGCCTGCGCGGCCACCTCACGCCGAAGGAACGCGACGAGCGGCCCCGCCGCAAGCGGTCCACCCGGCGGCGTCAAGACTCGCCCGACCTGCCCCGGCTACCCGTCGACCCGCGCACGGTCGGCCGGGCCTACTCGGGCCGGACGGGAAAGACGTACCGGCCGTCGATGCTGGTCACGCTGACGCTCGACTCGCACGGGGCGGTGCACTCCCACCTCCGTCGCGGCGCCTACGCCGCGCCGTGTGAATGCGGCACCCGGCACGGCCCGCACGATGGCCTCCTCGGCACCCCGGTCGACCCGGCCGGCTACGACTACCGGCGCGCGGCCCTGGATGCGATCCACTTCGCCCGGGTCCTCGACCGGTGGTGGCAGAACGTCCGCCGCGCCGCTGGCTGGAACGTCCAATACGCCGGAGCCGTCGAGCTGCAACGCCGGCTCGCCCCTCACGCGCACTTCGCGATCCGGGGCACCCTGCCGCGTCGGCTGCTCAAGCAGATCGCCGCCGCCACCTACCACCAGGTGTGGTGGCCACCGTTCAACGAGCCGGTCTATCGGGTGGACAAGCCGCCGGTCTGGGACGTCGACCGACAGGCATACGTCGACCCGAAGACGCGTGAGTCGCTGCCCACGTGGGGTGAGGCTCTCGACGCCCTGGAGGAGCCCGACAGTCGTCCCGCCTACGTCGCCCGCCTCGGGCGCATTGACGCCCGCGGCATCGAGCAGGGCACCAAGGATGCGGAACGGTCCATCCGTTACGTGACCAAGTACGTCACCAAGGATCTGACTGACCAGGCCAAGCCTCGCTCGGACCCGCAGAAGGCGCACTTCGACCGCCTGCACGCGAAACTGTCGGTCCTGCCGTGCTCGCCGACGTGCGCCAACTGGCTGCTCTATGGCGTCCAACCGGACGGCGTCAAGGCCGGCTTGACCCCGGGCCGCTGCACCGGGAAGGTCCACCAACGCTCCACCCTCGGCTTCACCGGCCGCCGCGTCCTCGTCTCCCGCCAATGGTCCGGAAAGACCCTCGCCGACCACCGCGCCGATAACCGGGCATGGGTGCGCGCCATCCTCGCCGGCGGCATGGCCGACACCGAGGAGCACGACCAGGCGGCCGACGACGGATCCAAGCGGTACCGGTTCGAACTGGCTCGGCCCGAAGATCCGGACGTGCCGCCCCTGGAGCACCGACTCCTGCGCGCGATATCCGCCCGCATCCGCTGGCGCACAGACCTCGACAACGCACGCCTACGAACAGCCGCGGTCACACCGGCATCCGATCAACCCGCTGCGCTCGCGGCCTGCGCCCAGTAATCGCCCTTGCCGGTCCGACTCCCCCGCAACCCGCCCCTCCCCTCCGCACACGAGGAAGGCCAGTCGATGAACGCCACCAGCTCGATCACTCCTCGCGTGCTGCGCGTCGAGGAAGCCGCCCATGCGCTCGGCATCGGCCGCTCGCTCGTCTACGACCTGATCCGCTCCGGCCGGCTCCGCTCCTTCAAGGTCGGAAGCCGCCGGCTCATCCCCGCATCGGCCATCGACGAGGCCATTGCCACGCTCACGGAGGAAGCCGCCTGATGCCCAAAGATCCGAAGCAACGACAGTCGGCTGCCCGCCGCAACCCCAACGGGGAAGGCTCGATCTATCAGCGTTCGAGCGACGGCCGGTGGGTCGGGCAGGCGTACGTGCTCGCCACCGACGGCAATCGCAAGCGAAAGTTCGTCTACGGCGCTACCTGGGACGAGGCACACGCCAAGCTCATCGAGCTGAAGGCGCAGTCTCAGCGCGGCATCCCCGTCCCCGACCGGGCGTGGAAGCTGGCCGACTATCTGCCCTATTGGCTGAAGACGTACGTCAGTGATCTGAAGCCGACCACCGTTCGGGGCTATGAGAGCGCCGTACGGCTGCACCTGGTGCCGGCCCTCGGCACGAAGCGTCTCGGCGGCTTGCAGGTGCAGCACGTCAAGGCGTTCATGGACGGCTTCCGTCGTAAGTGCCTCTGCTGTACCAACGGTCTCGACAAGATCCGCCCGGCCGGCCGGCGGTGCTGCTCCGTCGGTCGCTGCTGCCAGAGCTACCCGAGCGCTCGTCAGGTGCAGTTCGTGCACGCGGTCCTGCGCAACGCGCTGCAACACGCGATGCGGGAGGAGTTGGTGTCGCGCAACGTGGCGAAGCTGGTGCGTGTCCCCTCACCGCGCTACAAGATCGGCAAAGGGCTCTCCGTCGACCAGGTGCGCAAGATCCTCGCCGCCTCCTCCGGCCACCGGCTGCACGCTCTTTACGTCACCGCGGCCACGATGGGCCTCCGCCGCGGGGAACTGGTCGGGCTCCGCTGGTCGGATGTCGACCTCGACGACGGCACCCTTCGGGTGCAGCAGACCGTGCAGCGGGTCGCCGGGACGCTTCACGTCCTGGACGCCAAGACGGAGGACTCCGAGGCGGTGCTACCGCTGCCCGAGTTCACCTGATGGAGCACCGGGAGCGCCAGCAGGAGGAGCGGGCCGCTCTCCCCGAGGTCTGGGAGGATCACGGGCTCGTCTTTCCCTCCGAGCGCGGTACGCCGATGGAGCCGACCAACCTCAGCCGCTCCTTCGCCCGCCTCCGGGAAGCCGCCGGCCTACCCGGTGTCCGGCTGCACGACCTGCGGCACACGGTCGTGTCGCTGCTGATGGAGCTGGGCGTGCCGCCGCACGTCGTCCAGGCCATTGCCCGGCACGCCGACGTGAAGGTGACGCTGAAGGTCTACGCTCACGCCAACCTCGACGCGATGCGTCAGGCGCTCGGCAAGCTCGACGGGCGGCTGTCGTGACCCCCGTTGCTGTCAGCGTTGCTGTCAATCGGGGGAACCACGACGGCCACCGGCCGGGAACGCCTTGTGGAATTGGAGCCCCCGGCCGGGATCGAACCGGCGACATCTCGCTTACAAGGCGAGTGCTCTGGCCAGCTGAGCTACAGGGGCGCGTGTGACGGGCCCAGCATAGCGACTGGGCTCGGGAAATCCCGCCTGGCAGGGCTCCCGAGCACGGAAAACGTCAGTTACCTCACCAGGTCGACCGACCGATCGTCCGCTGATAGCGCTCACAGCGGGGAGATTGATGCCTCTCAGTGCCCGACTGACCGAAATGTGTATGCCGTCCGTCCCACCCGCTGCGTCTCGTCTTGGCACGAACGCGAAAGCCGTTTACGGTGCAGTGACACGGACGACACTCCGGCCGGCCTCGGCTGCCCGGGCGACGCTCCCGTTGGCCGGCGCCCTGGGTGCCGGTCGCTCCTTCACTCGGATCGTCCGGCACGTTCCTGCCGGTGAAAGGAAGCGCTTCATCATGGCTACGGTCACCTACGCGAAGGCGTCCCGGATCTATCCGGGCACCGAGCGCCCCGCCGTCAACCAGCTCGACCTCCAGATCGGTGACGGGGAGTTCCTCGTCCTGGTCGGCCCGTCCGGCTGCGGTAAGTCCACCAGCCTGCGGATGCTCGCCGGCCTGGAGGACGTCGACGACGGCGCCATCTACATCGACGACCGGGACGTCACCCACCTCCCGCCGAAGGCCCGCGACATCGCGATGGTCTTCCAGAACTACGCGCTCTACCCGCACATGACGGTGTACGAGAACATGGCGTTCGCGCTCAAGCTGCGCAAGACCTCGAAGTCGGAGATCGACCGGCGGGTCAAGGAGGCGGCCGGGCTGCTCCAGCTCGAGGAGTTCCTCAGCCGCAAGCCGAAGGCGCTCTCCGGCGGTCAGCGCCAGCGGGTCGCCATGGGCCGCGCGATCGTCCGCGAGCCGCAGGTCTTCCTCATGGACGAGCCGCTGTCGAACCTCGACGCCAAGCTGCGTGTGCAGACCCGTACCCAGATCGCCTCGCTCCAGGCGAAGCTCGGCGTCACCACCGTCTACGTCACCCACGACCAGGTCGAGGCCATGACCATGGGTCACCGGGTGGCGGTCATGCTGGACGGCGTGCTCCAGCAGGTGGACACGCCGCGGGCGCTCTACGACACCCCGGCCAACGTCTTTGTCGCCGGTTTCATGGGCTCCCCGGCCATGAACATCAAGACGGTGAAGCTGACCGACCAGGGCGGCGCGTTCGCCGAGATGATCGTGCCGCTGACCCGTGAGCAGGTCGAGGCGGCCCGCGCCGAGGGCGGCGACGGCAAGGTGACCGTGGGCTTCCGCCCGGAGGACTGCGACCTGGTGAGCCCGTCCGAGGGCGGCATGCCGGTCGTGGTCGAGCTGGTCGAGGATCTGGGCTCCGACGCCAACGTCTACGGCCACGCCGCGCTGGAGGGCCACAACGAGCGGTTCGTGGTCCGCACCGACCGGCGCAGCATGCCGAACATGGGCGACACCGTGTTCGTCAAGCCGCGCGCCGGCCGCAACCACGTCTTCAACGCCGCCACCGGCAAGCGGATCTGACGTACGCGAAGCAGGAGGGGCGGCCCGCCACGGCGGACCGCCCCTCCTTCGTACCTGCGGGTCAGCCCTCGACCGCGCGGCGGCGGGCGACCTCGGCGAGCGTGACCGCGGCGGCGACGCTCGCGTTGAGCGACTCCACGTCGGAGATCATCGGAATGCTGACGGTCAGGTCGCAGGTCTCGCCGACCAGGCGGGACAGCCCGCGCCCCTCCGAGCCGACCACCACGACGAGCGGGCCGACCGCGGCCTCCAGGTCGTACAGGTCGGTCTGCCCGTCGGCGTCCAGGCCGACCACGATGAAGCCGGCCTCCTTGCACGCCTTCAGCGACCGGGTCAGGTTGGTGACCTGGGCGACCGGGACGCGCGCTGCCGCGCCGGCGCTGGTCCGCCAGGCGGTCGCGGTGATCCCGGCGGCCCGTCGCTCGGGCACGAAGACACCCTGCGCGCCGAACGCGGCGGCCGACCGGATCACCGCGCCGAGGTTACGCGGGTCGGTGACCCCGTCCAGCGCGACAAGCAGCGGGGCGGCCTGCTCCAGCGCGGCGGTGACCAGGTCGTCGAACGGCTCGTAGGCGAACGGCGGCACCTGGAGGCCGACGCCCTGGTGCAACACCCCACCGGTCATCCGGTCCAGCTCGGCGCGGCTCACCTCGAGGATCGCGATGCCCCGGTCGGCGGCGGTGCGGACGATCTCCTTGACCCGGTCGTCCATGTCGATGCCCTGCGCGGTGTAGAGCGCGGTCGCCGGCACCTGGGCGCGCAGCGACTCCAGCACCGGGTTCCGGCCGACGAGCAGCTCGGGGCTGTCCTTCGCGGGGTTCGACTTGCGCCCCGGGGAGACCCGGGGCCCGCCGGACCGGCCGGCCGGCTTGCCGCCGCCGCGGCCCTTGGCGGTGGGTATGCCCCGACCGCCGCCCTTGCCCCAGGTGGTGTCCTTGCTGCCGGGCTGGCCGATCTTGGGCGCGCGGCCCTCCTCGGCCGCGGCGCGACGCTCCTTGTCCTGCTTCCAGGCGGTGCGCTGGGGCAGCTTCTCGGTGCCCGAGTAAGCCTTGTGCCAGGGACGCTCGTCGGCCGGCAGGGTGCGCCCCCGGCCGGCGAGGGAGTCCTTGTTCTTGCCACCGGTGCCCTTGGGGGCGCCCGCCTTCGGCGTCAGTCGCCGGCCACGGCGCTGCGAGTTGCCGGCCATCAGTCCTGCTCTCCAATAGTCCAACGCGGGCCCTGGGGGGTGTCCTCGACGACCACGCCGGCCTGCTTGAGCTGGTCACGGACCGCGTCGGCGGCGGCCCAGTCCTTGCGGCCACGGGCCTGCGCGCGCTGCTCCAGGGCCAACGCGACGAGGGAGTCCACCACGCCGCGCAGGTCGTCCGTGCGGTCGCCACCGGTCCAGGCCGGATCCAGGGGGTCGACGCCGAGGATATCCAGCATCGCCCGCGCGGCGGCCAGCGTCGTGCGGACGGTCACATCGTCGCCGCCGCTCAGCGCGGTGTTGCCGTCCCGGACGACCTCGTGCAGCACGGCGAGCGCCGCCGAGGTGTTGAGGTCGTCGTCCATCGCCGCCACGAAACCGGCGGGCAGCTCACCGGGTCGGCCCACGCCGACCCGCTCGACCGCCCGCTGCACGAAGCCCTCGATCCGCCGGTACGCGACCGCGGCCTCGCGCAGCGCGTCCTCGGAGTAGTCGATGCGGGACCGGTAGTGCGCGGCGGCGTAGTAGTAGCGCAGCTCCACCGGGCGCACCCCGAGCGAGGCCACGTAGTCGAGGTCGAGCGTGTTGCCGAGCGACTTGCCCATCTTGGTGCCGCCGATGCCGAGCAGGCCGTGGTGCACCCAGTAGCGGGCGAACGGCAGGTCGGCGGCCTGCGACTGGGCGATCTCGTTCTCGTGGTGCGGGAACGTCAGATCGAGCCCGCCGCCGTGGATGTCGAACTCGGCGCCCAGGTAACGCCAGCACATCGCCGAGCACTCGATGTGCCAGCCGGGCCGGCCGCGGCCCCACGGCGACGGCCAGGCGGCGTCGGCCGGCTCGCCCGGCTTGACGCCCTTCCAGAGCGCGAAGTCACGCGGGTCGCGTTTGCCCCGGTCGGGGGCGTCGCCGGCCGGCTGCATGTCGGCCGGGGACTGCCCGGACAGTGCGCCGTACGCTGGCCAGGACGCCACGTCGAAGTAGACGTCGCCGGAGCCGTCGGTGGCCGGGTAGGCGTGCCCGGTCTCGATCAGTCGGGCGATCAGCTCGTGCATCTCCGGGATGTGACCGGTGGCCCGCGGCTCGTAGGTCGGCGGGAGCACGTTCAACGCCCGGTAGGAGGCGGTGAGGATCTGCTCGTTGGCGTACGCGATCGACCAGAACGGCCGGCCGTGCTCGATGGCCTTGGCCAGCACCTTGTCGTCGATGTCGGTCAGGTTGCGGATGAAGGTGACCTCGAACCCGTTGCCCAGCAGCCAGCGACGCAGCACGTCGTAGTTGACGCCGGAACGAAGGTGACCGATGTGCGGGGGCGCCTGAAGTGTGAGACCACACAGGTAGACCCCCACCTTGCCGGCTTCCCGCGGGACGAAGTCCCGCACCGATCGGGTGGCGGTGTCATACAGGCGTAGCGTCACCTCCCAAGGGTAGCCCTCCACACATTTCCGGGTCAGCCCGAGCCGGGTCGTACGCTGCGTGCTGTGGACACGGCGGCACGCCCGGGAGAGACCGCGCAGACCCTGGACCGGGGTCTGCGCCTGCTGCACCTCGTCGCGGACGCGCCGGGCGGGCTGACCGTCACCGAGGCCGCGCACCGGCTCGGCATCGGCCGGGCGGCCGTCTACCGGCTGGTCGGCGCGTTGACCGGGCACGGCATGGTGCGGCGCGACGGCGAGGGCCGGCTGCGGCTCGGCGTGGGCGTGCTGCACCTGGCCCGCCGCGCGCAGCCGCTGCTCGCCGAGGGCGCGCTGCCGGCGCTGCGCCGGCTCGCCGAGCGGACCGGCGCGACCGCCCACCTGACCGTGGTGGAGGGCGGCGAGGGGGTCGCGCTGGCCGTGGTCGAGCCGAGCTGGACCGCGTTCCACGTGGCGTACCGGACCGGCTCCCGGCACCCGTTGGAGCGGGGCGCGGCCGGCCGGGCTGTGCTGGCCGGGCGGGCCGGCGAGTCCGGCCCGGTGAGCACCAGCGGGGAACTCCAGTCCGGGGCGTACGGGGTGGCGGCGCCGGTGCTGGGCGTGCCGGGGCTGGAGGGCAGCGTCGGCGTGGTCTCGCTGACCCCGCTGGACGTGACCGAGGTCGGCGCCCAGGTGACCGCCGCCGCCGAGGCGGTCGCCGCCGCGCTCTCCTGACCGACCCGCCGCCCGCCCCGCCCGGGCCCCGCGGGGCGGGCGCAAGTTCGAGGAAGTGGCGGCATCCGCCCGGGTGGCATACGCCCACCTCGGCGAAATGGCGGCGCCACCCGCCGCGGATACGCCCATCTCGCCGGAACGGCGTCTCCTCGCCGCAGCGGCGGTGCGGGAACGGGTGCGCGTCCCTAGCACATCGCGGGCCTCGGTGAGGGCTGTCCACAGCCGTGGCACGGCCTCGGCCGTGGTGGTTGTCCACAGGGGTGTCGACAGCCGTCGCGGAGCCACCAGGCTTGTCGTATGCCACCTCACCCGCATCGCCCACCGCAGTTGGCCTGGCAGGTCTTCCGAGGCTCGGACGCGGTCCGGAACGGGCTGCTGTCCCGCCACCACCTCCGGGGCGCGTCCTGGCTCCGACTCCGGCAGGACGTCTACGCCGACGCCCGCCTCGACCGCGACCACGAGCTGGCCTGCCGCGCCGTGCTGCTCCGCATGCCGCCCGGCACACTGATCGCCGGCCCGTCGGCGGCCTACCTGCACGGGGTCGAGCACGCCGCCACCTTCACCGACGACGTGCACGTCCTGCTGCCGGCCGCGATCCGAGCCGACTCCCAACCCGGCGTCCGGGTGCACCACGCCCCGGTGTCCAGCACCCGCAGCGGCCTGCTGGTCCCCGCCGGCGCCGCCACGGCACCGACGAGCACCGCCACGGCACCGACGAGCACCGCCACGCCGACCCGCTTCGGCCCGATGCCGGCACGCGCCGCCATGTCGACCGGCACGACCACTCGGCGCGGCGCGGGCAGACGACTCCCGGCCGTCCGGCCACCCGACGCGGTGGAGCCGGGCCGGCCGCCGGTTCGGCACCGCCCGCCGCGTCCGGCAGGCCCGACGACTCCCCCCGGATCGCCGGCCGGACCGACCGGTCCCCAGGAACTGACCGGGCCGCCCGCCCCGGCCGGGCCACCGCCACGCACCGCGCCCGCCGTCTGCGCCTGGGAGACGGCGGTCTGGGCCGATCCCGTGCGGGCCGTCGGCATCCTCGACGGGCTCCTGCGCATCGGGGTGGTCAGCCGGTCCGAGCTGGCCGCCGAGGCGGCCCGAAACGCCGGGCGTCCGGGTGGCCGCCGGGCGTCGTGGATTTTCGGCCTGACCGACGGCTGCGCCCAGTCGCCACCCGAGTCCCATCTGCGGGTGCGGCTGATGTTCGCCGGCCTGCCGCGTCCCGCGGCCCAACATCCGGTACGCGTGTCGACCGGCCTCGTTCTCCATCCCGACCTGGCGTGGCCGGAGTTCCGGGTCGCCGTCGAATACGACGGTCGGTGGCACGCCGATCCGGATCGGATGCACCTCGACCGGCGCCGGCTCAATCAACTCGTCGAGGCGGGTTGGCTGGTGCTGCACGCGACCAGCCAGCGCCTGGGCAGGGAGTTCCCCGTCCTGGTCCGCGAGATCCGCGCCGCCCTGGTCGCCCGGGGCTGGCGACCGTGACGAGCCGTACCGGCCGGTTCCGGTGGCACCACGCCGCCGACTCGCCGACACGGAGAAGCCCGGGCGACGTGCGTCGCCCCGGCTTCTCGGAACCGCGATTGTCGTTACGGCCGCGCGTTGGGCTTCAGCGGCGACTTCACCGCGGCGTAGGCGTCGACGATGCCGTAGCCGTAGAAGCCGTTGAAGTTCAACGAACCCGCGCAGTACGCGTTGTACGTCTCGTCCCGACCCTCGTTGGTGTAGGTCTGGAGCCGCGGCTCCGGGCAGGCGTGCTCGGCCGCCGTCCGGTAGAGGTGCTGCTCGACCTGGTCCGGCGCCATGCCGTAGCCGTTGCGGCCCTGCTGCTTGCCGTACCGGCTGACGATCAGCGCGGCCACGCCGGAGACGTGCGGGGACGCCATCGACGTGCCCTGGAGGTAGGTGTAGTAGCCGCACTCGCCCTTGGCCGTGCACTGCTTGAACACCGAGTCCTCGAAGCCGGCCACGATGTTGCCGTCCTCGTCGACCGACCCCTCCTCCTGGAGCACCTTCTTCGGGTACGTGGAGAGGATCATGTTGGCGTCGGTGCGGTAGGTGTCGGTGCCGAAGCCGTCCCGGAACCAACCACCCGGGGCCGCCACCGAGATCTGCTCGGTGCCGTAGTTCGAGTAGTCGGCCTTCTTGCCGGACGGGCCGACCGCCGAGACGCCGATCACGTGCGGGCCCTCGACCGGCAGGTCCCAGCAGCTCGCGTTGTCGATCGGCCGCGGGTACGGCGGGGTGTCACCGTAGTCCGGGCTGCTCTCGTCGGTCCGCGGGTCGCCCAGGTCCTCGTTGTTGTTGCCGAGCGAGCCGACCAGCGTGACGCCCTTGCCGTGGGCGAAGTTCAGCGCCCGCTTCATGGCCTCGATGATGGTCCGCTGCTCGGCCTGCTGCTCCGGGTTGTCGGCCGGGTTGGCGGTGCAGTTGTAGAGCCACGGGTCGACGTAGAAGGACATGTTGACCACGTCGAGCCCGGAACGGCCGGCGTGCACCAGCGCGTTGACCACCGGGTTGAGGAAGAAGTAGCCGCTGTCCTGGCCGCCCTTCAGCTCGACCAGGGAGACCTTCGGGGCCACGCCGGAGAGGCCGAAGCCGTTGGCGGCGGCGCCGATCGTGCCGGCCACGTGGGTGCCGTGACCGCCGTCGTCGGTGCCGACCGGGTCGAGGCAGCTCGCCACCTCGCACGGGCCGTCGACGTCGGGGATGTCCGGCGCGAAGTTGCGGGACAGCGCCCAGTTGAAGTTCGGGGCCAGGTCGGGCTGGCTGGCGTCGACGCCGGTGTCCAGGACGCCGACGGTGACCCGGCGGTCGCCCGGCTCGATCTTGCGGGCCTGGTCGGCCCGGATCATGTCCAGGCCCCAGAGCTTGTCGTCAAGCGGGTCCATCTTCTTGGCGTTGCCCTTGGCGACCTTGCCCTTGGTCGCGGCGGCGGCCACCAGGTGCTCCTGCTCGACCCGGTCGAGCTTGGGCTTGCGGCCGATCGCCTTCTCCTCGGCGGCGCCGAGGAGCGCGCCGGCTGCGGTGGCGCGGCTGGCGAAGTCCGCCCGGTCGCTGCGCACCTGGAACAGGCCGACGTCGTCGGTGCGGGAGACGACAGTGCCGCCGGCCGCCTTGATCGCGGCGATCGCGGCGTCGGTGGAGACGCCGCTCTCCGCCAGCACGGTGAAGGTCCGGGTGCTGGACGGTGCGGCCGTCGCCGGCACACCCAGACCGGTCACCGTGAGTGCCAGCGAGGCCGCGACCGCGACCGCACCGGCGGTGAAGCGCTTGCTCACCACATCAGATCCTCTCGTTGAGGGACGTGGCAGTCATCCCACATCACGGGAGCGGGTTTCGCCAGATGTGCGCCCGGAATAAGCCACAATCAGGCATTCGCCCTCGTCAACGCGGCGAGCACCCCGGGCAGCTCGGCCAGCGTGGACACCTCGGCGTCGGGTTCGAGGCCGGTCGGCCGGGGCAGCCCGGCCCGGTTGAGCCAGACGGCCCGCAGGCCGGCCCGCTGGGCGGCGACCACGTCGTGTTCCGGCGAGTCGCCGACGTGGACGATCCGGGCGGCGGGCAGCCCGGCGGCGGCCACCACGGCGGCGAAGAACGCCGGTGCCGGTTTCTTCGGCAGGCCACCGTCGTGCGCGTACAGGGCGAAGGCGAACCGGCCGTCGAGGCCGCAGCGTTCCGCGCGGCTGTTGCCGTTGGTGGCGAAGCCGAGCAGGTGGTGCGGACGCAACGCGGTCAGCGCCGGCAGCACGTCCGGGAACGGCCGGCTCAGGGCGTACCGGCGGGCGAAGAAGAGCGCCGCGAACTCGTCCAGGTGGGCGTCGAGCCCGGCCCGGGCCAGCGACCGGGCCAGCGCGGCGCGACGGATCTCCCCGACCGGGGCCGCGCTGAGCCCGCCGAAGACCGCACCCCAGTCCCCCTCCAGGTCCGCGAGCGACACCTCGGCCGCCGCCGGGGTCCACCGCCGCATCTCCTCGAGTACGGCCACCAGCGCGCCGGTGACCGCCGGGCGCAGGTCGACCAGGGTCTCGTCGGCGTCGAAGACGACAGCGGTCCGCGGTGCGGTCACCGCTCACCGACCAGCGCCGACCCGGCCGGGGCCGGTGACGCCTTCCCGGGGCCGGCCCGCAGCTCGTCCACCCGGACCAGCGCGACGCCGCCGACGATGAGCGCGCCGCCGACCAGTTGGATCGCGCTCGGCAGTTCGTTCAGCACCAACCAGGCGATCAGCACCGCGAACATCACCTCGGTCAGCCCGACGAAGGAGGAGAGCCGGGCGCCGAGCAGCCGCGCCCCGGCGACCCCGGCCAGGTACGCGACCACGGCGGCGATCAGCGACAGCCCGACGATCGGCACCAGCCAGCTCACCCGGTGCCCGGCGAAGCTGACGTCGGCGGTGCCGGCGGCCAGCGGGAGCACCCCGACCGCGCCGAGCAGGAGCAGGATCGCGGCGCCGACGGCCATGCCGCCGCTGGCCATCACCACCGAGGGCAGGTCGGCGTCGACGCGGCCGGCGATGACGT
The DNA here is from genome assembly GCF_044455765.1 of Micromonospora sp. NPDC051141. Lineage (NCBI taxonomy): Bacteria > Bacillati > Actinomycetota > Actinomycetes > Micromonosporales > Micromonosporaceae > Micromonospora > Micromonospora sp. NPDC051141. The sequence continues at coordinate 165,010 of NZ_JBITFD010000007.1, forward strand.
AGTAGCCGGCCAGCCCCACGCCGGCGCCGAGCCCCCAGAGCACGCCGACCGGGTCGAGCCGACCGGCGCCGGTGAGGTCGAGGACGAACACCAGCCCGGCCAGCGCGGTGAGCGAACCCGCCACGGTCAGCACCCGGGGTCGCTGGCCGTGGACCAGCCACATCCAGCCGACCACCAGCACGATGCCGAGGTATTCCAGCAGCAGTGCCACGCCGACCGGCAGGTACCGGACCGCGTTGAAGAAGCACGCCTGGGCCAGGGCCACCCCGAGCAGCCCGAACAGCACCACGGTGAGCGCGTTGCGGCGCAGCACCGGCCAGCGACCGCGCAGCACCAGCAGGGCGGGCACGGCCAGCACCAGAGCGGCGATGCCGACCCGGGCGATCACCACGGCGACCGCCGACCACTCACCGGTGATCAGCGGCCGGGCGAACGTGCCCGAGGTGGCGAACGTGAGCGCGGAGAGCAGGGCCAGGCCGAGCCCGGTGCCGGACCGTTCGCGCATCGACATTCCCCCGGTCATGAGTGAAGAAGCGTTACGCTGATGACGTTAGGGGTGCCGTCCGACAGGAGTCAAGTTGCTTTTCGCTCATGACACCGAGTGCGGGTTGGTGGCCGCCGCCGCACTGGTGAACACCACCGGGCCGAGCCGGGAGGATCTGCCGGACGTCACCGCGCTCGACGCGTTCTTCACCGCGTACGGGTGGAGCGGCCGGCACGAGCACACCGAGGCGGAACTGCGCCAGGTCCGCACGCTGCGGCCCCGGCTACGCCGGATCTGGTACGCCGACACCGACGAGGTGGTGGAGATCGTCAACGGGCTGCTCCGCGAGTCGCACGCCCTGCCGCAGCTCATCCGGCACGACGACGAGCCGTACCATCTGCACGCCGTGCCCCGCGACGCGCCGCTGGCCACCCGGATGGCGGTCGAGGCCGCGATGGCCGTGGCCGACCTGGTCCGCTCCGGTGAGCTGAGCCGGCTGCGCCGCTGCGACCACCCCGACTGCGACAACGTGCTCGTCGACCTGTCGAAGAACCGGTCCCGCCGATTCTGCGACGCCGGCTGCGGCAACCGGGCCGCGGTCAGCGCCTACCGGGCCCGCAGGGCGGCGTCCCACTCCTGACGGATCGCGGGCCAGTCCGCCCGGAGCAGCTCGTACTCCACCTCGCCGTGCTCCGTACCCGGGATCGGGTCGTCGAAGTCGAGGTGGAACGTGCGGGTGTAGCGCAACCCGGCGCGGGTCATCACCGCGCGGGACCTGTCGTTCACCGCCATGGTCTGCGCCCACACCCGCCGCACGCCGACCGTGTCGAACGCGTGCCGCACCAGCGCCCGCGCGCCCTCGGTGGCCAGCCCGTGCCCCCACACCGCGCGGCGCAACCGGTAGCCCAGCTCCGCCTCACCGCCGTCGTCGGACGGATCGAGCGCCAGCCAGCCGAGGAACTCCCCGGTGAACCGGTCGAGGGCGGCCCACCGACCCAGCCCGGGATGCCTGTCGTACTGCGCGAGCAACCGGGGCAGCACCTCGTCGCGGATCGTCGCGGCCGGCGTGGGCGCACCGTTGGTGAGGAACCGCATGACCTCCGGGTCGGCGTCCAGCGCGACCAGCCGGTCCACGTCGGCCATGGTGAACCGGCGCAGCGTCAGCCGACCGGTCTCCCGCAACACCCCGTCGTCGTCAGGCACGGTCGGATCATCCCGCCGACCCGCCGCCCGGGGCGAGGCAATTACCGCCGCGGTGGCGCGGCCAGGAAAACCCGCCAGGGGTACGCGTCGAAGGTGAGCACCGGCCCGGTCGGGTCCTTGCTGTCCCGCACCCCGACCACGCCCGCCAGGTCGGTAGCGACCTCGACGCAGTCATTGGTCTGGGCACTCCGACTGCTCTTCCGCCAGGTGGCACCGCTCAGATCCATGACTCCGCCACCTCCCTCACGAACTCAATCGACTCCTGCGGGGGCAACCCATCACCGAGAATAGCCTCCCAGACCCGCTGCAACCGACTGAGATCCGTCGGTTGGTCAAGCTCCTGCCCGCCCACCTGCGTGGCGAGGAATGCCAGCTCAGTCCCCTCCCGCAGGGTTGCCAGAAGGAACGGGCCGCCGAGCCCGGGATACTCCTGTGCGGACCTGGGCACGACATGCAACTGGACCCGTGGATGCTCGGTGGCGATCCGCGCCAGGTGAACAGCCTGGTCACACATCGTCTTGCGGGTGCCGACCTGCCGGCGCAACGCGGCCTCGTCGAGCACCACCCACAACCGTGGTGGCCGCTCGTCGTACAGGATGCGCTGCCCCTCCATCCGTTCGGTGAGCCGACGCTCGACATCGTCCGGTTCGAGCAGGCCACGCGCCTCGAAGACGGCGCGGGCGTACGCCTCGGTCTGGAGCAGGCCGGGCACGTACAGCGGCTCGTACCACCGCAGCACTCGCGACTGCGCGACGATCTCGCCCCGACCGCGTAGCCAGGGTTGCGCCCGGTCCAGGCTGACCAGTTCGGTGAGCATGCGGCCGAAGAGGCCGCCGGTGTCGAGCGCCTGGTCGACCAGCTCCACGTATTTTGCCGTGGGCGGCTGGTGGCCCAGCTCCACCGCGCTGACCATCGACGCCGAATAGTTGACCGCCTTGGCCAACTCCTCCTGGCTCCAACCTCGCCGGGCGCGGGCCCGACGCATCTCGGCGACCAGGAAGGCCCCCGCCGTCATCTGCCCGCCCGACATTTCCAGCCGCCCTCCAGGATCGAAATGATCGACTCCGAGGGCACGCCACCGGTCGAGCGGCCTGCCACAGCAGGTCTCGGACAACACCCCCGAAGCCTTCCGAGCGTAGTCACGTCATCAGCAGACTGTGAAGCGTGACACCGCTGCTCACTTCCCCCGAGCGCGGCGTCGCGGTGGGACCGTCCCGCTCCCCCGGCCGGGCGGTCCTACGCCAGCCGGGGCGGCGATGTCACGAACGACTCAGCTCGAAAGGGACCGCACATGCCCCTCCCTGACCGGCCCCACCTACCGCTACGCCCGCTCTGGCTCTGCCGGACGTGCGGCACGCCCTGGCCGTGCGCCGACGCGCGCCTCACCCTGCTCGACGAGTACGCGGGCGACCCGGTCGGGCTCAGCGTCTATCTCTGCGGCGTGCTCCACGAGGCGACCGCCGACCTGCACCGGCTGCACCCGGCCGACCGGCTCGACCCGGCCGCCCTGTTCGCCCGCTTCCTCGGCTGGGCGCGACGACGGGCCATGCCCTGACCTCAGGGGTGCGTCATCCGGAGCAGGTCCAGCGCCTCGTCCAACTGGGTCTCGGTGAGCTTGCCCGAGTCGACGTGCCCGCGCGAGATCACCACCTCGCGGATGGAGACCTGCTTGGCCAGCGCCTCCTTGGCGATCGAGGCGGCCTCGTCGTACCCGAGATGGCGGTTCAGCGGGGTGACGATCGACGGCGAGCCCTCCGCGTACGCCAGGCAGACCTCGGCGTCCGCGACCAGGCCGGCCACCAGGCGCTCGGCGAAGAGCCGGCTGGACGCGGCGATCAGCTTGATCGACTCCAACAGGTTGCGGCCCATGACCGGGAGCATCACGTTCAGCTCGAAGTCGCCCTGCGAGCCGGCGAAGGCCACCGCCGCGTCGTTGCCGATCACCTGCGCGCAGACCTGCCGCATCGCCTCGGCCACCACCGGGTTGACCTTGCCCGGCATGATCGACGAGCCGGGCTGGAGGTCGGGGATGCGCAGCTCGCGCAGGCCCGCGCGGGGACCGGAACCCATCCAGCGTACGTCGTTGGCGATCTTGTAGAGGCCGACCGCGACGGTGCGGAGCTGCCCGGACGTCTCCACCAGCGCGTCCCGCGCGCCCTGCGCCTCGAAGTGGTTGCGTGCCTCGGACAGCGGCAGGCCGGTCGACTCCCGCAGCCGCCCGATCACCTTGCCCGCGAACCCGAGCGGGGTGTTGATGCCGGTGCCCACCGCGGTGCCGCCGAGCGGCAGCTCGGCCAGCCGGGGCAGCGCCGACTCCAGCCGCTCGACGCCGTAGCGGACCTGGGCGGCGTACCCGCCGAACTCCTGCCCGAGCGTGACCGGCGTGGCGTCCATCAGGTGCGTCCGGCCCGCCTTGACCACGGTCTCGAACTCGGCCGCCTTCGCCTCCAACGCCATGGCGAGCTGCGTCAGGGACGGGAGCAGATCCTCCACCACGAACTGGGTGGCGGCCAGGTGGATCGAGGTCGGGAACACGTCGTTGCTGGACTGCGACGCGTTCACGTGGTCGTTCGGGTGCACGTCGCGGCCCAGCTCGCGGCTCGCCAGCGACGCGATCACCTCGTTGGTGTTCATGTTGGACGACGTGCCGGAACCGGTCTGGAACACGTCCACCGGGAACTGGTCGTCGTAGCCCCCGGCGGCGACGTGCGCGGCGGCCGTGGCGATCGCCTCGGCCACGTCCGCGTCGATCACGCCCAACTCGCCGTTGACCTGGGCAGCCGCCCCCTTGATCTGGGCCAGCGCCTTGATCTGGGCCGGTTCGAGCCCGCGTCCCGAGATCGGGAAGTTCTGCACCGCGCGCTGGGTCTGCGCCCGCCACAGCGCCTCGGCGGGCACCTCCACCTCGCCCATCGAGTCACGTTCGATCCGGTAACCGGTCGCCTCTGGAGTCGTCACGCGTACCATCCTGCCGCGCCGCCGGCCGGTACGCAGGGAAAGCGACGCGGGCCTCAGCCCAGCTCGGCCAGCAGCTCCTCGGTCGCCCGCCGGCCCGGGGACTCGATCTGACGGAACAACACCAGGGCCCGGCCGGCGTAGCGGCGGGCCTGCCCGGCATCCGTGTCGCGCAGGCACCGGGCCATGCCGTCCAGCGCACGGGCCTGCTCGTAGCGGGCCCCGAGCCGGGTCGCGTCGGCGAGCACCCGGCGGTGCAGGTCGAGCGCGCTGGCCACGTCACCCTGGTCGAGCAGCGCCTGGGCGAGCAGGTTGCGCGAGGCGCACTGACCGATCCGGTCGCCGGAGTCGGTCACCACCACCAGCGCCTCCCGGTGCAGGTCGGCCGCCCGCTCGGGCCGACCGACCCGCCGCTGGAGGGCGCCCATCTCGTTGAGCACCTCCGCTTCGCCGTACCGGCCGACGTACTTCTTCTTGAGGCGCAGGGCGACCCGCAGCAGCCGCTGGGCCGGCTCCAGGTGACCCATCCGGTGCCGAATCATGCCGGTGTGCGCGACCGCGTTCGCCAACTGCCGGAAGTCCCCGTTCTGCCGCGCCAGCACCAGGTGGGACCGGCTGAGCCGCAGTGCCTCGGCGTGGCGGCCGGCCGACAGCAACGCGTAGGCCACGTTGTTGATCAGGTTGGCCAGCTCCGCCGTGTGGTCGGCGCCGCGGATCATCTGCATCGCGGTGTCGAGGCACTCCATCCCCTGCTGGTGATCCCCGTTAGCCGAGTAGGACACCCCGAGGTTCCACAGCGACACCCGCATCTCGTCGCGGAGCCCGAGCCGCCGGCGGATCTCCAGGGCCCGCCGCATCAACCGGATGGCTTCGGGAAACCGGGCCTGCCGGTAGTAGACCGAGGACAGGTAGTTGTAGATGGTGCCCACCGCCGCCTCGTCACCGAGCGCCTCGGCCGCGCGCAGGCCGACGGTGTGCGTCTCCAACAGGTCGTCCAGGTGTCCACTGTCGAAGTTGGCCCGCCAGCAGGCCCGGGCGAGCTGCCAGCAGTGCCGCCGGAAGCCCTCCGCCTCGGCGAGCTGGACCAGCGCGGTCAACAGCGCCGCGTGCTCGTCGAACCAGGCCCGGCCCTGCGGCAGCGTGGCATCCACCAGATCGGGCCGGCGCGGCGGGTTGGCGGGCAGGGACCGTAGGCTGCCCGCCGACTCGATCGTCCGGGCGATCGCCGAGGCCACGTCGAGATGGTGGTCCAGCAGCCGTTCCAGGGCCGCCCGGCGCTCCCCGGCCCGCCCCGGCTCGGCGAGCAGCGTCCGGGCGTACTCGCGGATCAGGTCGTGCAGCCGGTAGCGGCCCGGATCGGCCTCCTCCACCAGGTGCGCGTCCACCAGCTCGTCGAGCAGATCCTGCGCCTCCGCCAGCGGGATGTCGGCCAGCGCGGCGGCCACCCGATTGTCGAACCCGCCACCCGGCGGCAGACCGAGCAGCCGCAGCATCCGCTGCGCCGTGGGCGACACCTGGGCGTACGAGAGCGCGAACGCCTGCCCGACGGAACGCTCCCCGGCGGCCAGCTCGGCCAGCGGGTCCCCGCTGGTGGCCAGCCGTTCGGCCAGGTCCGCGACCCGCCAGCGGGGCCGGTGCGCCAGCCGGGCCGCCGCCAGCCGCAGCGCCAGCGGCAGGTGCCCGCAGCGCCGCGCCACCTCGGCAGCCGCCTCCGGTTCGGCGGCGACCCGGTCCCGGCCGACGATCCGGCCGAGCAGCTCCACCGCCTCCTCCGGGTCGAGCACGGGCAGGGACGACGGGCGCCCCTCGTCCAACCCGACCAGTCGGCGGCGGCTCGTGATGAGGACGAGGCAGTCCGGGCCGTTCGGCAACAGCGGCGTGACCTGCGCGCTGTCGGCCGCGTTGTCGAGCACCACGAGCGCGCGGCGGCCGGCCAGCTCGGTACGCCACAGCGTCAACCGGTCGGCCAGATCCAGCGGCATCCGCTCCGGCGGCACCCCGAGCTGGCGCAGCAGGACCGCCACCGCCGCCGCCGGGGTCAACGGCATGCGCTCGCTGTGCCCGTGCAGATCGACGAAGAGATGCGCGTCCGGGTAGCGGTCGCCGAGGGCGGCGGCCAGGTGCACCGCCAGCGTGGTCTTGCCGCTGCCGGCCATGCCGTCGATGAGCTGGACCCGGACCCGGTCCTCCTCGATCTCCTTCACCAGCCGGACCACGGTCTGCTGGCGGCCGGTGAAGTCACGTATCGCCCGGGGCAGCGAACGGACCGGCACCGTGGACCGGTGCTCCGCGACCCCCAGGGCCAGGTCGCCGGCGAGCACCCGCTGGTGCAGGTCCTGCAACTCCGGACCGGGCTCGATGCCCAACTCCTCGGCGTACAGTCGGCGGCCCTCGCGGTAGACCGCGAGCGCGTCGGCCTGCCGGCCCACCGCGGCGAGGGCCCGCATGAGCTGGCCGCGCAGCCGCTCCCGCAGCGGGTTCCACTCGACGCTCTCGGCCAACTCGTCGACCAGGTCGGTCGCCGGCCGCAGGCGCAGCTCGATCTCGACGCGCTCCTCCAACGCCGCCAGTCGCTGCTCGTCGAGGGCCAGCGCCCGCCGGCGTACGCTCCGGCTGGGAATGCCGCTGAGCGCCGGCCCCCGCCAGAGGGCCAACGCGGCCCGGTAGTGGCGTCGCGCCTCCTCGGACTGGCCGGCGGCGACCGCGGCCCGCGCGGCGTCGACCGCCCGGCCGAAGATGTCGGCGTCGAGGTCGTCCGGTGCGACCCGGATGCCGTAGCCGGCCGGATCGGTGACGATGACGTCCGGCGGCAACCCCAGCACCGCGAGGCGCTGTCGCAGTCGCGACACGCAGATCTGCAACTGGGCTCGCGCGGTGGCCGGCGGACGGTCCTCCCAGACCGCGTCGATCAGCTCGTCGAACGGCACCACGCGACCGGCGCGCAGCAGCAGGAGGGCGAGCACGGTCCGGTCCCGACCTGCGGTGACGGTGGCTTCGCCCCCGCCTACCCGCAAAGGTCCCAGGATCCCGAACCGCATGCGCCGCCCCCGTACGCCTTTGTGCACTTACAGCAGCGTAACCCGCTGGTAACCGCATGACGCGTCGAGGCGATAGTGATCTGATAGCGGATCGACAGCGACGCGGGACAGACTCGTCGCGGTTGTCGGTGACGACATCCGACGGGGGCGGTGCGCCCGTCCGGTCGCGAGGCCGGGCGAGCGCACCGATGTCGGAAGGTGGAACCGGGCCGCGCGCAGCGGGTAGTATCGCAGTCGCCAGGAGCAGTAGCTTCTGGAAGTGGACCCGGCAGCCTTCCGGACGGTGGGTGGGCCGGGTCTCGCGTTTGAGTGGCCCGGCTTCAGTCGCCCACCGGTCGCACCTCGTCCACCATCGGGCGCGCCATCGCCTTCCATTCGCCGCCTCTGGCCCACGACCAGGCAATCGCGTCGGGGAGCGCGAGCAGGTGGTCCTCGTGGGCCCGCAGGTGGTCGTACCGCAACTGCTCGGCCACCCCGGCCAGCCGTAGCTCATGGTTGAGCGTGCGCACGTCGGCCACCCGGCGGGAGTCGTCCAACTCCAACACCAGACGCTCGGCACCGACCTTGGCGGCGTCGGCGATCAACGCCCGGAGGCACGCTTCCCGGGCGGCACGATTGTCGCGGTGACTCGATGCGTCGTAGAGCACAACCGCCGCGCCGAGCCTGCGGAACGCCATGAGGATCTCCCGCCGCCGTTCAGGTCGTTCCTTGCAGAAGTGGATGCTGCGCTGACCGCGCAGCGTGAGCCCGGATACGACCTGACGAGCCGCGCTCACCCGGTGCCGGGCGAGGACGGCTGCCGCGAGTATCAGGCCGCGTTCCTTGGTCTCGTCCACGAAGATGTGTGGCCCCACCGCTCACCTCACCGATGCCGCAGCGTCTGAAGCGGCGCGGCGGTCTCCGCGATGAGGAAGAAACTCCAACCGTTGCGGTGCGGGCTCACCTCGGGGTTGTAGTGCTTGACGATCTCCCGGGCCGCCTGGCTCGGCGTCTTGAAGACGCGTCCGGCCAGCGGCCCTGAGGTGATCTCGATGCGTCCCGGCCCCGGAACGAACGACGCGAAGGTGCGGTGCCCGGCGTAGTCGGCATACACCTGGACGGCCGAGGGCTCGTCACCGGCACCCGCTTCGCCTGCCCGCGCCTCGGCGCGTGCTCTCGCCTCCCTGACCATGCGCGCCACGACCTGCCCCTTGGTCAGGCCCGCAATGTCGGCGGCGAACGCCACGTAACGGTCGGTTTCTTCGTCTACGTCGATCGACGGCATGTGGCCCTCCTCGTCAGCCCGACCAGGCTATGAGAAGGGGGGAACTCCACCAAGCATCAAAACGCCAAAGATTCCTGAGAACTTAAACTTCTCAGCGGCGGCCGACGGTGAGCACCGGCTTGGTGACCTCGGCGAAGAAGTCGTTGCCCTTGTCGTCGACCACGATGAAGGCTGGGAAGTCCTCCACCTCGATCCGCCAGACCGCCTCCATGCCCAGCTCCGGGTATTCGAGCACCTCGACGTGCTTGATGCAGTCCTGGGCCAGCCGAGCCGCCGGGCCGCCGATCGAGCCGAGGTAGAACCCGCCGTGGGTGTCGCAGGAGCGGGTGACCTGGGCGGACCGGTTGCCCTTGGCCAGCATCACCATCGAGCCGCCGGCCGCCTGGAACTTCTCGACGTAGGCGTCCATCCGGCCGGCCGTGGTGGGGCCGAACGAGCCGGAGGCGTAGCCCTCGGGGGTCTTGGCCGGGCCGGCGTAGTAGACCGCGTGGTCGCGCAGATATTGCGGCATCGGCTCGCCCGCGTCCAGCCGCTCGGCGATCTTGGCATGCGCGATGTCCCGCGCGACGACCAGCGGGCCGGTCAGGGACAGGCGCGTCTTCACCGGGTACTTCGACAGCTCGGCGCGGATCTCGTCCATCGGCCGGTTCAGGTCGACGCGGACGACGGTCTCGGTGTCCAGCGTCTCGTCGGTGACGTCGGGAAGGTAGCGGGCCGGATCGGTTTCGAGGCGCTCCAGCCACACGCCCGACGGGGTGATCTTGGCAACCGCCTGCCGGTCGGCGGAGCAGGAGACCGCGATGGCGACCGGGCAGGACGCGCCGTGCCGGGGCAGCCGGACCACCCGCACGTCGTGGCAGAAGTAGCGTCCGCCGAACTGCGCGCCGATGCCGAAGTTGCGGGTCAGCTCCAGCACCTCCGCCTCCAGCTCCAGGTCGCGGAAACCGTGCGCGCTCATCGAGCCCTGCGTCGGCAGCGCGTCCAGGTACTTCGCGGAGGCGTACTTGGCGGTCTTCAACGCGTACTCCGCGGAGGTGCCGCCGATGACGACGGCCAGGTGGTACGGCGGGCAGGCGGCGGTGCCGATCAGCCGCAGCTTCTCCTCCAGGAACTGCATCATCCGCGTCGGATTCAACAGCGCCTTGGTCTCCTGGTAGAGGTAGGACTTGTTGGCCGAGCCCCCACCCTTGGCCATGAACAGGAACTTGTACGCGTCCGGGTGGCCGTCCGGGTCCTCGGCGTACAGCTCCACCTGGGCCGGCAGGTTGCTGCCGGTGTTCCGCTCGTCCCACATGGTCAGCGGCGCGAGCTGCGAGTAACGCAGGTTCAGCTTCGTGTACGCCTGGTAGACACCGCGCGAGATCGCCTCCGCGTCGGTGCCGTCGGTGAGCACGTGCCGCCCGCGCTTGCCCATCACGATCGCGGTGCCGGTGTCCTGGCACATCGGCAGCACGCCACCGGCCGCGATGTTGGCGTTGCGCAGCAGGTCGAGCGCGACGAACCGGTCGTTCGGCGAGGCCGCCGGGTCGTCGATGATCGACCGGAGCTGGGCCAGGTGGGCCGGGCGCAGGAAGTGGGCGATGTCGTGCATGGCCTCGGCGGTCAACGCGGTCAGCGCGGCCGGCTCCACGGTGAGGAAGCGGCGACCACCCGGGCCGTTGACGACGTCCACGCCCTCGTCGGTGACCAGGCGATATTCCGTCTGGTCCGGACCGGTCGGCAGGAGGGGCGCGTACGAGAAGGCGGCGGCACTGCTCATGACCGAAAAGCCTAGGGCAGAGCGGTCGATCGGTGACACCCGCCGGTGGGGTCCTGGGACGCCGATCTCACCCGGCGTCACTTCCCGTCGGCGCAGAGTTCCTTCTTCGGCCCGCAGTCGCCCCGGTTGCCCGGGGGACGCCAGGTGTCGCCCGGGTCGGGCGCCGGCACGGCACCCTGGTCGGCCGGCGGCGCTCCGGCGCCACCGGTGCCCCAGCGGACGTACCCGATCTCCCGCCCCTCCCCGACGATCATGCCGTTCGGGCCGACCGCCAGCGCGTTCGCCGACGTGCGCAGCTCGGCCAGCACCCGACCGCCGCGCGGCTCGACCGCGACCAGCCGGGACGGTTTCTCCTCGGTGAGCACCACCGCGTACGGGGTCAGGGCCGCGCCGCTCTTCTGACCGGCCGGCCGGGTCCACCGGGTCCGGTCGGCGGACAGCTCGCGGCCGAGCAGCGAGTCCTTGTCGGCGCTGCGCATTACCGCGTACCGGTCGTCGACGGCGAGCAGCTTCTCGCCCTCCGCGCCCACCTGGAGCAGCCGGCCGTCGTAGCCGTCGAGCACCGCCTCCCGACCGTCCGGGGCCACCCCGATGAGCACGTTACGGGCGCCCTGCGGGTCCTCCCGCTGCACGCAGCCGGCGGCGTCCGCGGTACGCAGGTTGATCCCGGCCCGTCGCCACACCTGCTGGCCGGTGGCCGGGTCGACGGCGGTGACGACGAAGTAGCAGCTCCCGTCGCGGGAGGTGGCCGCGACCCGGAGCAGCCGGCCGCCGACCACCGCGAGCCGCTCCTCCCGACCGGGCTGGACGTTCTGGAGCACCCGGCCGGTGGCGGTGTCCACCACGTGCACCCGGCCGTCGACCGGGAACCCGAGCAGCGGCGGGACCGACTCCGGCCCGGCCACCCCGCCGTCGATGCGGGTCGCGCCCAGCCGGCGGGTGCCGAGCAGCTCCGGATTGTCGGCGAGCACCCCGCTGTGCACGCCGGGCAGGAACGCGCTCCACAGCGGAGCGGTGCCGCGCGGGTCCCAGGCCCGCAACGTGCAGTCGGTGGCCTGCACGCAGTACGCGTCGAGCAGCAGGTTGCGGTACGTCCAGACGGCGATCGCGCGCTCGTCGCGTCGGCGGGTCACGCCGGTGGCCGGGTCGAGGATTTCGTACCCCTTGTCGAGCAGCTTGCCCACGGCGACGACCGACTCCCGGCCGCTGCCGGCCACCGCCGACCAGTCGGCCTTGCGCTCCCAGAGCTGGCTGCCGTCGGCGAGCTTGCGGGACTCGATCCGGGTGCGCTGCTCGACGATCACGGTGTCACCCGCGATGGTGACGCTGCGCGGGGTGCCGCCGACGCGTTGCTGCCAGACCACGTCCGGCTCGGAGATCGGCTTGCTCCGGTCGACCCAGTCCCAGAGGCGGGGGAAGGGGTTCCAGACGCCGGTGGCGGCGAGCACGACCACGGTGATGAGCCCGAGCAGCAACCAGCCGCGTATGCCTAGGCCCTTCACACCGGACACGGTAGCGACGATCACCGTTCCCCGGGCTCCGTGCGGGGCGTGTCGCGCCGCTTCTTGCCCGGCCGGAGGTGTTAGAGGGGCCCCGTCTCTACCGGAGGCGTTAAGCGGGGGGCTTTCCTTCGCCGCGGGCGGCGGAGCGCACGAGGGGCAGCGTGCGGTAGGGGATCTGCTCGGCCAACGCGATGATGGTGGAGGCGCGCCGGATGCCCTCCGAGGCGACGATCTGGTCGATGACCCGCTGGAGGTCGGTGTTCGACCGGGCCACGATGCGGCAGAGCAGGTCGCTGGAGCCGGTGATGGTGTGCGCCTCCAGCACCTCCGGGATGGCGGCCAGGTGCGCGGTGACCTGGTCGTGGCCGTGCCGCTGGCTGATCTCCAGGGTGACGAAGCTGGTCACCCCGAACCCGATCGCGGCCGGGGAGATCTCCGGCCCGAAGCCGCCCACCACGCCCCGGCCGACCAGCTTGTCGAGCCGGGCCTGCACGGTGCCCCGGGCCACGCCGAGCCGCCGGGAGCACTCCAGCACCCCGATCCGCGGTTCCTCGGCGAGCAGTTCGATCAAGCGCGCGTCCAACTCGTCGAGCTGTACATCCTGACCAGTGTTCACGGTGGTTGACGATACCGAATGCGCAACCTGACCAGGAAAACCACTAACTATTGCCCAACCGGAGGCGGTCCGGAGATGCTCGCCGGAAGCACATCCACGGCGGCCCACGAGGCCGGCCGGTACGCGAGGGAGGCCACCATGACCCAGGCGATCGACCGACCCCAGTTGACCGAGGAGGTCGACGCCGACGTGCTCGTCGGCGCCGTCAACCACGACATCAGCCGGGACCCGTTCCCGGTCAAGGGCCTCGACCACCTGCACTTCCTGGTCGGCAACGCCAAGCAGGCGGCGCACTACTACTCCACCGCCTACGGCATGACCTGCGTGGCGTACCGGGGGCCGGAGCAGGGCTACCGGGACCACGCCCAGTACGTGCTGACCAGCGGCTCAGCCCGGTTCGTGCTGACCGGCGTGGTGCGCCCGGGCGCCGACGGCGAGGCGCACGTGGCGAAGCACAGCGACGGCATCTCCGACATCGCGCTGGAGGTGCCGGACGTGGACGCCGCGTACGCGCACGCCACCGCGCAGGGCGCGACCGGCCTGCTGGAGCCGCACGACGTCAGCGACGAGCACGGCACCGTCCGGATGGCGGCCATCGGCGCGTACGGCGACACCCGGCACACGCTCGTCGACCGGTCCCGCTACACCGGGCCGTTCCTGCCCGGCTTCGTGGCCCGCGCCCCGATCGTGGACCGCCAGCCGATGATCGACGCCGGCCTCCAGCCGAAGCGCTTCTTCCAGGCGGTCGACCACGTGGTCGGCAACGTGGAGCTGGGCCGGATGGACGAGTGGGTCGAGTTCTACAAGCGGGTCATGGGCTTCAGCAACATGGCCGAGTTCATCGGCGACGACATCGCCACCGACTACTCCGCGCTGATGAGCAAGGTGGTGGCCAGCGGCACCCGCAAGGTGAAGTTCCCGCTCAACGAGCCGGCGGTGGCCCGCAAGAAGTCGCAGATCGACGAGTACCTGGAGTTCTACCAGGGCCCCGGCGCCCAGCACGTCGCGGTGGCCACCAACGACATCCTGGCCAGCGTGGACGCCATGCGGGCGGCCGGCGTCGAGTTCCTGGACACCCCGGACTCCTACTACCAGGACCCGGAGCTGCGCGCCCGCATCGGCAAGGTGCGGGTGCCGATCGAGGAGCTCCAGTCCCGCAAGATCCTGGTGGACCGGGACGAGGACGGCTACCTGCTCCAGATCTTCACCAAGCCGGTGCAGGACCGCCCCACCGTCTTCTTCGAGCTGATCGAGCGGCACGGCTCCCTCGGCTTCGGCAAGGGCAACTTCAAGGCCCTGTTCGAGGCGATCGAGCGGGAGCAGGAGAAGCGCGGCAATCTGTGACACTGTCCGCGTGACCCAGCCTCCCCCGAACACGACGCCGCCGCCCGCCGGGCCCCCGCCCGTGGGCGGCGGCTTCGCGCCGCCCAGCGGCCCGGCGGTGCCCGCACAGCCCATCCCGCAGACGTACCCGCCGCTCCCCGGCTACCCGCCCCCGCCCGGGTACGCCCCGCACGTCGCGCCCGTGCCACCGGCCCTGGCTCCGAACGGCCAGCCGCTGGCCGGGTTCGGCGAGCGGCTGGTGGCCTGGCTGATCGACACGGCGGTCGCCACCGCGGTGGCGATGGTGCTCTTCGCGCCCGTCTTCATCTGGCTCGTCCTCCGCATGATCGACCGGATGCCGGCGCCCGGCCCGGACGGCACCGTGGCCGAGCCCGACCCGTTGGTGATCTTCGGCGACTTCCTCCTGCCGGTGCTCCTGGCCGAGCTGGGGCTGTTCCTCCTGCTGCTGGTCTTCTACTGGCTCTACCACGTGGAGTACGCCCGCCGGACCGGGCAGACGCTCGGCAAGAAGGTGATGAACCTGCGGATCATTCCGGCCCGACCCGACGCCACGCTGACCCGGGGCATGCTGGGCAAGCGCTACCTGGTCGAGTTCGTCGCCGCCTCACTGGTGCCGTTCCTCAACTACCTCGACGGCCTCTGGCAGCTCTGGGACAAGCCCTGGCAGCAGTGCCTGCACGACAAGGCCGCCGGCACGGTCGTCGTTAAGGTGGCACCGTGACCGTGAACGAGTGCAGCGAGGCATGTCCGTGAGTCTGGAACCCGGCTGGTACGTCGACCCCGCCGAACCGGAGACCCGCCGCTGGTGGGACGGCGAGGGCTGGATCGGTGCGCCGATCCCGGTCGACGTCACCCCGCCCGACGGTCCACCGCCCGCCGAGCCCGAACCGGCCGCCACGACGCCGGTCACCGGCTCCGCCCCCGACCGGCCGACCTCCGGCGCGCCGGGTGGCCCCACCGGTCGGCCGGTCGGGCCGGGCCCGTCCGGTCGACCCGGCCACGGCTGGGGACAGCCCGGGCAACCGGGCCAGGCGGGCCCGTGGCCCGGACAGCCCGGACAGCCCGGACAGGCCGGACCATGGCCGGGGCAGCCGGGGCAGCCCGGCCAGGTCGGGCAGCAGGGGCCGCCGCCGGGGTGGCCGTACCCGCAGTGGCCGGGCCGGCCGCCGGTGCCGCGTCCGCACGGGCTGCCGCTCGCCTCGTACGGTGCCCGGCTGGTCGCCCGCCTCATCGACCTGGGCGTGGTGTTCCTGCTCAACGTGGTGGTGAACGGCTGGTTCGTCTACCGCTACTTCGAGGCGATCGAGCCCTACCTGCGGGAGACCATGCGTCGGGCGTTGAACGGGGACACGTCCACCGAGGGGCTGCCCCAGATCGACGACCAGGCCGGCGGGTTGCAGGTCGCCATCCTGCTGATCGCCACCGCGCTCTGGTTCGCGTACGAGGTGCCGTCGATGGCGGCGCGCGGGCAGACGTTCGGCAAGCGGGTGGCCCGCGTACGCGCGCTGCCGATCGACGCGGACCAGCCGCTCGGCTTCGGCCGGGCCACCCGGCGGTGGAGCACGATGGGCCTGCCCACGCTGCTCTGGTACTGCTGCGGGCTGGGCCTGCTGCTCCAGTTCGTCGACGCCGTCTCGCCCCTGTTCGACCAGCCGCTGCGCCAGGCGCTGCACGACAAGCGGGCGCAGACCGTGGTGGTCCAACTCCCCCGCGACCGGCCCGACCCCCGTACCGCCCCGCGCGACCGCGCCGACCCCCCGGGAGACACCCCATGACCGAGACCGGACGTCACCAGCCTCCGCTGCGGCTCACCCGCGTCGACCTGGACGCGCTGCCCAACTACGTGCCCGGCCGCAGCCCCGCCGACCTGGCCCGGGAGCTGGGCCTGCCCGAGGCGATCAAGCTGGCCAGCAACGAGGTGCCGTACGGCCCGCTGCCCGGCGTGGTGGAGGCGGTCACCGAGGCGGTCGCCGGTTCGCACCGCTACCCGGACATGGGCGTGGTCGCGCTGCGCCAGGCGCTCGCCGAACGCTACGGCGTGGACGCCGACCGGATCGCCACCGGCTGCGGTTCGGTGGCGCTGGCCGAGCACCTGGTCCGGGCCACCTGCCTGCCCGGTGACGAGCTGCTCTACTCGTGGCGCTCGTTCGAGGCGTACCCGATCATCGCGGCGACCAGCGGCGCGACAAGCGTGCGGGTGCCGAACGACGCCGGCCACGGGCACGACCTCGCGGCGATGGCGGCGGCGGTGACCGACCGGACCCGGATGATCCTGGTCTGCAACCCGAACAACCCCACCGGTACGGCGGTGCGCAAGGCCGAGCTGGACCGCTTCCTCGACACGGTGCCGGACGACGTGCTCGTGGTGATCGACGAGGCGTACCGGGAGTTCGTCACCGACGCCGAGGTGCCGGACGGCCTGAGCTACCTGGACCGGCCGAACGTCGCGGTGCTGCGCACGCTGTCCAAGGCGTGGGGCCTGGCCGGCCTGCGGATCGGCTGGCTGGTGGCCGCGCCGGCCGTGGCCGCCGCCGTCCGCAAGGTGGTCACCCCGTTCTCCACCAGCATGGCCGCCCAGGCCGGCGCGCTGGCCGCGCTCGCCCAGGCCTACGAGGTGCAGCGGCGCTGCGCGCTGGTGGTGGCCGAGCGGGACCGGGTCACCGAGGCGCTGCGCAAGTTCGTGCCGGACGTCCCGGCCAGCCAGGCCAACTTCGTCTGGCTGCCGCTGGGCGACCGGGCGGTCGAGTTCGGCAGGGCGTGCGAGGCGCGCGGCGTGATCGTCCGGCCGTTCCCCGGCGACGGCGTACGGGTCACCATCGGCACCCCGGCCGAGAACGACGCGTTCCTGGCCGCCGCCGAGGCCGCGCTGGCCTGACCGGAAGGAGGGGCCCCTGCTTGACGCCTGGCATCGAGAAGGGGCCCCTTCTCACCGGCCGGTTCAGGTAGCAGCGAGCAGCACCGGCTCGGCCATCAGGAACCAGCCCTGGTCGTCGTCGATCTCGGTGGCGTGCTCCCGCACCCGTTCCACCGCCACGTAGCCGTCCACCGCGTACGCCCGGCCCGGTCGCCACCCGATCCCGGCCCGCCCGACGTCCAGCACGAACTCCGACCGGGACGCGCCGGTGAGCGGGTCCAGCGTGACAAGTTCCCGCCGGTCGGTCAGCAGGTGCACCCGGCCCGGCTCCTGGGCGAGCACCCGGGCCGGGTGGACGTCGGCCCGGCGCCACAGCTCCTCGCCGGTGCGGGGGGACCGCCCGACCACCATGCCGCCGGACGTGTCCACCACCCGCTCGCCGTCCAGCACTGAGCCGGAGGCGTCCAGGCCCGGCGCGGCAACCGGCTCGCCGGGATCGGTCACCAGCCAGCCCCGACTCTGCTCGCCGCCCGGCCCGGCGGTACGCAGGCCACGACAGCCGGAGTGCCCGTCGCGGCAGCCGACCGGCGTGACCACGAGTTGGCCCGGTGCGTCCGGTGGCCGCCAGCGGGTCCGTACCGTGCCGGTCCCCGCGTCCCGCAGCTCGACCGCGACCGGTCCCGCGCAGTTGTCCACCCCGACCAGGTCACCGCTCGCGGTGCTGCCCACGTCGGTCCGGCAACCCCGGCCGACGTCGGCACGCCAGAGCCGGCGGCCGTCGGCCAGCGCGTATCCGCCGACTGCGCCCGGACCGGCGGCGAGCAGCACGTCGAGGCCGTCGGCGGTGCGGGCGACGTGCAGGCCGGCCGGATCCCAGACCGTGGCCGCGAACGTGCGGCGGGGCTTCGGCACCGACCCCGGCACCGGGCCGTCGGCCCGCCAGGCCACCCGCCCGGTACGCGCGTCCAGCGCCACCAGCTTCCCGTCGGACCAGCGGCTGACCACCGTGGTGCCCTCGGCGAGCACCCCGACCAGCGTCGCCGGCCACCGGCGGTAGGACCAGAACGGGGTGACCCGGTGCCGGCCGGTGACCGGCTGGTCCGCGTACACCTGGCGGGTGCCGGCGTAGACGCGGAGCCGGCCGTCCACGACCAGCGGCGCCACCGGCAGCCGCCCGATCACCCCGACGGTCGGTGCGGGCGCCTCCGGGTACGGGTCCCGGGCCACGGTCTCGACCTCGGCCGGAGCCAGCACCCGGGCGACCACGGCGACCGACGCCGCGACGGCCAGCACCGCCACCAGCGCCACCACGGCCCGCCGCCTGCCGGCCTTCGCCATCCGCCACCTCCGCCCCGGCACCCTACCGGCCGGGGTCGGGCCGCGATCCGGTCGCCCGGCTCACGGCGGCACGGTCAGCCCGAGCCGTGGTCGCCGGGGCGACCACCAACGCGGCACGGTGGGCTCAGGCCGCCTCGGTGGAGTGGGTGGGACCGGCGGCCAGCGCCAGGTCGGCCAGGTCACGCCGGAGCGCGCTGTCCACCGCCCGGGCGGCCAGGCCGCCGAGGATGAGCGCCAGCACCCGACCGTACGGCCGGTTCGGCACCGCCTCCTGCTCGACGGTGACCTCGGTGCAGCCGCGCCGCCGCCGCTCGACGGTGCGCAACGTGAAGGTGATCCGGTAGTCGACGCCGGACCCGGGTGAGCCGAGCACCAGGCGGCGCGGGGCGACGGCCTCGACCACCTCGAACTCCTCCGGCTCGGCCCCGCCGTCCGGCCGGAGGCGGGTCTCCCGCCAGGTGGTGCCCGGCCCGAACGCACCGGCGGTGAGCACCTCGACCGCGCCGACCGCGGAGAGCCAGTCGGCGCGCGCCGGGAGGTCGGTGAGCAGGCGCCAGAGGTCGGCGTCCTGCGCCTCGATGAAGGCGGAAACGGTCACCGTCGACATGGCACCTCCCGTGTCGTCCACGGTACGGCCCGTCACCGGTGTGGGGGAGCCCCGCCGTGACATTTCCGCCGCCGGTGCCCCCACGGCGGGACACCGGGGTCGCCGGAGTCGATCAGTCGCGGAAGGCGTCGCGTCGCAACGCCGTGACGAACGCGCTCCACCCCGGCGGGCTCACCGCGAGCGCCGGACCGGTCGGGTCCTTGGAGTCGCGTACGCCCACCACGCCGTGCGCGGCCACCACGTTCGTGGCCACCTCGACGCAGAGGCCCTGATCGTTGGAACGGCTACTGGTGCGCCACACGGCACCGATCAGCTCGGTCATGCTCGGTCCTTCCTGTGTTTCCTCCTGGATGCGCCCGGACCGGCACCGCCCAGGGCCGGCACCGCCCGGGCGCACCCGATCCGCGTCGATCAACGCGCGAGGAAACGGCCCCGGTCGCACAATGGGTGCGACCAGGGCCGTGGGCTCGGAAAGCCGGATCTCAGCGGGCCGGGACGACCGTCCCGGTGACCTCGCCGAGCGCGATCGTGGTGCCGTCCGGTCCGGGCGCGGTGGCGGTGATCGTCACCGTGTCGCCGTCCTCCAGGAACGTCCGCTGGCTGCCGTCGGCGAACTTCACCGGCTCGGACCCGCCCCAGGTGAGTTCCAGGAACGAGCCGACCTGGCCGCGTTCCGGCCCGGACACGGTGCCGGAGGCGTAGAGGTCGCCGGTGCGCAGCGACGCTCCGTTGACGGTGAGGTGCGCGAGCTGCTGGGCCGGCGTCCAGTACATGGTGGCGAACGGCGGCTCGGCCACCCGCTCGCCGTTCCACTCCACCGACAGCGTCAGGTCCAGCCCGAGGTGCGGGGTGTCGCGGAGGTACTCCTGCACCGGCGGGTCCTGGTCGGGCGCGGGCACGAACGCGTCGGCGAGCGCGTCCAACGGGGTGACCCAGCCGGCGACCGAGGTGGCGAACGACTTGCCCAGGAACGGGCCGAGGGGTTGGTACTCCCAAGCCTGGATGTCCCGGGCCGACCAGTCGTTGACAAGCACCACGCCGAAGACGTGGTCGGCGAAGTCGGCCACCGGCACCGGATCGCCGAGCCGACTCGGCACGCCGACCACGAAGCCGACCTCGGCCTCGATGTCGAGGCGGACGGAGGCGCCGGTGGTGGGGCCCTGGGCGCTGGCGCGCTGCCCGGTGGGGCGGACCACGGGCGTGCCGGAGACGACCACCGTGCCGGCCCGGCCGTGGTAGCCGATCGGCACGTGCTTCCAGTTCGGCAGCAGCGGCGGCTGACCGGGCCGGAAGATCTGGCCGACGTTCGAGGCGTGGTGCTCCGAGGAGTAGAAATCGACGTAGTCCGCGACCTCGAACGGCAGCAGCAGCTCGATCTCACCCACCGGCGCCAGCAGCGGCTCCACCGCCGGCCGGTGCGCCGGATCGGTGAGCAGCTCGGTGACGCGCTCCCGGACGGCGGTCCACTGCGGCCGGCCGAGCGCCAGGAACGCGTTCAACGTCTGCCGGCCCAGCGCGCCGCCGGCCAGCACCAGACCGGCGGCCTCCGCGCCGGCCAGGTCCAGCACGAGGTCACCGATGCGGACACCGACGCGCGGCTCGCGGTCGCCGTGCCGGAACACGCCGTACGGCAGGTTCGTCACCCCGTACGGGGAACCCGCCGCCCCCTCAACCCACGTCATGCCGTGCTGGCCGGGCATGCCCTCACGGCCCTCGCTCCGCTCGGTGCGTTCGCTCATGCCTCGTAGCCTCCGTTCACCAGCCCCAGCCGGATCAGATCGGTAAGTGGTTCGGAGATGCTGCACGACCCGTACCCGACCCAGAGCGGGCGTTGCGCCTCGCGCCGACCCCGGGCCGCCTCGACCACGCGCACCACGTCGGTGACGGCCAGCAGCTCGGCCACGCCGTCCACGTCGGCGCCGTCGACCGCGGCCAGCGTGGCGGCCAGCACGTTGACGAAACCGTGGTGGGTGAAGCCGGTCTCCGGGTCGCGGTGCCGGATCGCGTGGTGCAGCCCGGCGGTGAGCTTGAACGGCAGGTCGCGGTCCCGGCAGGCGCAGATGACGGCGGCCAGCTCGACCGGGGTGGGGAACAGTTCGGCGGCCAACCCGCCGGTGCGGAACTTGGCCGCCACCGACAGTCCGCCGGCCCGCGCCTCGGCGAGCGCGTCCAGCGCCCCCATCAGCCCGAAGGTCAGCGGGATCTCCGCGTAGACGGCGGTGTCGTCGAGCCGCCCGGCGAGTGCGACCAGCTCGGCGAGGCCGGGCTGCGGATCCTCGCCCCGCTTGGCGACCGACGCCTCGACCTGCCGGGCGGTGACGCCCTCCGGCGTCAGGGCGGCGAGCGCGGCGGGCAGCCGGTCGAGGCCGGTGTCGCCGATCAGCCCGATGACGAAGCCCTCGGCCGGGTCCACCCGGCCGTGCAGCGCGCCGTCCTCGATCTCCGAGGCGGGCAGCAGCAGCGGGCCGACCAGGCCGGCGTACCAGGCGTCGCGGTGCCGGCGGTGCGCGGTCACCGCGTCGGGCAGCGCGGCGTTGCCGGGCGGGAAGACCGCGGCGTCGTCGACCAGGCCGGCGAGGAGGCGGGGCACCTGCGTTGACACGAGAGAAGAATGTACGGGACGCTACGAGGAACGGACAACCGCGTCCGATTATCGGACGCCACCGGCCGGCCAACGGGACATAACGGAGGCGAGATGCCGTACTACCGCAGCGTGGGCGAGGTGCCCCGCAAGCGCCACACCCAGTTCCGGCAGCCCGACGGCACGCTCTACGCCGAGGAGCTGGTCGGTCAGGAGGGCTTCTCCTCCGACTCGTCGCTGCTCTACCACCGGCACGCGCCGACCGCGATCCTCGCCGCCGAGGAGTTCGCCCCGCCCACCGTCACCCGGGTGCCGAACCTGCCGCTCAAGCCGCGTCACCTGCGCACCCACAAGCTGGACGGCAGCGGCGCGGACCCGGTGCTCGGCCGGCGTTACCTGCTCGCCAACGACGACGTCCGGATCGCGTACGTGCTGGCCGACCGGCCGTCCCCGCTGTTCCGGGACGCCACCGGCGACCACTGCCTCTACCTGGAGTCCGGCTCGATGCGGGTGGAGTCGCCGTTCGGCGTGCTCGACGCGGTGGCCGGCGACTACGTCGTCATTCCCACCTCGACCATCCACCGCCTGGTGCCGACCGGTGACGAGCCGACCCGGCTGCTGGCCGTCGAGGCGTCCGGCCACATCGGCCCGCCCAAGCGCTACCTCTCCGTACGCGGGCAGTTCCTGGAGCACTCGCCCTACTGCGAGCGCGACGTCCGGGGACCGGACACCCCGCTGCTGGTCGACGGCGAGGAGGTGGAGGTGCTGGTCAAGCACCGGCGCGGTTGGACGAGGTACGTCTACGCGAACCACCCGTTCGACGTGGTCGGCTGGGACGGGCACCTGTACCCGTGGGCGTTCTCCATCCACGACTTCGAGCCGATCACCGGGCGGATCCACCAGCCGCCGCCGGTGCACCAGACGTTCCAGGGCCCGAACTTCGTGATCTGCTCGTTCGTGCCGCGCAAGGTCGACTACCACCCGGCCGCCATCCCGGTGCCCTACAACCACCACAACGTCGACTCCGACGAGATGCTGTTCTACACCGGCGGCAACTACGAGGCCCGGCGCGGCTCCGGCATCGAGCAGGGCTCGATCTCGCTGCACCCGTCCGGCTTCACCCACGGCCCGCAGCCGGGTGCCGCCGAGCGGTCGATCGGGGCGGACTTCTTCGACGAGCTGGCGGTCATGGTGGACACGTTCCGCCCGCTTGACCTCTGCGACGCGGGCACCGCGTGCGAGGACGACGGCTACGCCTGGACCTGGGCGCGCAAGCCCTGACGTACGCGACGAGGGGCCGCCCGCAGGCGGCCCCTCGGCACCGGTCGGAGCGTCAGAACGTGGACGCGTCGATGACGAAGCGGTAGCGCACGTCGGACGCGAGCACCCGCTCGTACGCCTCGTTGATCTTCTCGGCCGGAATCACCTCGATCTCGGCGCCCAGCCCGTGCTCGGCGCAGAAGTCGAGCATCTCCTGGGTCTCCGCGATGCCGCCGATGCTCGACCCGGCGAACAACCGCCGGCCCGGGATCAGCGAGAACGCGTGCACCGACAGCGGCTCCTCCGGGGCGCCCACGTTGACAAGCGTCCCGTCCACCGCGAGCAGCCGCAGGTACGCGTTCATGTCGATGGTCGCGCTCACCGTGTTGATGATCAGGTCGAACGAGCCGGCCAGTTCCGTGAACGTGTCCTCGTCGGAGGTCGCGAAGTAGTGGTCGGCGCCGAGCCGCAGCCCGTCCTCCCGCTTCTTCAACGACTGGGACAGCACCGTCACCTCGGCGCCCATCGCGTGGGCCAGCTTCACGGCCATGTGACCGAGACCGCCCATGCCGATCACGGCCACCTTCCGGCCCGGCCCGGCGTTCCAGTGCCGCAGCGGCGAGTACGTGGTGATACCGGCACAGAGCAGCGGCGCGGCGGCATCCAGCTCGATGCCGTCCGGAATGCGCAGCACGAAGTCCTCGGTGACCACGATGGCCTGCGAGTAGCCGCCCTGGGTCGGCTTGCCGTCCCGGCCCACGCCGGCGTACGTGCCGGTGCTGCCCTTCAGGCAGTACTGCTCCAGGCCCCTGCGGCAGCTGTCGCACTCCCGGCAGGAGTCGACCAGGCAGCCGACGCCGACCCGGTCGCCGACGGCGAACTTCGTCACCGCGGAGCCGACCTCCCGCACCACGCCGGCGATCTCGTGGCCGACCACGATCGGGTAGCGGGTCGGCCCCCACTCACTGCGCGCGGTGTGGATGTCGGAGTGGCAGATACCGGCGAACTTGATGTCGATGAGGACGTCGTCCGGGCCGAGGTCCCGCCGCTCGATGGTGGTCGGCGTGAGCGGGTCGGTCGCGGACGTCGCCGCGTAGGCGTTGACAGTCAGCATTCCACTTTCCTACCCCCGGTTGAGCAGGGCGAATCCGGCGACCACCGAGGCCGTGACGGCGCCCACCAGCGGCCACGGGCCGCCGACCAGCGCGTAGACCACCAGCAGCACCGGCGCGGCGGCCCCCGCGTAGACGGCCGGCGCCAGACCCCGGGACATCGCGTCCCGCGCGCCGGGCAGCCGGCTCACCGGCCGCCAGGCCAGCAGCCCCACCCCGACCGCCGCCAGCACCGCGAGCAGGCGGGACGCGACCGGCGCGGTCGGTCCCAGCGCGGCGACCAGCACGGTCGCGGCCAGCGACCAACCGGCGGCGGACAGCACGAGCCGGCGTACGCCCGCGTCGACGGCACGCACCGGATCGGGACCGGGCGGGGAGATGTCGGCCACCTCGGTCAGGTGCTCCAGTGTCTCCGCGTAACGCCGCCGGTCCAGCCGGGCCACGCCCGGGTCCCGCCCCGCGTCGGCCAGCTCCGGGTCCAGCCGCAACGCCTCCCGGTAGGCCCGCTCGGCCAGGTCGAACAGCTCCAGCCGCACCGCGACCAGGCCGAGCACCAGGTGCGCCTCCGGCTCGTCCGGCGTCAGCTCGACGCCCCGCCAGGCGGCGTCCAGCGCCGGCTGCCCGTTGCGCGAGGCGGACAGGATGGCGGCGGCGCTGCGCTGCGCGTACGCGTCGGCCGGGCCCAGCGCCAGGAGTTCGTCAGCGGTGCCCGCGGCGGCCTTCCAACGCTCCAGGTCGAGCAGCGCGAACCCGCGTGCGACAAGCGCCGGCGCGTTCCCCGGCGCGGCGGCGACCGCCGCCTCGGCCACCGTCAGCGCCTCGTCGGGACGACCGGCGGCGAGCTGCATCCGGGCCAGCATGGTCAGCGCGGCGAGGTGCGCGGGCTCCGCCGCGATCAGCGCGGTCAGCTCGCCGATCCCCTCGTCGTAGCGGCCCAGCTCGGCGAGGAGGTGGGCACGTTGCAGGTAGCCATCGGCGGCGGACTGGTCGGGGGCGGCGTCACTCGGCATCCCGGCGAGCGTAACCGCCCCGGCTCGTCAACCGCCCGTCAGCGCGCGGTCAGGTGCCGCGGCAGGACGCGCCCGCCCCGCCCCCGCAGGTCCCGAGGCTGCACCACCTGCGCAGGCCGCTCTCGTCCAGGAACAACCACCCGCAGCGTTCGTCCGGGCAGGCCCGAACCGTGAGCCGGCCCGGATCGGCGAGCAGTTGCGCGGCGCTGAACGCGGCGGCGTGCACGGGCAGCCGCAGCCCGGCGGCGAGGTCGATCCACCAGCGACCGCGCCCGTCCGCCGCCCGCCGGAACACCGCCGTCCGGGCAGCCGCCCCGGCGGCGCGGGCGACCGTGTCGAAGGCCCGACGGTCGGCCGGATCGACCAGGCTGGCGTAGAGCGCGGTCCGCAGCGTACGGGCCTCGGCGAGCACCGCCTCCGCGGTGCCGGGGTCACGTCGGGCGAGGTGCAGCAGGCGGTTCACCGACACCTCGTCGGTCAGCCCGACGTGGCCCGCCCAGACGGCGAGCGTCCGGTAGCCGCGCAGCCACTCCGCACCGGGCAGGGGAGAGTCCCGGCCCCACCCCGCGTACGTGTTGCAGAAGTCGAGCGCGGGATGGCCGCCGACGCTCCACGGCAGGCTCTCGTCGCGGACCCGGACCTCGTACACCGGCCGCCCGGACCGCTCCAGCCGGTCGTCACCGGCGAGCACCCGGCGGTACACCTCCCCCAGCCGGGGCCCCGGCTCGACGCCGACGTCCGCCGCGAGCCGCTCCCGGGTGGTGCGGTAGAGCCGCAGCGCGTCGGCCCGCCGGGCCCCCCGGTACAGCGCGGTCATCAGGACGGCCACGAGCTGTTCCCGGGTGGGGTGCCGGGCCGCCAGCGGCAGGAGATCCGCGATCGCCGATCCGTGCCGGCCCAACGCGAGCTGCGCCTCGGCACGCAGCTCCACCGCGACCAGGCGAAGCTCCTCGACGGTTCCGTGCAGCCGGTCGCGCAGCTCGCCGTCCGCCACGTCGGCGAGCAGCGGCCCCCGCCAGAGGGCCAGCCCCCGGTCGAGCAGCCGCACCCGCGCGTCCGGCTCGGCGGTGACGCCGGCCACCCGGACCAGGTCGCCGAACTCGTCGACGTCGACCCGATGCCCGACCCGGTCGACGACGTAGCCCCCGCCCCGGGTGCCGATCCGCACCCCGTACGGGTGCAACGCGGCCCGCAACCGCCCGACGTACGTCTGCACCGCGCCCCGGGCCGCGGCCGGTGGCCGGCCGTTCCACAGCAGGTCGGCGAGCCGGTCGGTCGACACCACCCGGCCCGTGTCGAGCAGCAGCAGCCCGAGCAGGCAGCGCTCCTGCCGCCGGACGCCGAGTTCGACGGCCCGGCCGTCGTGGCGGGCCTCGAACGGCCCGAGCAGGCGGAACTCCATACCGAACAGGACGAGGGGACCCGGGCCGGCGGTTGTCACCCGGCGGTGAGCGCGTGGTGGGCGGCCCGGCCGCCGGGCGGGGACGGCCGGACGATCGACCCGACTGCCGGGGCGAAAGCGGTGAGCCGATGGTGATCCGGTGGCACGATCCTGGTCCGGCCCGGGTCAGCGACAGGACGGAGTGACCATGCGATTCACAATCAGCGCCGCGGTGACGGCGGTCGTGACGGCGGTCGTGGCGACGCTTCCCGGTCCGGCATCCGCCGCCGACCGTTCGCCGGGCGCCTGGGTGCCGGCGCCGCAGGAGGCGTTCGAGTTGCCCGCCGGGGCCCGGTGCACGTTCGCGGTTCGGGTGGAGCCGATCGTCGACGAGGTGCGGAAGCTGACGCTGGAGACCTACCCGGACGGCTCACCGAAGCGGGAACTGTTCACCGGCGCCCTGCTCGACCGGGTGACCAACCTGGAGACCGGTGCCACCTCCACGGCCGACGCGAGCGGCACCTCGCTCGTCGTCCACGGCACGGACGGGTCGATGACCTGGTACGTCACCGGCCCGGTGCTGCTCGGCTTCCGGGAGAACGCCGGCACGCTGCCGAAGGGGCTGTGGATCGTCGACGGCCAGTTCCGGGTGGCGTTCACGCCCACCTTCGACAAGACCATCACGATGCTCCACGGCACGACCCACAACGTCTGCACCGACGTGGACTGAGCCCCGGCCCGGCGACCGGCCTCCCCGGTCGCCGGGTCACGCCGTCGGCGCCTGGTACACCAGCGCCACCGCGATGCCGGCCAGCCCCTCGCCGCGCCCGGTGAAGCCCAGGCTGTCGGTGGTCGCCGCGGACACGGTGACCGGCGCGCCGACCGCCTCGGAGAGCACCCGCTGCGCCTCGTCCCGACGCGAACCGATCCGGGGCCGGTTGCCGACCACCTGCACCGACACGTTGCCGATCACGAAGCCGGCCGCCCGCACCCGGCGCGCGCTCTCGGTCAGCAGCGCCACCCCGGAGGCGCCGGCCCACTCCGGCTGGTCGACGCCGAAGTTGGCGCCCAGGTCGCCGAGGCCGGCGGCGGAGAGCACCGCGTTGCAGGCGGCGTGCGCCACCACGTCGGCGTCCGAGTGGCCGGCCAACCCGTCCTGCCCCGGCCAGTGCAGACCGGCGACCCAGCAGGGCCGACCGGCCGCGAACGCGTGCACGTCGGTGCCGACGGCCACCCGAGGAACGATCATGACGCCGAGCGTACGCGTACGCCGTGATCAAGGAGTTCGGGTCACCGTCGGTCCGGACGGCGACGCAAACCCCTTGGTCAACTCCGGAGGGCGGAGGGCGGAGGGCGGAGGGTCAGGCGCCGGTGGCCAGGAGGTGTTCGGCCAGCGTCAGGTCGAACGGGCGGGTGATCTTCAGGGCCAGCTCGGAGCCGGGCACGCAGAACACCGCGACGCCCTGCTTCTCCACCAGGCCGGCGTCGTCGGTGAGCGAATCACCTGCCGCCCGGTGCGCGGCGGTCAGCACCGGCCGGCGGAAGCCCTGCGGCGTCTGCACCGCGCGCAGGACGGCCCGGTCGACGGTGCCGAGCACCCGCTCGACGGCGTCGACCTCCTTGATCGTGTCGACCACCGGCAGCACCGGGATCACCGCGTCGTGCCCGCCCCGGACCGCCGCGGCCACCGACTCGACCAACTCGGGCGGGGTGAGCGCCCGGGCCGCGTCATGGACCAGGACGATCTCCGGCCCGGCCGGCACGGCGGCGAGCGCCGCCGCGACGGAAGCCTGGCGTTCGGCGCCGCCCGGCACCACGGTCACCGGCGCCACCGGGGCCAGCAGCGCGCGCACCGATTCGACGTCGGCGGCCGGCGCGGCCACCACGATCGTGTGCACCGACGGCGCGGCGGCGATCCGGCGGACGGCGTGCACCAGCAGCGGCTCGCCGCCGAGCGCCCGAAGCGCCTTGGGAGCGCCGGGGCCGAGGCGTACGCCGGCACCGGCCGCAGGAACGAGGACCGCGACGTCACCGCGCGGATTGAGCTGCGCGGTCACGTCGCGGTCCTCGGTTTCGTTCATGGTGCTGCGGGTAGAGGCAGCGGTGCGGATCAGGCTTCGGTCAGCACCTTGTCGAGCAGCGACTCCGCCTCGTCCTTCGTGCTCTTCTCGGCCAGCGCGACCTCGCCCACGAGGATGTCACGGGCCTTGGCGAGCATGCGCTTCTCGCCCGCCGACAGGCCCCGCTCCCGCTCCCGGCGCCACAGGTCGCGGACGACCTCGGCCACCTTCAGCGGGTTGCCGGAGGCCAGCTTCTCCAGATTTGCCTTGTAACGCCGCGACCAGTTGGTGGGCTCCTCGGTGTGCGGAGCACGGAGCACGTCGAAGACCTTGCCCAGGCCCTCTTCGCCGACCACCTCGCGCACACCCACGATCTCGGCGTTCTCGGCGGGCACCCGGACCGTCAGGTCACCCTGCGCGACCCTCAGGACGAGGTACTCCCTGGGCTCGCCCTTGATGACCCGAGTCTCGATTGCCTCGATGAGTGCGGCCCCGTGGTGGGGGTAAACAACGGTCTCGCCGACACTGAAAACCATAGGTTCGAAACCCCTTTCGCTGTGTCTAGGGTAACACGCTCAGGCACCGATGTCTCACCGCTGTCCTGATCGTTGGCGCAGCTCAGGGGCCCTGTGAGAGGTATTTCTTCGGCTTGACAGGAGGCCAAGACGATGGTTTAACCACGCTCCGTGACGAACAAATAACTACCCGGTACGGGTGACGACCGGAGCGATCAGATCTAGGGCAATGCGCTCCTTCCATGGTAGCTCCGCAACTCCACCCGCGCCCAGGTGTGGCGGTACGGCCCCCGGTGCGGGACGCTGGTGGTGGACGTGACGTCCGCTCGCCGAGACGTTCCTGGGGGTCCGATGGGCGTGCCTGACGCTGACGGCCAGGGGCCGGCGGACGGGTTGCCGGGGCTGCCCCCGGAGTGGGGTCGCATCGTCGTGCCCGACGACGCCTCGGCGCTCGCCGACGAGGCCCGGCAGATCCGCCGGGAGCTGCGCCGCGCCCCGCGCCCCGCCGGGCGTCCGGCCCGGTTCACGCTTCCCCTGCTGGCGCTGCTGGCCTCGGTGTTGATCACGCTCGCCGGGCTGGCCACCGTCACCTGGCCACGGCCCCACCGCTCCCCCGGCGCGCCGACCGTGCTGCCCCGGTCCACCCCCGCCACGCCCGCGGCGATCGGCCCGCTGCCCGCGCTCGACCTGGTCGGCGCCGACGACACGCCGGTGCCCCTGCGCAGCCTGCTGCCCGCCATGATCATCCTGGTCGACGCCTGTGCCTGCGCCGAACAGGTCGGCACGGCGGCGGCCACCGCGCCCGCCGGAGTCACCGTGGTCACCGTGACCGAGGGCCGCCGCGCCGGGCCCGCCACCGCGACCGGCGTACGCCCGCTCGGCGACCCGGCCGGCGGCCTGCGTTCCTACCTGCATCTCTCGGCCCGACCGGGCACCGCCGCCGCACTGCTCGTGGACCGGCGGGGCACGCTTGTCAGAATGGTGCCGGAGCTGGGGCCGGCGGCGGACTACCAGGCCGACCTGGCCCGGTTGGCCGGCTGAACCCGGCCCAGCGGCTCAGCGGCTCAGTAGAGCGCCTCCAGCCGGGCGTTCAGCTCGACCTCGCCCCGCAGTGCGGCGAACCGCACCCACACCGGCGCGCCCGTGCCGTCCAGGAACCCGACGTTCACCTGCCCGCCGCAGCTCAGCACTCGCTCGACGCCGTCAGCGCCGGCACCTGTCACCCGCATCGACACGGCGCCGTCGCCGGCGCAGCCCACCGACAGCCGGTACTCGTCACCCGGCGCCGGGTTCGCCTGCCGCACGACCGGCGGGCCACCCGGCACCAGCCGGGACGTCTCCCGCCACACCACGTGCGACACGTTGCCCCGGCGCGTCCCCCCGTCGGGCTCCACGTCGACCACCACCGGCGCACGGACCTCACCGGTGCGGGGATCGACCTCGACCACCATCCGGGAGCGGGGTGCCGGCGGCTCGGGTGTCGACCCGGCCCCCGCGCCGAGATCCACCCGGGACCGGGCGAGGTCGTCGGTGGAGGCGCCGACCGTCGTGCCCAGCCACGGCGCCGCCGACCGCCACCACCACGCGCCGACCGCCAACGTCAACACGGTCAGGCCCGCCAGCACTGCCCGCCGGATCCGCTCCTCCGAGGCCATGCCGGCAGCGTATCGACGCCACGGGGAACCGTCAGCCCGTGCGCTCCAGCAACGCCGCGTAGAGCGTCAGCCCCGGCCCGAACGCGAGCATCACCACCCGGCGCGGCGGCGGCGTACGGCTCAGCCGGTCCAGGATCAGCAGCACCGTCGGGGACGAACAGTTGCCGTGCTCGGCGAGCGTCTCCCGGGACGCCGCCAGCGCCGTCGGCGGTAGCTCCAGCTCGCGCTCCACCACGTTGAGGATCCGGGGACCACCCGGGTGCACCGCCCAGCCGTCCACCCCGGACCGGTCGCACCCGTGCCGGGCCAACAGGTCGTCCACCAGGTCACGGACGAACCGGGACAGCACCTTCGGCACCTTCGGCGACAGCCCCATCCGGAAACCGGTGTCGGTGACGTCCCAGGTCATGTGGTCGGCGGTGGAGGTGTCGGTGACGGAGGTGACCTCGCGCAACGCGTACCCCGGGCCGCCGGGGACGACCACGGCGGCGACCGCGGCGTCCGAGAACAGCGCGT
Organism: Micromonospora sp. NPDC051141; assembly: GCF_044455765.1. Lineage (NCBI taxonomy): Bacteria > Bacillati > Actinomycetota > Actinomycetes > Micromonosporales > Micromonosporaceae > Micromonospora > Micromonospora sp. NPDC051141. Next base: position 196,064 of record NZ_JBITFD010000007.1, read on the forward strand.
GCGAGACGATCTGCTGGGTGTCCACCCGGGCGCCCGGCGGCTGGATGTGCAGGCTGGTCAGCTCCGCGCAGAGCAGCAGCGCCGGCCGCCCCCGGGCGGTGACGAAGTCGCTCACCGCGCCGAGCCCGGGCAGCGCCGCGTAACACCCCATGTGGCCGACGAACATGCGCTGGGTGTCCGGGGCCATGCCGAGGTCACGGGCCAGCAGGATGTCCAGGCCGGGCGTCGCGTAACCGGTGCAGGAGCAGACCACGAACAGCCCGACGTCGCCGGCGTCCAGGCCGGCGGCGGTGAGCGCGCGGCTGACCGCCTCCTTCCCGAGCGGCAACGCCTCGACCTGGTAGCGACGCATCCGACGCTCGGTCGGCCACTCCGAGACGTCCTCCAGCAGCGGATTCACCGCCGCCTGCCGCCGGGTCACCCCGGAGTTGGCGAAGATCTTCTCGGCCAGCACCCGCGTGGTGCCCGAGAAGTGCTTCTCGAAGAAACCCGTCCACAGCTCGTCCTGCGCGGCGCCCGGCGGCACCGCCGTGCCCAGACCCGCGATCACCGGTACGCCCACGTCCCCCACCTCTCGACGACTTTCTCCGCTCCAGGGCCGACCTTCGTTCGCGACCGCGGGGCTCGCAGAACCGGCTCACTCCTCGCGCTCACCAACGAGGGACCGTGCTGTCCCGGTCCGGGTCGCCGCCGAGCGCGGCGATGCCGAGCCAGTCGGCGCACACGTCGGAGGTGGCCGGGTGCAGCGAGCCGCACCGGGCGTCCCGGTAGAGGCGCTCCAACGGGTGACCGCGGCGGGTCGCCGACGTGCCGGCCGCCTCCAGCATGGACGCCGCCACCTCCGCGGCGGTGGTGCCGGCCAGCAGCTTGGCCCGCCACACCCAGCGGTTCGTCTCGGCGGAGCCGGGTTCCTCGTCGACCCGGCGGGCCGCCTCGGCGACCACCAGCTCGGCGGCGGCGGTGGCCGCGTCCGCCCGGCCCAACCGGGCCCGGACCGCCGGCAGCCCGGCCAGGCCGCGGGTGTTCAGGTGCTCGGCGGCGGCGTCGATCGCCGCCCGGGCCACCCCGACGTAGACGGCGGCGTAGCTGGCCACCAGCCAGTGCGGCATGAGCTGGGCCACCACCAGCGCCAGCCCCTCCACGCCGCCGAGCAACCGGTCGGCCGGGACGGTCACGTCCAGGTGCAGGTCGTGCGAGGAGGTGGCGCGCATGCCGAGCGAGTCCCAGGTCGGCTCGACCGTGATGCCCTCCCCGGCCGGCACCAGGAACTGGGAGACCACCGACTGGTCGGTGGCGCTGCGCGCGGCCACCAGGTAGCCGTCCGGGTGGCCCGCGCCGGAGCAGAACGTCTTGCTGCCCTTGACGTGCCAGCCACCGTCGACCGGTTCGTAGACGGTGCTGAGCTGGGACAGCCGCGCCCCCGCGCCGCGCTCGCTCATCGCCACCGCGTACCACGCGCCGTCGGCCGCCGCGCGCAACAGCCGGTCGCGGGCGGCCAGCGCCTCCTCCGGTACGCCGAGCGCCTCGGCCAGCTCCTCGGTCACCGCGCCCAACGCCCCGGTGACCGAGGCGTGCATGTTGAACACCAGCGCGGTGGCGCCGTTGCCCCGGGCCAGCTCGGTGGCGACGGCGGCGTACTCGGCGAAGGTCGCGCCCTGCCCGCCCAGCTCACGCGGGACCATCAGGCCGAACAGGCCGGCCTGGCGAAGGTCGGCGAAGTCGTCCACCGGGAACGAGCCGTCCCGGTCGTGCCCGGCCGCCCGGGCGGCCAGTCGCGGCGCCAACCGGCGGGCCGCCTCCAGCGCGTACACGGTCATGTCGCCCCCTTCTCGGCGTCCCTTACCCCCGGTGACCTCCGCTATCCGCCCCGGCGCCCGCTGCCCTGGTAGAGCACCGCCGTCGACCGCGTCGGCACGATGCGCGGCTCCGTCCGCACCGGACGGTCACCGCCCCGCCACCGGCGCACCAACCAGGCCAGCGTGCCGCCCAGCTCCGGCCGGACCCCGCGCAGGCGCAACGACACGCCGTGCCGGGCGCACTCGGCGACCAGCGCGCGGGCGTCCACGAACAGCCGGTGGTCGTGGATGCCGCGCGGCACGGTGGGTAGCCGCTCGCCCAGCTCCACCGCGACCAGCCGGGCCAGCAGCGTGTCGTTGAGCGTGTCCAGCACCAGCAGCCCGCCGGGCCGCAGCAACCGGCACGCCTCGGCCACCGCCCGCCGCCAGTCCGGCACGTGCTCCAGCAGCTCACCGGCGGAGACCACGGCGGCGCAGCCGTCGGCCAGCGGGACGGCGGTGGCGTCGCCCTGGAGCACCGTCACGCCGTGCGTGGCGGCCTGGTCGAGCGCGGAGCGGGTCAGGTCCACCCCGACGTGCCGGTAGCCCTTGCCGGCCAGGTGCGGCGCCAGCAGCCCGGCCCCACAGCCGAGGTCGACCAGCAGGTCGTCCCGGGTGGACGCCGGGGGCACCAGGGCGGCGCGGGCGCGGGCCAGCCAGTGCAGCATGGCGAAGGCGCCGTCGGGCCGCCACCACTCGCCGGCCAGGTCGTCGTACTGCCGGGGGTCGTTCCGGGACAGCGCCCGGTGCGGGCTGGACACCGGCGACGCGTCGGGCATGGACCGAGCGTGGCACGACTACCCGGTAACGACCAGACTTCCCTTATGTCGACGCGGGTGTTAGGGCTGGTCAGAGCGAGCCATCCGGAGCCGGCCGCGGCGGTGGTCGTGGTCGCCGCGCTGCTCGCCGCCGGTGTCGGGCACTCCGCCGCCGGCGTGGCCACGGTGGCGCTGACGGTGCTGGCCAGCCAGCTCGCCGTCGGCTGGAGCAACGACCTGATCGACGCCGACCGGGACGCCGCGGTGGGGCGTACCGACAAGCCGGTGACCACCGGCGCGGTCGCCCGCCCGACGCTGGCCCGGGCCACCGCGGTGGCTGCCGTCGCCACCCCGCTGCTGGCGCTGACCGGCGGCCCGGCCGCCGCGGCCTGCGCCACGCTGGGGCTGGTCTCCGCGCTGCTCTACAACAAGCCGCTGAAGTCGACGGCGGTGTCGGTGCTGCCCTACGCGGTCTCGTTCGGCGCGCTGCCCGCGTTCGTGGTGCTGGCCCGGCCCGGCTCACCCGCGCCGCCGGCCTGGCTGGTGGCCGCCGCCGCGCTGCTGGGCGCCGGGGCGCACTTCGCGAACGTGCTGCCCGACCTGGCCGACGACGCCCGCACCGGGGTGCGCGGGCTGCCCCACCGGCTGGGCCCCGCGGGCAGCCGGCTGGCCGCCGCCGGACTGCTCCTCGCCGCCACCGTCGCGCTGGTGTTCGGTCCGCCCGGACCGCCGTCGTGGACCGGCCTGTCGGCGGTGGCCGCCGCCGTCGCGGTGCCGGCCCTCGGTTGGTACGCCGGGCGCACCGCGACCGCCACCGGCGGCCGGCCGGTGGCCGCCTTCCGCTCGGTGCTGGTGGTGGCGCTCATCGATGTGGTGCTGCTGGTGGCGAACGGCCGGGTGGTCTGAGCCGTCGCCGCCGAGGATGGCATTGCCGGGTCCGCGTGCGGGCCTCGATCAGCTCCAACTACCCTGGAGCGCGGTCTGCGCGGGTATGGCCACCCCGTGTCCGGGGGTCGACCGGGCGGGGATCGTGACGAGGAGGACCGACGTGACGCGCTCGATCAGGGGTTCCCGGCGACCGGCCCTGCTGTTGGCCGGCTCGGCGGCGGCGGCGAGCCTGCTGCTGTCCGGGTGCGGCGCCGGTCAGATCGCCGAGACCGCCAACAAGATCCCGTCGGTCCAGGGCGTCAACGTCCAGACCTCCGACAACCTCTACAAGGTGCGCGGGCTCTACGTGCAGTTCCCCGGCCCGGAGGGCTACCAGGCCGGCGCGACCGCCCCGCTGAACGTGGTGATCTACAACGACAGCGAGGCCCCGGTGACGGTGACCGTCACCACCGACAGCGCCCGGGAGATCCTGCTGACCGGGGCGGCCGGCTCCAGCGGCGCGGCCACCCCGACCGGCTCGCCGACCGAGCCGGCGTCCGCGTCGCCCACCGCCATCGACCCGAGCGCCTCCCCCAGCCAGTCGCTGGAGGTGCCCGCCTCGCCGTCCGCCTCGCCCAGCGAGTCGGCGTCGGAGAGCGCGTCGCCGTCGGAGAGCGCGTCGGCGCCCGCCGGCCAGCCGGCCCGGATCGAGATCCCGGCGCTCGGCTACGCGCAGCTCAACAGCGGCAACCCGCGGTTCCTCCAGCTCGTCGGCCTGAACCAGAAGCTCCTCGTCGGCCAGCAGGTCAACCTGACCTTCGACTTCGGCGGCGGCAAGGTGATCAGGACGCCGGCGCCGATCGGTGTCCCGCTGACCCCGCCGGCGCAGCCGTCCCAGATCGTCAACCCGCGCGAGCACTCCGCCGAAGAGGGTGGCACCGAGGGCGGCAGCCACGGCTGACGCCGTACCCCGTTCCGTCCGACACCGCCGCGGTGGCCAGCGCCACGCGGCGGTGTCGTCGTCTCGGCGGTGGGCGTTCGTCGTACCGGCCGGATAGCGTCCGGTGGTGACCACGCCCCGATCGACCCCGTCCCGCGCCGGCGCCGGCCGCGGTCGCGCCGCCGCCCGCGAACCCCGCCCGGCCTACGAGTGCGACGCCTGCGGCCACCAGCCGCCCAAGTGGATGGGCCGGTGCCCCGAGTGCGGCGAGTGGGGCTCGGTGGTCGAGTCCACGGTCACCGGCCCGCTGGTCTCCGGCCGGGTGGTCAGCTCCCGGATGCCGGCCGAGCCGGCCCGGCCGATCGCCACCATCAGCGCCGCGCCGGCCCGGGCCCGGCCCACCGGCGTCAGTGAGCTCGACCGGGTGCTCGGCGGCGGGCTGGTGCCCGGCGCGGTGGTGCTGCTGGCCGGTGAGCCCGGCGTCGGCAAGTCGACGCTGCTGCTCGACGTGGCCCAGCAGTGGGCGGCCGGCGCGGGCAGCCCGTCGCTGGTGGTCAGCGGCGAGGAGTCGGTCAGCCAGGTGCGGTTGCGGGCCGAGCGGATGGGCACCCTGCACGACCAGCTCTACCTGGCCGCCGAGAGCGACCTGGCGGCGGTGCTCGGCCACCTCGACGCGGTCAAGCCGGGCCTGCTGGTGCTCGACTCGGTGCAGACCATCTCCACCACCGGCACCGAGGGCGTGCCCGGCGGCGTGACGCAGGTGCGCGCGGTCACCGCGGCGGTGGTCGCGGTGGCCAAGGAACGCGGCATCGCCACCGTCCTGGTCGGGCACGTCACCAAGGACGGCCAGGTGGCCGGCCCCCGGGTGCTGGAGCACCTGGTGGACGTGGTGCTCCACTTCGAGGGCGACAAGCACTCCTCGCTGCGCATGGTGCGCGGCGTGAAGAACCGGTTCGGGGCCGCCGACGAGGTGGGCTGCTTCGAGATGCACGAGGGCGGCATCAGCAGCCTGGCCGACCCGTCCGGCCTGTTCCTGACCCGCTATTCCGAGCCGGTGCCGGGCACCTGCGTCACGGTGGCCATGGAGGGCCGGCGGGCGCTGGTCACCGAGGTGCAGGCGCTGATCGGGGCCACGGTCGCCGGTTCGCCGCGACGCACCGTCTCCGGTCTCGACGGCGCCCGGCTGGCCATGGTCCTGGCGGTGCTCCAGCGGCGCACCGAGCGGCTGACGCTGCACGACCGCGAGGTCTTCGCCGCCACCGTCGGCGGCATCCGTGTGGTCGAGCCGGCCGCCGACCTGGCGGTGGCGCTCGCGGTGGCCTCCGGCGGGCTCAACCTCGCGCTCAACCCGCACCTGGTCGCCATCGGCGAGGTCGGGCTCACCGGTGAGGTGCGCCGGGTCGGCGCGGTGTCCCGGCGGCTGGCCGAGGCCGCCCGGCTGGGCTTCCGACTGGCCCTGGTGCCGCCCGGGGCCGGCCCGGGCAGCGGCGGCGTGACCCCCGAGCAGATGCGGGTGATCGAGGTCACGGACGTGCGCGCGGCACTCCAGGCCGCCGCCCGCGCATCCGCGGAGTGACCGTGGGTAGTCACGTGCCGGGCGCGGCCGGACGATTCCGGACAGGTCACGCCGTCCGGGGGTGGCCCGTCGCGTCCGACATCACGACACATCACAGTAACCACTACGAGAGCACCCACCGCACCGCAGTCCGTAGACTGTGCCCGTGCCGATCGACCGCGATGCCACCAAGCCCGCAACGGCGACGCCGCAGGCCCGCACCGGCGCCGTGAGCGGCAATCCCACCCGCGCCATCAGCGTGAGCGTCGCCGGCAGCGTCGGCGGGGCCGGCGCCGACCCGCTGCGGGCCAATCTCGCCCTGATGGCACCGGGCACCGCGCTCCGCGACGGCCTGGAGCGGATCCTGCGCGGTCGCACCGGCGCGCTGATCGTCCTCGGCTACGACAAGGTGGTCGAGCAGATCTGCACCGGCGGCTTCCCGATGGACGTCGAGTTCTCCGCCACCCGGGTCCGCGAGCTGTGCAAGATGGACGGCGCCGTGGTGCTCTCCAGCGACGGCACCCGCATCGTCCAGGCCGGCGCGCACCTGATGCCCGACCCGTCCATCCCCACCGAGGAGTCCGGCACCCGGCACCGCACCGCCGAGCGGGTGGCCCGACAGACCGGCTACCCGGTCATCTCGGTCAGCCAGTCGATGCGGATCATCAGCCTCTACGTCAACGGCCAGCGGCACGTGCTCGACGACTCCGCGGCGATCCTGTCCCGGGCCAACCAGGCGCTGGCCACGCTGGAGCGCTACAAGCTGCGGCTGGACGAGGTCTCCGGCACGCTCTCCGCGCTGGAGATCGAGGACCTGGTCACCGTCCGCGACGCGGTCGCCGTGGTGCAGCGGCTGGAGATGGTCCGCCGGATCGCCGACGAGATCGCCGGCTACGTGGTGGAGCTGGGCACCGACGGGCGGTTGCTGGCGCTCCAGCTCGACGAGCTGATGGCCGGCGTGGACGCCGACCGCACCCTGGTCATCCGCGACTACCTGCCGGTCGGCCGCAAGTCACGCACGCTCGACGAGGCGCTCGTCGAGCTGGACCTGCTCAGCGCCACCGAGCTGATCGACCTGGTGGCGGTGGCCAAGGCGATCGGCTACCCGTCCGCCTCGGACGCGCTCGACGCGGCGGTCAGCCCGCGCGGGTTCCGCCTGCTGGCCAAGGTGCCCCGGCTGCCCGTGGCCGTGGTCGACCGGCTGGTGGTGCACTTCGGCAGCCTCCAGCGGCTGCTCGGTGCGACAGTGGAGGATCTCCAGGCGGTCGACGGGGTGGGCGACGCCCGCGCCCGGGGCGTCCGCGAGGGCCTGTCCCGGCTCGCCGAGGCGTCCATCCTGGAGCGGTACGTCTGACCCGGCTCAGCCGGTGACGGTCAGCTTCACCGGCTCGCTGATCTTCGTGCCGACCCGGGCGAAGACCTGGTACGTGCCGATCGGGGCGTACGGGCCGGCGGCCAGCCCGTCGGCGCAGCGGGTGGTGTCCCGCCCGTTCCAGCCCAACTCGTAGGCGCGCTCGAAGTTCGGTGTGAACGACTGCACGTCCGAGCCCTTGCCGGTGCCGCAGGTGTCCGACGACCAAATCTTCTCCGCGCCCGCCTTGACGTAGAGCTCCTGGAGGTCGGCGCCGACGTCCCGGCTGCACGTGCGGTTCGAGACGTTCTTGACCTTGAGGCGCAGCGTGACCACCGTGCCCCGCTGGGCGGCGGCCGGCACCGCGACCGGCGTCACCTGAAGCTCGGCGTCGGTGCAGGCGCCGTCGGCGGAGACCGGCTCGCCGGACGCGCCGCCGTCGCCCGGGCCCGAGCCGCCGCCGGTGTTCGTACCGCCCCCGGTGTTCGTACCGCCGCCGCCGCTGCTCGTGCCGCCACCGTCAGCGCCGGCGTCACCACCGGAGGCGTCGGGCGCCGGCGACGGACTGGCCGTCTGCGGGGTCAGCACCGAGCCGGACGGGCCCGGGGCCGCCCCGGCGGAGCCGCCCGGCGACGGGTCACCCCCGCCCGGCCCGCCGGCGTTACGGTCCGTGCCGGTGCAGGAGTAGAGCAGGACAATCAGGAAGAGCAGGCCCGCGCCGAGCACGACGGCGCGACGCCGCCAGTACACGGTGGGGGGCAGGGGGCCGACCGTCAGACGCATGATGCGCCTACCGTAGCCGCGCGACGCCCGGTGTGCCGGTCCGACGCGCCGGTGACCGCGCGTCACCCCGATCCGGGCATCCACTGTGGAACGCCACCGGTTCGGTCAGAGATAGACCTGCCGCTGGTAGACGGCGTGCGCCCCGGCCACCCGGTCGAGGAAGAGCAACCCGGCGCAGTGGTCGATTTCGTGCTGGAGCGCACGCGCCTCGAAACCGTCGGTCACCAGCCGTACCGGCTCCCCGCTGCCCGGCAGCGCCCCCTCCACCACCAGACGACTGGCCCGCTTCACGTCGCCGGTCAGGTCGGGCACCGACATGCAGCCCTCGCGGCCGGTCTTCCACCGGCTCGCCTCCACCACCCGGGCGTTGCACAGCACGAACGTGCCGTGCACGGTGACCGCCTTCGGATGCCCCGTCACGTCCACCGCGAACACCTGGGCGTTCACCCCGATCTGCGGCGCCGCCAGGCCCACACAGCCCGGCGAGACGCGCATGGTGGCCACCAGGTCGGCGGCCAGCCGCACCACCTCGTCCGAGGTGGGGTCGACCTCCGGACCGGGCCGGCTCAGCACCGGCTCCGGGGCGGCGACCACCGGACGGACCTCGCCCGGGACGCCCAGCTTCTCCGGTGTCCAGCCCCCCAGACCGGCGTACCCCTCGCCGGTCACAGCAGGTCCGAGTCCGCCGGACGGAGGCTGACGCCGACACCCAGCTCGGCCGCCGCCCGGGTGAGCCGGCCGGCCACCTCGTCCGAGCTGTCCGGCGGCAACTCCACCTCGGCGACCACCACGTAGAGCGAGCCGGTCAGCCGGGTGCTCAGGTCGGTCACGTTGCCGCCGGCGTCGGCCAGCACCCGGGTCATCGCCGCGACGATACCCATCCGGTCCGCGCCGTGCACCGCCAGCACGTACGGCTCGCCGACCGGCACGCTGGCGCTGTCCGGGGCGACCGCGCGTACGGTGGCCAGCAGGTACCCGTCGGCGGCGAGCGGGGCCAGCGCGGCCTCGACGTCGGCGGCGGCCGGGCCCACGCAGATCAGCGTCATCGCGAAGTGGCCGCGCAACCGGGTCATCGTCGAGTCGGTGAGGTTCGCGCCGAGCCGGGCGAGGGCCTCCGCGACGTCGGCGACGATGCCCGGCCGGTCCCGGCCGATGACGGTGATCGCGAGCTCGTTCATTCGGACATTCTGCCGCGCCGCCGAAGTGCCCCCCGCGTCGGCCCACCCGGCCCGCCCAACCAGCGGGATCTCCGCCCGTGACATCATCGGCACCGCCATGACTGAGCCCACCTTCGCCACCCAGGTCAGCCGGTGGTACGAGCGCAACGCCCGCGACCTGCCCTGGCGCAAACCCGGCATCGGCGCCTGGGCGATCCTGGTCAGCGAGGTCATGCTCCAGCAGACGCCTGTGGTCAGGGTGGTGCCCGCGTGGGAGGCGTGGCTGGCCCGCTGGCCGGAACCGCGCGCGCTGGCCGAGGACACCCCGGCCGAGGCGATCCGGATGTGGGGTCGGCTCGGCTACCCCCGCCGGGCGGTACGCCTGCGCGAGTGCGCGGTGGCCGTGGTGGATCGGCACGGCGGCGTGGTGCCCGACCGACTGGAGCAGTTGCTGGCGCTGCCCGGCGTCGGCACGTACACGGCCCGGGCGGTGGCCGCGTTCGCATACGGGCAGCGGCACCCGGTGGTCGACACGAACGTCCGGCGGGTGGTGTGCCGGGCGATCGCCGGTGAGCCGGACGCCGGCCCGACCACCCGACCGGCCGACCTGGTCGCCACCGAGGAGCTGCTGCCGACGGAGCCGGCGGCGGCGGCTCTGGCCAGCGCCGCCTTCATGGAACTCGGGGCGGTCGTCTGCACCGCCCGGTCGCCCCGCTGCGCGGTGTGTCCGGTCGAGTCGAGCTGCGCCTGGCGGGCCTCCGGGCAGGCCGCCCCGGACGGGCCGACCCGCCGTCCGCAGCGCTACGCCGGCACCGACCGGCAGGTACGCGGCCTGCTCCTGGCGGTGCTCCGGGAGACCACCGGGCCGGTGCCGCACCAGCGGCTGGACCAGGTCTGGCACGACGACGTACAGCGGGCCCGGGCGCTGGCCGGGCTGGTCACCGACGGACTGGTGGAGCCGGTCGGCCCGGAGTCCTTCCGACTGGCCGGCGACGGCCCCCCGGTCCCGCTGCCCTGACCCACCGCGCCCCACCCGTCCCGGGACGGAAAGGCGACGGCCCCGGCGGCTCTCGCCGACCGGGGCCGTCGCCCTGGAACTGTTGCCCGCCTTACGCGGCGGCGTCGTCCGCGCCGGTGGCGGCGGCGCCGAGATCCGCCGGGACCGCGTCCGGCACGGCGTCCGGCCGGTCCGCGCCCCGGAAGACGAGCTTGGACTTGTCGATGTTCTCCGGGTCGCCCTCGCAGTCCACCACCACGATCTGACCCGGGGTCAGCTCGTTGAAGAGGATCCGCTCGGACAGGTTGTCCTCGATGTCGCGCTGGATCGTGCGACGCAGCGGCCGGGCCCCCAGCACCGGGTCGAAGCCCTTCTTCGCCAGGTACTTCTTGGCGTTGTCGGTCAGCTCCAGACCCATGTCCTTGTTGCGCAGCTGGCCCTCGATCCGCTGGATCATGATGTCCACGATCGAGAGGATCTCGACCTCGCGCAGCTGGTGGAAGACGATGGTGTCGTCGATCCGGTTCAGGAACTCGGGCCGGAAGTGCTGCTTGAGCTCGTCGTTGACCTTCTGCTTCATCCGGTCGTAGTTCGACTCGGAGTCCTCCGAGGCCTGGAAGCCCAGGGAGACCGCCTTGGCGACGTCACGCGTGCCGAGGTTGGTGGTCAGGATGATGACCGTGTTCTTGAAGTCCACGATCCGGCCCTGACCGTCGGTGAGACGCCCGTCCTCCAGGATCTGGAGGAGCGTGTTGAACACATCCGGGTGCGCCTTCTCGATCTCGTCGAAGAGGACCACCGAGAACGGCCGGCGGCGCACCTTCTCGGTGAGCTGGCCCCCCTCGTCGTAGCCGACGTAGCCGGGAGGGGCACCCACCAGCCGGGAGACCGTGTAGCGGTCGTGGAACTCGGACATGTCCAGCTGGATGAGGGCGTCCTCGCTGCCGAAGAGGAACTCGGCGAGCGCCTTGGACAGCTCGGTCTTACCGACACCGGACGGGCCGGCGAAGATGAACGAGCCGGACGGGCGCTTCGGGTCCTTCAGGCCGGCCCGGGTCCGCCGGATCGCCTTCGAGACCGCCTTGACCGCGTCCTCCTGGCCGATGACGCGCTTGTGCAGCTCGTCCTCCATGCGCAGCAGGCGCGAGGTCTCCTCCTCGGTCAGCTTGTAGACCGGGATGCCGGTCCAGTTGCCGAGCACCTCGGCGATCTGCTCGTCGTCGACCTCGCTGACGACGTCCAGGTCACCGGCCTTCCACTCCTTCTCCCGCTGGGCCTTCTGGCCGAGGAGCTGCTTCTCCTTGTCGCGGAGCTGAGCGGCCCGCTCGAAGTCCTGCGCGTCGATCGCGGACTCCTTGTCGCGGCGCACCTGGGCGATGCGCTCGTCGAAGTCACGCAGGTCCGGCGGCGCGGTCATCCGGCGGATGCGCATCCGGGCACCGGCCTCGTCGATCAGGTCGATCGCCTTGTCCGGCAGGAAGCGGTCGGAAATGTACCTGTCGGCAAGCGTCGCGGCGGCCACGAGCGCGGCGTCGGTGATGCTCACCCGGTGGTGCGCCTCGTAGCGGTCCCGCAGGCCCTTGAGGATCTCGATGGTGTGGGCCAGCGACGGCTCACCCACCTGGATCGGCTGGAAACGGCGCTCGAGCGCGGCGTCCTTCTCCAGGTGCTTGCGGTACTCGTCGAGCGTGGTGGCGCCGATGGTCTGCAGCTCGCCGCGGGCCAGCATCGGCTTGAGGATGCTGGCGGCGTCGATCGCGCCCTCGGCGGCGCCGGCGCCGACCAGGGTGTGGATCTCGTCGATGAACAGGATGATGTCGCCGCGGGTGCGGATCTCCTTGAGCACCTTCTTGAGGCGCTCCTCGAAGTCACCGCGGTAACGCGAGCCGGCCACCAGGGCACCGAGGTCGAGCGTGTAGAGCTGCTTGTCCTTGAGCGTCTCGGGCACCTCGCCCTTGATGATCTTCTGGGACAGGCCCTCCACCACGGCGGTCTTGCCGACGCCGGGCTCGCCGATCAGCACCGGGTTGTTCTTGGTGCGGCGGGACAGCACCTGCATGACCCGCTCGATCTCCTTCTCGCGCCCGATGACCGGGTCGAGCTTGCCCTCGCGGGCGGCCTGGGTCAGGTTGCGGCCGAACTGGTCCAGCACGAGGCTGGTCGACGGCGCGGCCTCGCCCGGCGCGGCGCCCGCCGCGGCCGGCTCCTTGCCCTGGTAGCCGGAGAGCAGCTGGATCACCTGCTGGCGGACCCGGTTGAGGTCGGCGCCGAGCTTGACCAGCACCTGGGCGGCCACGCCCTCGCCCTCGCGGATCAGGCCGAGCAGGATGTGCTCGGTGCCGATGTAGTTGTGGCCGAGCTGCAGCGCCTCGCGCAGCGACAGCTCCAGCACCTTCTTGGCCCGCGGCGTGAACGGGATGTGCCCGCTCGGCGCCTGCTGGCCCTGGCCGATGATCTCCTCGACCTGCTGGCGGACGCCCTCCAGGGAGATGCCGAGGCTCTCCAGGGCCTTCGCCGCGACACCCTCACCCTCGTGGATCAGGCCCAGCAGGATGTGCTCCGTACCGATGTAGTTGTGGTTGAGCATCCGGGCCTCTTCTTGGGCCAGGACGACAACCCGTCGCGCTCGGTCGGTGAACCGCTCGAACATGCCCTCGTGCTCCTCACATGCCGTGCGCCTTGATGGTCAGATCTCGGCGGGGCCGGTGCGCGGACGTCCGGGACGGGCGTCCGTGCCTCCTTACTCTATCGCCGCGGACCGTCTCCGCTGAGGTCGTGTGACCCCGCCGATGACCGTTCCGACGTCGTTTCTGCCAACCGTCCACGCTCAGGAGGTGTTCCGGGACCCCCGCCTGTACGCGCAGAGCGAAATTCGACCGTCGGCGGAAGGCCCGGTCGAGGGGGCTCGGGCGGCATCGAGGCGCCCGCAACGGTCGTCCACAGCCTGTGGACGGAATCTCCACCGCCTGTGGACAACTCCCCCGGGCACCGGATTCTTCCCGGTTCGGCGGCCCGTCCCGACCGCCCACCGGGCCCCTGGCCGGGAAAGAGACATCGGGGACGAAGAGGGCGAAACGCCGACGCCGGCCCGGAGTCGTCCTCCCGGCCGGCGTCGGTCGCCGTCGCGTGCGGTCGGTGTCAGCGCCCCGCCTTGGCGTGGAACTCGTCCACGATCTCCTGCGGGATCCGGCCCCGATCGGAGATGTCCTTGCCGTTGCTCTTGGCCCACTCCCGGATTGCCTTGTTCTGCTCGCGGTCCGCGGTCGCGCCGCCCCGGCCACGTGCGGCCCGGCCACCCACGACCACTCCCCCGCGGCCGACCTTCGTTCCGTGCGCGATGTACTGCGCGAATGCATCGCGCAATTTTTCAGCGTTGGAAGCCGAGAGGTCGATCTCGTACTGCACGCCGTCCAGCGCGAACTTGACAGTCTCGTCAGCGTCCCCGCCGTCCAGGTCATCGACCAGCTTGTGAATGATCTGCTTGGCCACGTCCCACATTCCTTTCGAGCAGGGTTGCGCTCCTGCATTACTCAGAGCACGATAACCTGCCCGATGCTTGCTCCGTCAATAGGATGGCGTAACAAGCCGGAGAAGCTTTGCCGCCCTACTCCGGCCGGACCAAGGGGAACAGGATGGTTTCCCGAATTCCCAGGCCGGTCAGCGCCATCAGCAGCCGGTCGATTCCCATTCCCATACCGCCGGCCGGCGGCATTCCGTACTCCATCGCCCGGAGAAAGTCCTCGTCGAGTCGCATGGCCTCGTCGTCGCCACGCGCCGCGAGCTGCGCCTGGGTCACCAGCCGCTCCCGCTGCACGACCGGGTCCACCAGCTCGGAGTACGCCGTGCCCAGCTCGAAGCCAAGCACGTAGAGGTCCCACTTCTCGGCCAGGCCGGGCTCGCTCCGGTGCGCCCGGGTCAGCGGGCTGGTCTCCTCCGGGTAGTCGCGGACGAACGTGGGCGCCCGCAGGGACGGCACCACCAGTTCCTCGAACAACTCCTCGGCCAGCTTGCCGGGACCCCACTTCGGGTCGACCGAGAGACCGATCTTGTCCGCGTACTCGACCAGGCGTGACCTTTCGGTACGGACGGTGACTTCCTCACCGAGCGCTTCCGAAAGAACACCGAACAGCGTCACCGACCGCCACTCGCCGCCCAGGTCGAACTCGCTGCCGTCGGCGTGGGTCACCACGGTCGAGCCGGCGACCGCGACGGCGGCCTGCTGCACCAGATTCCGGGTCAGCGCGGCCATGCTGTCGTAGTCGCCGTAGGCCTGGTACGCCTCCAGCATCGCGAACTCCGGCGAGTGCGAGGAGTCGATGCCCTCATTACGGAAGTTGCGGTTGATCTCGAAGACACGGTCGACGCCACCCACCACCGCCCGCTTGAGAAACAGTTCCGGTGCGATTCGCAGATACAGATCGGTGTCGAGTGCATTGCTGTGGGTCACGAATGGTCGGGCGGTCGCGCCACCGTGCAGCAGTTGCAGCATCGGCGTCTCGACCTCGATGAAGTCCTGCCCGTGCAGGGTGTCCCGCAGGCTGCGGACCGCGGCGGCCCGGGTCCGCACCATCTGCCGGGCCTGCGGACGGACCACCAGGTCGACGTAGCGCTGACGGACCCGGGACTCCTCACTCAGCGGCTTGTGCGCCACCGGCAGCGGGCGCAGCGCCTTGGCGGTGACCACCCAGTCGTCGGCCAGCACCGACAGCTCGCCGCGCCGGCTGGTGATCACCTCGCCGGCCACGCCGACGTGGTCACCGAGGTCCACCAGGCGCTTCCAGTCCGCCAGCCGCTCCGGGCCGACCCGGTCCAGCGAGAGCATCGCCTGGAGCTCCGTGCCGTCGCCGTCGCGCAGCGTGGCGAAGCAGAGCTTGCCGGTGTTCCGAATGAAGATCACCCGCCCGGTGACCGAGGCCCGGTCCCCGGTGGCGGTGTCGGTGGGCAGGTCGGCGTAGCGCTCCCGGAGCAGCGCCAGCGTGGTGGTCCGGGGGAAGCCGACCGGGTACGGCTCGACGCCCTCGGCGAGCATCCGGTCCCGCTTCTCCCGGCGGACCTTCATCTGCTCGGGAAGGTCGTCGGCGGGATCTGTTGGCAGGGCGTTCTGCTCGGTCACGGCACGCTTCCTCAGGCCTTGGGGAACATCGGCGGGGTCAGCCCATGAGCGTACTCAAGCGTCCTGCCGGCCGTTACGGGATAACCTGCCGGCCATGACCGACCCCACTGCGGCGCTCTCGTTCGGCGCCGCCGCAGCCGAGTACGACCGGTTCCGGCCCCGCTATCCCGGGGCGGCGCTGCGCTGGGCGTTGGACGGGTCGCCGGCCCCGGCCCGGGTGGTCGACCTCGGTGCCGGCACCGGCATCCTCACCCGTGGCGTGACCGCGCTCGGGCATCACGTCGTACCCGTGGAACCCGATCCGGGGATGCGGGCGCAACTGGCCGCCGCCACGCCGGGCACGACGGCGCTCGCCGGCAGCGCGGAGTCGGTGCCGCTGCCGGACGGCGACGCGGACGCCGTGCTGGCCGGGCAGTCCTACCACTGGTTCGACCGGGACCGCGCGCACGGCGAGGTGGCCCGGGTGCTGCGCCCCGGCGGCACGTTCGCGCCGGTGTGGAACGTGCGAGACGAACGGGTCGGCTGGGTGGCCGAGCTGACCCGGATCGCCCATCTCGACCACAACACCGGTGACGTGACCGGCCGGTACGCCGACTTCGGCCCCGCCTTCACCCCGGTCGAGGTGGGCGAGTTCGGCCACACCACCACGCTCACGCCGGACGACCTGGTGGCGATGCTGCACACCCGCTCCTACTGGCTGACCGCCACTCCGGCCGAGCGGGCCCGGGTCGACGGCGGGCTGGCCGAACTGCTCGCCACCCACCCCGAGCTGGCCGGCCGGGCCACCGTGGGACTGCCCTACCGCACGATCGTGCTCCGGGCGCGGCGGCGTTAGGAGGGGCCCCTCCTATACCGGAGGCGTTAAGAGGGGCCCGTCCTGGCACGTCAGGTGTTGCGGTCGTAGACCATCCGCAGGCCGATCAGCGTGATCATCGGCTCGTGGTGCGTGATCGTGCGGCACTCGCCCACCACCAGCGAGGCCAGGCCGCCGGTGGCGATCACCGCCCGCACCTCGCCCAGTTCCTCGGACATCCGCTCGACGATCCGGTCCACCTGGCCGGCGAAGCCGAAGTAGAGCCCGGACTGGAGGCACTCGACCGTGTTCTTGCCGATCACCGAGCGCGGCCGGGTGGCCTCCACCTTGCGGAGCTGCGCGGCGCGGGCGGCCAGCGCGTCGAAGGAGATCTCGATGCCGGGCGCGAACGCCCCGCCGAGGAACTCGCCCCGATCGCTGATCACGTCGAAGTTGGTGGTGGTGCCGAAGTCGACAACGATCGACGGCCCGCCGTAGAGCGTGTACGCGGCAAGTGTGTTGACCACCCGGTCCGCGCCCACCTCCTTCGGGTTGTCGATGGCGAGCTGCACGCCGGTGCGGACCCCGGGCTCGACGATCACGCTGGGCAGGTCGGCGTAGTAGCGGCCCAGCATGGTGCGCAGCGACCGCAACGCGGCCGGCACGGTCGAGCAGGCGGCCACCCCGGTGATCTCCACGGCGTCACCGGCCAGCAGCCCGCGGAACATCAGACCCAGCTCGTCCGCGGTGGAACGGGCGTCGGTCTTGATCCGCCACGAGTGCACCAGCTTGTCGCCCTCGAAGGTCGCCAGCACGGTGTTGGTGTTTCCGATGTCGATGCAGAGCAGCACAGCGGCAGCCTAGACGGTCACCCGGCGCGCAGGTCGAGGGCGATGTCGAGGATCGGCGACGAGTGGGTCAACGCGCCGACGGAGAGAAAGTCCACGCCGGTCGCCCCGTACTCGGCCGCCACCGGCAGGGTCAGCCCGCCGGTCGCCTCCAGCTCCGCCCGGTCGCCCACCGTGGCCACCACCTCGCGCAACTGCGCCGGGGTCATGTTGTCCAGCAGCAGGAACCCGGCACCGGCCTCGACCGCCTCCACCGCCTCGGCCGGCGTGTCCACCTCCACCTGCACCGGAACGTCGGGGAACGCCTCCCGCACCCGGCGGAACGCCGCCGCGATCCCGCCGGCCGCCACCTTGTGGTTGTCCTTGATCATGGCGACGTCGTGCAGGCCCATCCGCTTGTTGGTGCCGCCGCCGGCCCGGACCGCGTACTTCTCCAGCGCGCGCAGCCCCGGCGTCGTCTTGCGGGTGTCCAGCACCATGGCCTTCGTGCCGGCCAGCGCGTCCGCCCAGGCCCGGGTGTGGGTCGCCACCCCGGACATCCGGGAGAGCAGGTTGAGCGCCGTCCGCTCGGCGGTCAGCAGCAGCCGGGTCGGCCCGGTCACGGTCGCCAGCACGTCGCCGCGCGCCACCCGCTGCCCGTCGTGGGCCACCAGCGACACCTCGACCGTACGCCCGGCGCCGGTCACGTCGCCGACCAGCTCGAACACTGCGGCGGCCACCGGCAGCCCGGCCACCACGCCGTCCGCACGCGCCACCAGGTCGGCGGTGTCCTGCTGCTCGGCCGGAACGGTGGCGACGCTCGTCACGTCGAGGAAGTCCGGGCCCAGGTCCTCGGTCAGCGCGTCGACCACGACCCGCCGGACCCGCTCCGGATCCAGGCCGCCCTCGCGCAGCGCCCGCACCGTCGACTCGATCATGAATTCTTCTCCTCGTTCACCACGTTCGCGACTGCGGGACTCACCGAACCGGTTCCTCCCAACGCTCGGCGAGCAGCCCGTCCCGGCCCACCTCGGCCACCAGGTGCCCCCGCCACCGGTCGTCGGCGACCGGGAAGTCCTCCCGCCAGTGGCAGCCCCGCGTCTCCTGCCGGGCGTACCCGGCGGCGACGAGCGTGGACGCCACCGTGAGCAGGTTCGTGGCCTCCCAGTCCGCGGTACGCGGCACGCCCGCCCCCTCGCCCAGCGCGCGCAGCGTGGCGGCGGTGGCGGCCAGCGTCTCCGCCGAGCGGAGCACACCCGCGCCGCGGGTCATCGCCCGTTGCAGCTCCGGCGTGCCGGCCGCCGGCACCAGCCGGCCCGGCCCGCCCACCCAGGCGCCGGTCTCCGCCGGGCGGGCCTGCTCGGGCAGCCCGGCGGCGATGTCCTCGGCGATCCGGCGGGAGAAGACCAGCCCCTCCAGCAGCGAGTTGCTGGCCAGCCGGTTGGCGCCGTGCACACCGGTGCAGGCCACCTCGCCGCACGCGTACAGGCCGGGGATCGAGGTTCGACCGTGCAGGTCGGTCCGGACGCCGCCGGAGGCGTAGTGGGCGGCCGGCGCGACCGGGATCAGGTCGGTCGCCGGGTCCACGCCGATGGCCAGGCAGGACGCCACGATGGTGGGGAACCGCCGGGCCAGGAAGTCACCGCCCAGGTGCCGCGCGTCCAGGAACACGTGATCGGCTCCGCTGGCGAGCAGCACCCGGTGGATGCCCTTGGCCACCACGTCACGGGGGGCCAGCTCGGCCAACTCGTGCTGACCGACCATGAACCGCTTGCCGTCGCCGTCGACCAGGTGGGCGCCCTCGCCGCGCAGCGCCTCGGAGACCAGCGGCTGCTGCGCGAGCCCGGCGCCCGGCCCGCCCGCCGGCACGATCAGCGCGGTCGGGTGGAACTGGACGAACTCCAGGTCGGTGACGGCCGCGCCGGCGCGTAGCGCCAGCGCCACCCCGTCGCCGGTGGAGACCGCCGGATTGGTGGTGGCGGCGAAGATCTGCCCCATCCCGCCGGTCGCCAGCACCACCGCACGGCCGAGGATCGCGCCGACGCCGTCCTCGCTGCCCTCGCCGAGCACGTGCAGCGTGACGCCGCAGGCCGGCCCGAGGCCGCCGGGGCCGTCGCCCGGCGCGCGCAGCAGGTCCAGCACCAGGGCGTGCTCGACCAGCCGGATCCACGGGTCGCGGCGCACCGCGGCGTGCAGCGCCCGCTGCACCTCCGCGCCGGTGGCGTCGCCGCCGGCGTGCACGATCCGGTCGGCCCGGTGACCGCCCTCCCGGGTGAGCATCAGTGAGCCGTCCGGGTTGCGGTCGAACTCCGCCCCGATCCGCATCAGCTCGCGCAGCCGGGTCGGGCCCTCCTCCACCAGGGCCCGTACCGACGCCGGGTCGCAGAGGCCGACGCCGGCCACCTCGGTGTCGTGGGCGTGCGCGGCCGGGCTGTCCGCCGGGTCGAGCACCGCGGCGATGCCGCCCTGCGCCCAGCGGGTGGAGCCCTCGTCGATGTCGACCTTGGTGACGACCGTGACGTGCAGGCCGGCCTCACGCAGGTGCAGCGCGGCGGTCAGCCCGGCGACCCCGGAGCCGACCACGATCACGTCGGTGGTCTCCACCCAACCGGGCGCGGGCGCGGCGAGCAGCCGGGGCAGTGCCGGCAGGTCGACCGTGGGAAGGTCCATGAGCACAGTCAACCCGAAGCATCCTCGGCCCGGGCGACGGGGGCGGGACGAGTGGTTCCGGCTACCTCGTCCGAACCGGCATCCCGGCCGGGCCGGCGCCCTTCAGCGAGACGCTCACCTTGCGGTGGCTGAGCCACAGGTAGCAGCGGACCCCACGGTCGCCGACCGCCCAGCGGCCGGGGCCGGGCGGCCGGACCACCACGTCGCTGCGGTACCGCAACACCGGGTCGGCGGGCACGCCGGTCCAGCGCGCGATGGCGGCGTAGCAGCCGGCGTAGAGCGGGGCCCAGTCCGCCGGCTTCTTCGGGTACGGCCGGTCCGGCGCCGCCCACACGCCGACGAACTCGGCGTCGTGCGCGGTCGCGCAGTCGACCGCGGTGAGCGTCTGCACCCGCCGCCGGTCCTGGCCGGTGCGCTGGCAGCCGAGGCGCAGCCGGGAGGGCTGCTTGAGCGCGTCGCGCAGGCTGCCCGTCCGGGTCACCACGGTGGCCGCCGCCTCGGTCGTGTTCAGCTCGGTCAGGTCGCACCGGAACCAGCGGGAACCGGCCGTCCACCCGGTGCCGGTGGGCGTCGCCACGGCCAGCCGGAGCCGACCGGCACGCCAGTCGTCGCCGACGTAGCCCCGGGCCCGGGTGTCGCACTCGGCGAACGCGGTACGCAGCTCCGGCGAGGTGAGCGCTGGCGGAGCGGCCCGGTCGACGGTGAACGCGCCGACGTGCACCGTCTCCACCCGGTGCGGCGCGTCGCAGCCGACCGGCGCGTACCCGGCCAGGCCCACGGTCGGGGTGAAGTCGGCGACCTGGCAGACGCCGGCCACCGGCGTGAACGGCCCGGCGGGGCCCAGCGCCGGCCAGTCGTCGGCGAGGTCCCCGTCCACCCCGCCCGACGAGGCACACCCGGTCAGCACCACGCCCGCGACCACCGCGGCGACGAGGCTGCGCATCGCACGGCCCATCGCGCCTCCCCCAGCCCGACGACCGTCGATTCCGACGGCCCGCCCAGGGTAGCCGAAAATGACCTTCCCGTAACAGACCGCGCTGCCCCACTCCACGTCCCGCTCTACCGCCCGGCTCGTCGATCTTGCGGTTGTCGCCCCGACAAATGACACAAAGGGGGGCAGACGAGGGGCACCAACCGCAAGATCGCCGGGGGTCAGGAAAGGACAGGGCGGGTCGGGTCGGGTTAGGTCGGGCTAGGTCAGGGCGGCGGCTAGGGGGTTGGGGATGGGGGTGCCGGCGGTGCCGGGGGCGGCGGTGGTGGGGTCGGCGGTCAGGTCGACGATGCGGTTGTCGGCGTCGACGTGCACCACCCGGGGCTGCCAGGTGCGGGCCTCGGCGTCGTCCATCTGCCCGTACGAGATGAGGATGACCAGGTCACCGGGGTGCACCAGGTGCGCGGCGGCGCCGTTGATGCCGATCACGCCGCTGCCCCGGCGACCCGGGATCACGTACGTCTCCAGCCGCGCCCCGTTGGTGATGTCGACGATCGCGACCTGCTCGCCGGGGAGCAGGTCCGCGGCGTCCAGCAGATCCTCGTCCACCGTCACCGAGCCGACGTAGTGCAGGTCGGCCTGGGTCACCGTGGCCCGGTGGATCTTCGACTTGAGCATGGTCCGGAGCATCGGGTTGCCTTTCCGCAGTTCGTGGAGGGGTCAGGGACGCGGCGCGAGGTGGATCGCCGTGTTGTCGATCAGGCGGGTGGCGCCCACCCAGGCGGCGATCAGCAGCCGGGCCGCGCCGGAGACCGGGCCGGGCTCCAGGTCGGTGTCGGTGAGCACCAGGTAGTCGAGGCGGGCCTCCGGCGCGTCGAACGCCCGGTGGGCGGCGGCCAGCACCGCGCCCGCGTCGTCACCCCGCTCCGCCGCCGCCGCACCGGCGCTCAGCGCGGCGGAGAGGCTCAGCGCGGCCCGCCGCTCGGACGCGGAGAGGTAACGGTTGCGGCTGGACAGCGCCAGGCCGTCCGGCTCGCGTACGGTCGGCACGCCGACGATCTCGGTCGGCACGTCGAGGTCGCGGACCATCCGGCGGACCAGGGTGAGCTGCTGGTAGTCCTTCTCGCCGAAAAAGGCCAGGTCCGGACGGGTGAGCTGGAGCAGCTTCAGGACCACGGTGAGCACGCCGTGGAAGAAGCCGGGACGGCTCAGGCCCTCCAGGTCCGCGCCGAGCGGACCCGGGTCGAGCCGCACGGTCGGCTGTCCCTCCGGATACATCTCGTTCACCGTGGGCGCGAAGACCAGGTCCACCCCGGCCCGGCGACAGATCTCCAGGTCCGCGTCGAGCGTGCGCGGATAGCGGTCGAAGTCCTCGTTCGGGCCGAACTGGAGCGGATTCACGAAGATCGTCACCAGCACGTGGTCGGCCCGCTCCCGGGCGGCCCGCAGCAGCGTCTCGTGCCCCGCGTGCAGCGCGCCCATGGTCATCACCACGCCGACGCTGCCGGCCAGCCCGTTCCGGGCCACCGCCAGCTCCTTCCGCGTGTGCACCACGTTCACCACGAGGAGGTCACCTCCATCCCGTCCAGCACGTCCCGCAGCGGCGCCGCGTCCGCCGGGTGCAGGCGACCCGCCGCGACGGCGCGGTCCGCCGTCCGTCGGGCCAACGCCAGGTAGGCCGGCACCGATTCCGGCGCGGTCGCGGCCAGCCGGTCCAGGTGCCGGCGTACGGTGCCCGCGTCGCCCCGGGAAACCGGGCCGGTCAGCGCGTCGTCGCCGAGCCGCAACGCGTTCTCCAGAGCGGCCCGCAACAGCGGGGCCAGCACCTTCTCCGGCCGGTCCACCCCGGCGTCGCGCAGCCGGTCGGCCGCGTCGTTCACCACTGTCACCAGGTGGTTCGCGCCGTGCGCGAGCGCCGCGTGGTAGAGCGGCCGGTCGGCCTCGCCCACCCACTCCGGCACCCCGCCGAGGTCGGCCACCAGCCGGGCCGCGAACGGGCGCAGCTCGGCCGGGGCGGTCACCCCGTAGGAGCTGCCGGCCAGGCGGGACAGGTCGTCCGGCGTACCGGTGAAGGTCATCGCCGGGTGCAGCGCGAGCGGCCGGGCGCCGGCCGCGGCGGCCGGGGCCAGCACGGCCAACCCGTGCGCGCCGGAGGTGTGCGCCACGACCTGACCCGGGCGCAGCGCGCCGGTGGCCGCCAGGTCGGCGACCACGGCGGCCAGGGCGTCGTCGGGGACCGCCACGAGCAGGAGGTCGGTGGCGGCGCGGGCCACGGCGGGCGCGGCGCGGTGCGGGGTCTGCGGCAGCAGCAGCGCCAACCGGGCCCGCGAGGCGCCGGACGCGCCGGACGCGGCGGCCACCCGGTGACCGGCGGCGGCGAGCGCCGCGCCGAGCACGGCGCCGACCCGGCCGGCGCCGAGCACACCGACGGTGAGGGTACGGGGAAAGGCGGGCGGGGCGCGGTGGACCCGCGGGCGCAGCGGTGCGCTCATGGCAGCGATCCAGTCCTCGAAGGGGGTACCGGTCGATGGCAAGTATGCGCCGTGGTCACGGAGCCGGACCAAGAAGGTGTGAAAACCTTCACCGGTGTGGAAGGGCCGGCGCGCACCGTTGCGGTCCGCCTGGTGGCCGGTCACCGTAGGGTCGGCACGGTGACGTCCCGGGAACGAGGAACGAATTGACGGCGCTGCGCTGGCGCGACGCGATGGAGACCGCGCTCTACGGCCCGGACGGCTTCTTCGTCTCCGGCCCGGGGCCGGCCGCCCACTTCCGCACCAGCGTGCACGCGTCCCCGGTGTTCGCCTCCTGCCTGCGGCACATCCTCACCGCGCTCGACCTCGCGCTCGGCCATCCCGCCCGGCTGGACGTGGTCGATGTGGGAGCCGGGCGGGCCGAGTTGCTCCGCGCGCTGCTCGGCGCCGTCGTGGCGACGCCCACCGAGCCGTCGCTCGCGGAGCGGATCCGGCTCGTCGCGGTGGAGAAGGCCGCCCGCCCGGCCGACCTGCCCGCCGAGATCGAATGGCGGCCCGACCTCCCGCCGGAGATCACCGGCCTGCTGCTGGCCACCGAGTGGCTCGACAACGTCCCCCTGGACGTCGCCACCCATACCCCCGACGGTTGGCGTCACGTCCTGGTCGACCCCGCCACCGGCGCGGAGTCCCCCGGCCCGCCGCTCTCCCCCGCCGACACCGCCTGGCTCACCCGCTGGTGGCCACTCCCGCCACCACCGTCCCCGGTGATCAAGGAGTTCGCGTCGGGCCCGACGCCGGACGGCGACGCCAACTCCTTGATCACCGACGAGGGCGGGTGTGGGCAGCCGGGCGGGTGGGGGCGGGTGGAGATCGGGCGGAGGCGGGACGAGGTGTGGGCGGAGGCCGTGGGGCGGGTACGGCGGGGGGCGGCGCTGGCCGTCGACTACGGGCACCTGCGGGACGCCCGGCCCGTCGACGGGACGGTGACCGGGTACCGGAACGGGCGGCAGGTGCCGCCGGTGCCGGACGGGTCGTGCGACGTGACCGCGCACGTCGCCATCGACTCGGTCGCCTCCGCCGGTGAGCGGGTCGCGCGGTGCGCGTACACCCTGGTGTCGCAGCGGGCGGCGCTGCGGGCGCTCGGGGCCGACGGCGGGCGACCGCCGCTGAGCCTGGCCTCCCGGGACCCGGCCGGCTACCTGCGGGCGCTGGCCACCGCGTCGGCGGTGGCCGAGCTGACCGACCCGGCCGGCCTCGGCGGGCACTGGTGGCTGTGGCAGCCGGTCGGCGTCGACCTCGATCCGCTTCTGGCACGATGACGGGCATGACCACGGACGCCGGCGACCTCCGCGAACTGACCGTCGGGACCGGCGCCGGCGGTGAGCAGCTCGGCACCGACATGGTGCTCAACATCGGGCCGCAGCACCCGTCGACGCACGGCGTGCTCCGGCTGCGCCTGGTGCTCGACGGCGAGCGGGTGGTCGCCGCCGAGCCGATCGTCGGCTACATGCACCGGGGCGCGGAGAAACTCTTCGAGGTACGCGACTACCGGCAGATCATCGTGCTCGCCAACCGGCACGACTGGCTCTCCGCGTTCTCCAACGAGCTGGGCGTGGTGCTCGCGGTGGAACGGCTGATGGGCATGGAGGTGCCGGAGCGCGCCACCTGGCTGCGGATGGCGCTGGCCGAGCTGAACCGGGTGCTCAACCATCTGATGTTCCTCGGCTCCTACCCGCTGGAGATCGGCGCGATCACGCCGATGTTCTACGCGTTCCGGGAACGGGAGACCATCCAGGCGGTGATGGAGGAGGTCTCCGGCGGCCGGATCCACTACATGTTCAACCGGGTCGGCGGTCTCAAGGAAGAGGTGCCGGCCGGGTGGACCGGCCGCGCCCGCGCCGCCATCGGCGAGGTCCGCCGCCGGATGCCGGACCTGGACAACCTGATCCGGCGAAACGAGATCTTCCTGGCCCGTACCGTCGGCGTCGGCGTGCTCTCCGCGGCCGACGCCGCCGCGTTCGGCGCGTCCGGGCCGGTCGGCCGGGCCTCCGGCCTCGACCTCGACCTGCGCCGGGACGAGCCCTACCTGGCGTACGACCAGCTCGACGTGCCGGTGGTGACGAAGACCGCCGGGGACTGCCACGCCCGCTTCGAGGTGCTGCTCGACCAGGTGTACGCGTCGCTCGACCTCGCCGAGCAGTGCCTGGACCGGGTGGACCGGATCAGCGGGCCGGTGAACACCCGACTGCCCAAGGTCGTCAAGGCGCCCGAGGGGCACACGTACGCCTGGACCGAGAACCCGCTCGGCATCAACGGGTACTACCTGGTGTCGCGGGGCGAGAAGACGCCGTGGCGGCTCAAGCTGCGCACCGCTTCGTACGCGAACGTGCAGGCGCTGTCGACGCTGCTGCCCGGTTGTCTGGTGCCGGACCTGATCGCCATCCTCGGCTCGATGTTCTTCGTGGTGGGCGACATCGACAAGTGATCTGCGGCGCGGCAGCGCCGACCCGGCGTCGGTGTGTCGGCGCTGTCGGCGCTGTCGGCGCTGTCGGAGCTGTCGGAGCTGTCGGCGCGGTCGGCGCGGTCGGTGCGTCGGGTCGGGTGCTGTCGGGGTCGGCGTCCGGCGCCGCGCGGCGCGGTCAGCGCCAGCGGTCGGCGGTGTCCCGGGGCGGGCGACCGTAACCGTCCGGCTCCGGGCGGCGCCACTCCGGCTCGGGCTGCCGTTCCGGCCCGGGCTGCTGCCACTCCGGCTCGGGCCGCTGCCACTCGGGCTGGGGCTGCCGCCACTCCGGTTGGCCGCTACGTGGGGTCGGCGGTCGCCACGCGTCCGGCACCGGCACCCCACCGGGCGGCAGCGCCGGCTGGCTCTCCCCCGACCAGCCGTCGCCCGACGACGGCTCCCGCTCGTGCCGCGGTCCCCCGACGTCGTGGTACGCCGGCTCGCGGTCGTGGCGGGTCGGGCCGGTGCCGTCGTGGCCGGGTGGCGTGGGCGTGCCGCGGACGGAGGCCCACCGGTCCTCGATCCGGTACCCGGTGCCACCGCCGTCGGCGTGCACCGCGGCCCGCCGTTCCCCGACCCGGACCTCCCGTCCCTGACCGTCGTCGCGGACCTCGGCCCAGCGGTTGCCGGCACGCAACTCGGACCAGTGGCCGCCGTCCGGCTCGCCGACCGCCGCCCGGCCGTACGGTTCGGGCGACGCCGTCCGCTCGGGCGTTCCGGTCGGCGGCCAACCGGCCTCCGCGGGCGACGGCCGACCGGTCCGGTCGTCAGCCGACCCGGACCAGGGGCGCTGCTCGTCCGCCGGCCGGCCCGCCCGCGAGCCGGTCGACCACCCGTCCTCGGCCGGCCGCGCCGGCCAACCCCGCGCACCGCCTGTCGCACGACCGACGCCGGCCCAGGGATGCTCCCGCCCGTCACCGGTGCCGGTGCCGGTGCCGGTGCCGGTGCCGGTGCCGGTGCCGAATTGTTCGTCGCCCGGTGTGTCAGACCGGAAGCCGTCAGCCCGTCCACCCTCGTTCCGCGAACCGGGCCACGCCCCGCCGTCCCGCGCGCCGTCGTCTCGTACACCCGGCCACGCGCCGCCGTCGTCCCGGGCAGCGGACCAGGCACCGCCGTGATCCCGCGAACCCGGCCACACGCCGCCGTCCGGTCCGCCGCCGTCCCGGCTGTCGGGCCACGCCCGCTCCGGGCCGGACGAGGAGGGCCCGGGCCAGGCATCCTGCCCGGCACCCGGCCAACCGGCGCGCGCGTGGTCGTCCCCGGCCGGCTCACGGTGGCCGGCACCGCGCCGGCCGGCCGGTTCCGCACCGGGCGGCCGGTCCTCCGCCGACGGGGACCAGCGGCCGGCGTACCCCCCGTACCGGGTGCCGGCCGGGTCGCCACCGCCGTCCACGAAGGTGTGCCGCGTGGTGACGTGCACGGTCTCGGTGTGGTGGACCACCCCGACCGGACGGGATTCCGGTCGGGCAGCCGGTCCGGGTGCCCGCGCCGCGCCGTACCCACCGCCGGCGGACCGTTCCGCGTCCCGCCCGGTGGGCGGCGGCTCCGTGCCGTAGCTGCCGAACTCCGAGCGCTCGGCACGCCGGGCCGGGCCGGCCGCGTGGCTGCCGGGCTCCGCGTACTCACCGGCCGGGTGGTCGCGATCGACGCCGGGCGGCCCGGGTCGCGCCCGGCCCGCCACGGCGTACGCGTCGGATCCGGACCGCTCGGCCCGGTCGTCGACGTGGCTGCCGGCGGCATCCGAACGACCGGCCCACGGCGGGTCGACCTGCTGGTCGGTGCCGAAACGACCCCCCGTCACCGGGTTCGGCTCATCCTCGTCGGGGCCGGCCGGATGGGCCCGTCCCGCGTCGTACGCGCCGGCGACCGGGACCCGGGCCCGCCCGCCCGGGCGTTCCTCGGCGGGTGGGGTGGCCAGGCCCGCAGCCGCCGCGTCGAGCCGTCGGCGCACCGCGCCGGCCGCTTCCTCCGCCCGTTGGGCCTGGTCGAGCGCCTGGTTCCCGCGTTGGGCGGCGGCCACGATCTCGGCCCGCAACTCCCGGCGGAGCTGCTCCAGCTCCTCGCGCAAGCCCTCGGACACGGCCCCGTCGCCGCCGCTGTCGGACCGCAGCGCGATGGAGAGGCCGATCAGCACGACCGCGAGGATCGCGAGCACGGCACCGAACCGGAGCGTGCCGTTGCCGTCGGCGACCAGCAGGATCAACGCCGCCAGGGGGGCCAACCCCACACCGATCCAGAACAGGATCGTCAGTGGCGTCGGGGTGCGCTTGTCGGCGGGGATGACCGAGGCTGGCATGGGTGAGCAGAGTACCGAGAGTTCCATCGGAGTGGAACGGGTCGGCACAGTCGGATGCCCGCACCGCCGGCCGGGTCGCCGGTTCCGCCGCACCGCCGGCCGGTCACACCGGCCGGCGGCAACGGCGAGCGATCAGCTGGTGGCGAGCGCGGCGTCGGACGAGAAGACCAGACCGACGCTTGCGGAACCGGTCTTCAGCGCGTTCTTGGTCTGCGGGCCGCCCGCGTCCAGCGAGCTGAACGAGCCGGCCTTGAAGTCGTAGACCTCGACGAGCCCGGCCTGGCACTTCGGCCGCTGCGGGCACTCCGGCGGGCCGGCCAGCACGGTGGCCTGACCGGAGCACTTCGCGGCCAGATCGGAGAGCGTGGAGACGCCGTACTTGTCGGCGAAGGCCTTGGTGACGGCGAACGCGTTCTGGTCCTGCGCCTGGGACGGCTGGCCGAACACCAGGCCGGACTTGTCGCCCTCGGTCTTGAGCGCGGCGACCGTCTTCTCCAGCTCGGGCGAGGAGATCGGCTGGGCGTCCTTGCCGTTGGCCTTCGTGTTGAGGAACTCCGCCATGGTGGCGGCGTACTCCGGGACGACCTGGATCTGGCCCTTCTCCAGGGCCGGCTCGTAGAGCTCCCGGTTGCCGATGGTCTGCACCTTGACCTGGTATCCGGCCGCGGTGAGCGCGATCTTGTAGAGCTCGGCGACGGTCTGGCTCTCGCTGAAGTTGCCGGCGCCGACCGTGACCTGGCCGCCCGGCCCCTTCTCGATCCCGTCGGTCACGCCGTTGGCGCCGGCGAACTCCTGCGCCGCCACCTGGGGCGTCTTCCGGTCGACGTCGACCGCCCGGTTGAGCTGGATCAGCTTCGGGGTGTCGAGCTTCGCGGAGACCTTGTCCAGCGCGGCGACCAACTGCGGGGTGGCCGCCTTCTTGTTGATCGCGGGAAGGACGTTGTCGGTGTTCTGGAGCTTCTTGTCGTCGGTGAGGACGACGAGCTGGTCACCCGCCACCGGGGCGCAACCGGCACCCGAGGCGCCCGCCTCGGGCGCGTCGGTGCCGGACGAGCCGGCGTCACCGCAGCCGGTGAGGAGACCCGCCGCGACGAGGGCGCCGAAGGCCCCCGCGAGCAGCCGTGAACGTGCGCGCATCAGCGCCCGCCTTCCGTGTCCCGGCGCGACCCTCCGGGCCGGCCGCGTGTCCGACGGGCGATCCGAACGCCGCCCGCGACTTCACCCAACATCCTCCGGAACCGACCGACAAACCCGAGGGCGTTTTCGTCATCCGATCGTCACCGGACCGTCGACATCACGGTGACCGGCGTCTCACGGCCGCGTCGGCGAGGGCCAGCGGACGGGTCAGCCGCCGGCCGTGGCCGCCACCGCACGGCGGTTCGCCCGCCGCCGGGCCCGCCGCAGCGGGCGCGGCGTGACCAACCGCTCCACCACCGCGAGCACGCCCTCGACCAGCAGCGCCAGGCCGGCCACCAGGACCCCGCCGGCGATGATCTGGCCGCCGCCGGCGGCGATGTCGAGGCCGAAGCCGGCGCGGATGATCTGGCCCAACCCGCCGCCGTTGACGAAGGACGCCAGCGCGGCGGTGGCCACCACCTGCACGGCCGCGGTCCGGAACCCGGCCGCCAGGTAGGGCACCGACAGCGGCAGCTCCACCCGGCGCAGCACCTGCCCGCCGGAGAGCCCCATGCCGCGCGCGGCGTCCCGGGCCTCCGCGTCGGCCTGCCGGACCCCGGTGTACGCGTTCGCCAGCAGCGGCGGCACCGCGAAGACGGCGAGCGCCACCACCACCGAGGCGCGGCCGAACCCGAGGAAGGTCAGCGGCAGGATGGTCAGCAACGCCAGCGTGGGGATCGCCAGCGTGACGTTGGAGACCAGCAGCACCACGCCACCGCCCCGACCGCTGTGCCCGAGCCAGAGGCCGATCGGCCAGGCCACCAGGCAGCCGAGCAGCACCGCCAGGGCGGACATGCTCAGGTGCTCGCCCAGCCGGTCCAGCACGCCACCGGGGTTGGTCCAGTTCAGCGGGTCGTTCAGCCAGGTCACCGCCGCCTCGACCGGGTTCACCGGGCTGACCTTCCGTTCGCGACTGCGGGGCTCCGCCGCGCCGCACTCCGCACGCTCACGAGTTTCTCCCGCGCAGCCAGGGGGTGAGCAGCCGGCCCACGCCGGCCAGGACCAGGTCGAGCACCAGCGCCAGCAGCACGCAGAGCACCGTGCCGGTCATGATCTGCGCCTTGTAGAAGTTGTTCTGGAAGCCGGCGAAGATGAGCTGGCCGAGCCCGCCCCGGCCCACCACCACCCCGACCGTGACCAGCGCGACCGTGGAGACGGTGGCCAGGCGTACGCCGGTGAGGATGCCGGGCAGCGCCAGCGGCAGCTCGATCCGGAACAGCCGGCCCCAGCGGCCGTACCCCATGCCCTCGGCGGCCTCCCGCACCTCGGGCGGCACCTGGTTCAGGCCGGCCATCGTGTTGCGCACGATCACCAGCAGCGCGTACAACGCCACCACGGTGAGCACGGTCACCGCGCCGATGCCGAGGTACGGGGCGAGGAACGCGAACAGCGCCAGCGACGGGATCGTGTAGAGCACCCCGGTCAGCGCCAGGATGGACGCGGCCAGCGACCGGAACCAGTACGCTGCCACCGCGAGCGGCAGCGCCACCAGCGCGGCGATCACCACGGCCCGGGCGGTCAGCCAGGTGTGCTCGCGCAACGCGGCGAGGATGCTGTCAGAGTTGTCCCGCACGTACCGCCAGGAGAACCACGGATTACCCGGGGCGGCCCGGTAGCTCAGGTGGAGGAACACACGTGGACGTTACCCCGGAGACCCCCGCCGGTCACGGCGCCGCCTCGATCACGCTGGAGCGCATCCGCAAGCGCTACCCGGACGGCACCGAAGCGGTCCGTGAGCTGAGCCTGGAGGTGAGGGCCGGCGAGCTGGTGGTGCTGATCGGCCCGTCCGGCTGCGGCAAGTCCACCGTGCTGCGGATGATCAACCGGCTGATCGAGCCGACCGACGGTCGGATCCTGCTCGGCGACGACGACGTCACCCGGGTCGACCCGGTGACGTTGCGTCGCCGCATCGGCTACGTGATCCAGAACGTCGGCCTCTTCCCGCACCAGACCGTGGCCGCCAACGTGGCCACCGTGCCGGGGCTGCTGGGCTGGTCCCGGGACCGGACCCGGGCCCGGGTCGGCGAGCTGCTGGAGCTGGTCGGGCTCGACCCGGCGCAGTTCGGCAGGCGCTACCCGCACGAACTCTCCGGTGGCCAGCGGCAACGGGTCGGGGTGGCGCGTGCGCTCGCCGCCGACCCGGTGGTGCTGCTGATGGACGAGCCGTTCTCGGCGGTCGACCCGATCGTCCGGACCCGGTTGCAGGAGGAGTTCCTCCGGTTGCAGGCCGAGGTCCGCAAGACCATCGTGCTGGTCACCCACGACCTCGACGAGGCGGTCCGGCTGGGCGACCGGATCGCGGTGCTGTCCGAGGGCGGGGTGTTGGAACAGTACGACCGGCCGGCCGCGCTGCTCGGCTCGCCCGCCTCGGCGTTCGTCCGCGAGTTCGTCGGCGCCGACCGGGGCATCCGGCAGCTCGCGGTCACCCCGGTGACCCGCGCGGTGCTCGACCCGCTCCCGGCCGGCGACACCGACGGGCTGCCCACGGTGGCGCTGGGCAGCTCGGCCTACGACGCGCTGGGCACGCTGCTCACCGCCGGCGCCGACCGGGCCGTGGTAACCGAGGACGGCCGTCCACTGGGGCTGCTCGCCCGCACCCGGGTGCTGACCCTGGGCGCGGTCGACTGAGCCGACCCGGCCGGATCATCGCCCCGGCCAGGCCGATGATCCCGGCGAGGTCAGGCCGGCCCGACCTGGCCAGGCCGACGATCCCGGGTGCGGTCAGGCCCGGCCGCCCAGGCTGGCCAGGCCGACGATCCAGCCGGCGAAGAAGCCGTACGCGGCGCCGGTGCTCGCGGCCTGGAACGCGGCGTAGAGCGTGCCGTGCGGCCCGAGCAGCGTGGCGAGCAGCGCGCTGAGCCCGGCGGCCAGGGCGTACGCGCCCCAACCGGAGAGGAACTGGCTGCCCGAGGCCGCCACCCGGTCGACCTGCGGACCGGGCAGCAGGTAGAGCAGCGCCGCAGCCAGCACGATCAACAGGATCGCCCGCAGGTTGGTGGCGAGCATCCCCTCGTCCGCGTGCCACCGCCAGGCCGGCCAGGCCAGCAGCCGCAGGAACCAACCACCGGCGCCGGTCGGGTCGGTGTGCTGCTGCGCCCAGTCGACGTACATCGGGCTGCCGCCGACCGCGACGAGCAGGAACGCGGCGAGCGTGCCGGTACCGGCGGCCGTGCCGTACCGGCTGACGGTGCGCGGGCGGTTGGTGAGGGCCATGGCACGGCCAGTTCCCGGGGCACCGCGGCGGGCAAACCTGCCCGGTCGTCGGACCGCCGCCGGCCGGCGTACGGCCACCGGATCAGTGCTTCATCAGGTAGTCCATGAAGGCGGCCCGCAGCAGCGGCGCGGACTCCTCGTACCCGTGCCCGGTCAGCTCGCGCCACAGCGCGTTGGCCTCGTCGATGGTCGGCCCGACCGAGTTGGGCGCGCCGTCCAGGGCCGCCGCCTCGTCGGCGTTCGGCAGGTGCCGCAGCACCGACCAGAAGAACCTGACGTCGCGACGCTCCCGGGCCAGGTGGAACGCCTGCTCGCGCAACTCCTCGGTGGAGAGCTTGTCGAGCTCGTCGAAGGTACGGCCGCCGGGGGCAGGAGTCTCCGTCATGCCGCCGAGCCTAACCGCCGAGATCAGCTCCGGCCCGCCGGACGCGACGCCACCGGCCGACGTCAGCGGCCGTCGGTGTCCCAGCGTCGCGGCTCGTTCTCCCAGCGCGGCGCCTCCCAGGCGTCGACCGGGGTGTCGGTGTCCCGCACCGGCAGCACCGACGGCCAGGTGTCGGTCGGCTCGGGCCTCGGCGGCATCACCCAACCGCCGCTGATCGTGCCGTCGCCGGGCGGCCGGGGCGGCGCGGGCGCGCCCACGGCGGGCCCGGCCGGGCGGGGCCGGCCGAACGTCTCCACCAGACGGGTGACCACCAGCCCACCGCCGAGGACGGCGCCGCCCACCGCCCACCGGCTGATCGTCCAGCCGTGCGCGTCGGCCCAGATCTGGAACACCACCACCAGGCAGACCGCCAGCAGCGCGCCGAAGATGCCGCCACGCCGGCCGTACGCGCTGGTGCCGCCGAGCAGCACGGTGCCGACCGCCAGCACGGACCAGTCCAGCCCGGTGCCCGGCGGTACCGGGCCGTGCCCGTTCGCGGCGATCAGCACGCCGCCGAGCATGGCCAGCACGGTGGAGCCGACGAGCGCCAGCGCGGTCACCGTGGCGGCCACCGCGCCCCGCCGACGCGCCGGGTCGGCGACCGGACGGAACCGGCCGAGCAGCCGGCGTACCGGTTTGATCGCGCCGAACAGACCGCCGAGGACGGCCACCGCGGCGAAGCCGACGAAGAGGTAGAGCGCGGTGCGGCGGGGGTCGTAGTCGCCCTGGACCGCGACCGGGACGGTCCGGCGCTCCAGCCAGACGATCACGCCGGCCGCGCCGGCCAGGCTCGCCGCCCAGCCGGGCACGTGCGGCACCACGACGGCCAGGGCGAGCGCCAGCCCACCGACCGCCGCCACCGCCAGCGCCGGCAGCAGCGCGTCGCGGAGACCCCGGTCGCCCTGCTCGGCGAAGTGCACCGCGGCGGCCAGCGCGACCGGGCCGACCGCGAGGTTCACCGCGGCGGCCCGCAGGCTCAGTCCGGCGGCCAACGTGAGCAGGCCCAGCCCGGCCACGTCGACGAGCAGCATCTTCAGCGCGCCGCCGCGCAACGCGTCCGAATCCTCCCGCCAGAGCAGCCAGGTCACCGTGATCAGGCCGGCCAGCAGCAGGAACTCCCAGACCACGTGCACCGCGATCCGGTCCCGGCCGGGCTCGCCGTGGGAGGGGTCGTCGAAGACGTTCTCCAGCACCGCGGCGGGCACGCCGGACGGCGTGTCCGGTGGCAGTGTCCGGCCCGACTCGTCGTACCCCATTGGCCCGTGCCTCCCAGGTGGCCGCGTCCGGCCCACTCGCGGGCGGACCGGCGGCGGCCGTCGCTCTCCGGTCGCCAGGGACGGTACCTGCGGGCGGTGACGGGGGAAACCCTGTGCTCAGCGGCGCCCGCGCGGCGTCTCCCGATCGCCCGGTTCCCGGTCCTCGTCGTCCTCCTGCTCGGGCACCCGGCACGAGCGCTCCAGCCAGAGCGCCGCGGCGACCAGGGCCAGCGCGGCGACCAGGCCGGCCACCGCGGCCGGACGGTCGCCGGCGGCGGCGTTGGTCCGCTCCACGAAGAGCCAGCCGGCCAGCCCGGCGTAGAAGCCGGCGAAGATGGCCCCGGCCAGCGCGGACGCCTTGGCGAGCACCACGAACCGGGCGACCAGGAGCGGGTTCACCGGCTCCCGGCCGGGCCGGCGCTCGACCCGGGCGCGGGTGTTGGCCGCCGCGTAGCCCTCCAGCACGGCCAGCCCGGCCAGCGTGATCACCGGCAGCCACGGCAGGTCGGGGGCGAAGTCGTAATAGAAACCGCTGATCAGCAGCCAGGCCACCGCGGCGGCGGCCAGACCGGCCACCACCAGCGTGGAGACCCGGGTCGGCCCCATCCGGAAGCGGTCGGGGTCCTGCGGGGGCCGGGCCGTACTCATGCGTCCGACTCTAGCGTCAGATCGGGCCGTGGGCTCAGTTCCAGGGCGTCGGCGGCCAGCGGCTCGGCGTTGAGCAGGTCGGTCAGCCAGCCGTGCCCGGGCAGCCGGCCGTGCGGCTCGATGTCGATCCACGGCCGCAGCACGAACGCGCGCAGGTGCGCCCGGGGGTGCGGCAGGGTCAGCTCGGGATCGTCGCTGAGCACCGGCTGCCCGGCGGCGTCCCAGACCGCGACGACGTCCACGTCGAGCGTGCGCGGCCCGTACCGGCGGGCCGGGTCGCGGGTCCGGCCGGCCGCCGCCTCCGCGGCCCGGGCCCGCGCCAGCCAGTCCGCCGGCGCCGCCGCCGGGTCCGCGACCATCACCGCCGCGTTCAGGTACGCGGGCTGGTCGGCGTCCCCCCACGGTGGAGTCTCGTAGACGCCGGAGACCAGCAGCACGTCGCCGCCGAGCGTGGCCACCGCGCCGCGCAAATGGTCGAGGCGGTCGCCGAGGTTGCTGCCGATCGACAGCACGGCCCGGCTCACCGGGTACGCCGCATCGTGACGGCCACGTCGTGGAAGGCGTGCGGGATCGGAGCCTCCGGCTTGTGCACGGTCACCGTCGCGGCGACGACCAGCGGCTCGGCCAGGCAGACCGCGAGCAGCCGGTCGGCGAGCGTCTCGATCAGGTTCACCGGCTCGCCGGTGAGCACCGCGACCAACCGCTCGGCCAGTTCGCCGTAGTGCACGGTGTCGGTCACCTCGTCGGACCGGGCGGCCGGGGCCAGGTCGAGTTCGAGCACCGCGTCGACCACGAACTCCTGCCCCTGGGCCCGCTCGAAGTCGTAGACCCCGTGCCGCCCGTGCGCCCGCAGGCCGGTCAACTCGATCCGGTCGGTCATCGGTGTCCCTCTCCGGCCGTGCCGGCGCTCGTGGTGGCCAGTCGGGGGCGGCCGGTGGCCCGCCAGACCGCGAGCGCGTCGGCGGTGCCGCGGACGTCGTGCACGCGTACCCCCCAGGCGCCGGCGGCGACGGCGAGCACGCTTGTCGCGATGGTCGCGGCCGCCCGTCCGGCGGTGGGGCGCGGCTCGCCGGCCGGGTCGGCGAGCAACCGGCCCAGGTAGGACTTGCGGCTGGCCCCGAAGAGCAGCGGGAAGCCGAGGTCGACCAGCTCGGGCAGGCGGGCGCTGAGTTCCCAGTTGTGCGCGGCGGTCTTCGCGAAGCCGAGCCCGGGGTCGACGATGATCCGGTCGGCGGCGACGCCGGCGGCGAGCGCCGCGTCGACACGCTGGCCCAACTCGGCCCGGACGTCGGCCACCACGTCGGTGTAGGTGGCCAGGTCGCGCATGCCACGCGAGTGGCCCCGCCAGTGCATGAGCACCCAGGGGCAGCCGGCGTCCCGGACCACCCGGGCCATGTCCGGGTCGGCGAGCCCGCCGGAGACGTCGTTCACCACGTCCGCACCGGCCGCGAGCACCGCCTCGGCGACGCGGGCCCGGCTGGTATCGATGCTGACCGGGATGCCGGCGGCGCTCAGTTCACGGATCACCGGCAGCACCCGGGCGGTCTCGGTCTCCGCGTCGACCCGGTCGGCGCCGGGCCGGGTGGACTCGCCGCCGACGTCGACCAGGTCCGCGCCGGCCGCGCGGAGTCGCACCCCGTGTGCGACGGCGGCGTCCAGATCGGCGTATCTGCCGCCGTCGGAGAAGGAGTCGGGGGTGACGTTGAGGACGCCCATCACCACCGGGGCGTCCGCTCGTACCAGATCGGTCACGGACCCGACAGTACCGTTCGCCAGCAGGGCTTCCGGCGACCGGGCGCGACCCGGATACGACGCCCCTGACGTGCGCATTGGAACAGGTGTACGATCGGTCGTCCGGGTCGAAGCGGGTCCACTCTTCGCGGCTTGTCGCAAAGGTGGCCGGCCCGTACGCTTTGGAATTGCCCAGCATCGAGATGGCGAAGCCCGGAGGGGAGGGCCGAAGCGGGAAGAATCCGCCCAAAGCTCACCACTCTTCGTGGTGGGTGACGGACGCAGCGTCGACGGCGCTGTTCCCGTCGAGCACCATCCCGCCAGGCTTGTCCAAC
Source organism: Micromonospora sp. NPDC051141 (assembly GCF_044455765.1). Taxonomy (NCBI): domain Bacteria; kingdom Bacillati; phylum Actinomycetota; class Actinomycetes; order Micromonosporales; family Micromonosporaceae; genus Micromonospora; species Micromonospora sp. NPDC051141. Next base: position 232,691 of record NZ_JBITFD010000007.1, read on the forward strand.
TGCACCATCGCGGCGCCGCCGGCCGCGACCTTTGGGGAGGTTTCCAGTGATCGCCATCGAGCTCATGGCAACGGCGTCCACCGCCGTCGACCACGCGCTCCACACCCTGGCGTCGACTCCACTCGCCGAGCCGGCTCCGAAGGGCATCGACACCGACAACGTCGTCACGTTCTTCGCCAGCAAGGTCGCGCCGATCCTGCTCGCCGTGCTCGGCGTGATCTTCATCGGGCGGGCCAGCCGAGGTGAGATCTCCAAGGTGCTGACCAGCTCCGCCATCGCCATCATCGGGCTGGCCTTCATCGCCGGCGCGGCCACACTCTTCTTCGTCGGCGACTACCTGATCAACCTCATCTTCGAGTAGGGCGTTGGGCGACGATGCGGCTGCGCACCGACGACGACATCTACCGGGCTCGCCTCGTCTACCTGGGGCCGCCCGGCTACACCCTGCCCGTCCATCTGCCGTACGCCCAGTACGGCCTGTTCATGCTGCTCGTACCCCTCTACGTGTTCATCCACTGGTTGTTCACGCTCCAGGTCGAGCTCTTCCCCGCCTGGGAGATCTCGCTCGCCATCGTGACGACCTCGTTCATCTTCCGGTACGTCGACCCGGACCGGCCGGCGCGCATGGTCATCCGGACCGCGCTGACCGACTGGCGACGCACCCGGGAGCCGGCCGCCGAGCTGCGGGACCCGCGCCTCGTCGCGAGCCGGATCAGGATCCGGGAGGAACTGGCATGACCGGGCGCAGGCCGACGACGCAGACGAACGACGCGGGTGAGGCGGTCGCATGAGTCGCTCCTCCACGCCGGGTTCCCCGGCCGGACGCCCGGCCGACACGCCTGGTAACCGTGCGCGATCGTTCGACTACCCGCCGGACGAGGATCTGGACGAGGTCGTGCTGGACCCGGCGCTCGTCACCAGCCCCGGCCACGGTCGCGTCGGCGTATTCCAGCCGCCACGCCCGCTCGGTCCGCGCGGTGGTGACGCCGCTCGCGAGCCGGTCCGTCCCGACGGCGACATCGACTCGCCGTTCCTCGACCTGTTCGGCGGCGCGCAGCCCCGGATCCGCCGCCCCGCCGCCGCCACCCCGCCGGCCCTGCCGGTCGAGCCGGTGGTGGCCCCGCCCCGACGCGGCGTCGGCGGCGTCGGGCGCGACGCGCTGCCGATCCCGCACCAGCCCGCCGCGCCGGCCGAACCCGCGCCGCCGGCCCGGCCCGAACCGCCGGCCCGGGAGCCCGCCCCCGGCGTACGCGCGGTGGAGCGACAGCGGCCGGAGCACGCGCTCGCCGCGCCCGCCGCGCCGCCCGCGCTCGACCCGCCGCCGGCGACCCGCAGCCGGGTGCCGCTCCAGGTGGGCGACCGGCTAGCGCTCCGCCCCATCGCCGAGCCGGAGCCGGCTGTCGAACCCGTGCTCCCGCCGGCCGCGCACGCCGAGCTCGGAGCCGCCGCGCACCGCACCGACCCGCGTGAGGCGGCACCCGACCTGCTGGACCGGCCGGCGCCGTCCCGGGAGGTCGGCTGGCCCGCGCACCGTGAGGTGACGCCGCCCCGGCAACGCTCGGCCGACCGCCGGAACAAGCCGGCCAAGCCGGTCCGGGTCCGCGCCCCGAAGATCAAGTTCGGCGACCGGGACCCGGCCGTCGAGCTGGCCATCACCGAGATCGCCGGCCACCTCACCTTCACCCCCAACACGGTGACCGCCTGGTACTGGCTGCCCGAGGTGCGCTGGGCGTTCCGCCCCGACGCGGAACGCGAGGCGCTGCTCTCGGCCATCTCCGAGCAGTACGCCGGCCTGGCCGGATTCCGGCTGCACCTGCGCCGCACCACCCGGCCCTTCCCGGCCGACGAGTGGGCGCGCACCATCGACGCGCACACCGCCACCCCGCTGCCCGACGTCCCCGGCACCGCCGGCTGGGCCGACCACCTGGTCGCCGCCCAGCGACACCTCATGTCCGTCAACCACGCCGAGGGCCAGACCTACCTCGGGGTCACCTTCGCCCGCCGGTCGCTCGGCGACTCGCTCACCGAACGCCTGCTGCGCACGTTCGGCCGGGGCACCGCCGACGGCGAGCGGCGCCGGCTGGGCCGCACCGTCGAGCAGTTCGACGAGGTGCTCGGCGCGTTCGGCATGCGCGGGCGCCGGGTCACCGCGCCCGAGCTGGAGTGGCTGCTCTACCGCTCGGTGGCGCTCTGCATGGCGCCGCCCGGCGTGCTCTCCCCGATCACCAACGGCCGGTGGGAACGCGGCGACCTGCTGGCCCTCACCGAGCAGGTCGAGCGCTACCGCACCCCGTACGGCTCCACCGTGAAGCTGGTCAACCGGATGACCGGCGAGGAACGGCACGTGGCCGTGCTCGCGGTCGGCCGGATGGAACCGCTGGAGATCCCCGAGCGGCACGAGCCCTGGCTGCACTTCCACGAGCGGCTGCCGTGGCCGATGGAGCTGTCCACCCGGGTCGACCTCCTCGGCCCCAACGACTCCTTCCGGAACCTCGAACACCGGCTCCGGATGATCCGCTCCCAGCAGCTCGACTACGCCGAGCACGGCATCGACGCCCCGCCCGAGCTGGAGCGGCTGGCCAAACGGGCCCTGGTGATCGGGGATGAGATGACCACCGGGCTGCCTGTCGACTCGGCCCGGGCGCACGGCTGGCACCGGATCGCGGTCGGCGGTCGCACCCGCGAGGAATGCCTGGAGCGGGCCCGCCGCCTGATCCAGCTCTACTCCCGCGAGCTGCGCATCTCGCTCCAGCACCCGAAGAACCAGGACTGGCTGGCCCGCGAGTTCATCCCCGGCGAGCCCATCGCCAACACCGGATACGTCCGGCGGATGCCGGTCCAACTGCTCGCCGCCGCGCTGCCCCAGGCCGCGTCCACGGTCGGCGACCGGCGCGGCGACCTGATCGGCCGGACCGCCGGCACCTGCCGTCGCCCGGTCTTCCTCGACCTGCACTTCCCGATGGAGGTCCGCGAACGCTCCGGGCTCGCCGTCTTCGTCGCCGAACCGGGCGGCGGCAAGTCCACGCTGCTCGGCGCGCTCGGCTACCTGGCCGCGCGGCGCGGCGTGCAGGTGACGCTGCTCGACCCGTCCGGCCCGCTGGCCCGGCTCTGCGCCATGCCCGAGCTGGCGCCCTACTCGCGGGTACTCAACCTGACCGGCTCGGAACAGGGGACGCTGGCCCCGTACGCGCTGATCCCCACGCCGCTGCGCAGCGAGTTCGGCACCGGGGCGGCCGGCGACCGGGAGTTCGAGATCGCCGTCTCCAACGCCCGCGCCGAACGCCGGATGCTGGTGCAGGACATCTGCATGATGCTGGTGCCACCGCAGGTGGCCCGGGAGGCGTCCACCGCCACCCTGTTCCGGCACGCCGTACGCCAGGTGCCGGCCGAGGAGACCTCCACCCTGGACGACGTGGTCGCCTGCCTCCAGGGGCTCGACGACGACGCCGGCCGCGAACTGGCGAACCTGCTGCTCGACACCGCCGAGATGCCGCTGGCGATGCTCTTCTTCGGCCGCCCGCCGGAAGGACTGCTCGGCGCCGACGCGGCGCTCACCGTGATCACCATGGCCGGTCTCCGGCTGCCCGACCTCAAGATCGAGCGCGAGTACTGGTCGGCCGAGGAGGCCCTGGCCCTGCCGATGCTGCACACCGCGCACCGGCTGGCGGTCCGCCGCTGCTACGGCGGGTCGATGGCGTCCCGAAAGCTCGTCGGCCTGGACGAGGCGCACTTCATGGAGGGTTGGCGCTCCGGACGGTCGTTCCTGGTCCGGCTCGCCCGCGACTCCCGGAAGTGGAACCTCGCCGCGCTTGTCGCCTCGCAGAACCCGAAGGACATCCTCGGCCTCGACGTGCAGAACCTCGTCTCCACCGTCTTCGTCGGCCGGATCGCCGAGGACAGCGAGATCGCCTCCGAGGCGCTGCGGCTGCTCCGGGTGCCGGTCGACGACGGCTACGAGGCCACCCTCGCCTCGCTCTCCCAGGCCGACAGCGGTTCCGCCAACCGGCTCGGGTTCCGTGAGTTCGTCATGCGCGACGTCGACGGACGCGTGCAGAAGGTCCGGGTCGACGTGTCGTACGTCGACGGGCTGCTGAAGCACCTGGACACCACCCCTGCCGCGGTCGCCCAGGCCGCCGGCCAACTGCCGACCGTGCTGGCTGATCTGGAGGCGTGACATGGCGAGGGCCCGGGCACGGATCACGGCGCTCCTCATCGCCCTCGGCGTGCTCGCCGGGGCCACGATCTCCTGGCCGCTGATCGGGGCCACACCGGCGTACGCGGCCGGCCCGGTCACCCAGGCGCGGGCCGAACTGTGCAGCACCAAGGAGTGGCAGGCCGACTTCCGGGCCTGCGTGGGCAAGCTCAAGGCGGTCAGCGAGGACCAGGTCGAGTGCCGCAACGCCCCGGTGCCCGGCGCGCCGGACTCCGGCCTCGCCGGCTGGTTCGCGGCCCGTCCCGACTCCGCCAAGCAGCCCGGCCCCAAGGGCCTCTACAGCGACTACGGGTACGCCGGCTACAGCTACACCACGTACGACGTGGACGGCGGCTGTGCCTCGTCCGTGCTCCACCCGGACTACCGCTTCACCACGATGGTGGCGAACGGCGAGTTCATGTTCGCCAACGCGGTGATCGGCGCGTCGAACGCGCTGCGGGAGCGCGCGTGGGACCCGCGGACCATGTGGCGCTGGGCGGACCCGCTGGTGGAGCAGGCCACCAAGGCCGTCTACCAGAAGGTGTTCAGCGTCTTCGGCATCATCACCATCTGCGTGGTCGGCCTCTACCTGCTCTGGCGCTCCCGCCAGTCGGACATGAGCAACGCGATGACCACTGCCGGCTGGGCGATCCTGGTGATGGTGGCGGTGACCGCGCTGGCCGCCTGGCCGGTGAAGTCCGCGAACATCGCCGACAGCACGCTGATCACCACCCTCGGCGTGGTACACGACGCGGTCGGCCCGTCCGCGAAGGACACCCCTCCCGGTCAGTGCGATGACCCGAACCCCGAGTCGTGCAAGGACCATCGCCCCCCGGCCGTACGGGCCAGCGACACCGCGACCGAGACCATGCTCTACCGCAACTGGCTGCGGGGTGTGCTCGGCTCCGCGGACAGCGAAACCGCCAAGAAGTATGGCCCTGCCCTCTACGACGCCAAGTCGCTGACCTGGGAGGAAGCGGAGAAGCTCCGCCAGAACCCGGCGACCCGCGAAGGCACCATCAAGGCCAAGCAACAACAGTGGGCCCGGGTCGCCGAGCAGATCAAGTCGGAGGATCCGGAGGCGTACGAGTACCTCCAGGGCACCAAGGACATGGACCGGATCGGCGCCGGCTTCATCGCGGTGCTGGCCTCGCTGCTGTTCGCCATGTTCGACCTCACCGCGTCGGTGCTGGTGCTGCTCGGCTTCCTGATCTTCCGGTGGGCGGTGATCGCCGCGCCCATTCTCGGCACGGTCGGGTTGATGCGCCCGGCCAGCGCCGGGCTCCGCCGGCTGGCGAACGCCGTGGTGGCCGCCGTGTTCAACATCGCCATCTTCGGCACCGGCGCGGCCATCTACCTCTTCGCCGTCGACCTGATCATGAACACGGCCACCCTGCCGGGTTGGCTCCAGGTGGTCCTGGTCTGGCTCTGCGGGGTGGTGGGCTGGCTGTTGCTGCGGCCGTACCGGCGGATCACCCAGCTCGGCGGCAAGGACAGCAGCGAGGCGGTCAGCTCGGCCGGCTCGTGGCACCGCCGGTTCTTCCGGGACATGCGGGTCGCCGCCCGGCTGGACGTCGCCGAGCCCGGCGGCACCAACGAGCCGGCGTTCGGCCGGCGTCGCGGCGTCGTCGCCGACCAGCGCAGCCTCCGACCGGAGGCCCGGCACGAGGATCCCGCGCACGCCGCCACACCCGTCGAGCGGGAGCGGCCGGACGGACGGGAACGGCCGGACGAGGCGCCCGCGCCGGAGCGCACCGGCGGACGGCCCACCACTGCCCCCCGGCCGCGCCGGGCGCCGTCCACCTGGACCGAGCCGGACGTGCCCGAGGAGGTCCCCTCCTACGCCGTCTACCGACCCGACTCGGCGGACCGGGCGACCGCACCGGCCACCCGGCCGGCGCCGCGGATCCGCTCCGAGGCCAGGTGACCTTCGATGCGACGGGCGCTGGAGTTCCTCTTCACCCGGGTCCTCCGGTCCCGGCTCGGCATCGCCCTGGTGATCGCCGTTCTCGTCTTCGGGGTGATCGGCGCGGCACGGCTGGTCTCCGGAGCCGGCGACGGGGGCGTCGGCGTGGCCGTCCGTCCCACCCAACCGATCAGCACCGTGGATCCTGAGGCGGGTGAGGACGGGGTGCTGTCCAGCCCGCCGGCGGCGGTCGCCCCGAAGACCCGCCCCGGTGAGCCCACCCCCGAGCAGGTGGCCGGACGCTTCACCTCCGCCTGGCTGGCCGGTCCGGGCAGCACCGGCGACGCCTGGCAGGCCCGGCTGCGTCCGCTCTCCACGCCTGCGCTGGTGGAGAAGATGGCCGGGGCCGACCCGGAGACCGTGCCGGCCCGGCGGACCACCGGCCCGCCGACGCTCCGCCCCCGCACCGAGACCTTCGTAGAGGCGCTGATCCCGCTGGACGACGGCACGCTCCGGCTCGAACTGGTCGCCCCGGACGGGCCGTGGTTGGTGGACGCGGTCGACTGGGAGCGGTCGTGAGCGCCGTCGGGCAGGTCCGCCGCAAGGTCCGGGTCGGCGTGCTGGTCACCGCGGTCACCGGCGTACTCGCCCTACTCTGCTGCGTGGGTGGCGCTGCCGCCTTCTTCCTCACCGAACTGGGCGGCGATCGGGAGGACCCGAAGCTCGCCGGTCTGACCTGCGACCCCACCTATCAGGTGACCCTGACCGGGGACATGCCACGCTTCGCCGAGTACGGCGAGGGCCAGCTGCGCAACGCCGCCGCCATCATCAAGACGGGCCAGGACATGAAGGTGCCGGCCCGGGGATGGGTGATCGCGTTGGCCACCGCGATGCAGGAGTCGGCGCTGCGCAACCTGGCCAACAGCCGCGTGCCGGCGTCGCTGGCGCTGCCGCACGAGGGGGTCGGCGCCGACCACGACTCGGTGGGCCTGTTTCAGCAGCGGCCGGGCTGGGGCAGCGTCGAACAGCGGATGACGCCGTCGTACGCGGCGCACAAGTTCTACCAGAAGATGGTGAAGGTGCCGAACTGGCAGCAACGGCCGCTGTCCGTGGTGGCGCAGCGGGTTCAGGTCAGTGCGTTCCCGGATGCCTATGCCAAGCACGAGGAGCTGGCGGGGCGGATCGTCGACGCGCTCGCCGGTGGGGCGGCCCGGACCGTGGAGATCGCCGGCAAGGCGGTCTGTGACGCCGCCGCCGGGGCCCGGATCGCCGCCTCCGGCTGGACCGCACCGCTGCCCGGCGGGGTGGTTTCCGGTTTCCGGACCGATGCCCGCCCGAGCCACGACGGCGTGGACCTGGCCGCGGACAAGCGCACCGAGATCCACGCCGCGTCGGCCGGCCGCGTGCTGGTCGCCCGGTGCGACCCCGACCACTCCGGCCGGCGGGACTGCGACCGGGACGGCTGGCCGGACAAGGGCGGCTGCGGGTGGTTCGTCGACATCCTGCATGCCGGCGGCTTCATCACCCGCTACTGCCACATGATCGAACGACCCCGGGTACGTCCGGGTCAGGAGGTCGCCGCCGGTGAGGTGATCGGGCTCTCCGGCACCAGCGGCAACTCCTCCGGCCCGCACCTGCACTTCGAGGTGCACCACGACAGCGACCGGTCCAGCCGCGGTGCGGAGAACCCGGTGCCGTTCATGCGCGAGCGCGGTGCGCCCCTCACCGGGACCGGATGAGTTCGCCGCCGATGAGCAATCCGCTGCCCGACCCGTTCGCGGACCGCCCCGACTGGGCTCCGCTGCCACCCCGCCCGATCGAGATCGTGCCGGCCACCGGCGGAACCGAGCTGCGCGGCCGCCGGGTGCTGGTCGGCCTGCCCGGCCTCGGCTGGCGCGGTGACCTGCGCGCCGACGAGCGGGTGGTGCAGGGCAGCCGCACCTACGTGCCGGTCATCCCGGAACACGAGTGGTACCGGGCCGAGTCCGAGCAGGTGGAGGTGTTCGCGCCGCTGGTGCCGGTGGAACGCGTCTGGGTGGAGACGGTCGGCGGGCGGAGACCGCCGACCGGTCCGGCCGAGTCGGGCATCCGGCTGGTGTCGCTGGACGCGCCCACCCGCCGACCACCCACTCCGGTCTTCGAGACCGACGCGGTGACCGGACGGCGCGTGGTGCACGTCGACGACGGCACGGAGCGGCGTGACCTGCGGGCCGTCACCGAGACCTACTCCGGCGCGGACGGCGACATCTGCGTCCGGGTGGCATCCGAGCTGGAGTGGTACCGCTGGGCGTGGCGCGGACAGGCGCCGACCACCCTGGAGGTGCCGGTCCACCTGCTCTGGCTGGAGTAGCGGCCGCTAGCCGATCTTGCCGCTCCCGCACACTCGCCAGCCGTCCCGCTCAGCCACCCGGAACTGCCAGTCCTCTCGCCGACTGCTTCGGGTCTGTCCGTCAGCCGAGCTGGAAATAGTCAAAGTCGTGCTTACCGACTCATCAGCACCATTCTTGACTCTGGTTAGCGGGCCCCAGCTGACGCGGACTACAACACCGAAATTCGCCTCACGCTGTTCCACCTCCGCACGAAGACCGCGGATCGCATCAAGATCACCTTCTGAGGTGCAGGAGAATTCCTCTGCCTTGGTGTCGTTGCGCTCCACCAGGTAAGCCCGGAGATAGTTGTCCACCACCACGTCCGGGGCGCTGCGGTCCGGGGCGGTCGCCCGGTCGTACAGCACGAAGCCGACCACCGCGCCGCCCGCGCAGAGCAACGCCACCACTCCCGCGACGACCGCGAGCACGGTGCGCAGCGGGCGCTTGGGGCGGGCCGGAGCCGGCGCGGGCGCGGGCGGCGCCAACTGCTCCGGCGGGGTCCGCTGCGCCGGTACTCGGGAGACCTGGGAACCGGCGGGGGGCTGCACTGATTCCACCTCCTGAGGCTATCGGCTGCGGGCCGCGTACCCAATGCCTCAGAACTGGCGGATCGTGGCGAACCGCCGGGCGGACCTCGTCCGGCGACGGGTGAGGCTGCTCACCGGTGCGCAGCTCACCGCGCCGACCGACATCCCGGTGGACCGCTCCTGACTGGGTTACCGTCACAGCTCGGGGGGAAGATGTCGGCCTCGGGAAGAGAGGTGGACGCGGTGGCGACTCCGAAGGCGCGTGCCGGCCGGGCCGCCGCGCTGCACCGCAGGGCCGAGGCCGCGGCGACTGCGGCCGCCGGCATCCTCGACGAGATCCGGCCCGCGCCCGCCGACCACCACCGGCAGTACGAGCTGGCCGAGCGCCTGCGCGCGGCGGCCGAGCGGGTGGCGCCCGGCTGGGCCGGCGCTGCGTGGGAGTCCCTGGCACCGGCCACCCCGCCCGGTGACGGTCCGCCGGCTCGGGTGCGGGTCGGCAGCGCCGCGCCGCTCGACGACGCCCGCTTCCCGGCGCTGGTGCCGCTGCTCGGCAGTGGCCACCTGAGCGTCGACACCGATGCCTCCGAACCGCGGGTGGCGGGGCTGCTCCGGGCGCTGCTGCTGCGTCTGTTCGCGGCGACGCCGGCGGGCGCGTTGCTGGCCCGGGTGGTCGACGGGGGTCAGGGCGACACGTTCGCGGGTTTCGCGGCGCTGGCCGACGCCGGTCTGCTGCCGCCGCCCGTCACCGATCTGGCCGGGCTGCGTGCGGTGCTGGCCGAGGCGGAGCAGTGGGTGGCCGCCGGCACCGCCCGGCAGCGCGGCCACGACCGTACGCTGCTGCTCGTGGTGGCCGCCACGCCCGACGGCACCGCTCCGGCCGACGTGGACCGACTCGCCGACCTGGCCGAGCGTGGTCCCCGGGCCGGGTTGCACCTGGTGGTCGCCGGCTGGCCGGCCGGCGTCCCGCTGCCCCGGGCCACGCCGCTCGCGGTGCGCACCGCGTACGCGCTTGTCGGTGACCCGCCGGCGGCCGGGTTCAGCGGCCCGGGCGTCGAGGCGCCCGGCGGGTTGAACTCGCCGGTGTTCCTGGACGACGATCCGCCGGCCGAGGTGGTGGCGGAGGTGTGCCGGCGGCTGGCCCGGCAGATCGAGGACGGGTCGCGGCTGGCCCTGGCCGATCTGCTGCCGGCCGACGGGTTCTGGGCCGACGGTTCGGCCGACGGGCTCAGCACCACGGTCGGTGACGCGGCCGGGCGCCCGGTGAGTCTCGGGTTCACCGAGCTGACCCCGCACTGGCTGGTGAGCGGCCGGTCACAGGCCGGGCGTTCGGCGTTCCTCACCGACACGCTGTTCGGGCTGGCCGCCCGGTACGGCCCGGACGAGCTGGAGCTCTACCTGGCCGACCTGGGCGACGGGGAGTCCTTCGTGGAGTTCCTCCAGACCGAGCGGGACCGTTCCTGGGTACCGCAGGTCCGCGCCGCCGGGATGGCCGCCGACCGGGAGTACGTCGGGGACCTCTTCGGTGAGCTGGAGGCGGAGGCGCGCCGCCGTGAGGAGGCGTCCCGGCGGGCCGGCGGGCAGCGGTACGCCGAGCTGCGCCAGCACCAACCGCTGCCCCGGATCGTCTGTGTGATCGACAACTTCCCGCTGGTGCTGCGCGACCGGGACCGGCTCGCCACCGACCTGCTGGCCCGGTTGGACGCGTTGGCCCGGGTCGCCCGCGCGTACGGAATCCATCTGGTCCTGGCCGGCGAGGGTGACCTGGGCATCGGTGGTCCGCGCGATCCGCTGCTCGGCCAGTTCCCGGTGCGGGTGGCGCTGCCCGGCGGCTCGGCGGTGCTGGAGCCGGCGAACGACTCGGCGGCCGGCCTGCCGGTGGGCAGCGCGGTGGTGAACACGGCCGGCGGCCTCGGTGGCCCGCGTGGCGCGACCCGCGGCCACGAGCGGATGATCCGCTTCCCGGACCCGTACGGGGATCCGGACGTCCTCGCCGACCTGCGACGGCGGCTGTGGTCGGCGCGGCCGGAGACGGCGGTTCCGCCGGTGGTGTTCGCCGGCTACGCCCGCCCGCTGCTCGCCAACGATCCGCGGCACCGGGCCGCGCTGGCCGGGCGGGTGCCTGCGCCGGCCGCGCTGCTGGGCCGCGCGGTGGACGTGCGGCGCAGCACGGTGGCGGTGCCGCTCGGGCCGGTCGCGGGCCGGAACCTGGCGGTGCTGGGTGGGGACGAGGAGGCCGAGCGGCTGCTGGTCACCGCCGTGCGCAGCGCGGCGGCGGCGCATCCGGACGCCGGGCGGTTCGTGCTGGCGCCGCTGGCGAACGGGTCGGCCGAGCCGGCCGGCGTGCTGGCGGCCGAGCTGGCCGGGCGGCACCGGGTGGAGACGGTCGACGCCGGCGGGCTGCGGGCGGCCATCGAGGCGGACGAGCCGGGTTACCTGGTGGTGTTCGGGCTGGACGTGCCGGACGCCGCCGAGTTGCCGCCGGAGCTGCTGCGGTCGTTGCTGTTGGAGGGTCCGCCGGCCGGCCGGCACCTGCTCGGCTGGTGGCGTACCCCGGCGCCGCTGGCCGGGCTGCTCGGGCCCGGGGGCGAGGTGGACAAGCTCACCGCCGTGGCGGTCACCGACGTGCCGGGTGGGCGGCTGGAGCGACTCTTCGACCGGCCGGTGTGGTGGCATCCCCGGCCGGGTCGCGCGGTGCTGTGGGACGGCCCGGAGGAGCAGGGCACGGTCTTCGTGCCGTTCGGCACCGGGGAGGCGGCCCGATGAGCGGGGCTCCGACGGCGGTGCCCGGGCCGCGCGTGGGTGATCCGACGGTGACGGTGGACCCGGCCGAGTCGGCCTGGGCGGAGTACGTCGCGGCGGCGCGGCAGCTCGACGGCGTACGCCGGGCGGCGGCGACGGCCGCCGGGGAGCAGGCCCGGTCGGTGACGGCGGCCCGCGAGGAGCTGACCGGGGTACGCGAGCGGCTGGCCGCGCAGCAGTCCCGGCTGCGTGAGCTGGGCGTACCGGCGATCTCGCTGGCCCCGACGCCGCCGGAGGTGGGCGAGGCGGCCCGGTCGATGGCGGGTGGGCCGTCCGCCGTGCTGGCGGCGCTGCGGGCTGCCGGCGGCTGGGCGGACGCCGCGGACGACACGTTGGCCGCGCACGGCCTGCCCCGGCTGGCCCGCTGGCCGGCCCGCCCGCGCAACCTGCTGGTGTACGGGCCGTTGGCGTTTGTGGTGCCGCTGTTGCAGCTCGTCCTCTACGCGGTCGCGGGTGCCGGGCCGGTGACCGTGCTGGCGCTGCTGGTGGGGCTGCCGCTGCCGGCGGTGGCGTTCATGCTGGGTTGGCTGGCGGTCGGGCGGGTGTTCCGGCCGCGCCCGACCGACCGGGTGGACCGGACGCCCCGGTTCGGCGCGCTGGTCTGCCTGGTCCCGGCCGTGCTCACCGCCGCCGGTCTGCTGCTGGCCATGCTGCCCGGCTGACCCGACACCGGGGGGACGACCGCGGCCACACGGGAAGAGCGCGGGTCAGCGGTGCATGATCAGCGCCATCGCCTCGGCCCGCGACTTGGCGTCGTTCTGGAGGCCGCCCCGGACCGCCGAGGTGATGGTCTTGGCGCCGGACTTCTGGATGCCGCGCATCGCCATGCACATGTGCTCGCACTCGAGCACCACGATGACGCCGCGCGGGGCCAGGCTGGACATCAGCAGGTCGGCGATCTGCGACGTGAGCCGCTCCTGCACCTGCGGCCGGCGGGCGAACACCTCGACCAGTCGGGCCAGCTTGGACAGGCCGGTGATCCGGCCGTCCGGCCCGGGGATGTAGCCGATGTGGGCGCTGCCCCGGAACGGCAGCAGGTGGTGCTCGCACAGGCTCATCACGTCGATGTCCCGGACGAGCACCAGCTCCTCGTGGTTGGCCTCGAAGGTGGTGCGGAGCACCTGCGCCGGGTCGACGCGCAGGCCGGCGAAGAGTTCGGCGTACGCGCGGGCGACCCGGGCCGGTGTCTGCTGGAGGCCGTCCCGGTCCGGGTCCTCACCGACCGCGATGAGGATCTCCCGGACCGCCTTCTCGATCCGGCCGAGGTCGACGCTGTCCTCGACCGGGCCGCCGGTGAGCTTGCCGCTGATCAGGCGCGCGGCCACGTAGTCGAGCGCGTCGTCCCCGTCGGGCTCGGTCGCGGAAACGGCCGGCTCCCGGTGGGGGGAGCCGGCCGTCGGGTCGGTGCTCAGTGCGAACCGTCCGAGTTGTTGCTGGCGCCGCCGACCGAGATGCCGTCGGCGGTGGCCTGCGCCTTGAGCGCGTCCTTCTCGGCCGGGGTGAGCACGGGCGGCTCGGTGGAGGGCTGGCGCTTGCCGAAGCCGTGGTACGGCGCCATCGGCGGCCGCTTGACCACGCGGGCGCAGATCCGGGCCATGTCGGCGGTGGAGAGCGTCTCCTTCTCCATCAGCTCCAGGACCATGTTGTCCAGGACGTCCCGGTACTCCACCAGGATCTCCCAGGCCTCGTCGTGGGCCAGCTCGATCAACGCGCGCATCTCGCCGTCGATCTCGGCGGCCACCGAGTCGGAGTAGTCCCGCTCGTGGCCCATGTTGCGGCCGAGGAACGGTTCGTCGCCGCTGGTGCCGTACTTGATCGCGCCGAGCTTGGAGCTCATGCCGTACTGGGTGATCATCGCGCGGGCCAACTGGGTGGCCTTCTCGATGTCGTTGCCGGCGCCGGTGGTCGGCTCGTGGAACACGAGTTCCTCGGCCGCCCGGCCGCCCAGCGCGTACGCCAGGGTGTCAATCATCTCGGCCCGGGTCTGGGTGTACTTGTCCTCGGTGGGGAGGACCAGCGTGTGCCCCAGCGACCGGCCCCGGGACAGGATGGTCACCTTGTGCACCGGCGCGGCGTGCGGCAGCGCCCAGGCGACGAGCGCGTGCCCACCCTCGTGGTACGCGGTGATCTTCTTCTCCTGGTCGCTCATCACCCGGGTGCGGCGCTGCGGGCCGGCGATCACCCGGTCGATCGACTCCTCAAGCGAGTCGTTGGAGATCGCCCGCTGCTCCTTGCGCGCGGTGAGCAGCGCGGACTCGTTGATCACGTTGGCCAGGTCGGCACCGGAGAAGCCCGGGGTACGCCGGGCCACCGCGTCGAGGTCGACGTCGGGCGTGAACGGCTTGCCCTTGGCGTGCACCCGCAGGATGGCCTTGCGGCCCTCCATGTCGGGGGCGTCGACCGGGATCTGCCTGTCGAACCGGCCCGGGCGCAGCAGCGCCGGGTCGAGGATGTCCGGCCGGTTGGTGGCGGCGATCAGGATGACGCCGCCCTTGGTGTCGAAGCCGTCCATCTCGACCAGGAGCTGGTTGAGCGTCTGCTCCCGCTCGTCGTGGCCGCCGCCCATGCCGGCGCCACGGTGGCGGCCGACCGCGTCGATCTCGTCGACGAAGACGATCGCCGGCGCGTTCGACTTGGCCTGCTCGAACAGGTCACGGACCCGGCTGGCGCCGACACCGACGAACATCTCGACGAAGTCGGAGCCGGAGATGGAGTAGAAGGGCACGCCGGCCTCGCCGGCCACGGCGCGGGCCAGCAGCGTCTTACCGGTACCGGGCGGGCCGAAGAGGAGCACGCCCTTCGGGATCTTGGCACCCAGGGCCTGGTACTTCGCCGGGTTCTGCAGGAAGTCCTTGATCTCGTGCAGTTCCTCGACGGCCTCTTCCGCCCCGGCCACGTCCGCGAAGGTCGTCTTCGGCGTGTCCTTGGTGATCATCTTCGCCTTGGACTTGCCGAAGTTGAGCACCCGCGAGCCGCCGCCCTGCATCTGCGACATGAAGAACAGCAGCAGGAGCACGAGCAACGCGATGGGGAGGAGATTGACCAGCAGGCTGACCCAGATGCTGTCCGACGACACCTTGGTGTCGACCGGGCCGGTGATCCGGTCCGCCGCCTCGGCCTCGCGGACCTGGTTCCAGACCTGGCCGCCGACCTCGTACGGGAACTGCGCCTCGATCTTGTCGGTGGTGGTGTCGTCGAACTTGGCCTTGTCCTTCAGGTCGAGCTGGAGCGTCTGCTCCTTGTCCTGGAAGACGACCTTCTCGATACCGCCCTTGTTGAGCTGGTCGAGCGCGACGGACGTGTCCACCCGGTGGTAGCTCGGACCAGCGGTGAACAGTTGACTGAGCACAACGGCGCCGAGGATGACCAGGATGATCCAGACCACCGGTCGGCGGAAGAAACGCGTACGTTCCATGCTGTCGTCGGGCACCGAGGCGCCCGCATCCTCCTGATCGACGTCCTGACCGTCTGAATGGTGTCGCCGCCTCGGGCGGCGGCCGGGGCCGCCGTGCGGGCCGGCCCGACCCCCGGGGCGCGCGAACTGCCGCACCACGGTCACTCGACGGTACACCGTTCGTGCCGGATGTGAGCTTGCGAGCCCGGCACTTACGCGTACGGCGAACCAGGGTTTGAGCCGGCGTGGCGGGGAGCTCCGCACCCGACCGGCCCATGCCGCACGGTCACGCGGCTCGGAGGGTCGGGCGTGGAGAGTGCCTCCACGTCACCGGCCCCTACCGTAGACCGAAAGGCTGAGAGCCCGCTGAACGTCCGCTGACGAGCGGCTCGACGGCGGCGCTCAGGCCCGCGCGTAGACCTCGGGCTTGAGCACCCCGACGTACGGCACCTCGCGGTAGCGCTCGCCGAAGTCGAGCCCGTAGCCGACCACGAACTCGGTCGGGATGTCGAAACCGACGTACTTCACCGGCACCTGCACCTTGACCGCGTCCGGCTTACGGAACAGGGCGACCACCTCGACGCTGGCCGCGGAGCGCGACTCCAGGTACCGCAGCAGCCAGGACAGGGTGAGGCCGGAGTCGACGATGTCCTCGACCACCACCACGTGCCGGCCGGCGATGTCCCGGTCCAGGTCCTTGAGGATGCGGACCACCCCGGACGAGGTGGTGCCCTGGCCGTACGACGAGACGGCCATGAACTCCAGCTCGGCGGGCGGGCCCTGACGGCCCAACGCGCGGGCGAAGTCGGCCATGAACATGACCGCGCCCTTGAGCACGCAGACGAGCAGGAGACCGTCCTCGACGTGCGCGTAGTCCGCCGAGACCTGCTTGGCGAGTTCCGCGGTCTTCTCGCGGATCTGCGCCTCGGAGATGATCACGTGGTCGATGTCGGCGTCGTACCAGGAGCCGTCAGCCATGCTCCTAGCCTGCCGTACGCCGGATGGTCGCCGTCGGCGGGGCCGCCCCTTTTGGCGCGGTCCCGCCGGGGATCTTCGGCGCGAACAGAACAATTCACCTCAGCAGGTACGGGAGCGCCAGCGCCGCCCGTCGTCGGTGGGCTTCCAGTCGGCCGAGTCGCGGGTGTCGGCGGTGAACCCGAGGGCGCTGGCGCCGGCCAGCAGGAGCAGGAACAGCAGGAGCAGGAGGACGGTCATGGCGGCGCTCGCTTTCGCATGGTTGGTTCGCTTTTCGCCGCCGGTGCGCACCGGACACCACCAAGTCTGCGACCCGCCGTCCGACCCGGACAGTGGCAGAAATGCCCGCGAGCATCGATTTCCTGCCACCTGCCGGGTTACCCTCGTCACATGTTGCGCTCGGTGGCCGTGCTGGCGATGGACCGGGTGGCCACGTTCGAGTTGGGCGTGTTCGCCGAGGTGTTCGGCACCGACCGCACCGACGACGGCTTCCCCGCCTACCGGTTCCAGGTCTGCTCGCCGGACGGCGGGGCGGTGCGCACCTCGTCCGGGTTCCACCTCCAGCCGCACGCCGACCTGGCCCCGCTCGACGACGCGGACCTCGTCGCGGTCCCCGCGCACTTCAGCGGCGTCGCCGTGCCCGGCGAGGACGACCTGCGGGCCATCCCGCCCGCCGTGCTCGCGGCGCTGCGCCGGGCCGCCGCCCGCGGGGCGTACGTGTTGAGCGTCTGCTCGGGCGCGTTCGTGCTCGGCGCGGCCGGCCTGCTGGACGACCGGGAGTGCACCACCCACTGGCTCTACGTCGACGAGTTGCAGCGTCGCAATCCCCGGGCCCGGGTCCGCTGCAACTCGCTCTACGTCCAGGACGGCCGGCTGCTCACCAGCGCCGGCACGGCCGCCGGGATCGACGCCTGCCTGCACCTGCTCCGCCAGGAGCACGGCTCGGCGACCGCCACCCGGCTGGCCCGGCGGATGGTGGTCCCGCCGCACCGCGACGGCGGCCAGGCGCAGTACGTCGAGGCGCCGATCCCGAAGGCGCCGGAGGCGCCCACGCTCGAACCGGTGCTGGAGTGGCTGATGGGCCACCTCGACCGCGGCGTGACCGTGGACGAGTTGGCCGCCCGGGCCGGGATGGCCCCGCGTACGTTCGCCCGCCGGTTCCGCGCCGAAACCGGCACCACGCCGCACGACTGGCTGACCAACCAGCGGGTGCTGCTGGCCCGGCGGCTGCTGGAGGACACCCGGCTCAGCGTGGAGAGCGTCGCCGACCGGGCCGGCTTCGGTGACGCGGCGGCGCTGCGGCACCACTTCACCCGCCGGGTCGGCACCACGCCGCACGCGTACCGGACCACGTTCCGCGAGCGCGCCGACGCCTGAGCACCTGGTGTCGAGCGGGGCCCCGCCTATACCGGAGGCGTTAAGCGGGGGCCCCTCCTTGCACCAGGCGGGCGGCGTGGCGGCGCACCTGGTGGCCGCCGGGGAGGTGGACCGGGCCCTGGCCACGCCAGGCGGTGACGAGCGCGTCCAGCGCCGCCACGTGCCGGTGGGACAGCGCGGCCGGCGCGGCGCCCAACTCCCGCGCCCAGGCGTGCAGCACCCGGGCGCGGACCGCCGCCGGCAACGCGGCCAATCCGTCGACCGAGAGCCCGCCACCGGCGGCCCGGACGTCGGCGAGCGCGTCGCCGGCCAGCGTGTCGAGCGCGGCGGTGTCCGCCGCGAGCAGGCGTGCGGTCCGGGCGAGGTTCGCCACCACGCCGGGCCCGAGCGCGTCGACGAGCGCCGGCAACGCGTCGGCCCGGACCCGCGCCCGGGCGTACGCGGAATCGGTGTTGTGCGGGTCGGTCCACGCCGCCAGCCCGAGCGCGGCGCAGGCGGCTCGGGTGTCGGACCGGGGCACGTCGAGCAGCGGACGCAGCAGCGGCACCCCGTCCCGCTCGCGCCGCTCCGGCATCCCGGCGAGCCCGCGCGGTCCGGCGCCCCGGGCCAGCGCGAGCAGCACCGTCTCCGCCTGGTCGTCCCGGGTGTGCCCGAGCAGCACCCCGGCCGCGTCGTGTCGCCGGGCGACGGCGACAAGCGCCTCGTAGCGGGCCTCCCGGGCGGCTGCCTCGGGGCCGCCGTCGCGCCCGGCCACGCGTACCGCCACCACCTCGACCGGGTCGAACCCGGCCGCGCGGGCCCAACCGGCGACCGCGGCGGCCCGCTCGGGCGAACCGGCCTGCAGGCCGTGGTCGACGGTCACCAGGCCGGCCGCGCGGCCGAGCCGGGGCGCCACGAACGCGGTGGCCGCGGCGAGCGCCAGCGAGTCGGCCCCGCCGGAGCAGGCCACCAGCACCGGTCCGGGCCCGGACAGGTCGGTCAGCAGCCGGCGTACGGCGAGCCGCACGGCGGCCACCGACGGCGCCGGGGCGGGCGCCTGCGGCGTCACCGGTCCCGTCGGTGTGCCCGGTTCGGTCGACGCGGCCGGTACCGCCCAGGTGGGCGGCCCGGTCGGGGCGGCCGGTTCAGCCGGCGGTCGGGGTGGCACCGGCCGGCCCGTGCACCCGGGACACCCAGGCGTCCGGGTCGCCCAGCTCGTCGAGCCGGGGCAGCGTGAGCGGGGAGGAGAAGATCTTGTTGAAGCCGGCCATGCCGACCCGGTCCACCACGCCGTGCACGAACTTCCGGCCCTCGGCGTACTGACGCATCTTGACCTCGATGCCGAGCAGCCGGCGGATCGCCTTCTCCAGCGGGTTGCCGGACTCGCGGCGGCGGTTGAACGACGCCCGGATCGACTCGACGCTGGGAATGACCTGCGGGCCGACGCCGTCCATCACGAACTCGGCGTGCCCCTCCAGCAGCGTCATCAGCGCGGTCAGCCGGTCCAGCACGGCGCGCTGCGCCGGGGTTTGCACGATGTCGAGCACGCTGGCCCGGCTCTCCGGGTCCTTGACCGCGTCGGAGAGCGTGGCGACGCCGCGGCGCAGGCGCTCCAGCAGGTGCTCGCCGCCCTGCGAGGCGTCCACGAACGCCTGCACCTCGCCCAGGAAGTAGGCGCGCATCCACGGCACGGCGGTGAACTGGGTGCGGTGGGTGACCTCGTGCAGGCACACCCAGAGCCGGAAGTCCCGCGGGTCGGCGCCGAGCTTCCGCTCCACCTCGACGATGTTCGGCGCCACCAGCAGCAGTTGGCCGGGGTCGCCGGCGAAGACCTCGTACTGGCCGAGCACCCGGCCGGAGAGGTACGCCAGCACGGTGCCGGCCTGCACGCCGGTCACCCGGGAGCCGATCGCCTCGGTGAGCGCGCCCGGCCGCTTGTCCCCGGAGAGCCGTTCCACCAGCGGCGAGACGACCTCACGCAGCCCGGCGATGTTGGCCGCCGCCCAGTCGCGGCGGTCGACCACGCGGACCGGCGGGTGCGCCACCTGGGCCCGCAGGCCGGTGTAGTCGGCGACGTGCCCGGCGGCCTCCTCGGTCAGCCGGCGCAGGTCGCCGACCACGTCGGTGGCCTCGGCGTACGACACCCGGGGGCCCGACTTGCTCAGCGCCCCCGCGGTAGCGGCGGCCAGATCCCAGTCCACGAACTGCGCCATGAACCCACCGTACCCGCGCCGCGACACCCCCACCCGGGCTCGCCCGGCCGGATCGACGCCGGTCGGTCAGCGGCAGCCGCAGCCGGCCAGCGCGGAGGTGATCCGGTCGAGCGCCTGCCGGGTCTCGTCGAGCGAGCCCGTCGTCCGGTCGGTGAGCACGGCGAACGTGAGCAGCCGGCCGTCGACCGTGGTGACCGTGCCGGCGATGGCGTTCACCCCGGACAGTGTGCCGGTCTTGGCGCGCACCACGCCGGCGCCGGTCCGCGTCGCGGCCACCTGGTAACGCTCGTCGAGCGTGCCGGACCAGCCGCCGACCGGCAGGCCGCCGAAGATCGCGGCCAACTCGGGGTGGCTCCCGTTGCCGGCGAGCGTGATCAGGTCGGTGAGCAGCGACGGGCTGATCCGGTTGGTGCGGGACAGCCCGCTGCCGTCGGCCAGGCTGATCTCACCGGCCGGCAGGCCGAGACCGCCGAGCACCTCGTCGGTGGCCGCCGCGCCGCCGACGAAGGACCCGGGCTTGCCCTTGGCCAGCGCCACCTGGCGGGCCATCGCCTCGGCGATCACGTTGTCGCTGTCGCTGATCATGATGTCGACCAGCCGGATCACCGGCAGGGACTCGACAGTGCCCAGTTCGGCGCCGGGCGAGGTGCCGGAGCCACCGGCGGCCGGCGCGGTGCCCCGCGTCACCTGCGCGGCGCCCCCGGTGAGCCCGAGCAGCTTGGCGAACTGCCGGCCGGCGGTCAGGTCCGGCTGGGGGACCCGCTCGGCGGCGTGGTTGGTCTCCTCCGCGGTACGCCGGGCCTGCGCCGGGTCCTTCCGGGCGCCGTCGGTCATCAGCGCGGTGATCGCCGCGCCGAACCCGCCGGTGGGGATGTCGGCGTCCCAGCCGGGTTCGAAGACCGGGCCGCTGAACAGCGTCGCGTCCACGACGACCTTGGTCGGGGCGGTGCCACCGAGCGCGGTGCGCACCTGGGCGGCCAGGTCGTCCAGCCGGGCCGCGCCCGGGTAGAAGGCGTTCTTCCGGTCCACCGCGAGGGTCGGGTCGCCGCCGCCGACCAGGACCACCTCGCCCGGGTTCGGGCCGGCCACCGCGCGGGTGGGAATCCGGTACGCGGGGCCGCGCGCGGCGAGCACCGCGACGCCGGTGGCGAGCTTGGTCACCGAGGCGGGCACCGTCGGCGCGTCCGCTCCCCTGCCGTAGAGCGCCTGGCCGGTGGTCACGTCCGCCACCGAGACGTTCACCCGGTCCCCGAGTGCGGCAGCGCGCACCAGCGGGTCCAGCGCGGCGCGGAGCCCGGCCACGGTGGGCAGCGGGGCGTTGCCGTCCGGCCCGGCCAGCACCGCCGGCGGATCGGGCTCGGGCGGTGCGGCGGTCGCGCCGGACGAGGCGCCCCCGTTGCCCAGCCAGCCGGCCACCGGGCCGGGGCGGAGCACCGCCAGCCCGGCCACGGCCAGGATCAGCACCAGCACGCCGGCCAGCGCCGCGACCAGCCGGCCGCGGCGACGCGGCGGGACCGGGGGCGGGGCGGGCGGGGGCGGCGCGATGCCGGCCGGTGGGACCGGTGGGCTCACCGGCACCGGAGCCGGCCAGTTCCCGGCCGGCCGGTCGTCGGGGCGGGCCGCGCCGGTGGGCGGAGTCGTCCGGTGGGTGAGGTTGGCGCCCGGCACGGACACCCGGCCGGTGGCGCCGGCCGGGCCGGAACCGGATCCGACGGACCGCCGCCCGTCAACCCCTCCGGGGCGGTAGTGTGAGTCTTCCCTCCCCACGGCCCCCTCCTCCCCGCTCGAAATCACCTTGGGTGACACTACTTCGGTCCGAACACTATGCGGCGGCCGGAGCCGGCGGGGGCGTTCTCCCGTGCGGGCGGCGAGCCGGTGGTTCCGTTAGCCAGCGTGGGCAAACGAGGGAGCGTGGGAGATGGATTTCGACGTCACGGTTGAGATCCCGAAGGGTCACCGCAACAAGTACGAGGTGGACCACGCGACCGGCCGGATCCGGCTGGACCGCACCCTCTTCACCTCCACGCAGTACCCCGCCGACTACGGCTTCATCGAGGGCACCCTGGGCGAGGACGGCGACCCGCTGGACGCGCTCGTGCTGGTCCCCGAGCCCACCTTCCCGGGCTGCCTGATCCGCTGCCGCACCATCGGCATGTTCCGGATGACGGACGAGAAGGGCGGCGACGACAAGGTCCTCTGCGTGCCCTACGAGGACCCGCGCCAGGAGCACCTGCGCGACATCCACCACCTGGGCGAGTTCGACCGGCTGGAGATCCAGCACTTCTTCGAGGTCTACAAGGACCTGGAGCCGGGCAAGTCGGTCGAGGGCGCGACCTGGGTCGGCCGGGTCGAGGCGGAGGCGGAGATCGTCAACTCGTACCGCCGGGCCAAGGAGGCCGCGGAGCGCGGCGAGACGCTGCACTGACGGCGAGACTTCCGGGGCCCGGGTCGCATCGGCGACCCGGGCCGCTCGCTGTTCAGGCGAGCAGGCCGCGGGCCCGGTCGTAGAGGTCGAGCACCGCGCAGGCCACCGGCACCACGGCCACCACCAGCGCGGTGTCGGTCAGGTCGGCCAGCCGGCCGAGGTACGGCGAGACGGGCCGACGGGCGTACGTGGCGCCGGCGGTGATCGCGACCAGTGCCAGGGCCAGCCCGCCGACGGTCAGCGCGAGGCGGCCCCCGGGCCCGGCCCGCTCCGCCAGCACCACGCCGAGCAGCGCGTACCCGGCCAGGCCGGCGGCGACGGCCGGCACCCGGTGCCGCACCGCCACGAAGAGCCGGGAGCGCAGCAGCAGCACCCCGGCGGCGACGGCGACAAGCAGCCGCCCGGCGGCATCCCCGGCGGCGACGAGCACCACGACGGCGCCCACGGCCAGCACCGCGTGCCCGAGCAGCATCCCGGTCAACGCCTCCTCGGCGCGGGCCACGGCCGCGTGCACCCGTCCCCGGTCGGGCAGGTCGCGGGTGCCGGCGGGGGCGGGCAGGGTGAGCGGCGGCAGCGGCAGCTTGCCGACCCGGATGGCCAGCAGCGGCAGCCCGCCTAGCGCGAAGACCAGGACGGCGAGCAGCACGGCCGCGGTGCCGGCCGGGTCGAGCAGCAGCGCGCCGAGCGCGGCCACCGCGCCGACCGCGCCGACCGTCACGCCGGCCACCGGGACCCGGGACCGGTGCGCCACGCCGAGCAGGCCGAGCACCGCCACCAGCAGCACCGCCACCGAGCCGACAAGCAGTTCGGGGGCGCCGACCCAGCGCAGGCCGGGGATCGGGCCGACCGGGTCGCCGGAACCGACCGCGAGCGCGCCGGCCGCCGCCGCCCAGGGCAGCGCGTACCCGCCGAGCGTGACGCCGACCGGGCCGTCGCCGTAGGCCCGGGAGGCCGCGGTGGCGGCGAGCACCAGGATCAGGGCGCCCGCCGCGGCGACCGGCCAGCCGCGCCCGCCGGGACCGGCGGACAGCACCGCGACCAGCCCGACCGCCAGCGGCACGGCGGCGCCGGCCAGCGCGGCGGCCCGGGTCGCCCCGGCCGACCAGGCGACGCCCCGGCGGCGGGCGCCGTCCACGATCGCCTCGACCACGTCGTCGTACTCCAGCTCGGGCCACTCGGCGCGGGCCGGCACGAGATGCAGCACCTCGCCGTCGCGGACGCCCTGCGGCAGCAGCGCCTGGGCGGTGGCCAGCACCGCGCCGTCGGTGCGTCGCAGCACCCAGCCGCCGTGCCGTTCGCCGTCGTCGGCGAGCCCCTCCCCGGCGTGCCGGAGCACCTCGGGCAACAGCTCGGCCAGGGGAACCTGCTCCGGCAGGGCCACGTCGACCCGTCGCCGGGGCGCGCTGATCGTGACCCGGGCGAGCCCGCTTGTCATCGACGCATCTCCATCATCGAGCCGGAACGGTGGGCTGACGGACGGAAGGACTTTACCTACTATGAGCCAGGCTCGGGTTACCGAGAGCCATGGGAGGCCGTGTGTCCACTGTCGTCATCAAGCGACCGCCGCGCCGGCCGGCCCCGGAGATCCCGGTCGGTGAGCTGCCCGTCGAGGCGCCGCCGGAGATCCCGGTGGCGACCGGCGGGCGCTGGCAGCAGGCGCTGATGGTGCTGCCGATGCTCGGCGGGACGGTGGCCATGGCGATGATGTTCGGCCGGGGCGGCGGCGCCTACTCGTACGTGGTGGGCGGCATGTTCGGGCTCTCCTCGCTGGCCATGCTGGTGACCACCTGGGGCAGCGCCGGCCCGAAGAAGTCCGAGCTGATGGCCGCCCGTCGGGAGTACCTGCGCCACCTGGCCACGCTGCGTCGCCGGGTCCGGGAGACGGCCGGCGCCCAGCGCGCCGGGCTCGCCTACCGCCACCCGGAGCCGGGGCGGCTCTGGTCCACCGTCGACAGCCACCGGGTCTGGGAACGGCGGCCGGGTGACCCGGACTTCGCGGTGGTCCGGGTCGGCGTCGGGCCGCAGACGCTGGCCACCCCGCTGGTCCCGCCGGTCACCCGGCCGCTGGAGGAGCTGGAGCCGATGACCGCCGGGGCGCTGCGGCGCTTCCTGGACGCGTACTCGGTGGTGCCGGACCTGCCGGTGGCGCTGTCGCTGCGCAGCTTCGCCCGGGTCTTCGTGCGCGGCCCGGCCGGCGAGGTACGCGGCACCGGCTCGCCGGCCGCCCGGGCGCTGGCCCGGGCGGTGCTCACCCAGCTCGCCGTCTTCCACGCCCCGGACGAGCTGCTGATCGCGGTCTGCGCCGGCCCGGAGCGCCGGGACCGGTGGGAGTGGGTGAAGTGGCTGCCGCACGCCCACCACCCGGCGCGCACCGACGCGCTCGGCCCGGTGCGGCTGGTCACCAGCGCCGCCGCCGACCTGGAACGACTCCTCGACGACGTGCTCGGCAGCCGGTCCCGGTTCAGCCCGCACGGCCCGGCCACCGACGGGCCGCACGTCGTGGTGGTGCTCGACGGCGGCGACCTGACCGGGGCCGCCGACCTGGCCGGCGACGGCGGCATCGACGCGGTCACCGTGCTCGACCTGGACACGCCGCCGCCCCGGCTGCTCGACCGGTACGCGCTGCTGCTCGACCTGGTCGACGGCCGGCTGCACTCGCACTCGGCGGAGGGGCCCGCCGAGGTGGGCGCCGCCGACGCGTTGCCGACGGCCGACGCGGAGGCGGTCGCGCGGCGGCTCGCGCCGCTGCGGCTGGCCGGCGCGGTACGCGGGTCGGACGCGCCGCCCGGTGCCGAGCCGGGTCTGCCGGAGCTGCTCGGTCTCGGCGACCCGGACGGTTTCACCGCCGAGCAGGGCTGGGCGCCCCGCGCCGCCCGGGACCGGCTACGGGTGCCGATCGGGGTGGGCGCCGACGGCGGGGCGATCGACCTCGACCTCAAGGAGTCGGCGCTGGACGGCATGGGCCCGCACGGGCTGCTGATCGGCGCCACCGGCTCCGGCAAGTCGGAGCTGCTGCGCACGCTGGTGCTCGGCCTGGCCGCGACGCACAGCTCGGAGCAGCTCAACTTCGTGCTTGTCGACTTCAAGGGCGGCGCCACGTTCGCGCCGTTCGAGCGCCTGCCGCACACCGCCGCCGTGATCACCAATTTGGCGGACGCGCTGCCGCTCGTCGACCGGATGGTCGACGCGATCAACGGGGAGCTGATGCGCCGCCAGGAGCTGCTGCGCCGGGCCGGCAACTTCGCGAGCGTGCGTGACTACGAGCGGGCGCGTGCCGCCGGCAGTCCGCTCGCCCCGCTGCCGTCGCTGCTGCTGGTCTGCGACGAGTTCTCCGAGCTGCTCTCCGCCAAGCCCGACTTCATCGACCTGTTCGTGCAGATCGGCCGGCTGGGCCGGTCGCTCGGCGTGCACCTGCTGCTGGCCAGTCAACGGCTGGAGGAGGGCCGGCTGCGGGGGTTGGACACCCACCTGTCGTACCGGATCGGGTTGCGCACGTTCTCCACGTTGGAGTCCCGGACGGTGCTCGGCGTGCCGGACGCGTACGAGTTGCCCCGCAGCCCGGGGCACGGGTACCTGCGCTCCGGCACCGAGCCGCTGGTCCGGTTCAAGGCGGCGTACGTCTCCGGCGCGGTGCGTCGGCGCACCGGCCCGGCGGGTGCGTCCGGCGTCGGCGCCGCGCGGGTGCTCGCGT
Source organism: Micromonospora sp. NPDC051141 (assembly GCF_044455765.1). NCBI lineage: Bacteria > Bacillati > Actinomycetota > Actinomycetes > Micromonosporales > Micromonosporaceae > Micromonospora > Micromonospora sp. NPDC051141. Next base: position 258,538 of record NZ_JBITFD010000007.1, read on the forward strand.
TCTCCACCCACCTCGCGCCGGTGCCCGCGCCGGCCGCGCCGGCCGCGCTCCCGGCCGAGGAGGAGAGCGGCGAGACGCTGCTCGACCTGCTTGTCGACCGGCTGGCCGGGCAGGGCCCGCCGGCGCACCGGGTGTGGCTGCCGCCGCTGGACGCCTCCCCCACGCTCGACGAGCTGCTCGGCCCGGTCGGCGTCGACCCGGTCCGCGGGCTCACCGTGGCCAATCCCGAGCTGCACGGCGCGTTGCAGGTGCCGGTGGCGGTGGTGGACAAGCCGTTCGAGCAGCGGCGGGACCTGTTCTGGCTGGCGTTGGACGGCGCGGCCGGGCACGTCGCGGTGGTCGGCACCACCCGCAGCGGCCGGTCCGCCGTGCTGCGCACGCTGGTCTGCGCGCTGGCGCTCACCCACACCCCGGCCGAGGTGCAGGTCTACTGCCTGGACTTCGGTGGCGGCACGCTCGGCGCGCTGCGGGACCTGCCGCACGTCGGCGGCGTGAGCGGGCGGACCGACGGCACCGCGGTGCGCCGTACCGTCGGGGAGGTCGCCGGCCTGCTCGCCGAGCGGGAACGGCGCTTCACCGAGTCCGGGGTGGAGTCGATGGCGGCGTGGCGCCGGCGACGGGCCGCGACACCGGCGGCCGGCACCGACCCGTTCGGGGACGTGTTCCTGGTCGTCGACGGCTGGAACACGCTGCGCGGCGAGTACGAGGACCTGGAACCGCTGGTCACCGAGCTGGCCACCCGGGGGCTGGCGTACGGGGTGCACGTGGTGGCGAGCGCGCTGCGCTGGTCGGACTTCCGCCCGGCGATCCGTGACCTGTTCGGCTCCCGGCTGGAGCTGCGCCTCGGCGACCCGGCCGATTCGGTGGTGGTCAAGCGCGCGCTGGCGGCCACCGTGCCGGAGGAGCGGCCGGGGCGCGGCATCACCGCCGGCGGGCTGCACTTCCTCACCGCCGAGCCCCGGTCGGCCGCGCTGGGGGACGCGACCGCCGACCTGGTGAAGGCCGTCGCCGACGGGTGGTCCGGCCCGGTGGCGCCCCGGGTGCGGCTGCTCCCGCCGGTGCTGCCGTACGCCGAACTGGACCAGAGCGCGACGACCGGGCTGGCGTTCCCGGTCGGGGTGGCGGAGGCGGATCTGGCCCCGGTGGTGCTGGACTTCGCCACCGAGCCGAACTTCGTGGTCTTCGGCGACGCCGAGTGCGGCAAGTCCTCGTTCCTGCGCGCGCTGGCCACCTCGATCGTCCGCCGGTTCACCCCGGAGCAGGCCCGGGTGATCCTGGTCGACTACCGGCGCAGCCTGATGGGCGCCATCGAGACCGCGCACCTGATCGGGTACGGCACGGCCGCGCCGCACACCACCGAGCTGATCGAGTCGGCGGCCGGTTACCTCCGGGGGCGGCAGCCCGGCCCGGAGGTGACCCCGACCGAGTTGCGTGCCCGGACGTGGTGGACCGGGCCGGAGCTGTTCGTGCTGGTGGACGACTACGACCTGGTGGCCGGCGGGCCGACCAACCCGCTGCGCGCGCTGGAGGAGCACCTGCCGCACGCCCGGGACGTCGGGCTGCACCTGGTGCTGGCGCGGCGCTCCGGCGGCGCCGGGCGGACCGCGTACGAGCCGATCATCCAGCGGCTGCGGGAGCTGTCCACCGCCGGGCTGGTGATGTCCGGCGGCCCGGAGGAGGGGCCGCTCGTCGGCCAGGTGAAGGCCGGTCCGCTGCCACCCGGTCGGGCCCGCCTGGTCACCCGGCGTGAGGGCGTCCGTCTGGTGCAGTTGGCTCATCTCCCGCCCGGATGAGCCGGGTGCGCCGAGTTGCCCCGGGACGGCCGGGACTACCGGTAATCTCCGAGCAGCATGTGTCGGCCGCGACGGAATGGCTGGGGAATGTGACTGGGGATCGGCAGGGGCTTCCCGGCGTGCCGTCCCGGCGTCTCGCCGGGCGTGCGCTGCTGGCCGGCGCGGCGGCGTTGGCCGTCACGGCCGGCCCGCTGGCCCCGCCGGCACACGCCGCGCCGGCCACCGTCCGGGTGCCGGCCTGGTCCGCGCCGGAGCGCGTGTTCCGGGCCGACCAGGTCCGCGACGAGCAGTGGCAGTTGGCGGAGCTGCGGGCGAAGACCGCCTGGCGGACGTCGACCGGGCGCGGCGTGGTGGTCGCGGTGATCGACTCCGGGGTGGACGCTTCGCACCCCGACCTGGCCGGTCAGGTGCTGCCCGGCCTCGACCTGGTCGAGCCGGGCGGCACGGACGAGCCGGACCCGGTGGGGCACGGCACCACGGTGGCCGGGCTGATCGCCGGGCGGGCCGACGACGACCACGGCGTGGTGGGGCTGGCACCGGACGCCCGGATCCTGCCGGTCCGGGTGCTGGACGCGGAGAACCGGTACGACGACGCGTTGATCATCGCGAAGGCGGTGCGCTGGGCGGTCGACAACGGCGCCCGGGTGGTGAACCTGTCGCTCGGGGGCGGCGGCGACAGCCCGGCGCTGGCCGCGGCGCTCGACTACGCGTTCGCCCGGGACGTGGTGGTGGTCGCCTGCACCGGCAACCTGGCCACCTCGACCACCACCCAGGTCTGGTACCCGGCCCGTGAGCCGGGCGTGCTGGCGGTCACCGGCCTGGACCGCGACAGCGAGAACCTCTGGTCCGGCTCGATCACCGGCCACGAGACCACGCTCAGCGCCCCGGCCACGGCGCTCTACGGCGCCCGCTCCCGGGGCGGCTACTGGCGGGTGCAGGGGACGAGCTTCGCCGCGCCGTTGGTCGCCGCGACGGCCGCCCTGGTCCGGGCCCGCTATCCGCGGATGTCGGCCGGGGACGTGGTGAACCGGCTGGTCAGCACCGCCCGGGACCTCGGCCCGACCGGCCGGGACGACCGGTTCGGGTACGGCATGGTCGACCCGGTGGCCGCGCTCACCGCCGACGTGGCGCCGGTGGGGCGCAACCCGCTCGACGACAACGCCGCCCCGGGCGTGGTGGGCTTCGGTCCCGCCCCGGGCGAGGGCCCGGACACCCGGGCCGCGGCGGCGGGGCAGGGCGGCGATCCGTTCGGTCGCCCGCGGCCGGCCGGTTGGTCGGCCGGCGCGGCGGGCCAGACCGACGACCCCGCTCCGGGACGGCTCTGGACCGGGCTGGCCCTGCTCGTCGCCCTGGTCACCGGCTCCGCGCTGGTGGTGCGCCGGTTCCGGCGGGCCCGCCGCTGACCGGCGGGTCTGACCACGCCCTGCCCTGGGTAGTGAACGCCGCATGAACAGCACCGGGCCGGCGTCCACGCGCGACCGGTCGTGGCGGAGCCGCCGCCTCGACCCCGACCACTCGCTGGGACTACGCCTCAGCCTGGCCGCCGCCGCGGCGATCCTGGTGCTGGTGCCGTTCGCCCTGCTCGCGCTTCTGGTGCTGGGCGCCTGGCCGCCGCTGCTCCGGCTGGACGCCTCGGTCACCGACGCGTTCCACGGATACGCGGTGCACCATCCGCTGTGGGTCCGGGTGATGACGGTCTGGACGCACGCGTTCGGGCCGGGTCCGCTGCGGGTGGCCGCCGCGGTGGCGGTGGTCTGGCTGCTGCGGCGCGGGGCGCCCCGGCTGGCGGTCTGGGTGGTCACCACGATGCTCGTCGGCGGCCTGCTCGGCGCGCTGCTCAAGCTGCTGGTCGGCCGGGACCGGCCGGACCTGCTCGAACCGGTGGCCCGGGCCGCCGGCTACTCCTTCCCGTCCGGTCACGCGCTGAACGCGGCGCTGGCCGCCGGGGTGCTGCTGTTGCTCTTCCTGCCGTTCGCCCGCGACAACCGCGCCGGCCGCATCGCGCTCTGGACGGCGGCGACGCTGCTCACGGTGGTGACCGGGTTGAGCCGGATCGCGCTGGGCGTGCACTGGACCAGCGACGTGGTGGGCGGCTGGGTGCTGGGGGTGGCCACGGTCGCCGCCACCACCGCCGCGTTCGCCACCTGGCGCGCCGGGGCCGGCCGGCGGCCGGCCCGCCCGCTGCGCGAGGGGGTCGAGCCGGAACTGGCCGACCCGGAGGATCGACACGCGTAACAGGACGGCCACCTGGGTAAAGGGCGGCTCATGTCCGATGTCGCGGTCCAGATCGCCCGGCGCGTCCTGCTGCCGGTGGCCCTGCTCTTCGCCGTGATGGTGGGGTTGGGCCTGCTGGTCACCCGGGTGCTCACGCACACCTGGCCGTTCACCGTGGAGGACGCGGTGAACCGCGAGTTCGCCGGTGACCGGTCGTCCGGCTGGAACGACGTGTCGCTGGTCTTCAGCACGCTGGCCAGCACCCAGATGATCGTCGTGGTGACGGTGCTGGCCGCGCTGGTGCTGCGGCTGGTGCTGCACCGCTGGCGGGAGCCGATCTTCCTCTGCGCGGCGGTCAGCGCGCAGGCGCTGATCTTCCTGTTCACCACCATGGTCATCGACCGGAACCGGCCGGCGGTGGAGCACATGGACGCCTCTCCCCCGACGTCCAGCTTCCCCTCCGGGCACACCTCGGCGGCGACCGCGCTCTACGTCGGCCTCGCGGTGCTGCTGGCGCTGCGGGCGCGCAGCACCCCGGCCAAGGTCACCTGGTGGACGCTGCTGGTGCTGGTGCCGGTCGGTGTGGCGCTCACCCGCATGTACCGGGGCATGCACCACCCCAGCGACGTGGTGGCCTCGTTCGTCAACGGCGGCACCTGTGTCGCGATCATGGCGCGGGCGGTGCTCGACCGCACGCTCACCTGGGGCCGGGCGAACCTGTCGCTGAGCCGGCCGGGCGACGACGTCGCGCCGGCGGGAGCCACTGCCGGCGGCTGAACCGTTCTCGGGCGGTGAGGATTCGACCGTCCGAATATCGTCATCATCGAAGCCGACTTTTCCCGGAATTTGCGGGACGCGCTCGTATCACTCTGGTGGTACGAGGGGCCTCGATGGGACGGAGAGCCGGAATGGCGCGACAGGAATCCTTCGGGCGGAGCCTGCTGGTGTCCGTCGACGCCCGCGGTTACGGCGCCGCGGACGGCCGCCGGCAGGCCAACTTCCAGGAAGCCCTGGTACGACTGCTCGACGAAGCCGCGGAGCGGGCCGACCTGCACCGTTCCTCGTGGCGACGGCAGCCGGCCGGGGACGGCGAGCTGGCCCTGCTGCCCCCGGACGCTCCGGAAGACCTGCTGATCGACGACTTCGTTCCCGCTCTCGACAGGTGCGTGGCCCGCCACAACGCCGACCTGACGACGCCGGCCCGGCTGCGGCTGCGCCTAGCCGTCCACCACGGTGTGGCCTTTCCCGGCGCGAACGGCTATGTGGGCGCGGGCGTCGTCGTGGTGAGTCGCCTGGTGGACTGCGGGGCCGCCCGCAGGATCCAGGACGCGGCCGACGACATCGGCCTGGTGCTCATCCTCTCCAACCGGGTCTACCTGGACACCGTGGCCCAGCGACACACGCATCTCGACCCGGCGCGGGATCTGGTGCGGGTGCCGGTGCAGGTGAAGGAGTACCGCGAGGACGCCTGGCTGCACGTGCCCCGCTACCGCGCCGAAGGGCTGCGTGACCTGCTCGACAGCCACCCGGCGCCCGACGTCGGGTCGACCGGCCCCGCCCGACCCGACGTCGAGGAGCGGTCGGACGCCACGGCTGCCCCGCCGGTGGCGGCGGCCCGGCCGGGCGAGCCGAACGCCTGGACCCGCCGGTACCAGGCGGAGGTGATAAGCGAGTTCAACGGGCCCGTCAAGGCCGAGGTGATCGGCATCAAGAAGGTGGACGGCCGTGGGTGAGGTCGCCGCCCCAGGGCGCGAACCCGACGACCGGCCGGCCCCGGACGCCTCGACGGCACCCGGCGGCGACCCCGGTGACCGCGGAGGTGCCGACGCGGACGGCCACCGGGGACCACGTGTGCCCCACGACGATCCGGTCCCGTCGGCGGGTGGCGGCAGCCGCGGCGACAGGCCGGACGCGCCGCCCGCGACCGACGCCGCGGGCACCGCGACGGCGGGGCCACGCGACGGCTGGCAGAACCACCTGCCGCAGGTGATGCAGGTCTTCAACGGCCAGGTCACCAGCGACGTGGTGGGCGTGGCCGGTGGGGAGGGCCGTGACCGCCGTCCTGTGACCGGCAAGCTCGAAGCCGCGGAGGTGGACCTCGAACTGGGCCACTTCATCCCCCCGTCGGCGTACGACCGGGCGCTGGAGGCGCTGCTCACCGAACGCATCGTGGTCCTGTGCGGGGCCACCGGCAGTGGAAAGCGGACCAGTGCGCTCGGCCTGCTACGCGACGCCACCCACCTCCCGCTCGTGGTGCTCTCCTCCGTCATCACGCTCAAGGAGTTGGCGCAGCGCAGCTACGAGCCCGGATACGGCTACCTGGTGGTGAACCACCAGGGCGAGGGCAGCGTCGCGGAACGGGACTTCACGTGGCGGACGGTTCGCGACCGGATCCGCGAGTGCGAGGCCTACCTGGTGGTGACCACCGCCGACCACGACGGCGTCGTGGAGACGGTCCGGCAGTTCCCCTGGCAGCGGCCCGACCTCCGGGCGGTGTTGCGGGGATGGCTGGCCGGCACGTCCGTCGAGCCGGCGCTGGCCGAGACCCTCGCGGATCAGCTCACCGACGAGTACACGATGGGCGACGTCGCGAGGATCGCTCGCCGGGTCGCCGCCGGCGAGCCCTACCGGGACGTCCTGGCCGAGTTCGAGGCCGGTTCCGCGTCCCGGGTCCAGGAGTGGTTCGACAAGGAGCCGAGCGTCCAGGAGGTGCTGGAGGTGACGGTGCTGGCCTTCCTGGAGGGCGTCAACCACCGGACGCTGGAGGCCCAGGCCGTCCGCCTGGAACGGCTGCTGGCCGACCGGCTGCGGGACGAGCAGCCCGGCCGGGAGCGGCCGGCCGTGGAACCCGGGTCGCTCGCGTTGCCCGCCGGTCGACGGCGGCGGACCACAGGCGACGGACTGATCGCGAGCGAACAGGTCAGCCTCGGTGTCACCACCCGCCCGCTGCCCGTGTTCCGCCGGCCCGAGTACCGCCGACACATCCTCGCCGAACTGTGCAGGCGTTACGACAGCCCGTTCTGGGACGCGATGCGGGAATGGCTACAGGCACTGGTGGTGGGCGAGTCCGCGGTGCGGTGTGCGCAGGGCCTGGCCTGGCTGGCCGCGGTCGACTTCGACGAGGTCGAGCAGTCGTACCTCGATCCGTGGTCGCGTGGCGAGGCGGGCTGGACCGGCCAGACGACGGCCGCCTATCTCCTGTGGTGGATGTGCCTCAACGAGGAGACCACCCCCGCCGCCCTCGGCCTGGCCAAGTACTGGGCCTCGCACGGCAACCCGCGGCAGCGGTGGACCGCGGCCATGGCGTACGGCGGCGAACTCGGCATCCGCGAGCCGACCCAGGCGGTCAACCGCCTGTGGCACCTGGTGACGACGAGCGCGGACGGCGACGAGGAGGCCGCGTCCGCCCTCGCCATGCTGTTCGCCACGCTGACCGTGCACACCGAGGAGGCCGGCCGGGTCGTGTCGCTCCTGACCCGCGTCCTCCGCCGGCCACCGCGCCGGCCGGGCGACGCGCGGGTCGTCGACCGGGCGCGGCTGGTGCTGTTCAAGGTGCTGCTGATCCGCGATCCGGACCGTGGGGAACTCGCTTCCTTCATGTTTCTCGACAAGCATCCGGAGCGCGTCGCCGATGTCTCGACGCTGTGGGCGGAGGCGATCTGCAACCGTCCCCACCGGGAGACGGTCCTGAACGCGCTCTGGTCGGGCCTCCACCGCCTGGGGCGGATCAGCGCGACACCTGTCGCGCACGCCCATGCCCTGGCGCAGGGCCTGGCCGCGGCGCTGCCCCCGGCCGAGGCGCTGAGCTTCCAGCACGACTTCCGACTCGTCGACGTCCGACGCGGCAACCCTTCCCGGCCGGCGCAGCAGTCCCTCGCCCTCGTCCTGTTGGACGTGCTCGAACGGTACTGCCGGGCCCCTCGACCGAAGGACTGACATGACCACCAGTTACCCGATCCTGAGCCAGGACTATCTCGCGCCCGCGCCGAGCAGAGGAATGCTGGGCATGCGCAGGAAGACGCGGGCCGGGCAGCGGCTGCCGCGTCCGCACGCACACCAGGTGCTGGTGTACCGCGTGGACGGGTCGTACGTCGTCGACGACGGACGGCTGCCGCCGGACGACGCACAGGTCGTCCGGGCGACGCACGTCAGCCTCGTCGACCGGGGCAGTGAGGTCCCGGTCGTGGTCCAGTTCACCGTCAGCTCGGCGGAGGCGAGCGACTTCACGGTGCGGGCGACGTTCGTCTGCTCCGTGACCGACCCGGTGCGGGTGGTCCGCGAGAACGTCAACGCCCACACCGCGCTCCTGACCTACCTGAAGCGCTACCACCGGTTGTCCCAGATGGGCGTGGGACATCGGATGTCCCAGGTCAACCAGGTGCGGCGCGCGGTCGAGGGCCACCTCCGGGCGTACACCGAGAAGCGTCCCGCGATGATCCCGGGGCTGCACGCCACGTTCGCCGCGGTGGAGGTGCTGACCCCCGACGAGGTGGCCGCCTTCGAAAAGGCCCTGCGGGAGAAGCACCGCAAGCACCTGCTGGACACCGCGGACCAGGACTACACGCACGCCCTGGCGACCGGGCAGGACCGGAACGTCCGCGACCGCGCGGACGAGGACCGCGAGCATCGGCAGCGGATCGAGGTGGAGACCGAGGAGCACGCCGACCTCGTCGAGTTGACGCGGCTACGCCGCCGGCTCCGGATCCAGGAGATCGAGAGCGAGGCGGCACGCCTGCGGGCCGCGCAGGCCGTGGACATGATCGGCGGCGATCCGATCAAGGCGCAGATCTACGCGCACACCGTGGGCGACCTCGGCGCGAAGGAGCTGGCGGAGAGCATGCTCGCGCAGGAGGAGCGCAGGGACGACGCGCGGCGCGCCGACGAGGCGCAACGCCTCCAGTGGGAACGGGAGGACCAGCTCCGACGGGGACGGGAGCAACGCGAGGACCAGCAGCGGCGGATGGCGATCAACGTCGAGGTGATCCAGGAGATGGCGAAGCACGGGCACGCCAACCTCCTCAACATCCGGCTGGAGCGCATCATCGCGGAGGTGACCGGCACCCCCCTCGACGAGCTGAGCGGGCCCCCTCCGGCGGCGGTCGGCCGCTCGGCGCACACCGAGATCGAGGCGTCCGAGCGGGCCGTCCCGGACGACGGCGGCGAGGCGCGCACCGGCGGCCGGGTGGACGACGACATGGGATTGCGGGAAGAGGATGACTGACACGCTGCCCGCCTCGTCCGTGACGGCCGGCGGCGACGTCGCCGGCACGGAGCCGTACCGCCCGGCCCCGCCCGCCCACGGGCCGGCGCGGTGGGCCCGGCGTCTCGTGGGGGTCCGGGAGGATCTGCTGGACTGGGTGCCCGAGGAGCGCCCCCGCTATGCCCGTCTCGGGCTCATCGTGGTGAACACGGGACTGATGGCGGCGCTCTCGCTGGCGACCGCGCTGCACCGGGTGGTGGACGTCCCGTGGCCGGCCATCGTGCCGGCGGCGCTCTTCTGGGGTTTCCTGGTCGTCACCATCGACAGTTGGTTGATCTCCAGCACCCACGGGCTGCTCGGCGGCCGGCGGCTCGCGCTCTTCGTCCCACGTCTGGTCATCGCCCTGCTGATGGGCGCCGTGATCGCGGAACCCCTGTTGCTGTGGGCCTTCCAGCCCGCCATCCACGCCCAGCTCGACCGGACCCGCAACGGCGAGGTCAACGAGATCGCCGGACGGCTCAAGCAGTGCAACCCGGCCGACGGCTCCGCTGTCGACGTCGACGCCTGCGGCACGTTCCGCCTCCCGCTGGCGAGCCCGGACGACGAGCGGGAGAAGTTGCGCCGGGCGACCGCGGAACGGAACCTGCTCCGCGCCCAGGTCGACAAGTCCAGCGCGGAACTGCGTCGCCGCCAGGCCTTCGCCGAGAAGGAGTGTGCCGGAAGGTCGGGGCCCGGCCTGTCGGGGACCGCGGGTAAGGGTTTCCGGTGCGACAACGCCTGGAAGGTGGTCGAGCAGTACCGCCAGGACAGCCGGATCGTCGAGCGGCAGGCCAGGCTCGACCAGTTGGACGCCGCCATCGCCGCCTCCACGAACACCCTGGCCGGCCGGACGGCTGACTACGCCGCGCAGGTCGACCGGGCCATCGCGGCCAGGCTGGACGAAGAACGGCAGATCAGGAAGCCGATCGGTGTGCTCGACGAGGACCGCGCCCTCGGCGAACTCTCCCGGCAGAGCGGCTTCGTGCTCGCCGCGCAATGGCTGGTCCGACTGCTGCTCATCACGATCGACTGCCTGCCGGTGTTGGCGAAGTTCCTCGGTGGCAGCACCACCTACGACCTGATCGTCAACCGGCAGATCGAGGCGGGCAAGCGTATGCACCACTCGCTCCTCTCCACCCACGAGCGCCGCACCCAGGCGGCGTCCGACGTGGCGATCCGAGAGATCGACCACGACCGGGACACCCGGATCCAGGCGGTGGACGAGGCCGACCGGGTCGCCCAGGCCCGCTACGACGCGGAACTGGACGCCGAGATCGATCGGCTGGCCGAGCGGTACAGCCGCGACCCCCGGGACGACGACTGATGCCCGGGACGGCAGTCGCCGCCCGCCACCGATCAGGCGGCCGGGAAGTCGAGCTTGGCGCGCAACCGGTGGAGATCCCGGACGACCAGCGAGCGGTATCCCGTCTCGACCAGTCCGTCCCGGCGCAACACGCGCAGCGCCCGCTGCACCGTGTCCTCGGAGGCGCCGACCATCGCGGCGAGTTCGCCCTGCCGCAGCGGCAGCGGAATCCGGACAACACCGGGTGCGGCGGGTTCACCGGCGAGGACCGCGAGTTCGACGAGGACACTCACCAGCCGGCTCTGCAACGGCTGGGTGGCGAACTCGACCCGGCGTCGGTTCGCCGCCGCGAGCCGCTCCGCGACGACGGCCGCCACCTGCACCGCGGCCTCCGGGTTGCGGCCGAGGAAGTGGCGGAACACCGACGCCACGATCACGCGCGCCGTGACCGGCGAACACGCCACCACCGAGGCCTGACGTGGGTGCCCACTGGTCGCCGCCAGCTCGCCCACCGTGTCTCCCGGGCCGCGTACCGCCAGGAGCGCCTGCCCCTCACCGGCCGCCATCGTCACCTTGGCGAACCCGCTGAGCAGGAGGAGCACATGGCTGTCGTCCCGTCCCTCGTGGATCATCCGGGCCCCGTCGGCGTACCGCCGCACCGCCCCCAGCCCGAGCAGTTCGTCACGCACCGGCGCCGACAGTCGGCCCAACAGGCTCCCGGATCTCCACGGTGGAGTTGCTCTCAATCGTCGCCCCCAGTCCACGGCCAGCCGATCAGGCAGGCAGTCGTCGCCCATCAGGCTGATTCATGGGCCCGGCCGGCACAACCACGTACCGGCCGGGTTCGGAGCCGAAAGCAGGAGCAGTCACCGGCGCACCGGTCGCGTCCCCCCGAAAGCGGCCCGACGCGGCCCTGCGGAAAGGCAAGGCCCATGCGACAAAAGACGTCTCGCCGCCCGGAACGGTCATCCGGACGCGGACGACCGCCGACCCCGTCCGCTCCGTCGGACGTCGAGCACGCGTGGCGGGCGCTGACCGTGGCGTTGGAGATGGTGAAGCACGCGGAGACGAAGGCGGCAGCCACGCTGGCCGCCGCCGGCGTGCTGGGCGGGGTTCTCTACACCTTCGCGCAGCGCCTCGACCGCCCCGGACCGGCTCTGGTGGTGGCGGTGACCGGTGCGGCCGTCCTCCTCGTCTCCGCGGTGATCGGCGCCGGGCTGGCGTTGCGTCCGAGGGCGGGCCCGCGCGGCGGACCGGTGAGTCTCCTCTACCACCAGAGCGTCGCGGACCTGTACCGGCGTGGCCCCGACGAGTACGTCGACGCGTTGCGGGGCCTGGTACGGGACCCGGACGCCCTGATCCGGGCCGTCGCCACCCAGGTCTGGGTCAACGCACACGTGGCGAGCGCGAAGTACCGGTGGGGCAATCTGGGCGTGTTCGGTCTCCTCGGCGGCACCTGCCTGCTGGCCGTCGCCGCGGCGGTCGCCCGGCACTCGTCCGGCTGATCGGCCGGGCGTCGCTCAGGTGCAGTCGCCGGTGGCCACGCCCCGGGTGCGTTCCGCGCCGGCCAGCGCCACCGACCGCGCCTCGGCGGCGGTCACCGCGAAGCCGGTGTTCGGGTCGTCCGCCGCCGCTGCGAAGATCACGCCGAGCACCAGCCCGTTCGAGGAGACCAGCGGGCCGCCGGAGTTGCCGCTGCGCACCAACGCGCGGATCGTGTAGATCTCCCGCGTCACGTCCCCGGAGGAGTAGATGTCCGGCCCGGTGATCCGGTCGACGTCCCGCACCCGGGCCGGTCGGGCGTCGTACGGGCCGTCCAGGGGGAAGCCGAGCACGATCGCGTCCGCCCCGCTGGCCGCCGCACCGGCGGCGAAGCGCAGCGACGGCCCGGGCAGCCCCGGCACGTAGAGCACGGCCAAATCCCGATCCGGGTCGTAGACCACCACCTCGCCGTCGTACCGCTCGCCGCGCAGTTCCACCGCCACCGAACGGGTGCCGGCCACCACGTGCGCGTTGGTCATCACCCGGTCGTCGGCGTAGACGAAGCCGGAGCCCTCGATCCGGCGGGAGCAGCTCGGCGCGGAGCCGAGCACCTTCACCACCGACCGCTTGCTGTTCTGCACCACCTGGGAGTTGGCCAGCGCCGGGTCGGGCGGCGAGACCTGCCGGGCGTTGGTGCTGCCCAGGCCGTTGAACACGTCGGGGAAGCCGTTGGTGTCGACGGTGTCCCGCAGGGCGGTGGAGAGTTCCTGCGCCCGGTCGGGCAGCACCCGGTCCACCACGGTGAGCAACGCGCTGTCCTTGACCGAGGCGGCCAGCCAGGGCACCGACGAGGAACCCAGCGGCACCGCGACCAGCCAGGCCACCAGCATGACCGCGATGACCGAGATGAACGCGCCGCCGACGTCGTCGACCTTCTTGCCGGCCGGCCCGGTGATGGCCGCGCGCAGGTTGGAGCCGAGCCAGCCGGCCAGCGCCTGCCCCAGCACGGCGAGCCCGAAGATCGCCACCAGGGAGATCAACACCCGGGTGCCGCTGGACGCGAACTGCCTGGCGATCAGCGGGCCGACCTGGAGGCCGAGCAACGCGCCCAGGAAGAAGCCCGAGAACGACAGCGCTCCGACGACGAAGCCCTGGCGGTATCCGCTGATCGCGAACACGAGCATGAGCAGGAGCAGGACGAGATCCACGGCGGACACGCCCCAAGGGTACGGGCACCGGGCCGGTGGCCGGCTCAGCGCTCGCTGAACGTGACCTGAGGATCCGTGCGGGTGATCAGCGCACCGGGCTCTCGTCGGCCGCGTCGGTGCCGGCCGAGGGGGCCGGGGTGGCGCCGACCGGCGGCAGTTCCCACACCCGCGAGCGGGGCCAGGGCCGGGCCCAGCCGCCCATCTCCAACAGCCGGTCGATCACGCCGCCGGTGAAGCCCCAGACCAGCATGCCGCGGACCGAGAACGCGGGGCCGATCCAGCCGCTGGGATGGCGTACCCGCATGCGGTTGTCCGGGTCGACCAGCTCGGCGACCGGCAGTCGGGCGACGTGCGCGACCTCGGCCGGCTCGCGCGGGTGGACCGGGTGCGGGTCGTGCCACCAGGCGAGCACCGGGGTCACCACGAAGTCGCTGACCGGGATCCACAGCCGGGGCAGTTCGGCCAACACGGTGACGCTGGCCGGGTCGAGGCCGACCTCCTCGTTCGCCTCGCGCAGCGCGGTGGCGCGGGCGTCGGCGTCCTCCGGGTCGGCCGCGCCGCCGGGGAAGGCCGGCTGCCCGGCGTGGTTGCGCAGCGTGGCGGCGCGCTGGAGGACCAGCATGTCCGGCCCGGCGCCGGGTTCCTCGCCGAGCAGCACCAGCACGGCGCTCTCCCGGCCGCCGGTCTCCGGCGTGGTGAGCTGGGTGAAGTCCTCGGCCCGGGCGCTGCCGAGCCGGCCCAGCAGCGGGTCCAGCCATCCGGGCGGCGTCCGGGTCACACCCGCACCCCGAGGTGCGTGCGGACCAGCGCGGCGAGGCGGGCGTCGTCGAGCGCGCCGGTCCCCTCGATGTGCCGGATCCGGCCGTCCGCGTCGACCAGGACGGTCAACGGGAACGCGCTGCGTTCGAGCGCGCGCTCGAACGCGTCGCCCTGGTCGAGCAGCATCGGGAAGTCGATGCCGAAGTCCTCGCCGAGGGACTGCGCGCCGCCGCGGCTGTCCCGGCTGTTCACGCCGATCACCTGGAACCGGCCGTCGGCCCGGTCGCTGAGCCGCTGGAACGCGGGCAGCTCCTTGCGGCAGGGCGGGCACCAGGACGCCCACACGTTGATCACGGCGGGGCCCTTCACGTCGCGCAGCTTCACCGGCGCGCCGCCGGTGAAGCAGTTGAGCGCCAGGTCGGGCAGCGGATCACCGGGCCGGCCGGCCGGCGACGGCGCGGCCGAGGCCGGCGCCGCGGTCAGCGGGGCGCAGTCGGCGAACGGCGAGGGACGCTCCGCGCGGGTGGCCGACGCCGGGCCGGCCGGCTCCTCGGCCGGGGCGGTGCAGCCCGCCGCCAGCAGCAGCGGGACGAGCAGGAACGCGAGCCGGCGGGTCACGGCACGTCCGCCACGGTCGCCTGCTGCGGCACCAGGTCCGGGTCGAGGCCGACGGCCGCCGCGAGGTCCCGCGCGCGGGGGCCCTTCAGCAGCTTGGCCGCGGCGGCCGGCTCGGTCGGCCCGGTGCCGTACGCGGGGCAGAGCTTCGCCAGCGTGCACGCGCCGCAGGCCGGCTTGCGGGCGTGGCAGACCCGACGACCGTGGAAGATGATCCGGTGCGACAGCATGGTCCAGTCCCGCTTGGGATAGAGTGCGCCGATCACGTGTTCGATCTTGACCGGGTCGGTCTCGGTGGTCAGCTCCCACCGCTGCACCAGCCGCTGGAAGTGGGTGTCGACGGTGATGCCCGGAACGTCGAACGCGTTGCCGAGGATCACGTTCGCGGTCTTGCGCCCGATCCCGGGCAGGGTGACCAGGTCGGCGAGCCGGCCGGGCACCTCGCCGTCGTACCGCTCGCAGAGCGCGCGGCCCAGGTTGATCAGCGATCTGGTCTTGTTGCGGTAGAAACCGGTGGGCCGGATCAGCTCCTCCAGCTCGACACGGTCCGCCCCGGCGTAGTCGGCGGCGGTGCGGTAGCGGGCGAACAGCTTCGGCGTGACCTCGTTGACCTTCTTGTCGGTGCACTGGGCGGACAGGATCGTGGCGACCGCCAGCTCCAGCGCGTTGCCGTGGTCGAGTTCACAGTGCGCGTCGGGGTGGGTCTCGGTCAGCACCCGCCCGATGCGGCGGGCCCGACGCGTACGGCCAAGATCGGTCTCGGGGGAGCGCGTGGTCACGCCGGCCAGCCTACGTCGCGGGGCCGACGCCCCGGTGGGTCGACGCGGGGCGGCGTGCGCTCAGCCACCCGCCGGTGCGCTGATCTTGCCGTTCGCGTCGAGCTTCGCGCCGGTGTCCGGGAAGTCCGCCCGGGTCACCTCGCGCACCAGCCCGAGGCCGCGGTCCTGCCGATCGACGGAGGGTCGGCCGACGCCGTTCATCACGGTGGAGGTGAACGTGCCGCCGACGAAGCGGCCCTCGGCGGTGAGCGACACCTTGAGCACGCCGCCGTAGCCGAGCCGACCGGCGCTCTGCAACGACTTCCCGCCGCCGGCGAAGTTGCCCAGGCTGTAGGCGATCAGCTTGCCCTGGTAGAACTCCAGGCCCCGCAGCACGTGCGGGCCGTGCCCGATCACCAGGTCCGCGCCGGCGTCGATCACGGTACGGGCGAAACGCATCGGGTCGCCCCGGTTCTCCCCGACGTACATCTCGGTGCCGGGCTTGACCCGGGTCTTGTCCGCGCCCTCGGCGCCCATGTGCACCTGCACCACCACGAGCTTGGCCATCCCCTTGGCCATCTCGATGACCTGCTTGGCGGCGTCCAGGTCGATCAGGCTGTTCGACCAGGGGTACGACGAGAAGCCCACCACTGCCACCTTGACGCCGTTGACGTCCACGACGGTGATCTCGCCGGGCGCGCCGGTGTGCTTGAGGCCGTGCGCCTCCAGCGCCGACTGGGTGTTCTCGTAGCCCTGTTGGCCGTAGTCGTTGCCGTGGTTGTTGGCCTGGTTGAGCAGTTGGAACCCGGCCGAGCGCAGGTGCGCGGCGTAGCCGGGCGGCGCCCGGAACTGGTAGCAGTTCTGCGGGTTCGGGCCGCACTTACCGGCGCCGGTGTCGTCGGTGAGCGGCTCCTCCAGGTTGCCCATCACCAGGTCGCCCTTGAGCGCGGACTTCACGTCGTCGAAGAAGCCCTTGCCGCCGTTGGGCGGCAGCCGGTTCGGCGCGTTCCCCATGATCACGTCACCGGTCGCGGTCAGCGAGATCGACGGCTCGGTCGACTCGCCGGAGGCGGCCGGCTGGTCGCCGGACGCGGGGCCGGCCGACCCGGTCGACCCGCCGCCCTGCCCGTTCTGCCAGAGCGGGCCGTCGCCGTCGCCGGAGTCCGAGCAGCCGGCGGCGAGCAGGACCGCGAAGAGCGCGGCCAGCGCGGCGAGGCGCGGGCGGGGGACGGCACGGCGTGGCACGGGACCGACGGGGCGGGGCCCGGCGACGCGGCGGGAACGGGGCACAGAGTGGGCGGAAGCGTACATCGTCGGCGACGCTACCGCCCCGGGGACGCCGCGACGAGGGCCGAATGGCCGGAATACCGGTCTGCGCACGTCAGCCGGCCCGCCGGTCGGACCAGGGCACGACCGGGCCGGCGCCGCCGGCGCGCACGGCGGCGTGCACGGCCCGGGCCAGCGGGGCGCCCCAGGTCGAGCGCGGGCCGCCGTACGGGGCCGGCACGCCGTCGGCGGGGCAGAGCACGGTGACCGCGTCGGTGGCGGTGCCGGTGGCCGGCAGCCCCAGCTCCCAGATCGCCTGCGCCTTCGCCTCGGTGGCGGTGGCCACCGCGTTGACAAGCGCGGCCTCCCCGAGCCGGACCGGCACGTGCACCACGATGTTGACGGTGCCGACCGGGTGGGCCGGCGCGGGCCCGGCCGCCGTGGCCGGGGCGTCGGTGGTCTCCCGGCCGCCGCCGACCGGCGCGGCGGCCCAGACCGGGGTGCCCAGACCGACCGTCGCCCAGACCCGCACGCCGCCGTCGTCGCGGTGCACCACCTCGGTCACGTCCACGCCGGTGAGCAGCCCGACCCCGGGCCCGCCCAGGCCCAGGTCCCGGGCCAGTTCGGCCAGGTGGGCGGCCGGGTCGTCCCGGTCGTACGTCATCGGCACGGTCGCGTTGACCACCCACCGGCGGACGCCGATCCCCCCGCCCAGCGGGGCGGAGCCGACCGCCAGCAGCGGCTTGTCGGCCCGCCACACCAACAGCGGGATGTCCCACCCGGCTTCGGACCGGCTGGTCAGGATCGGCTCGCACAGCACGCCGGTCACCCTACGATCAGATGGGGACCGGTGGCACCCGGCCCGGTGCCGGGGGGCCGGATCCAGGGGTGCACCTCCGATTCCTGCTCATGTGCGCCTAGACTGGCGGCGCGCGAGGGATCAGCGGACGGCGGACCCGGGCCGACGGACGGCACGCGCAGGCGGAGGTGCGCGATGGACGAGGTACTGGCCCGCAGCGGGATCTTCCAGGGTGTCGACCCGGAGGCTGCCGAGGCGCTCGCCAAGGAGATGGAGACGATCGAGGTCCGCAAGGGCGAGGTCGTCTTCAACGAGGGCGAGCCCGGTGACAGTCTCTACATCCTCCTGTCCGGCAAGATCAAGGTGGGTCGCCGCGCGGCGGACGGCCGGCAGAACCTGATCGCCGTGATGGGCCCGTCGGACATGGTCGGCGAGTTGTCGCTGTTCGACCCCGGCCCGCGGACGGCGACCGCCACGGCGGTCACCGACACCCGGCTGGTCCGGCTGCGCAAGCAGGCCCTGCGGCCGTGGCTCAACAACCGGCCCGAGATCGCCGAGCAGCTCCTGCGGGTGCTGGCCCGCAGGCTGCGCCGGACGAACGACTCGCTCGCCGACCTGATCTTCACGGACGTGCCCGGCCGGGTCGCCAAGAACCTGCTCCAGATGGCCGGCCGGTTCGGCACCCGCGACGGCGGCGTGCTGCGGGTGACCCACGACCTCACCCAGGAGGAGATCGCCCAGCTCGTCGGCGCGTCCCGGGAGACCGTCAACAAGGCGCTCGCCGACTTCGCCTCGCGCGGCTGGCTGCGGCTGGACGGCAAGAGCATCATCATCCTCGACCCGGAGCGCCTGGCCCGACGCGCGCGGGTCTGACCTTCCGCACCTCCGCCCCGGCCCGGCCCGCCCCCACGCGGTCCGGGCCGGCGCGTGTCTGCCCGGCGCAGAATTCCTGGACGTCCCCGGCGGCCGACGTCCAGGCTGGGGCGATGATCGATCGTGTCGCCGTCCTCTCCGACATCCACGGTGTGCTGCCGGCGCTGGAGGCCGTCCTGGCCGAGCCGGACGTGGCCGCCGCCGACCTGATCGTGCTCACCGGGGACATCGCCTCCGGCCCGCAGCCGGTCGAGGTGCTGGACCGGCTCGCCGCGCTCGGCGACCGCGCCCGCTGGGTCGGCGGGAACGGCGAGCGCGAACTGGTCGAGGCGCGGGCCGGGAAGCCGTCGGAGATCGAGGTCGCCAACTGGGCCGCCGCGCAGCTCCGGGACGACCAGGTGGCCCGGCTGGCCGCGCTGCCACCGCACGTCACGCTGCCGGTGACCGGGCTCGGCGACGTGCTGTTCTGCCACGCGACGCCCCGCGACGACGAGGAGGTCGTGCTCGTCGACTCGCGGCCGGAACGCTGGGCCGAGGTCTTCGCCGGCCTGCCGGCCGAGGTCGGCACCGTGGTCTGCGGGCACACCCACATGCCGTACACCCGGTTGGCCGACCGTCGCCTGGTGGTCAACCCGGGCAGTGTCGGCATGCCGTACGGGGGCGCGGGCGCCTGGTGGGCGCTGCTCGGTCCGGGGGTGCAGTTGCGCCGCACCCGGTTCGACGTGGACGCCGTCTGCGCCGAGGTGGTCGCCGGGTCCGGCTTCCCGGAGGCGGCGCAGTGGGCCGACGAGTACCTGCGCGGCGGATACTCCGACCTGGACGCGCTCACCGCCTTCGGCCCCCGGGACGGTCGCTGACGGGTACCCGACGTCCACGCTGGACGGGGGCGTCCTGAGCCGCGACTCTGCGATAGCGTGGCCTGATGGGACGGCGGTACCGGGTGCTTCTCGTCTCCAGCAGCGGTGGCGTCCTGCTGGACCTGCTGGCGCTCCGCCCCTGGTGGGCCCAGCACGATCCGGTCTGGGTCGCGGTCCGGGCCCCCGACACCGAGGTGGCGTTGGCCGGGCAGCGGGTGCACTGGCAGCCCGAGTTGTCGACCCGCACCCGGCTGCGGGTGCTGCCGGCGACCTGGCGGGCGCTGCGGCTGCTGCGCCGCGAGCGACCCGACGTGGTGGTGTCGGCCGGCACCGGCGTGGCCGTCGGCGTCTTCCTCGCCGCCCGCCTGCTCCGGGTGCCGGCGCTGTGGTTGGAGACGTTCAACATGACCGGGCCCGCCGGCTCCGCCGCCCGGCTCTGCTCCCGGCTCGCCGCCGCGGTGCTGGTGCAGCGCCCCGCCCTGCTGGCGTCCCGCCCCCGCGCGGTGCTCATCGGGGAGCTTTACTGACCATGGCCCGCGTCCTGGTCACCGTCGGCATGGGTCCGTGGCCATTCGACCGCCTGATCCACGGCGTCGCGCCGCTCTGCGCCGCGCACGAGGTGTTCGTCCAGACCGGCACGTCGACAGTGACGCCGCCGTGCCCGCACGAGGCGTTCCTGCCCCTGGACGACCTGCGCGAGCGGCTGGCCGCCGCCGACGTGGTGATCACCCACGCGGGGAACACCGTGCGCCTGGTCCAGCGGCTCGGCCGGGTGCCGGTGGCGGTGGCCCGGGAGGCCGCGCGGGGCGAGATGGGCAACGACCACCAGGTCGCCTACCTGCGCGACGAGGAGCGTTCCGGCCGGGTGATCGCGGTGTGGGACGCGGCCGACCTGCCGGCCGTGGTGGCCGCGCACCCGGAGCGGCAGCGGCGGTTGCTGGCCGACCGCCCGCTGCCCGGCGCGGTCGACGGCGCCCGGTTGGCCGCCACGTTGGACGCGCTCTGCGCCCGGCTGGTCCGATGAGCCGGGCCGACGAGCGCCCGGCTGGTCCGATGAGCCGGGCCGACGAGCGCCCGGCCGGTCCGACGAGCCGCGCCGACGAGCGCCCGGCCGGTCCGACGAGCCGGGCCGACGCGGCGACCCGCCGACCGGGCCCGCAGCCCTTCGCCACCCACCCGCTGCGCCGGTACGCGTTCGCCTGGTCCGCGCTGGCCGGCCGCACCGGCCGGCACCTCGACCTGGGCTGCGGCCCCGGGGACTTCCTCGCCGCGCTGCACGAACACGGCACCGTGACCTGCGAGGGCGCCGACCCGCACCCCGACTATCTCGCCGGGTTGGCCGCCCGCCACCCCGACCTGCCACTGCACCGGCTGCGGGTCGGTCGGCCGCTGCCGTTCACCGACTGTCGCTTCGACTCGGTCAGCCTGCTCGACGTGCTGGAGCACGTGCCCGACGAGGCCGCGCTGCTCGCCGAGACGCACCGGGTGCTCGTTCCCGGGGGGCTGCTGGTGCTCACCGTGCCGCGCCGGCACGTGTTCAGCTTCCTCGACCCCGACAACGCGAAGTTCGACTTCCCCCGGCTGCATCGTCGCGTCTACTCGTGGCGGTTCGGGTCGCAGGTGTGGCACAGCCGGTTCGCGGACCTCTCGAACGACCTGCGCGGGGACATGTCGGTCGGCCGGGACCGGCACACCAACTATCGCACCGCCGACCTGCTCGACCTGCTGCGCGCGGCCGGCTTCGCGCCGACCACGGTGACCGGCGCCAACCTGTTCTGGCGGTGGTTGCAGATCCCGGCGCTGCTCACCGGCGGTTCGGTACGCCGCCTGCTGGAGCGCGGCATCCACCTCGACGGCCGGCTGTTCCGCGCGGCCAACCTCTTCGTCGTCGCCCGGAGGCAGCCGTGAGCGTCACCCACCCCACCCGGAGGCAGCCGTGAGCGTGGCCGACACCGCGCGGCTGGCCTGGTTCTTCGGCCGGCTCGCCATCAAGGAGCGGGTCGCGCCCCGGCTGCACGTCCGGCCGCTGGTCGCCGAGCTGTTCCTCACCGACAACTGCAACCTGCGCTGCACGAGCTGCGGCTGCTGGACCACCAACACCAAGGGTGAGCTGTCCACCGAGGAGTGGCGGGACGTCCTGCGGCAACTCGTCGCGATGCGCATCCACAAGGTGAACTTCACCGGCGGTGAGCCGTTGATCCGGCCGGACGCGGTGACCCTGATGGCGTACGCCCGCCAGGTGGGCGTACGCCACCTGCACCTGAACACCAACGGCATCCGGCTCACCCCGCCCGTCCTCGACGAGGTGCTCGCCGCGGGCGTACGCAGCTTCAACGTCTCGGTCGACGGCCCGACGGCGCTGGTGCACGACCGGATCCGGGGCCGGCTCGGCGCGTTCGAGACAACCACCCGGCACCTGCGGAACCTGATCGCGGAGCGCGACCGGCTCGGCCTGAAGGTGCGGATGAACTTCACCGTCATGCGGGACAACGTGGACAGCCTGCCCGGCATCGCGGCGCTGGCCCAGGAGCTGGGCGTGGCGCTCTACCTCAACCTGGTCACCGACCGGACGTTCCTGTTCCGCACCGACGCGGTCACCGGGCAGACCGACGTGGCCGGCGACCGGCTCGACGCGGCGCTTGCCGAGTTGGAGGCGATGGCCCGGGCAGACCAGCGGTGGTTGCCGCGCTACTCGGAGCTGCGGTACCTGCGCGGGCACTTCGACGATCTCGTGCAACGGGACCTCCCCTGCGCCGAGTCGCAGCTCAAGCTGATGGTGCACTCCCGGGGCGAGATCGGCGGCTGTTGGGCGCACGACCCGACCGCCTCGGTCCGGCAGCGCCCGATCGCCGAGATCGTCGACGCCCCGGAGTACCGCGCCGAGCACGCGCGACTGTTCCGCAAGGAGTGCGTCGGCTGCGGCAGCAACTACAGCCTCAACCTGCGCTGGCGGCCGGGCACCTACCTGGCCGACCGGCAGTGGCGGCGCGGGCGGCGCAGCCTTGTCTGAGCCGATGCGCCCGAGCCAGCCGCTGTACGACGCGCTGGCGCCCGGCTACGAGGAGCACTTCGCGGTGCCGCACCGGCGCGCGTACGACGATCTGGCGTGGGAGCGGGTCAGCGCGCTGCTGCCGCCCGACGGCCCGGTGGTGGACGCCGGCTGCGGGGTGGGCCGCTGGGCCCGACGCCTGCTCGACCTGGGCCATCCGGTGACCGGCGTGGAGCAGGCGCCGGGGATGGTCGCCGAGCTG
This sequence comes from Micromonospora sp. NPDC051141, assembly GCF_044455765.1. Taxonomy (NCBI): domain Bacteria; kingdom Bacillati; phylum Actinomycetota; class Actinomycetes; order Micromonosporales; family Micromonosporaceae; genus Micromonospora; species Micromonospora sp. NPDC051141. The sequence continues at coordinate 280,955 of NZ_JBITFD010000007.1, forward strand.
CGCCGCCGCCCGCCCGGTCCCGGCTTCACGCTTGTCGAGGGCTCGATGACGGAGGTGACGCTGCCCGCCACGGCCGGCGCGGTGCTGGCGATGGGTTCGCTGCAATACACCGCCGATCCCGAGCGGGCGGTGGCGCACCTGGCCGGCTGGCTGCGTCCGGGCGGGGTGCTGGCGGTGCTCGTCGACTCGCTTGTGGGCCTGGTGCTGGAGCTGGTCGGCGCCGGCCGGGACGACGAGGCGGTCGACCGGTTGGCCCGGCGCCGGGGCGTCTGGCGGGCCGACGGGCACGCTGCCGACCTGCACCTGCTGGACCGCGCCCGGTTGGTGGCGGCGTTCACCGCCGCCGGCCTGGTCGAGGTCCGCAGCGCCGGGTTGCTGGTCAGCGCCGGGCCGTTGGGCCGGGCGGGGCTGGCCGGGCGGCTCGCCGCCGACCGGGACGCGCTGCTGGCGTTGGAGCGCCGGCTCGGCGACGACCCGGTCCTCGCCGACGCCGGCAAGCAACTGCTGGTGACCGGCCGCCTCCCGACCTGACCGCCCGCCTGACCACCCGGCCCGCCAGCCGGCGCCGGCGAGTTTCAGCCCAGGCAGCGGCGCAGCGCGGCGACCACCCGTTCCGCCTGCTCCACGGTGAGTTCCGACGACATCGGCAGGGCGAGCGCCTCGGCGTCCAGCCGGTCGGTCACCGGCAGCCGTTCGCCGCCGCCGAGCGGGCCGCGGTGGATCGCCGCGAAGTAGGGCTTGGTCTGCACGCCGAGCGCGGCCAGCGCGTCCGCCACCCGGTCCCGGTCGGCGATCCGGGCCACCCAGTGCACCCAGCAGTGCCGGTCCCCGGGGCGGACCTGCTGGAACTCCACCGGCAGGGTGCGGGCGGCGGCGGCGTACACCTCGGCCACCTCGGCCCGCCGGCGGACCAGTGTGTCCAGCTCCGCGAGCTGGTCGACCGCGACGACGGCGTGCAGCTCGTTCATCAGCTCCGAGCGGGTCCAGCCGGCCGGCGCGGCGAGCACCGCCTCGGCGGCGTCGGCGGGCAGCACCAGGGCGCCGCCGGCCCCACCGGCGGAGACCACCTTGGCGAAGCTCATCGAGTACGAGTGGGCCAGCGCCTGCTGTGCCACCGGGCGGCCCTGGTGCAGGCTGCCGAGGGCAGCGGCGGAGTCGGCCAGCAGCGCCACGCCGGCGGGGTCGCAGACCGCCCGCAGGGCCGGGTAGTCGCACGGGTTGCCGAACGTGTCCACGGCGAGCACCACGCGTACGCCGCCCCTCTCGACGGCGCTGGCGACGGCCGCCGGGTCGAGCGTCCAGGTCGCGGCGTCCACGTCGACGAAGCGCAGCGCGTACCCGAGCTGGACCAGGATCTCCGCCGTCGCGGGGAACGTGTACGACGGCAGCACCGCCACGTCGCCGGGGCGGGCCGGGCCGACGGTGGCGGCCACCATGATCCGTAGTGCGGCGGTGCCGGACGCGGTGACCAGCACCCGGTAGTCGTCGTCGAGTTCCAGCTCCTTGCCCAGCCGTTCGGTCAGCTCCCGCGTCCACCGGTTGCCGTGCTTGACCTCGCCGCTGGCGAGCGCCGCCTGCTGGCGGTCGGCCACCAGGTCGGGGTGGGCGGGCGGCGGCGGCACGACGACCGGCAACGGCGGCCGGAACACGGGTGCCCGGTCGGCGTCCACCGCGTCGACCAGTTCCGCCAGGCGCGGGCGGAGCGGCGGCACGCGGTGACCGGCGGCGGTCAGCTTGTCGGTGACCACCAGGCCGGAGCTGTCCGGCGTACGGCGGGGGGTGGTCAGCAGCGGCGCCGACGACCCACACAGGTCGCGGATCCAGGTGGCGAGGTCGACCAGGGACACCGGCTCCCCGCCGACGTTCCAGACGCCGGGGCCGATCCCGTCGAGCAGCATCCGGGCGAGGGCGTCGGCGGGCAGGAAGCTGCGTACGGCGTCCGCGGTGACCGGCAGCGGCAGCCCCTGGCGGGCCCGGCGGACCAGCCGGGTGGCGACCCGGTGCTGTCCCGCGCCGAAGGCGTTCGCGAGCCGGAGCACGGTCAGCCGGTCGGGGTCGACCGCGCCGGCGACGAGCCGTTCCTGGGCGAGCTTCGCCAGCGCGTACGTCCACCGGCCGCTCGGGTCGGCGTCGGCCATGGCCCGGGCCAGCGGGGCGGCCCGCCAGGGCGGGCAGGGCGTCCGGGCCAGTTCGCGGGCGGCGGCGCACCAGCCGTCGAGATCCTCGACGGACCACGGCAGGTCGGGTGCGGTCTCCTCGGTGAGCGGACCGGCGGCGGCGCCGTACACCTCGACGGAGGAGGTCAGCACCACCCGGCGGCCGGCCAGCCGGGGCAGCAGCCGGGCGGTGCTGATCGCGTTGTCGAGCGGCAGCGTCCAGGGCCGGCGGGGGCGCGGCTCGCTGGCGCCGAGCAGCACCACGACGAGGCCGGGCGGCAGCTCGGGTGGGTCGTCGACCAGGAGGTCGACGCGGATCCAGTCGGGCGCGCCGGTGTTCGTGCCGGCCGGCGGATGCCGGTCCACGACGGTCACCCGCGCACCGGCGGCCAGCAGTGCCTCGGCGGTCGCGGCGCCCAGGAAACCGGAACCGCCGACCAGCACGAATTCATCCATCGTCGTGCCTCCCCGTGAACCGAGCACAGTATCGCGGAACGGACCGGTCGAGGGGTGTCGGATAGCGGCGGCAGAAAAAGTCAGGCTTGACTGTTTGTTTCCCGGGCGGGACGCTGTCCCCGTGCCCACCGCACCGACCCGCGTCCCGCAGCAGGAACGCAGCCGCGCCACCCAGGCCCGGCTGCTGGAGGCGACCGTCGAGTGCCTCATCGAACACGGCTGGTCCGGCACCACGACCACGGTGGTGGCCGCCCGGGCCGGCGTCTCCCGGGGCGCCCAGTTGCACCACTACCCCACCAAGGCCGCCCTGGTCACCGCCGCCGTCGCCCACCTCGCCGAACGCCGGGCGGTGGAGCTGCGCACCGAGGCGGACGCGCTGCCGGCCGGCCCGCGACGGCTGGACCGGGTGATCGACCTGCTCGGCGCCGCCTTCACCGGGCCGCTCTTCGTCGCCGCCCTCGAACTCTGGGTCGCCGCCCGCACCGACGCCGAGCTGCGCGACGCGCTGGTGCCGCTGGAGGCCACGGTGGGCCGGGAGATGCACCGGCTCACCGTCGAGCTGCTCGGCGTGGACGAACGCCGGCCCGGCATCCGCGAGGCCGTGCAGGCCACCCTCGACCTGCTCCGCGGGCTGGGCGTGGCCAACCTGCTCAACGACGACTCACCCCGCCGCACCGCCCTGCTGCGGATGTGGAAGCGCCAACTCGCCACCCTGCTCACCCCCGACGCCCCCTGACCGGCCCACCCGCCCGGAGGCACCATGGTCGACGCGACCGCACTGCTCGCGGATCTCACCGCCGAGTCCGACCAGCTCGACGCGCTCGTCAGCGCGCTGCCACCGGAGGACTGGGCCCGGGACACCCCGGCCGCCGGCTGGACCGTCGCCCACCAGATCGCCCACCTGGCCTGGACCGACCACGTGGCCGGGCTCGCCGCCACCGACCCCGACGCGTTCTACGCCTCGGTGCTGTCCGCGCCCGACCCGGCCCGGCTGGTCGACGACGGGGCCGAGTCCTTCCTCACCCCGCCGGCCGCGCTGCTGGCCCGCTGGCGGGACGGCCGCACCGCGCTCGCGGCGGCCCTGGCCGCCACCCCGGCCGGCGAGAAGCTGCCCTGGTACGGCACCCGGATGTCGCCCGCCTCGATGGCCACCGCCCGGCTCATGGAGACCTGGGCGCACGGCGAGGACGTCGCCGACGCGCTCGGTGTCACCCGCGCCCCGACCGCCCGGCTGCGGCACGTCGCGCACCTCGGCTTCCGTACCCTCGGGCACGGCTTCGCCGCGCACGGCCGCCCGGTGCCGACGGACCCGGTCCGGGTCGAACTCACCGCACCGGCGGGCGACGAGGTCTGGGCCTTCGGACCGGCCGCGGCGACCGACCGGTTGACCGGGCCGGCGCTCGACTTCTGCCTGCTGGTCACGCAGCGCCGGCACCGCGCCGACCTGTCCCTGGCCGCGACCGGGCCGGTCGCCGACGAGTGGCTGGACGTGGCCCAGGCGTTCGCCGGGCCACCCGGCGCCGGCCGGGCGGCGGAGGCCCGCCCATGAGCGGGGTGCTGCGCGTCGGCAACGCGTCCGGGTTCTACGGTGACCGGTTCGCCGCCTGGCGGGAGATGCTCGACGGCGGCGAGCTGGACGTGCTGACCGGCGACTACCTGGCCGAGCTGACCATGCTGATCCTCGGTCGCGACCGGATGCGCGACGCGTCGCTGGGGTACGCGAAGACGTTCCTGCGACAGGCGGAGGGCGTGCTCGGCACCGCGTCGGAGCGCGGGGTCACGCTGGTCACCAACGCCGGCGGCCTCAACCCGGCCGGGCTGGCCGACGCGATCCGGTCGCTCGCCGCACGACTCGGCCTCGACGTGCGGGTCGGGTACGTCGAGGGCGACGCGCTCCAGCGGCCGGACGCGCTGACCGCGAACGCGTACCTGGGCGCGTTCGGGATCGCGGCCTGCCTCCACGCGGGCGCGGACGTGGTGGTGACCGGGCGGGTCACCGACGCGTCGCTGGCGGTCGGCCCGGCGATCGCCCGGTTCGGCTGGACCCGGGACGACCTCGACGCGCTGGCCGGGGCGACCGTGGCCGGGCACCTGATCGAGTGCGGGGCGCAGGTCACCGGCGGCAACTTCAGCTTCTTCACCGAGCTGCCGGACGGCGGCCGGCGCCCCGGCTTCCCGATCGCCGAGCTGCACCCGGACGGCACGTCGGTGCTCACCAAGCACCCCGGCACCGGCGGCGCGGTCACCGTCGAGACGGTCACCGCGCAACTGCTGTACGAGGTGGGCGGGCCGGACTACCTCGGGCCGGACGTGGTGACCCGGCTGGACACGGTCCGGCTGGAGCAGGCGGGGCCGGACCGGGTACGCGTCTCCGCCGTACGCGGCACGCCCCCGCCGGACACGCTCAAGGTGGGCGTCAACAACCTGGGCGGCTTCCGCAACTCGATGACGTTCGTGCTGTGCGGGCTGGACATCCCGGCCAAGGCGGCCCTGGTCCGGGGTCAGGTGACGGATGCGGTGGGCCCGGACGGGCTGGAGTTCACGCTGGCCCGCACCGACCACCCGGACGCGGCCGACACCGAGGCGGCGAGCGCGCTGCTGCACGTACACCTGCGCGACGTTGACAGGGCGCGGGCCGGGCGGGCGTTCTCGGCGGCGGCGGTGGAGCTGGCGCTGGCCTCCTACCCGGGCTGCACGCTGACCACGTTGCCCGGCGACGCCACCCCGTACGGCATCTTCACCTCGGACACCGTGCCCCAGGACGCGGTGACGCACGTCGCGGTGCTTCCCTCCGGCGAGCGCGTGCCGATCCCCCCGCCCTCCGTGGTGGGTGGTTTGCCGGGGCCCCCTGTTATGCACCAGGCGTTAACGGGGAGCCCTTCCTTGCACCGCACGCGGCGGGGGGCGCTGGGGGAGCTGGTGGGGGCGCGGTCGGGGGACAAGGGTGGGGACGCCAACCTCGGCGTCTGGGCCCGCACGGACGCCACCTGGGCCTGGCTGCGCGGCTGGCTGACCGTGGCGCGGCTGGCCGAACTGCTGCCGGAGACCGCCCCGCTGAGCGTGGAGCGGTACGAGCTGCCGAACCTGCGCGCGGTCAACTTCGTGATCCGCGGGCTGCTCGGGGCGGGCGTGGCCGCGTCCACCCGGTTCGACCCGCAGGCCAAGGCGCTCGGCGAGCTGCTCCGGGCCCGGGTGGTCGACCTGCCGGCGGAGGTGCCGGCATGACCATCGTGGACACCCCGGAGCGTCGCCACCTTCGCGAGCTGACCCGCGCCTTCGTCACCCGGGAGGTGCTGCCGCACCTGGCCGACTGGGAGCGGGCCGGTGAGGTGCCCCGCTCGCTGCACGAGACCGCCGCGAAGGTCGGGCTGCTCGGCATCGGCTTCCCGGAGTCGGTCGGTGGCAGCGGCGGCGACCTGCTCGACTCGATCGTGGTCACCGAGGAGATCATCCGCTCCGGCGGCTCGTCCGGGCTGATCGCCGCGTTGTTCACGCACGGCATCGCGCTCCCGCACATCGTCGCGGCGCAGGACGAGCACCTGATCGACACGTACGTCCGGCCCACGCTGGGCGGGACGATGATCGGCGCGTTGGCGATCACCGAACCGGACGGCGGCTCGGACGTGGCCGCCATCCGCACCTGCGCGGTCCGCGACGGCGACCACTACGTGGTGAACGGCGCGAAGACGTACATCACCAGCGGCGTCCGGGCGGACTTCGTGACCACCGCGGTCTGCACCGACTTTCCCGGCTCCGGTTCGCTCAGCCTGCTGGTGATCGACAAGGGGACGCCCGGGTTCACCGTGGGCCGGCGGCTGGAGAAGCTGGGCTGGCACTGCTCGGACACCGCCGAGCTGTCCTTCGTCGACGTGCGGGTGCCGGTGGCGAACCGGGTCGGCCCGGAGGACACCGCCTTCCTGGCCATCATGCAGCAGTTCGCCGCCGAGCGGCTGTCGCTTGCCACGAGTGCGTACGCGACCGCGCAGCGCTGCGTGGACCTGGCGGTGCGGTGGTGCCGGGACCGTTCCACGTTCGGTCGTCCGCTCGCGAGCCGGCAGCTCGTCCGGCACCGGCTGGCCGAGATGCACACCCGCGCCGAGGCGGCCCGCGCGTACGTACACGAGGTGGCCGAGCGGGTGGCCCGACCACTCCAGCTCGGCGCGTCTGGCGCCGCGCCGCGACCTGGAGCAGTCGGCGGGCAGCCGGTGGTGACCGAGGTGGCGATGGCGAAGAACGTGGCGGTGGCCGCCTGCGACCACGTGGTGGACGCCGCGCTGCAACTGCACGGCGGCTTCGGCTACCTGCGCGACGCGGAGGTGGAGCGGCACTACCGGGACGCCCGCATCCTCGGCATCGGCGGCGGCACCACCGAGATCATGAACGAGATCATCGCGAAGGGCATGGGCCTGTGAGCACTGTTCTGGAAAGCGCGATCGACACCTCCGCGCCCGCCTTCGCGGCCAACCGGGAGGCGCTGCTGGAGCGCCTCGCCGAGTTGGAGACCGCGCTGGACCAGGCGCGGGCCGGCGGCGGCGAGAAGTACGTGACCCGGCACCACAAGCGCGGCAAGCTGCTCCCCCGGGAACGCATCGAGCTGCTGCTCGACCCGGACAGCCCGTTCCTGGAGCTGTCGCCGGTGGCCGCGTACGGCACGGATTTCCCGGTCGGCGCCAGCACCGTGACCGGGATCGGCGTGGTCGAGGGCGTGGAGTGCCTGGTCGTGGCGAACGACCCGACGGTACGCGGCGGCGCGATCAACCCGTGGTCGTTGGCGAAGACGCGCCGGGCGGGTGAGATCGCGCTGGCCAACCGGCTGCCGATGGTGAACCTGGTCGAGTCGGCCGGCGCGGACCTGCCCTCCCAGGCGGAGATCTTCATTCCCGGCGGGCGGGTGTTCCGGGACCTGACGCGGCTCTCCGCGGCGAAGATCCCCACGGTCAGCGTGGTGTTCGGCAACGCCACCGCCGGCGGCGCGTACGTGCCCGGCATGTCGGACTTCACCATCATGATCCGGGACCGGTCGCAGGTCTACCTGGCCGGGCCGCCGCTGGTGAAGATGGCCACCGGCGAGGTCACCGACGACGAGTCGCTGGGCGGCGCGACGATGCACGCCACCACGTCCGGCCTGGCCGACTTCCTCGCCGAGGACGAGCGGGACGGCATCCGGCTGGCCCGGCAGTGCGTACGCCGGCTCAACTGGCGCAAGGGCGGCCCACCGCCGCGCACCCCGTCCCCGCGTCCACCCCGGTACGACCCGGAGGAGCTGCTCGGCATCGCCAGCGCCGACCTGAAGGTGCCGTTCGACCCGCGCGAGGTGCTCGCCCGGGTGCTCGACGACAGCGCGTTCGACGAGTTCAAGCCCGGCTACGGCACGGCGCTGGTGACCGGCTGGGGCGAGCTGCACGGCTGGCCGGTCGGCGTGCTGGCGAACGCCCGGGGCGTGCTGTTCGGCGAGGAGGCGCAGAAGGCGGCCCAGTTCATCCAGCTCGCCAACGCGGCCGACACGCCGCTGGTCTTCCTCCAGAACACCACCGGCTACATGGTCGGCACCGAGTACGAACAACGCGGCATCATCAAGCACGGCGCGCTGATGATCAACGCGGTGTCGAACTCCACGGTGCCGCACCTGACGGTCAACCTGGGCGCCTCGTACGGCGCCGGCAACTACGGCATGTGCGGCCGGGCGTACGAGCCGAGGTTCCTGTTCACCTGGCCGAACGCGAAGTCGGCGGTGATGGGCCCGGCACAGTTGGCCGGCGTGCTGTCGATCGTGGCCCGGCAGGCCGCCGCGGCCCGGGGGCGCGACTACGACGAGGACTCCGACACCGCCATGCGGATGATGGTCGAGCAGCAGATCGAGTCGCAGTCCGGCGCGCTGTTCCTCTCCGGCCGGCTCTACGACGACGGGGTGATCGACCCCCGGGACACCCGTACCGTCCTCGGGCTCTGCCTGTCGGCGATCCACAACGGACCGGTGAAGGGCGCCGACGGGTTCGGCGTCTTCCGGATGTAGGGGGCTGGCAAATGATCACTCGACTTCTGGTGGCCAACCGGGGGGAGATCGCCCGCCGGGTCTTCGCCACCTGCCGGGCGCTCGGCGTGGCCACGGTCGCCGTGCACTCCGACGCGGACGCCGACGCGCCGTTCGTCGCCGAGGCCGACCACGCGGTCCGGCTGCCGGGGAACACGCCGGCCGAGACGTACCTGCGGATCGACCTCATCCTGGACGCGGCCCGGCGCTCCGGCGCGGACGCCGTCCACCCCGGCTACGGCTTCCTGGCCGAGAACGCGGAGTTCGCGGCGGCGGTGACCGACGCGGGCCTGACCTGGGTCGGCCCGTCCGCCAAGGCGATCGCCGCGATGGGCGACAAGATGGCGGCCAAGGCGCTGCTCGCCGACGCGGGCGTGCCGATGTTGCCCACCTGGACCGATCCCGACCAGGTCACCGCGTTCCCGGTGCTGGTCAAGGCCAGTGCCGGCGGCGGCGGCCGGGGCATGCGGATCGTCCGCGACGCGGCCGGGCTCGCCGAGGCCGTCGCGGGCGCGCGCCGCGAGGCGGCGGCGGCGTTCGGCGACGGCACCGTCTTCGTCGAGCGGTACGTCGAACGTGGCCGGCACGTCGAGGTGCAGATCTTCGGCGACAGCCACGGCACGATCGTGGCGCTCGGGGTACGCGACTGTTCGATCCAGCGCCGGCACCAGAAGATCGTCGAGGAGGCACCCGGGGTGCTGCCCGACGAGGTGCGCGAGCGGCTGCACTCGGCGGCGGTGGCGGCCGGCCGGGCGGTCGACTACGTCGGCGCGGGCACGGTGGAGTTCCTGCTGGCGCCGGACGGGCAGGTGCACTTCCTGGAGATGAACACCCGGCTCCAGGTCGAGCACCCGGTCACCGAGCTGACCACCGGCTTGGACCTGGTCCAGCTGCAACTGCTGGTCGCCGAGGGCGAGCCGCTGCCGGTCACCACCACGCCGGCCGCCGACGGCCACGCCATCGAGGTCCGGCTCTGCGCGGAGGAACCGGCCGAGGGGTTCCGCCCGGCCACCGGCACGCTGCACCGGTTCGCGATCCCCGGCGTCGACGCCGAGTTCGGGCCCACCCGGGCACTGCGCCTGGACTCCGGAGTGGTGGACGGCTCGACGGTGAGCGTGCACTACGACTCGATGCTGGCCAAGGTGGTCGCCTGGGCGCCCACCCGCACCGAGGCGGCCCGTGCCCTGGCCGGCGCGCTGGCCCGGGCCGAACTGCACGGCGTGGCCACCAACCGGGACCTGCTGGTCCGGGTGCTGCGCAGTCCCGAGTTCGCCGCCGCCGACGTGGACACCGGTTTCCTGGACCGGCACCCCGAGGTCTTCGCGCCCCTGCTGCCGGCCGACCAGCTCCCGGTGGCGGCGCTCGCCGCCGCGCTGTCCGGGGCCGCCGCGCGCCGGGCCGCCGCGCCGGTGCTGGCCGGGCTGCCGTCGGGCTGGCGCAACGTGCCGGCTCATCCGCAGGTCACCCGCTTCACCGATTTCGAGATCCACTACCGCCTCACCCGCACCGGCGCCCTCGCCGAGTGGACAAGCACGGGCCCCCTCTTAACGCCTGGGGTAGAGGAGGGGCCCCCTCTTAACGCCGACGCTCCCGAGGTGGAGCTGGTGTCGGCCGACCCGGACCGGGTGGTGCTCGACGTGGACGGGGTGCGGCGCGCGTTCCGCGTACACCGGGTGGGGTCGTCGGTCTTCGTGGACGGCCCGGACGGGGCGGCGAGCCTCACCGAACTGCCGCGGCTGCCCCGGCCCACCGCGGCGCTGGCGGCCGGGTCGCTGCTCGCGCCGCTGCCCGGCGCGGTGACCCGGGTGCACGTCGAGGTCGGCCAGCGGGTCGCCGCCGGTGACCTGCTGCTGACGCTGGAAGCGATGAAGCTCGAACACCCCGTGCTCGCCCCGGCCGACGGCGTGGTGGCGGAGCTGCCGGTCGCGCCCGGCGGCCAGGTGGAGACGGGTGCCGTGCTGGCCGTGGTCGACCCCGAGGAGGACCCGCAGTGAACTTCGACCTCACCCCCGAACAGGACCAGCTCCGCGACGCGGTACGCGCGCTGGGCCGCCGGTACGGCCACCCCTACTTCGTGGCCAAGGCCAAGGCGGGAGAACACACCACCGAGCTGTGGCACGAGGCCGGACGGCTCGGCTACCTCGGCGTCAACATCCCCACCGAGTACGGCGGCGGGGGCGGCGGCATCACCGAACTGGCGCTGGTCTGCGAGGAGCTGGCCGCGGCGGGCTGCCCGCTGCTGCTGCTCGTGGTCTCCCCCGCCATCGCCGCCACCGTGATCAACAAGCACGGCACGGAGGAGCAGCGCAAGAAGCACCTGCCCGGCCTCGCCGACGGCTCCCAGAAGATCGTCTTCGCGATCACCGAGCCGGACGCCGGGTCGAACTTCCACCGCCTCGGCACGGTGGCCCGCCGCGACGGCGACGACTGGCTGCTCACCGGCCGCAAGGTCTACATCTCCGGGGTCGACGAGGCCGACCATGTGCTGGTGGTGGCGAGGACCGAGGATGCCTCCTCCGGGAAGCTCAAGCCGGCGTTGTTCATCGTGCCGACCGACGCGCCCGGCCTGGAGAAATCCAGGCTGGACATGGAGATCCTCTCCCCGGAGAACCAGTTCCAGCTCTTCCTGGACGACGTCCGGCTGCCCGCCGACGCGCTCGTCGGTGAGTCGCTGGACGCCGGCCTGCCGGCGTTGTTCGCCGGGCTCAACCCGGAACGGATCACGGTCGCCGCGATGGGCGCCGGCACCGGCCGCTACGCCGTCGAGAAGGCGTCCGAGTACACCGCCACCCGCAAGGTCTGGGGCGGGCGCTCGATCGGCTCGCACCAGGGCGTCTCGCACCCGCTCGCGCACGCCGCCGTCCAGGTGGAGCTGGCCCGGCTCATGATCTACAAGGCGGCCAGCCTCTACGACGCCGGCCGCGACCTGGAGGCCGGCGTCTCCGGCAACATGGCCAAGTACGCGGCCGGTGAGGCCGCCGCGCTCGCCGTGGACACCGCCGTCCAGGCGCTCGGCGGGGCCGGCATGACCACCGAGTACGGCGTGGCGACGCTGCTCGGCGCCGTACGCGCCGGCCGGATCGCCCCGGTCAGCCGCGAGATGATCCTCAACTTCGTCGCCCAACACGTCCTGGGCCAGGACAAGTCCTACTGACCGCCGGCTCTGGCACGACGAGTGGAACGCCATGGGTGTCTCCGGCCCCGTTTGGCACCCATGACGTTCCACTCGCGCTCGTCATGGCACGACGAGTGGAACGGCATGGGTGTCTCCGGCTTCGCTTTCCCGGAGGGTGGGCGAGACTGGCGGAGTGGGGGCGGATGAGGTGGAGCGGGCGGGTGAGCGGCTGTACGCCGTGTTCGCCCGGCACCCGATGCCGGCCGACATGGCGGCGTGCGAGCACTGCGTGGACCCGGCCGACGTCGATCGCTTCCGGCGGACGCCGCTGCGCTTGCTGACGCCGGACCAGCTCGGCAGCTACCTGTCCAACCCCGGCACCTGGGGCGACGGGAGCGAACTGCCGCACCTGGTGCCCCGGCTGCTGACCGCGTACGCCGCCGGCGAGATGGTCGACCAGTCGTGGCCGGACACGCTGGCCCGCCGGATCGCCGGGCACTGGGCGGACTGGACGCCCGTCGAGCGGTACGCGGTGGAGGACTTCCTCCGCGCCTGGTGGCGGTCGACGCTGACCTCGTGGCCGTCCGAGCATCCGCCGGAGGACATCCTGGACGCGGTGGCCGCGCTGGAGCTGGACCTCGGCCCATACCTGGCGGCCTTCGCCGAGCTGCCCGGTCCGGCGTCCAGCCGCCACCTCGCGGAGATCGTGCGGTGGTCGGCACCCGACGATCGGGCGGGACGCGCACTGGACCGCTGGTTGGCCTCCGACACCCCGGCCGAACTGTTGTGGGCCGCGGCGGTCGTCGACGCGGGAACCCCGCTCGGCGACGAGCTGGCCGAGGCGGCCACCCTGGCCGACCTGCTCCGCAGGACACGCTGACCCGGGGTCGGGGCAGATCTTGGAAGCAAACGGCCCTCGGAGGGGGCCTCTTCTTCCAAGATCCGTGTGCGGGTTGCGAGCCGCGCCGGTCAGCGGACCGTGCGGCAGGCGGCGTCGATGCGGTGGACCGGGCGGACCCGGCGACCCAGCCCCTCCAGCAGGGAATCCTCCACGTGGAAGTCACGCACCCGGAGCTGCCGCCGGGGCAGCTCGTCCTCGCTCGGGCAGAGCACCTGCGCGCGTACCTGGCCGACCGGCAGGTAGCGGACGCCGCCACGCTCCTGGAGCAGCACGACGTCGACGTCGTCCACGGTGACCACGTGACCCCGGACGTCCTCGGTGACGCCGGGCGACGTCTCGACGGTGGTGACGGTCAGCGGCAGCACCGGCGTGCTGATCACCGGCAGCGCGGCCCAGACCAGCATGGCCAGCACCGCCGCCTCGGTGATCGAGGCGAGCGGCCGGACCACCGCCGCCGGCAGCGGACCGGTCACGAACAACGCCAGCACCGGGGGTACGACAAGCAGCGCCAACGCCAGCGCCTCCCCCTGCCGGCCGGCGTCGAGCAGGGTGGGCCCGAGCAGCCAGAGGTACCCGGCGAACCCGGCGGCGAGCAGCAGCAGCCGCGGCACCCGCTGCTCGTGCAGCCGTTCCGGGCGGAGCTGGAACGCGGCCACGAACGCCGGCAGCAGCAGCGGCAGGTAGAGCAGCGGCCAGGTGACCAGGGCGAGCAGGAAGCTGGCCACCGCGAACCAGGCCGGCGTGCTGTCCACCCAGCGGGCGAAGAGCGGCCGACGGATTCCGGGCGGCATCCGGTCCACGCTGACCCGCAGCACCGCGCCGAGCGCGAACACCGCGACCAGGGCGGTGGAGAGCAGCGCGGCGGCGGTGGTGAGGAAGCCGGCCAGCAGGTTCACCGTGCCGACGTTGGCGACCAGCAGCAGCGTGGTCTGCAACTCGCCGCCCGCCTCGACGCCGAGCCGCAGCACCGAGAAGACGGCTGGCACCCCGACGACCGCGGTCCAGAACGACTGGGTGGCCCGCGCACGACGCTCGGCCGGGTCGGCCGGCGGTGGCACGGCCCGTCCCGACGCGGCGACACCCGGGCCGGCGGTCCCGGCCGCGGCAGCCTCCGGAGCGGCAGTGCCCGCGCCCGGACCGGCAGTGCCCGCCCCCGGACCGGCAGTGCCCGCCGGGACGGCGTCCGGCGGGGCGGTCATCGCCGGGGCGCCTTGTCGTCGAAGTCGACGAGCTTCGGCACGTTCAGCGGCTGCGGCTGGGACTTGTCCGCCTTGAGCCACGGCCCGAGCGTGCGGTTGTACGCGGTCAGCCACGGGCTGCTGATCCCGTCCCGCCCTTCCAGGTAACTCTTCTGGAGCGCGAACGCGACCAGGTCACGCAGCGCCGGGTCGCCGATCGGCACACCGATGCCGAGCAGCTCGCTGGTGCCGAACGGCATGTCGACGATCTCGAACTCGGTGGGGTACTGGGACAGGAAGCCGGCCAGGATCGTCTCGTCGGAGCTGACCACGTCGTACCGCTTCTCCCGGATGCCCCGTACGCAGTCGCCGACGGTCTTCACCACGTACGCCCGGACCTGGTGCTTCTCCAGTTCCGCCTCGGTGGTGGAGCCGCCGCTGGTGCACACGCGCAGCCCCGGCCGGCGCAGGTCCTCGATGGTGCGGACCCGGTCGCGCAGCCGCGTCGGCACCATCACCTCCTGCGTGGTGACGAAGTACGGCCCGGCGAAGCTGATCAGTTTCTGGCGCTCCTCGGTCATCGAGAAGCTCGACACGATCAGGTCGACGGTCCCGCCCTGGAGCGCGGGGATGCGGTCCTCGGTGGCCAGCGCCACCCACTGGATGCGCTGCTCACCCTGGAAGCCGAGAAACGCGGCGATGTAGCGGGCGATCTCCACGTCGAAGCCGATGTGCGCGCCGTTGCGCAGCTCGCCCATCAGCGGCTCGGTCTCCGACACCCCGATCTTGATCTTCGCCTGACCGTCGATGTGCGAGTCGTGCAGCTTGTCGAGCACCGAGGGCAGCGGGGGTTCGCGGCGGTTGTCGCAGCCGGCGGCGGCGGCCAGGGTGAGTGTCAGCGCCACGGCCAGCGTGGTGGCGAGGGAACGGAGCCGGTGGGGAGAGATCTCGGGCATCGGACACCTCGATCGCGGGACACGACGACGGGAAACTCAGCGTAGCGGCCACCACACAATGCGCTGTGCCGCACGGCCCGGGGTACGGCGGACGCCCGATCGCCCGCCGCACCCCGGGGGTCCGTCAGCGGACGGTCAGCGTGCCGACCGCCGGCCGCGGCGTGCTCACCGGCGGCAGCCGCCTCGGCTCACCCCGACCGGGCGCGCCGGCACGGGCCAGCTCGCTCTTGGTCGCGGCCACCCGGCCGGTCGGCGGGTCCTCCCGGAACGGCTGGGCGTCACCGACGCAACGCGCGCCCTTGGCCGGCGGCTTGCCCGTGAGCAGGTACGCGTCGATCTTCCCGGTCACGCACGCCGAGGTGCCGTACGCGGTGTGCCCCCAACTGTCGCTGCTCAGCAGTCGACTGTTCGGCAGCAGCGCGGCCGAGCTGACCGCACCCTGGTAGCTGGTCGCCGGGTCCCAGTAGTTGCCGACCACGAGCACCGGGGCGGCGGTGGTGCGGTTGAACGGGCCGGTGTAGGCGTCCTCGTCGCGCACCGTCCAGGTGTCGCGGGCGCAGGGCGCGGTGCCCCAGGCCCAGAGCCGCCCGAAGTACGGTGCCCGCTGGTCCTCCCTGGCCGTCAGCGCCGGCCAGGCGTCCGCGTTCCTCGGGTGGTACGCGTCGGTGCAGTCGACGGTCAGGAACGTCTCCAGACCGTTGTTGTAGGGGAAGTCGTACCCCCGCTGCTGCCGGGCCTGCGCGGCACGGGCGGCGAGCGCCCTGCGGGCCGTCGCGGCGGCGACCCTGCCGGTGGCCGGGTCGGTCGCGGCCAGCAGTTGCACGGTGATGTCCACGACCGACTGCCAGCCGTACGGGTCGTAGAGCGCGTTGAGCGTGGCGCCGACGAAGTCGGCGTAGCTGACGGTGAACGAGCCGTACTCCGGGTCGTCGATCACGGCCGGCTTCTTGCGCAGCCGCTTCGCCACCGTGTCGTACCCGGCGACCGGGTCACCGCCGGCGGCCAGCGCGCACTGCTCCGCGCCGACCTTGCCGCACCGCACCAGGATCTCGTGCAGCGCCCGGTACGCGCCGTCGGCGCTGCGCAGCCGCGTCTCCTGGAGCTGGTTGCGGGCCGGGCCCCGACCGACCCAGGCGTTCGGGTCGAGCACGCCGTCGACGACGAGCGCGCGGAACCGGTCCGGGAACATGTTGGCGTAGTACTGGCCCAGCGCGGTGCCGTAGCTGAAGCCCAGATAGCTGAGCTTCTGGTCGCCGACCGCCCGGCGCAGCACGTCCATGTCGCGGGCCACCTCGGCGGTGGAGGCCGCGCCGGTCAGCGGCTTGCCGGTGGTCGAGCACGCCGTGCCGACCGCCTTCGAGGCGGCGACGTACGCCTTCTCCTCCGCCTTCGTCCACGGGAACGCGACGTTCAGCCCGGCGTACGCCCGGGTCTGCTCCTTGACGGTGCGGAAGCACCTGATGTTGTCGCTGGCCTCGACGCCGCGCGGGTCGACGCCGACCACGTCGAAGCGGTCGAGCAGGTCGTCACCGAGGAAGTAGGGCGCGGCGAGCGCGATGCTGGTGCCGGAGCCGCCCGGACCGCCCGGGTTGAGGAACAGGCTGCCGACCTTGTGCTGCTGGTCGCGGGCCCTGACCCGGAGCAGCGCGATCTCGGTGGTGGCGCCCTTCGGGTTGTCGTAGTCGAGCGGGAGCCGGACCGTGGTGCACTCGGCGTAGTCGTAGCAGGCGTACCAGTCCAGCTTCGGCGTCGGTACGCGGTCCACCCGACGTGCCTCGGCCGCGCTGGTGCGGTCGTACGTCGGCGGTTGAGGTGTCGGCGCGGCCACGGCGGGCGAGACGGCCGATCCGGCGAGGAGGATCCCGGCGATCCCGGTTGCGGCGAGGGGCCGGATTACACGGGGCATGTGACTGCCTTCCGGTGGGGAACAGATCCGTCGAGGAGCACCTCGACCCCGTCACTTTAGGATTCCCCCACGACCGGAAGTGACCCCCAAAGGCGGACTGATGCCGCAAAATGCCGAGTTATGTAACGATTTTTTCTCGATCGACGCTTTTCCCGATCCGATGTGGAGCCGGGAGTGACGGGAAGCCGTCCCGGGTCGACGGTTGACAGGTCGACGCGCTAAGCCATGCTTGTCGGGTGAGTTCGTTCCCGAGGTTCGATGCGCGGGTGAAGGCCGTCGCCGCGTCCGCGGCGACGGTGGCGGCGCTGGTGACGCTGGCGGTGTGGCGACCGCCCGGCATCCTGTCGGTGGTGCTGGCCCTGGTCTGCGTCGTGCTGGGCATGATCGCCGGCGTGACGATCACTGCCGCCCGGCACGCGCCCGGCGGCGGGGTCGCCGCACCGTCGGTCGAGGGCTGGCCGGCCCCCGACCCGGGGTACGGCGTGGACGCCGACACGCTGGAGGCGATCGACCCGCGTGCGGTGCGGAACCTGCGCACCCCGGGCGGCGCTCCGATCGACGCGGACACGTTGGAGGCGCTCGACCCGAGGGCGGTTCGCGGGCTGCGCGCGGCCGGCGCGCTCGACGCCGACACGCTGGAGGCGCTCGACCCGAGGTCGGTGCGACAGCAGCGGACGGTGAACGGGATCGGCGACCGGTGAGCGCGGCGATCGCGCTCCGCGACCGGTGAGCGCGGTGGACGGGCTCAGCGACCGGTGAGCGCGGTGGACGCGCTCAGCGACCGGTGAGTGTGGGGCGGGCCAGCGCGTTCACGCCCTGCCCGGCCAGGCAGCGGTAGGTGCGGTCGGCTTCGCTCTCGGCCGGTGGCAGCACCTCCAGGTTCCATCCGGTCCCCGACTTGACGCCGCTGACCAGCCGGAACGTGCCCGCGTTGCAGACCTTGCGGACGGCCGGATCGGCGGCGACCGCGTCGTGGCCGGCCCCGGTCAGACCGGTCGGCAGGTCACCGGCGGCGTAGGTCTCCCAGGTGTGCTGGCCGTCGCACGGCACCCGGCTCGCCTCGGCGCGTTCGCGGCGCAGGCGCACCGGGCCGTAGCACTCCAACTCGGGCGCACAGCGCGCACCGGCCGGAAGGCGGACGTCGGCGGACGCGCAGCCGGGCAGCGGCGTCATCCCGGCCGCGCCGCTGGCCACCGGTGTCGGCGACACCACCGGCGGGGTGCCGCCGGCCAGCCAGGCGCCGCCGGCGGCCGAGGCGGCCAACGCCAGCACCCCGGCTCCGCCGAGGAACCAGCGTCTCGGCCAGCGCCGGCTCCGCGCCGGCACGGTCGGGTGGTCGTCCCGGACCGGCTGCCGCGGGCTCGGCCCGCCGCTACGGTCGTACGGGCCGCCGGTGCGGTCGTACCGGCCGCCGGTGAACGGGGGCGCCGGGGTGCCGGGGTCGAGCGGGAGCGCGGCGAGCAGGCCGCGCAACTCCACGGCGGACGGCCGCTCGCCCGGGTCGTTGGACATGCCCAGGCGCAGCACGTCGATCAGTTCGTCGGGCACCCCGGGCAGGCCGGGGATCGGGTGCTGGAACATCTCCAGCACGGTGACCAGGCTCGGGTTGCGCTCGGACTGCCAGCGCGGCGGCCGGCCGTGCATCACCGCGTAGAGCGTGGCGCAGAGCGCGTACACGTCGACGGCCGGGCTGGGCGGGCTGTGGTTGAACATCTCCGGCGGCGCGTACGCCGGGGTGAGCACCTCCAGCGTCACCGACGCGTCGCGCACCTCGGCCAGCACCGCCAGCCCGAAGTCGGCGAGCACCGCCGAGTTGAACTCGGAGTGCAGGATGTTGGCCGGCTTGACGTCGCGGTGCAGCACGCCGGCCGCGTGCGAGTGGGCCAGCGCGTCGGCGATCTTCACGCCGAGGTCGCGGGTCTCCGACGCGTCGAGCGGCGAGGTGCGCATCCGTTCCGCGTACGAGCCGTCGCACAGCTCCATGATGAGGTAGGGGTGCTGGTCGACGGTGACCCCGACGTCGAAGAGGTCGACCACGTGCGGGTGCGACGACATCCGCCCGGCGGCGCGGGCCTCGCGCAGGAAGCGGGCCTGGTCGCGCTCGTTGTTCAGCGTCCGGTTCTCGACCTTGACGGCCACCTCGCGCCCCACCGAGATCTGGGTGGCCCGATAGACGGTGGCGTAACCACCACGGGCAAACACTGACAGGTCGGTCAGACCGGGCACGATGGGCAGCCGCATGGCGCCGGGCGGGGTCTCGGTCACGGCTCGAAAATACCCAACGGTCCCGGTCGGTCAGCGCGCCGCGTCGGAGGCGGGCGCCGGCGCGGAGTCGTCCGACCCGGTCGGGACCGCCGGATCGACGGCTCCCCGACGGGCGTCCCACCACAGGCCGGCGGCGGTCGCGAGCGCGCCCAGCCCCTCCCAGGCGGCCACCCCGAAGAACCGGTCCGGCGCGACGTCGGAGAGCACCGCGATGGTGAACACGGTGAACGTGACCAGCCGGAACCAGACCGTGAACCGGTAGAACGGCCGCCACTCGGTGGCCACCGCGAGCAGGTAGTAGACCCCCATGTTGAACGAGGCCATCGAGGACGCGGTGAGGAACGTGCCGGTGTAGTCACCAGGGGCACGCTCGGCCGGCACCTCGAAGCCGAGCAGGCGCAGCTGCGTCTCCGGCCAGAGCAGACCCAACGCGCCGAGCAGCAGCGCCAGAAGCCCGAAGACCGCGATCGTCCAGCCGGCGCCGGAGCGCGGCAGCCTCATCGTCCCTCCCCACGAACTCCTCCGACGGCGCTCGCCGGCCGCCCCACGCTAACCGGCCCCACCGACGAGCACATCCCCGGAACCGGCAGAACAGGGGGTGCTCAGCCGGCGAGGCGCGACCGCAGCGCGTCCGCGGCGACCCGCTCGCTGAGCTGCTCGGTGGCGTACGCCAGGCGGACCGCGTCCTCGGCGCTGGCCAGCGCCTCCGCAGGGCGGCCGGCGGCGTCCAGCGCCTCGGCCAGCGCCAGCCCGGCGACGACCTGGCTGCGGACGTCCTCCGCGGGGGCGGCGACCGCCCGCTGCGCCCAGTCCAACGCCTGCTCCCGCTGGCCGTGGGCGAGCAGCGCGGCAGAATACCGGGCCATCGTCTGTCGCCGGGAGATCAGCAGCGAGGGCGCGTTCGCCGCCACCATGGCCACCGGGGCGAGTAGTCCCACCGCGGTCCCCGGGTCACCGGCCGCGACCCGGGCCATCGCGAGCAGCACCCGCGGCGCGACCTGGGCCGGCGCCTGCGGGTTGTGCGGCTCCACACTGGTCAGCACCGACCGCGCCTCCCGCTCGGCGGTCTCGCAGTCGCCCATGTCCAGCGCGACGAAGCCGCGCAGCGTGCCGGCCATGCCGGTGAGCAGCGGATGGGTGGTGCGGTCGGCGTACTCCAAGGCGTCGGAGAACAGGTCGGCGGCGTGCTCCGGCTCGCCCAGCCCGCGCGCCACCACCCCGCGCACCACGAGCGCGAAGCCCTGCCCCCAGTCGTCGCCCACCTCGGCGAAGTCCCGGTACGCGCGCCGCGCCGCGCGGTCCGCCTCGGCGAGGTCGCCCAGCTCGGCGGTGGCGTACGCCTCGACCGCCCGCAGTGTGCCCACCGCCCACGCCTCGCCGACCCGCTCCCCGAACGGCAGGAACACCTGGGCCAGCCGGCACGCCTCGCGCAGCCGGCCGGCGAGCAGCCGGGCGAACGCGGTGGTGCCGCGCAGCCAGGCCCGCCCGTACGGGTCCTTCAGCTCGGCGAACAGCCGGGCGGCCCGGCCGAGCACCGCGTCGGTGCCGGCGAAGTCGCCCCGGGTGGTGGTCACCCAGGCCAGGTTCTGCAACGACCAGGCCTGCCCGCGCGGATCCTTCGCGGCGAGGCTGACCTGGTAGGAGGCGGCCAGCCGGCTGCTCGCCTGCCCCAGCCGGCCGGCGATGAAGTCGGCCATGCCGAGCCGGCGCATCGCCGAGGCCCGCAGCGTGGGCAGGTCGGCCGAGGTGGCCACCTGCAACGCCTCGGAGTAGCTGCGTTCGGCGCGCTCGGCGTCACCGAGCGTCTGCTGGGCCTGCCCGGCCAGCAGCAGCGCCGCGGCCCGGGTGGCGGCCTCGCCGGTGTTCGCGGCGATCTTCTCGGCCGCGGCGAGCGCGTCGGTCGGGCGGCCGATCTGCAACAACGCGCGGGCGTGCACCACCCGGTCGGCCGGGGGCACCGCGCCCCGGGCCAGTTCGGCCGCGCGTTCGGCGTACTCGACGGCGAGCGCCGGCTCGCCGACGCGCAGCGACCGGCGGGCGGCCCGGCCCAGCGCGGCCACGCCCAGGCCGGCGACCGCGCGGGCCGGCGCGTCCGGGCGGAGCTTGACCGCGTCGGCGAGCGCGGTGGCCCGCTCGACGTGCTCGGCGACGAAGTCGTCGCGGGCCGCCTCGGTGAACCCGCCCGCCGGGGTGCCCGCCCCGGTCACGCTCTCCGGGGCGGCCCAGCGGGCCAGCGCGGCGTGCCGCTCGGCCAGCTCCGCCTTGCTCACCCCGGTGTACGCGGCCTCCCGCATCAGCGGGGTGGCGAACGCGAACCCGGTGCGGGTGCGGTGCAGCATGCGACGTTGCAGCAGCTCCTCGACGGCGCGGTCCAGCTCGACCGCGGCCACCGCGGCGGGCCGCCCGTCCCGCCCGACCCGCTGCTCGCGCAGCGCCTCCAGCGCGCCGGCGGCCACCGTGTCGCCGACCACCGCGGCGTCGCGCAGCACCGAGCGGGCGTCCGGCGGCAACGCGTCGATGCGCGCCGCGAGCACGGCGGCCAGGTCCCGGGAGAGCAGCCGGCTGCCCAGCGAGCCGGGGGCCAGCCGCCAGGCCACGTCCGCGCCGCGCCCCACGCCGGCGGTCAACGCGCCGCGTTCCATCAGCAGCGTGACCAGTTCGGCCAGGTAGAACGGGTTGCCCTGGGCGGTGGCGAGCAGCCGGTCCGCGTCGGCCTGGGGCAGCCGGCCCCCGGCCAGGTAGCTGGTCAGCAGCCGGGCCGCGTCCGCGCCGCGCAGCGGCGGCAACGCGTGCACCTCGGCGTCCGCGAGCCGGGTGAGCGCGCCCGCGGTACGCACCAGCTCGGGACGGCCGAGCAGCAGCACCAGCACCGGGCCGGTGAGCCGGTTGAGGGTCAACGCGAGCGCCTTGACCGTCTCGGCGGTGGCGTCGTGCAGGTCGTCCACCACGATCACCAGCGGGGCCTCGCCGGCCAGCGCGCTGAGCAGGTCCGCGACCGCGTTCGGCACCACCTCGGCGTCCGCCGGGCCGGTGGCGGCGTTCCACTCGACGCTCTCCGCGGCGGGTGGCAGCTCGGCGTACCCGAGCAGGGCCAGGAGCTGGTCCACCGCGATCGGCGGCGGGTCGCCGGGGAGCCGGGCGAGGCGCTGGCCGAGCCGGCGCAGGCGTTCCTCGACCGCCGGCCGGGTCACCGCGGTCGCCGCGTCGCCGGGCAGGCCGACCGCGGCGCGGACCAGGTCGGCCAGCGGCGCCAGCCGGCGTCGTTCGCCGAACGCGGCGCAGCGGACCGACAGCACCCGGGCGCCGGTGTGCGCCGCGTACCGGCCGGCGCCGACGTCGTAGCCGGCGGCGAGGCGCTCCACCTCGGCGGCGAACCGGGACTTGCCGATGCCCGCCTCGGCGGTCATCAGCAGCACCCGGGGCTCACCCCGGTCGATCACCTCGGCGAGCCGGCCGGCCATCCGGCCGATCTCGGTCTCCCGGCCCACGTAGGGCGCCTCGTCGCCGAGGCCGGACCGGGTGCCCGGCGCGTCCAGCAGGCCCAGCAGCTCGTACGCCTCCACGGGTTCGCGCTTGCCCTTGAGCCGCAGCGGGCGCAGCGCCCGCCAGGAGGCGACGTGTCGGGTGGCGGTGGAGGTCCGCGCGCCGGCGTAGATCGCGCCGACCGCGGCGGCGTCGGCGAGGCGCGCGGCGGTGTTCACCGTGTCGCCGATGACGGTGTACTCGATGGCGGCCTGGATGCCGGCGATGACGTCCCCGGTGTTGAGCCCGACCCGCAGGCCGAGCGGCGCGCCACCGCCCCGCTCGTCGTCGAGCACCCGGCGGACGGCCCGCTGCATGGACAGCGCCGCACGGACCGCCCGCTCGGCGTCGTCCTCGTGCGCGACCGGCGCGCCGAAGACCGCCATGATCCCGTCGCCGGTGAGCTTGTCGACGTGCCCGCCGAACGTCTTGACCGCGCCGGCCAGCGCGGCGAGCACCCGGTCGGTGACCGCGCCGACCCGCTCCGGGTCCAGGTCCTCCGACCAGGAGGTGAATTCGGAGAGGTCACCGAAGAGCACGGTGACCACCCGGCGCTCGGCGGCCGGCAGCGTGGCGGCGGCCGGCAGCGCCGCCCCGCAGTTGTGGCAGAACCGCGCGCCGGGCACGGCGACGGTCCCGCACACCGGGCAGGTCACGGCTGCTCCACCCCGAGGTGTTCGAGCTGGGCGCGGACCGACCACTCGGCGGCCCACCACAGCGACCGGTCGACGTCGGCGTAGACCACGGCGACCACCTCGGGCGCGGTGCGGGCGCCCGCGGCCACCGCGGCGCGCACCTGGTCGAGCCGGGCCCGCCGGTGGGCCAGGTAGAACTCGGCCGCCGCGCCGCAGTCGGCGAGCGCCGGGCCGTGGCCCGGCAGCGCCGGGATCCCCCGGTACGTCGAGAGCAGTTCCAGGCTGGCGAGGTAGTCCCCGAGGTGCCCGTCCGGGTGGGCGACCACGGTGGTGCCCCGGCCGAGGATGGTGTCGCCGGTCAGCACCACCCGCTCCCCGGCGTGCTCGACCAGCAGGCAGACCGAGTCGGCGGTGTGCCCGGGGGTGGGCAGCAGCCGGAGGCCGAGGCCGGCGTCGGGCGTGGTCGCGGCGGTCAGTGGCTCGCCCCCGGCGGTGTGCGCCGGGTCGGCGGCCAGCACCGGCACGCCGCCGAGCAGCTCACGCAGTCGGGGCGCGCCCTCGGTGTGATCCGGGTGCCCGTGCGTGATCAGCACCCAGCCGACCGGCCCGTGCGCCGCGATCGCGGCCAGGTGCCCCTCGTCGGCCGGGCCCGGGTCGACCACCACGGCCGGCGCGTCCGGCTCGGCCCGCAGCACCCAGGTGTTCGTCCCGTCGAGCGTCATCGGCCCCGGGTTGGGCGCACGCAGCAGCGAAACCCATCCCGGCAACTCGTCCGCCAGCGCCCCTGCGGCCCCCGTCACACGCCCACCCATGGCAGCGATCGTACGACCCCACCCGCCATCCCCCGCGATCTTGCACTTCCGGCCCGGGGTTTGTCCTCGTTCGAGGCTTCTGCCGGGGCGGAACCTGCAAGATCGCGGGGACGGGGCGTTACGCGACCTCGACGATGACCTCGACCTCGACCGGGGCGTCGAGGGGGAGTTCCGCCACGCCGACCGCGCTCCGGGCGTGCCGGCCGGCCTCGCCGAAGACGGCGCCGAACAGGTCGGAGGCGCCGTTGATGACGCCGGGCTGGCCGGTGAAGCCGGGCGCGCTGGCCACGAAGCCGGACAGCTTCACGATCTTGACGACGTTCTCCAGCCCGACCAGCGCGTCGATCGCGGCGAGCGCATTCAACGCGCACCGCTCCGCCAGGTCCTTGGCCTGCTCGGCGGAGACACCGTTGCCGACCTTGCCGGTGGCGAGCAGCTTGCCGTCGGCCATCGGGAGCTGACCGGAGACGTAGACGTGCTGCCCGGACTGGACGGCCGGCACGTAGCTGGCCACCGGCGGCACCACCTCGGGCAGCGTCAGACCGAGTTCGGCGAGTTTCGCGTGGGGTCCGTTGCTCATTCGTCAGCCCTTCGGGCGCTTCAGGTACGCGACGAGCTGCTCCGGGTTCGGTCCGGGCACCACGGAGACCAGCTCCCAGCCGTCCTCGCCCCAGTTGTCGAGGATCTGCTTGGTCGCGTGGACCAGCAGCGGGACCGTGGCGTATTCCCACTTCTGCATCGGAGGAAGGCTCCCTTGCCTGACTTGGACTTCGGTCAGGCACAGCCTACGGTCCGACCGCCTCAGCCAGACGCGGGACGCTGCTCCGGGGCGGGCGACTCGCCGCAGGGGCCCTCGTGCTCGTAGCGCTGCGGGCAGCGACTGCGGTCGGGCAGCAGCAGGTCGCAGAAGACGCGGTGCCGGTTGTTCTGGTCGTCGGCGGTGGAGACGGTGGTCTCGCCGGCGTCCAGCTCGGCCAGGAAGCCGAGCGAGGTGGCCACGATGCCGGCGAGCGCGGTCGCGGCGGCCAGGTCGGGCACCCGCACCGGCAGGTGGATGACGTAGCCCGGCTCGTCCTCGTCCCGCCGGCGACCGGCCGGCCGGAGCAGCGTGCGGACCACCTCGACCGGAGGCCGGTACGAGCGCTCGTTGAACGGTGTGCCCGCGCCGGGGCCGTCGGCGTCCCCGGGCCGGGCGGCCCGGTCACCGGGGGGAAACTGGGCTCGGGGAATGTTCTCCGCGTCGCGCATCCGCTGCCTCCGGACGTCGTACCTGCTCATGGGCACCACCGCGCGGCTCGGAATCCCCCGGTCCGGCCGCCGTGTCGCGACGAACGTAGGACGTGGCCGGCCATCGCGACAACGGGACGCGCATGAATGATCACGTCGAGTCACATATGTGACACAAGGGTGGTCCGGAACGCGACGGCGCTCTCGCGTCCGGCACGCCATGACGCGGGGCTGGCAAGTGGCCCGCCGACCGCTACCCTTCCGGACTGGGCGCGCGCGGTCGCGCACCCATCCACCTCGACCCCGTGCCCGTCGCCTGGGGCGGCGACGGGCGCGCCGCAACCCGGGGGAGACCGATGACCCAACCGCCCGCCGGTGGCACGCCCGGCACGCCCGGCGAACCGATCCCGCAGCCCGTGTCCGCCGGGGCCCTCCCGCCGACCGGGCCCGGTCAGCCGCCACCCGGCGCCGGCCCGCCGCCGGGGCTCGGCCACCCGCCGTACCCGCCCGCCGCGCCGCCGCGCAAACGCCCGACCCTGCTGATCGTCTCGCTCGTACTGGCCGCGGCGGTCCTGCTGTGCGGCGGCGGTGGCACCGCCGCGTTCCTCGCCCTCCGTGACGGCGCGGACGGCCAGGGCGCGACGGAGCCGCAGGTGGCGGTGGACGGCTTCCTCAAGGCCGTCTACCAGGAGCGGGACGCCGACAAGGCGGCCACGTTCGTCTGCTCCGCGGCCCGCGACGACGAGAAGATCGCCGCCAAGGTCGCCGAGGTGCAGAAGTACGCCGGGCAGTACCAGAACCCCCGCTTCCGCTGGACCAACCCGACGGTCGACAACCAGACCGGGGACCGCGCCACGGTCTCCACCAAGGTCACCATGACCACCGCCGACGAGAAGGTCGCCGATCAGGACCTGCGCTTCACCGTGGTGCGGAAGACGGGTTGGTGGGTCTGCGAGGTCGGCTGATCCCGGCGGCTGGTTAGGCTCGACGGATGGCAGCGAGTGAGCAGCCGGCCGAGTCCGCCGGCAGATGGCCGGGCCGCCTGCACGTGGTGACCGGCAAGGGTGGCACCGGGAAGACCAGCGTGGCCGCCGCGCTGGCCCTCGGGCTGGCCGCCGGGGGCCGGCGCACGCTGCTGGTCGAGGTCGAGGGCCGGCAGGGCATCGCCCAACTCTTCGGCACCGACCCGCTGCCGTACGAGGAGCGGCACCTCACCGACGCGCCCGGCGGCGGTGAGGTGCGGGCGCTGGCGGTCGACGCCGAGGAGGCTCTCCTCGAATACCTGGACATGTTCTACAAGCTCGGCGCCGCCGGCCGGGCGCTGCGCAAGCTCGGGGCGATCGACTTCGCCACCACGATCGCCCCCGGGCTGCGTGACGTGCTGCTCACCGGCAAGGTGAAGGAGGCCACCACCCGCACCTCGGGATCCCGCCGGGCGTACGACGCGGTGGTGCTGGACGCGCCGCCGACCGGGCGGATCGGCCGTTTCCTCAACGTCACCGCGGAGACCGCCCGGCTGGCCAAGGTGGGCCCGATCAAGACCCAGAGCGAGGGTGTCTCCGCGCTGCTCCGCTCCCCGATGACCGCGGTGCACGTGGTCACGCTGCTGGAGGAGATGCCGGTCCAGGAGACGCTCGACGCGGTGGCCGACCTGACCCAGTTCGGCTTCCCGGTCGGCCGGGTGATCGTCAACGGCGTCCGTCCGCCGGTGCCGGCCGGTCGCGCGGTGACCTCGGCCGAGCTGAAGCGGGGGTTGGCCGCCGCCGGCCTGCCGACCGACGCCCGGACCGTGGCCGGCCTCGCCGAGGAGGCCCGCGACCAGCGGGTACGCCGCGAGCTGGAGGACTCGCTCCGCGGTGACCTGGTGGAGTTGGGGCTGCCCCTGATCGAGCTGCCGCTGCTGCCCGACGGGGTCGACCGGGCCGGGCTGGAGACGCTGGCCGAGACGCTCGTCCGGGCGGATTGACTCACACCTGAGGCCGGCTGCGGAGCAGAGAGCCCCTCGGGACCGATACGCTCGATTGGTGCCTTCCGAAGACGCGGCGCCTCCGCTGGACGTCGACCAGATCCTCGCCGACCCCGGCGTGCGGATCGTGGTCTGCTGCGGGGCGGGCGGCGTGGGCAAGACGACCACCGCCGCGGCGCTTGCGCTGCGGGCGGCCGAGCGGCACGGCCGGCGGACGGTGGTGCTCACCATCGACCCGGCCCGCCGGCTGGCCCAGTCGCTCGGCCTGACCGAGCTGGACAACACTCCCCGACAGGTCAAGGGCCTCGACGTCGAGACCAGCGGCGGCGAGCTGCACGCCATGATGCTCGACATGAAGCGCACGTTCGACGACGTGGTGCTCCAGCACACCGACCCGGCGAAGGCGGCGGAGATCTTCGCCAACCCCTTCTACCAGGCGATGAGTTCCACCTTCGCCGGCACGCAGGAATACATGGCGATGGAGAAGTTGGGCCAGCTCCACGCCCGCGGCGAGTGGGATCTGATCGTGGTGGACACGCCGCCGTCGCGCTCCGCGCTCGACTTCCTCGACGCGCCGGCCCGGTTGTCCCGGTTCCTCGACGGCCGGATGCTGCGGCTGCTGCTGGCCCCGGCGCGCAGCGGTGGGCGAAGCATGTTCAGCCTGGTGACGGCGAGCTTCGGGATGTTCTCCAAGGTGGTGCAGAAGGTGCTCGGCGCGCAACTGCTCACCGACCTGTCCGGTTTCGTCGCCGCGCTCGACTCGATGTTCGGCGGGTTCCGGCAGCGGGCCGAGCAGACGTACCGCATCCTCCAGGCCGACGAGACCGCGTTCCTGCTGGTCGCGGCACCGGAGTCGGACGCGGTCCGGGAGGCCGCCTACTTCGCGGGCCGGTTGCGGGACGAGCGGATGCCGCTGGCCGGGCTGGTGCTCAACCGGGTGCACCAGCCCGCCGCGCCGGGGCTGTCCGCGGAGCGGAGCCTGGCCGCCGCGGAGCGACTGGCCGGCGTCGGCGGGCACGAGGGCACCGTCGAGGTGTTGCGAGCGCACGCCGCGCTGGCCCAGCAGGCGGTCCGCGAGGAGCGGGTGGCGGCCCGGTTCACCGAGGCGTTCCCGGCGGTGCCGGCGGTGTCGGTGCCGGCGCAGCCCGCCGACGTGCACGACGTCGACGGGCTGCGGACGATCGGCGAGGCGATCAGCCGGCGGTGAAACGCGCCGGCCGGCCCCGTCAGGAGGTGGCGGTGGTGACCAGGATCTTGTCCTTGCCGGCCTTCTCCTTGGCGTTCTTCCTCATGGCCGCCTCGAACATCTTGCGCCAGCTCGTCACCTGCGGGTGACGGCGGAGCAGCGCGCGGCGCTCGCGTTCGGTCATGCCGCCCCACACGCCGAACTCGATCCGGTTGTCGAGCGCGTCGGCCAGGCACTCGTACCGAACTGGGCAGCTCCGGCAGATCCTCTTCGCCACGTTCTGTTCGGCGCCCTGTACGAACAACGCGTCCGGGTCCCCGTTCTGACACGCCGCCAGTGACGGCCAGTCAGTGATCATGCCCATCTGTACACGTCCCCCCTTGCAGTACTTACCGACGTCGCGCGAGCAGCCGCGAACTTCCCCCCGGTCGTCCGGCCGGCCTCCCCAGGGCGGCACGGACGACGTGTGGCTGCGATCGCCGTCACCATCATGCTGTGTAGTCACCCGATTACGCAACGTTGTCGGCGAAATCCCTAATTTCCGGACACTCCCGGCGTGCCGGGCCTTCGCCGGCCGTCTACCCGGCTCCGGTACGGAAAAACGCCGCGCCGATCCCCCGATCGGCGGAGACTTCTGCGGATCTCACGCAACCCTGTGCCAGGGTTCGTGCGTTTAGCACAACGAGGCCGGCGCGGGATGGAAATGGGGAAAGTTCCCCGTGCGCCGGCCGATCCCTGCTCGCGTACCCTGTCGAGGTGACCTGGATGCGGAAACGTGACCACAATGTCTTCACCAACGCCGCATCGCTGCTGATCTGCGGCCTGCTGGCCGGCGTGGTGGTCGCCGCGGCGGCCTTCCCCGCGGTGGCGATGACCGGGCTTGCCGCCAAGGCCGGTTCGGAGACGTTCGGCGCGCTGCCCAAGGAGTTGACGGTGGCCCGGGCCCCGCAGATCACCTATCTGCTCGCCTCCGACGGCAAGACGCCGCTCGCCACCATGTACGACGAGAACCGCAAGGACGTCAAGCTCAAGGACATCTCGCCGTACATGGTGAAGGCCATCATCGCGGCCGAGGACCACGACTTCTACAAGCACAACGGCGTGGACCTCAACGGCGTCGCCCGGGCGTTCGTCAACAACCAGTCCACCGGCTCGTCCCGGCAGGGCGCGTCCACGCTCACCATGCAGTACGTCCGGCTGGCCATCTCCTACTCGGCCACCCACCCGGCCGACGTGGTCGCCGCGACCGAGGACACCAGCACCCGCAAGCTGCGCGAGATGAGCCTGGCGCTCCAGGTCGACAAGGAGCTCTCCAAGGACGAGATCCTGGAGCGGTACCTGAACATCGCCGCGTTCGGCAACGGCGCGTACGGCGTCTACGCCGCCAGCCAGGTCTACTTCGGCAAGCCGCCGAGCAAGCTCGACATCCAGGAGTCGGCGATGCTCGCCGGCATGGTGAAGGCGCCGACCGCGTTCGACCCGACCACCAAGGCCGGCTACCCGGAGGCGGTCGGTCGGCGCGACTACGTCATCCAGAACATGGTGCAGACCGGCGCGATCACGCAGCCCGAGGCGGACGCCGCCAAGAAGATCAAGCTCCAGGTGCGGGACAAGCGCACGCCGAACGGCTGCGTGCAGACCAACACCAACTCCTGGGGCTTCTTCTGCGACTACTTCTACCGCTGGTGGCTCCAGCAGGAGACGTTCGGCGGCACCTCGTACGACCGGGAGCGGCGGCTCAAGAGCGGCGGCTACACCATCGTCACCAGCATGGACGTGCAGGCGCAGAAGGCCGCCGACAAGGCGGTCCGTAACCACCTGAGCGAGAGCAGCAAGGCGGCCCGGATGGTGGCCGTGGTCGAGCCGGGCACCGGCCGGGTCCGGGCGGTGGCGGTGAACCGGAAGTTCAAGATCGACGACCCGAAGAACCCGCAGAACAAGCTCTCCAGTGACCCGCGCAAGGCCAAGAAGAAGATCCGGGGCAACTACCCGAACACCGTGAACCCGCTGGTCACCGGCGGTCCCGGCATCTCCGGCTACCAGGCCGGCTCGACCTTCAAGATCTTCACGCTGGTGGCCGCGCTGGAGAAGGGCTACCCGCTCAGCTACAGCATCAACGCGCAGAAGGTCTTCAAGTCCGACTACCCGGTCGAGTTCAACTCCCCGGCCGCCTGCCCCGGCACCAACAAGTACTGCCCGCAGAACGCCAACGAGTCGATGGCCGGCATGCACAACATGTGGAGCGGCTTCGGCTTCTCGGTGAACACGTTCTTCATCGACCTCCAGCAGCGGGTCGGCGCGGAGAACGTGGTCAAGGCGGCGCAGAAGCTCGGCATCAGTTTCCGCTCGTCGGAGGACGCCAAACTCGCGGCCAACCCGCACCAGTGGGGCGCGTTCAGCCTCGGCGTCTCGCAGACCACCCCGCTGGAGCTGGCCAACGCGTACGCCACGCTGGCCGCCGACGGCAAGTACTGCGAGCCGATCCCGGTGCAGGAGATCCGCGGCCCGGACGGCGACAAGCTCGACATCGCCAACCCGCGCTGCGAGCAGCGGATCAGCACCGAGGTGGCCCGCGCCGCCGTGGACGCCGCCCGCTGCCCGGTCGGTGACCGCTCCGCCACCTCGAAGTGCGGCACCGCCACCGCCGGCAACGTCCGCGGCATCGTCAAGGCGCCGGTGGCCGGCAAGTCCGGCACCACCGACTCGGAGAAGACGTCGGCCCTGGTCGCCATGACCAAGCAGTACGCGGTGGCCGGCATCATGGCCGACCCGGACTGGGCGCAGACCAACCAGCAGATGGGCCACGACGTGCCCAACGGCATCAACCCGGCGGTCTACGAGACGCTGCGGGACGCCATGAAGGGCAAGGAACGGAAGAACTTCACCCCGCCGGACGGCAAGATCGTGATGGGTGACCAGCGCTCGATCCCGGGCGTCAAGTGCGAGTCCGTCGACACCGCCAAGTCGCGGATCAAGGGCGCCGGCTTCGAGCCGGTGGTGTCCAGCAACAAGGTGCCGTCGGAGTGCCCGGCGGGCACCGCGGCCGGCACCAGCCCGGACGGGCGCACCATCAAGGGCGGCGTGGTGCTGATCGAGGTCAGCTCCGGCCAGGGCGCGCCGAAGCCGGGCAACTCCGCCGGGCCGGGTGGGCCGGCCACCCCGCCGGGCAACGGCAACGGCCGACCGGGACGCCCTGGCCGCGGCTGACCGGCGAACGACGACGACGGGCGGGCACCCCAGCGGGGGCCCGCCCGTTCCGTTGCGGTCGGCGCGTCTACAGGCCGAGCTGGCGGCGTACCTCGGCGGCGACCCGGCCCCCCTCGGCCCGGCCGGCCACCGCCGCCTGGGCCGCCTTCATGGCCGGGCCCATCTGCGCCTTGCCGGTGAAGCCGCCCGCGGCGAGCGCCCCCGCGACCAGCTCGGCCAGCTCGTCGTCGGGGAGCTGCTTCGGCAGGTAGCGCTCCAGCACCTCGCCCTCGGCGGTCTCCTTGCCGGCCTGCTCGGCGCGCCCGGCGTCGGCGAACGCGGCAGCCGCCTCGCGCCGCTTCTTCGCCTCCTTGGTCAGCACCGCGAGCACCTCGTCATCGCTGAGCTCGCGCTTCTCGCGGCCGGCGACCTCGGCGTTGCCAACGGCCGCGAGAGCCATCCGCAGCGTGGAGGTGGTCAGCTCGTCGCGCGCCTTCAACGCGGCGCGCATGTCGGTGGTGAGACGGTCCTTCAGCGTGCTCATGGTCGGTGAAACTACCCTGAACAGCATGCGAAAGCGCACACTATTCCGGCTCGCGGCCGGAACCGCCGCCGCCGGCGCGGCCACGCTGGCCTACGCGTCGCTCGTCGAGCGCAACCTGTTCACCCTCCGCCGGTACGACGTGCCGGTGCTCCCGACCGACGCCGAACCACTGCGCGTGCTCCACCTGTCGGACCTGCACATGATGCCCACCCAGCGGCGCAAGCAGGACTGGGTGGCCTCGCTGGCGGCGCTCGACCCGGACCTGGTGGTGGTCACCGGCGACAACATGGCCGACCCGGAGGCGGTGCCCGGTGTGCTGCGCGCGCTCCAGCCGCTGCTCGACCTGCCCGGCGCGTTCGTGTTCGGCTCCAACGACTACACCGGCCCGGTGCTGAAGAACCCGTTCACCTACTTCCTGCCGGACCGGGAGTACACCGAGGGCGTCTCACTGCCGTACGAGGAACTGCGCGGCATCCTCACCGGCGCCGGCTGGGCGGACCTGAACAACGCCCGCACCACGCTCAAGGCAGGTGGGCGGGCGATCGAGGTCGTCGGCGTGGACGATCCACACATCGAGCGGGACGACTACGACGCGGTGACCGGGCCGGTCGGCGCCGAGGTCGCGCTGTCGATCGCGCTGGCCCACTCACCGGAGCCGGCCGTGCTGGACCGGATGGCCGCCGACGGCTTCGGGCTGCTGCTCGCCGGGCACACCCACGGCGGGCAGGTCTGCGTGCCCGGGTACGGCGCGCTGGTGACCAACTGCGGGCTGCCCCGGTCGATGGCGCGCGGGCTGCACCGCTGGCCCGGCTCGGACTCCTGGCTGCACGTCTCCGCCGGCCTGGGCACCCACCCGACCGCCCCGGTCCGCTTCGCCTGCCCACCCGAGGCGAGCATCCTGACCCTGATCCCCCGCTGACGCCCACCTCTGGCGATCTTGGTACGGATCGGCCCTCGGCGGGGCGGATCCGGACCAAGATCCAGGCGTCGTGTGGGGTGGGGGGTACCGAGTTGGACCCCGGAGACGGGTGGGCTACTATTTGTCGGCACGCCTCGGGGTGTGGCGCAGCTTGGTAGCGCGCTTCGTTCGGGACGAAGAGGTCGTCGGTTCGAATCCGGCCACCCCGACCAGAGGTAACAACGGATCAGGGTCCTCCACGGAGGGCCCTGATCCGTTTTTGTCGCACATCGCACGACGCTGAGCGGCCCGTCCACGATTCGACGACGCGGTGGTGAGTCAGCTTTACGTCTAATGGTCGCGCCGCTGCCCACCAGTGGTGATCGTGTGTGGTGGTGCCGATTCACGGATGCTTGAAGGAGCAGGTTGATGGGGGTTCCTGAGTTGGCGGGCGTCGTCATGCCGTACGTGACCGCGGTGGCCGGGGCGTACGGCGGGGCGGTGGTCCAGCGGGTGGTGGATCAGTCCGCCGACGCGACCGCCGACGCGGGTCTGGGCGTGGGTCGACGGTTGTTGCGGCGATTGTTGGGGTCGGGTCGATCGGCCCAGATCGGTCAGGCGGTGACGGAGGTCGGTGAGCAGCCCGACGACGAGACCGGCCGGGAGCTGCTGCGGGCGCTGGTGATGAAGGCCCTGTCCGAGGACACCGGACTCGCGACGGATGTGGCGCGGGTGCTTGCCGACGCCGGGGTGCCCGGGGCGGTCACGGTGATCGGTTCCCAGGGGGTACAGGTGGGGTCACACAACACGCAGACCAACCACTTCGGGCTGTCGCCGGACGGCGGGCGGTGACGACAGAACCGGACGGTGCGGGGCCGCCGCCGCGGGTGCGGGTGGATCGGTCGTCGGGAGTGCAGATCGGCTCGCACAACTCGCAGACGAACGTGGGCGTGGACGGGTCGCGATTGCCGCCGCCGCAACGGGTCGCTGAAGGTCCGGACGACGGTGGCACGGTGCACAATCTGCCGGACGGGTCGCAGGTGTTCGTGGGCCGGGATCTGACGCAGCTCGACGCGTTGCTGGGGAGTGCCGCGTCGGGGGTGGCGGTCGGACAGGCGGCTGTGCACGGTCTGGGCGGAGTCGGCAAGTCGGAGTTGGTACTGCACTACGCCCGTCACCGGTTGGAACGGTACCGCCTGGTGTGGTGGGTGATCGCGGACAGCCCGGACGCGATCGAGGTCGGGCTGGGTGAACTGACCCTGCGGTTGCATCCGGCGGCGACGCTGGCTGACGCCCACGAGTGGGCGGTGGGCTGGTTGCAGGCCCACTCGGGGTGGCTGCTGGTGTTGGACAATGTCGAGAACCTGGATCACATCCTCGGGCTGTTGGGTCTGATTCGTGGGCGGGGGGACATCCTGGTGACGACCCGCCGGGACGTGGGCACCGCGTGGTGGCGTCGTTCAGGTTTGACGCCATTACGGCTCGGGGTGCTCGACCGGGCGGACAGTGTGGATCTGTTGCACCAATTGACCGGCCTGGACGATCCGGACGGGGCAGCCGGGCTTGCCGAGGAGATGGGTGATCTGCCGTTGGCGTTGGAGCAGGCCGCCGCCTTCATCAGCCGCCAGCCCGATGTCGACTTCGACGGTTACCGGCAACGACTCATTCACCGTTTCTCCCGCATGGCCACCCACGCCGGGGGTGACGGTCGGTCGCAGCGGACCATCGCCGGGGTGTGGCAGATCACCATGCAGACAGTCGCCGAGCAGATGCCGCTGGCCGCGCGGGTGTTGGACGTGCTGGCCTGGCTGGCTCCCGACGGGCTGCCGGTGGACGTGCTGTATCCGCTGGCCGACGATCCCGACGATGCCCGCGACGCGGTGGCCCTACTCGTCTCGTACAACATGATCAGCCGGACGGACGCGACGGTCGGGGTGCACCGCCTGGTCCAGGCGGTCACCCGGCTGAACCAACCCGCCGAGGACCTCGACAGCCCGGTGGACGATGCCACCGGGCTGCTGGTTGCGGCCGTCCCGGGCGACCCGTTGGCCAACCCGGCAGGCTGGCCCCGATGGACCGCGCTGCTCCCCCACATCGACGTTTTGACCGGCGCCGTTCCAGCCGAAGCCCGCACGCCCGAGCAGTTGTACCTAGCCGATCGCGCCGCGACCTTTCGGCAGGGACAGGGACAACATGCCGCGGCCATCAGCCAATTCGAACGGGTGCTGGCCGACCGTCGGCGGATCCTCGGCGACGACCATCCGGACACCCTGTCCTCGGTCCACAACCTGGCCAGCGTCTACACGGCAGTGGGGCGGGTCACCGAAGCGATCCGCTTGTTCGAACAGGTGCTGGCCGACTGTCGACGGGTCCTCGGCGACGACCATCCGAACACCCTGACCTCGGCCAGCAACCTGGCCGGAGCCTACGAGTCGGCCGGGTGGGTCACCAAGGCGATCACCCTCTATGAGCACGTGCTGGCGGATCATCGACGAACCCTCGGCGACGACCACCCGGACACCCTGTCCTCGATCCACAACCTGGCTGGCGCCTACGAGTCGGCGGGGCGGGCCGCCGAAGCCATCACCCTGTATGAGCAGGTGCTGACAGATCGTCGGCGGATCCTCGGCGACGACCACCCGCGCACCCTGTCCTCGATCAACAATCTGGCGTACACCTACGACTCGGTGGGGCGGACCGCCGAGGCGATCGACCTGTACCAGCAGGTGCTCGCGGACCGTCGACGAACCCTCGGCGACGACCACCCGCACACCCTGAACTCGGTCAACAACCTGGCCTGCGCCTACGAGTCAGCGGGGCTGACCACCGAAGCCACGACGCTGTACGAGCAGGTGCTCGCCGACTGCCGGCGGATCCTCGGCGACGACCACCCGCACACCCTGACCTCCATCAACAACCTGGCCGGCGCCTACAAGACAGCGGGGCGAATCACCGAGGCGATCACCCTGTTCGAGCAGGTGCTGGCCGACTGCCGGCGCGTCCTCGGCGACGACCACCCGCACAGCCTGGCGTCGGCCAACAACCTGGCCGGCGCCTACCGAACGGTGGGGCGAATCACCGAGGCGATCACCCTGCTCGCACAGGTGCTGGCCGACTGCCGGCGCGTCCTCGGCGACGACCACCCGAACACTCTGGCGTCGGCCAACAACCTGGCCGGAAGCTACGAATCAGCGGGGCTGACCACCGAAGCCATCGCCCTGTACGACCAGGCGCTGGCCGACGGCCTGCGATTTCTCGGCGACGAGCATCGGCTCACCCGAACGATTGCGGCCAACCGTCAGCGGGCCATCGACGACATGCGGACCAGCGGGAACAGGGACGACAGCACCAGCGTCAACGGCGGCGGCCAGGGGGACCACGAGACTCCCACGACGCGGCCAAGACCGCCCACGCCCTGACCGTGGACGACGCATCACGCCGGCCGGGATCCGTCGGCGGCCAGCCGGCCGGGACGGCACAGGCTGAGGACGACCGACGAGCGGCGTACCGCGGTCAGACCCGTCACACCAGACCGGGACGATCTCCCGGCTACGGGCGGCTGGCCGATTCACCTGGCAAGGTAGACGCATGCCAGCGATGATCCGATCCCGCCTGACCGATTGGACCACCGTCGTACCCGTGCTCGCCGTGCTCCTGCTCGTCTTCACCTGGGGGCGGGAGCTGCCCGGCGTGCTGATCTTCGTGGTGGCCGCCCTGCTCGCCGCCGCGGTGCTGGCCGCCGTCCACCACGCCGAGGTGGTGGCGCACAAGGTGGGCGAGCCGTACGGCTCGCTGGTGCTGGCGGTCGCGGTCACCGTGATCGAGGTCGGCCTGATCGTCACGCTGATGATCAGCGGTGGGGACAAGACACAGGCGCTCGCCCGGGACACCGTCTTCGCCGCCGTGATGATCACTTGTAACGGCATCCTCGGCCTGTCGCTCTTGCTCGGCGCGCTACGCCGGCAGGTGGCGGTGTTCAACCCGGAGGGCACCGGCGGGGCGCTGGCCACCGTGGCGACGCTCGCCACGCTCAGCCTGGTGGTGCCCACGTTCACCACCAGCCGGCCCGGTCCGGAGTTCTCCCCCGGTCAGCTCGCCTTCGCGGCGGTCGCCTCGCTCGCGCTCTACCTGCTGTTCGTGATGGTGCAGACCGGTCGGCACCGCGACTACTTCCTTCCGGTCACCCAGGAGGGCAGCATCCTGGCGGAGGACACCGACGGCGACGGGCACGCCGAGCCGCCGTCCACACGTACCGCGCTGGCCAGCCTGGCGCTGCTGGTGGTGGCGCTGGTCGCGGTGGTCGGTGACGCGAAGACCATCTCCCCGGCGATCGAGTCCGCAGTCCAGGCGGCCAACCTGCCGCAGGCGTTCGTCGGCGTGGTCATCGCGCTGCTGGTGCTGGCGCCGGAGACGCTGGCCGCCGCGCGGGCGGCCCGCCGGGACCGCGTGCAGATCAGCCTGAACCTGGCGCTCGGCTCGGCGATGGCCAGCATCGGCCTGACCATCCCGGCCATCGCGATCGCCTCGATCTGGCTGGACGGCCCGCTGCTGCTGGGGCTGGGCGGGACCCAGATGACGCTGCTGGCGCTGACCGCAGTGACCGCCGTGCTCACCGTGGTGCCGGGGCGGGCCACCGTGCTCCAGGGCGGGGTGCACCTGGTGCTGCTCGCCGCGTTCGTCTTCCTGGCCGCGAGCCCGTGACCGCGTCGGAATTCCGTCTCCCCCGCGTCCGGTGATCGGCCGAAAGGCCGTTGCCTGCCCTGAATGGGAACGGTTTGATGCCCGCAACTGTCCGGGCGGGCGCCCGGACGGCAACGGGAGGACATCCACTGTGTTCAGTGCCAGGCCACATCGTGGCCTCATCGGCCTGCTCGGGTTGACCCTGGGGGTCACCGGGCTGACGGTCGTCACCACCGACGGCGCCGCCGTGGCGGCGCCGCACTACACCACCCCACCCCAGGTGCAGGGCGGCTGGGTCGACTCGGCCACCCCCGCGAAGGCGTACAACTGGGCCGAGGGCGTCAACATGCCGCTCGGCACCCGGGTCGACGACGCCGGAACGTCGCACACCTCGCGGATCTACGCCACCTTCGACCTGTCCCAGTTCGAGGGCGGTCGGAAGATCTACGGCGGAACGGTCTTCATCCAGGAGCAGACCGCCGCGGACTGCACGAAGCGGGCGATCGAGATCTGGCGTACGAAGCAGGTGGGCTCCACCCCCACCTGGAACCGGCAGCCGGAGCCGATCGGCAAGCTCGACGAGATCCTGACGCCGGAGTACTGCCCCCGGGCCAGCATCTCCTTCGACGTGGGCGCCGCCGTCCAGGAGGCGGTGGCGCAGAAGCAGCGGCGGATCACCTTCCTGCTTCGGGTCCCGGAGCAGTACGAGTCGGACCCGGCGTACGCGCGTGAGCTGAACTGGTACAAGCAGGTCCAGCTCAGCGTGCAGTACAACTCGTTGCCCACGGTCGACAACACGCGCCTCTACAACGGCGGCTTCGCCTGCACCCAGTTGCGGCCGTACCCGAAGATCGGCTCCTTCGCCCACGTGCTCCAGGCGGTCGGCTCCGACGCCGACGAGTGGGACCAGCGCAACCTGCGTACCGACGTGGCGTTCTGGCCGGTGGGTCACCCGGAGCAGCGGCGGGAGCTGAGCGGCGAGCACGGCATCTCGGGCCGGGCGAACACGGTCCAACTGCCTGCCGACGCGCTGGCCGACGGCACCTCGTACGTCTGGCAGGCACGTGTCGGCGACGGCGCGGACACGTCCGCCTGGTCGAAGAAGTGCTACTTCAGCTATGACGCCACCGCGCCGACGGCACCGACGGTGACGTCGTCGAACTACCCCTCCGCGGAGACCGGCCAGTGGGTGCCGGCCGGCGAGCCGGGTGTCTTCACGTTCTCCGGCAACGGCAAGAAGGACGTGGCGGGCTTCCAGTACGGCTGGGGGGACCTCGGGGTCAACGTCTGCGAGTGGAGCGGTGACCTCGGCCAACTGGTCTGCCCCGACCCGCTGAGCTATCCCGGTACGGTGCGGGCCGACTCACCAGGCGGCACGGCGACGGTGACCCTCAGTCCGAACAGCGCCGGCCCGCAGCGGCTCACCGTGCGCTCGATCGACCTCGCCGGCAACGTCTCCACGCCGGTGGTCTACCAGGTGTACGTGCCGTCGTCGGCACCGCAGGTGGAGACGCCGGACGGACCGCCGGAGTGGAACAAGGACGTGCTGCTGAGGCTCACCCCGGCGGCTGGCCTCACCGGGGTGGAAGAGTACGAGATCACTCTGAACAACGACCCGCCGGAGACTCGACGGGCCGACGAGGACGGCGTCGCCTACTTCAGCTTCCGGGCCACCCATCCGAACGGCTACCGGGTCACTGTGCGCAGCCGCAGCGCCAACGGGTTCGTCTCGGAGGAGCGTTCCTGGTGGGCCTACTTCGACCCGTGGCCGGGCGTGCGGTCGGACGTCTACGGACAGCCGGCCGACGGAAGCCCGGTGGGCGGGGTCGGGGTGCCGGGCACCTTCACCTTCTCGCCGCCGCCCGGGTGGACGGACGTGGCGACCTACCGGTACGCGTTCGGCGACGACGGCGAGTTCACCGACGTGACCGCCGACGGTGACGGTCGGGCGACCGTGACGTGGACGCCGCAGACCAGCGGGTGGATCACCCTGACGGTCTTCGCGGTCAAGGCCGACGGCACGTTCAGCGAGTACGCCAACTGGTACTCGTTCGAGGTCGCCGGCACCGCCTGATTGGTGGGAGCGGGGCGGGGTGGACGGGGATCGTCCGCCCCGCCCCGTCAGTCGTGCAGCTCGGTGCGGGCCACCTCGGCGAACGCCGCGCTCAGGTAGTCGGCGAACGGGCGTCCGGTGACCGCCAGCAGGTCGGCGACGAGCAGCGGGGCGTGCCGGGCGACCGTCGCCGGGTCGGGCGGGCTGTCGTCGTCGCCCGGGTCGTAGACGCCGAGCGCGCCGGCCAGCAGCACCAGCAGCACGTGCGGGTCGACCTCGGGCCACCACGTCGCGGCCGACCGGACGCAACGCTCCAGCACCTGGCGTACGTCGTCGCCGTCCAGCCCGTCCGGATGCCCCTCCTCCAGCAGCAGCCGCACCGCGCCGCCGAGCACCAGCCCGGCCCGGTCGGCGGCGGCGAGCCGCTCCACCGCCGGCCGGTACGCCTCCGCGTCCCGCTCCCGGGCCGCGTCGACCGCGTCCGTGGCGCTCACGGCGATCTCGCGGGCCGAGGCGGGCAGATGACGCCACGTCGCACTCACCGCCCCAGCATGACAGACCCCCCTCTCCCCACCCCTCCCCTCCCCACTCGTTGATCAAGGAGTTTGCGTCGCCGCGCGGCGCTATCTCGACGCAAACTCCTTGATCAACGCGCCGTGGGTGGGGGTGGGGGTGGGGGACGGCGGTGGGGGGGGGGGGGGGGGGGGGGGGGGGGGGGGGGGGGGGGGGGGGGGGGGGGGGGGGGGGGGGGGGGGGGGGGGGGGGGGGGGGGGGGGGGGGGG